>NZ_JBHLTS010000018.1:0-318175 GCF_042434235.1 Mucilaginibacter angelicae | reverse complement strand
AAAGACCTCATCAAGGTATTAATGGCAAAAGACCTATCGATATGATCTCCTTAAACAACAAATAATAACCTGCTATTTTGTCTCCGAATTACTAAACCCTTACAATTGCGAGGTACGAAGCAATCCCCTACTTGCAGAGCCGCTCTGTATAGTTCGCGATTGCTTCGTTCCTCGCAATGACGCGGAGGTGAAGATCGTCTCGTGCAATGACGATAGCTTTCTTATATCATTCCCTTTTTAGCAACATTTGGGCGATACCTCCGGCCCGGGCTCTTCGCTCATACGCCTGCAGAGTTTACCCCGATGCCTATCGGGGCATTACGCTCATTGGCCGGTATCCGCTGCGATCCCTATCGCGGGAGTTGATCATTTATTCTCCGCCTGAAGCTGCTTAGCCAAAGCGGCCAGATCTGTTTTAAAACTATTCAGTTTAAGTGTTTGTGCCAATGTGGTTAGTTTTCTCTTTTTATCAGCAAAATTTTGCCCCGTACTAACAGGACTACTGATGTTAAACGCATGAGCAAAACACAATGTAGTTAAGTATACCTGCTGAGAAATTGATTTATTATCCGGCGGCATATTAAAATGCCAAAGCAGGAACAATTTTTTATTGATGGTTACCCACTCCTTATGTATGTCTGAAATCTTGAGTTTTAGCTCATCCTTTATATAATTCAATTCATATTCAGAGTAGCCAAGCAATTCAGCTTTCTGCCTCTCAACCGTGGAATCAGTAGTACTAAATGCGCTATTGCTTATCAGGTTAAATTGAATCGGATCCTGATTAACATTAATCAAATCAGAATTTTCAATAGGATTTATGTCAGTAGATACGATATCAACAATTATCGACTGCGAATTGCCATTATATATTATTTTGAACCCATCATTTGTTTTCATTAAAAACCGTTCAAAATTATCTGGAGTTTGGGCTTTTAAACCAACTGCACCCAAAAGCATCACTATCAGTAACAGCGTATTTTTCATATGTGATAAGTTGATACAATATCGCATTTTTTATTTACGTGGTAAATATCTTATTAAACAAAAACGAGGCAAGTTTTTTTTCAAACCCACCTCGTTTTTTATAATCTATGATATGCCTTTTCTACTTACGGCCAAATACCTAAATTTTGATACGACACCGCTATTTTATTGATAGCGCCAACCATGGCTGCATTACGTAATGTACCAATTTCAGCATTGCTTTTATAGATCTCCCTGATCTCGTGGTATGAACGGATCATGGTATCTTCCAGTCCCGAGTTTACCAGCTCAAGCTCCGATGCTCCTTTAATAATGGTTGAGCGTTGCATTTGAGTTAAAGCTACACCGGTAATACCTTCAACCATGTTTACGAGGTTAAGATTGGAGTTTTCTTCAAACCTGCGGTTCATACGGCCAAAAGCTACGTGGCTCAGGTTTTTTAACCATTCAAAATAAGACACGGTTACACCGCCCGCATTGGCAAACATATCAGGTACAATAATACCGCCATTGGCATAAAATATAGCTTCGGCTTCGGGTGATGTTGGCCCGTTAGCACCTTCAACAATGATCTTAGCCTGTATGTTACGAATATTTGCCTCGGTGATCTGGTTTTCAAGAGCGGCAGGAACCAAAATATCACATGGTTGTTCCAGGCCTTCCATAGTATTGGTAAATTCCTGCGCTGCACCGGCATAACCTAAAATAGAACCAGTTGCCTTACGGTGCTGAAATACAGTTTCGATATCCAAACCGTTTTCGTTATAAATAGCGCCTTCAAACTCACAAAGACCAACTATGATCGCGCCCATTTCTGATAAAAACTTGGCCGAATAGTAGCCTACGTTACCAAGGCCCTGTACAATTACCCTTTTGCCCGATAAGCCTGGCAGCAGGCCAATTCTTTGCATATCCTCACCAACGCTTACGCACTCGCGGGTGGCAATGGCCACACCACGACCGGTAGCTTCCCTCCTGCCGGCAATACCGTGCAGGGCAATAGGTTTACCGGTTACAGCGCCCATGGCATCCAGCTGACCGGGGTTCATAGTCGCATAAGTATCAGCAATCCAGCTCATTTCACGCTCGCCCGATCCATAATCAGGTGCAGGCACGTCAATGCTTGGGCCAATAAAGTTCTTTTTGATCAACTCAACAGTATAACGACGGGTAATATTTTCCAGCTCGCTTACCGTGTAGTTTTTAGGGTTTATTTTGATACCGCCTTTGGCGCCGCCAAACGGGACGTTAACAATGGCACATTTGTAGGTCATGAGTGCGGCAAGGGCCATTACCTCATCCTCGTTCACCATTTCGCTGTAGCGGATACCGCCTTTGGTTGGCGACTGGTGGTGTGAGTGCTCAACACGCCAGGCGTCAATTACCTCAAAACCATTGCCCCTGCGGATAGGGAAACGGAAACGGTAAACGCTGTTACATGATTTGATCTGATCAAGCAAACCTGCATCATGTTTGGTGAATTGGGCAGCATAATCAAAGTTTTTACACACATCGCTAAAAAAGTGTGTTTCCTGGTCGGCAATCAAAATATTCGTAGCCATAACTATTGTATAAATATTAATCTCTTAAAAAAGTGAGCAAATTTGGTACAATTTTTATCAATATTGCAAATATTTCTTAGTTAGTGTGCTCTGTACACCATCAAACACCGCCACGAATAATATGTTTAAATTGTTTAAACATATTATTTGAACTACTTTTCGTTTTCGACTTTTTTTAACCTGCGGTCTATTGTAAACAGGTAAATAGCCAAACCAACAAAAATTATGGAAATAGTTGCTACAACTACGTAAATTTTTCCCGACTGGCGCAAGGCGTCTGCCATTTCAACTTGCTGGCCCTGCTGTGCAAAAACAACTGTACAAAAAGTAAGCAGCAACAATAAAAGCGTTAATTTCTTCATCTTAATTTATAGCGTTCTTCTTATTCTCAATTAAACGGATGCGGTAGCGGATAGTTGCTATCCAAAGGGCAATAAAACTCCAGCCAAGCATAGCCGGGTAAAAGGCTATCTTCATGCCGTTATCAAGGTCGTATTTACCAAATGCCGGGTTACCGCCGCTGCCGGGGTGCAATGAATCTGTTAAACGGGGTAAAACAAATATCAATACGATCATAATCGGAAACGCGAAAATGTTGTAGATGGCCGAGATCTTGGCGCGCTTCTGTTCCTCATCAATAGAGTTGCGAAGTACCAAATAAGCACAGTAAAGCAAAAATGCAATAGCAGCACTGTTTTGTTTAGGGTCACCACTCCAAAACTCGCCCCAGGTGTATTTTGCCCACAGCATGCCGGTTAAAAGTCCCAAACTGTAAAACAGCAGACCTGTATTCACACACTCAACTGAGGCAAGGTCGTGCTCTTCTTTGCCTGTTTGCAGGTACTTAATACTGAAATAAACTGATACTACAAATACCGTCAGCATCCCCATCCACATAGGTACGTGGAAATACAAATTACGGATGGTTTCGTGAATAATTGGCAGCCTTGGGGCTTTGAAAACCAGGCCGGTGTAAAAGGTAGATAATACCAGCAAAACAGCCGCCACCTTCCACCATGTTTGATAAATAAACTTCATATGATTTATGGCGGTAAAGGTAAGGAAAAATCATTAGGTGATTGAGGTAATGGGTATGATAATTGGGCGAAAAGATTGGTTGGTTAAATTAGAATCGTAATAAATTAAAGATGGCTACAGTGCGATTCATTCTCAATAATTATTAAAAGGTATCAAAATAGGGCATTCACATTTTTGACGCATTTTGACAATTATTTTTACCAAATGTTTTTTAAAATAAAAAACTCAGTGTGACTTATAGTCTTTGATTTATAGTCAACAACTTAAGATGTTTGCGTAGTGGATATAAAGCAAAAAGTAGGAAAGAAAATCAAAGAACTGAGAGAATTAAACAATCAGTCTCAAAAGGATTTGGCTTATTCATGCGATTTAGATAGAAGTTATATCGCCAGCGTTGAAAATGGCAAACGAAACATTTCTATCGTGAATCTTGAAAAGATTTCAATTGCGCTAAATGTCCCACTAAGTCAAATCTTCATAAATGAAACTAAACCTTAAAAGTGCCGAAATCCAAGAAATTCTTTCCGGTAGACCATTGAACTCTTATCCCAAATATTCCACTCAAATACTTGTCTTAGCCAATCAAAATGCTCAAAGTACAAGACCAAGCATGGTAGGACAAATGAGTGATCTAATTCAAGAATTTAAAGGCGCAAGCCTAAAAGAATGGGAAACTTGGTATATAGAGAAATATCCAGATGCCATTGATAATGCAACTGATAAATTACTACCTATGGTTAGGGCGTTAGAAGCCAGTGCACGAGCAATTGATAGAACGGTAGTAAGAAAGTGGGTAGAAGAATTTCTAATTGACAAAACCTTTGCAGGTTTAAAATTTCAAGAAGCGATTTTAAAAAAAATTGCAGAAATCAAAAATGAATCTTACAGGCTATCTAAGCCAGAAGAAGAAAGTAAAGGTATTGACGGTTTTATTGGTGATAAGCCTGTAAGCATTAAACCAAGCACTTATAAAACAATGATGGGGTTAGCTGAGGTAATCGAAGCGAATATGATTTATTACGAAAAAAAGAAAACAGGCATTTCCATTGAGTTTGATTTTTAATTTTAATGTAATATGGCGTATACTGGCGGTCCTCTAAATGAATTGAATGGCAAAATGGGAATATCGGCACCGTACAAAAGTGTACCGGTAATGAAATTAATACGTTTTCACAACCCTAAAAGCAAAGAAGAACTTGTTGAACTTATTGAATGGCATAGTCAAAATAATTGTGAGTGTGGAACAAAAAGTCAAGGAAGCGTTGAATCTTTTGGTAGAAATTTATTTGATTCACAATTGATATACTGGGGTGAAAAGCGATTCACTTTACAGGAATGTATTCAATGGGAATATGATTTGTTTGTAGTCCAGTCATTAAAAGGAGGTATAATCGAGAAGAAGGCTATACAAATTTTAAATGATTCGTTATCGAAGTATAAATTTGAAGAGGCAGAAGGATATTTAGATGAAGAGTTGAGAATTGATATAATCATCAAAAAGAATGGTTTAGAGATTGGCGGCATTCAAGTAAAACCGAGAACTTTTAAACTTATGCGGCGGGAAGTCATCACGTTTAATACAACCGCAAATCAAAAATGGGGAAGACCAGTCTTTTATTTATACTATGATGAAAATGAAGTTTTTTTAAATATACTCGAATTAGAAAAAGAGATTGAAACCTATTAAAGTTCAAAAACCTGCAATTGAGTTTCAACCTTATTTTTAAGGTTCAAAGGCTCTTCATAAATCCAACTATCCTTATGAGTAACGATATAGTCGTTATCGTTAAAGTTTTCGATTCTGTCAATATAGGATAGTTTCATATCTGTTTCTTGCGAAGTCATGACTTCACATTCCATATTGTTGTTGTAATGCTTTATTGGTGCATTCTTTTCGTTTGCTAACCGTTCAACAACAAATTTTCTGTGGGAATCAAGTCTAAATTTAGTATAGTTGTTTAAGCCCACAATAGGGGTTTTAGCAACATTATCTTTGATAATATCTAAAAATTGCGAATCAATTTCGTATCCGATACTGTTTCTTTGTGAAGCCATTGCTGCGATTGCTGTAGTTCCGGTACCCAAAAAAGGGTCTAATACCGTATCACCTTTTAATGAATACATATTAATTAACCGATATGCTATCTCATAAGGAAATGCCGCACTTCTTTTACGTGTTTCAGAATCGGAAATATTTTGTTTTACACCCTTAAGTTCCCACAGGTCGGAAAACCATTTATTCCTTTCTTCCCAAAAAAAAGCACTTTGTTTACGTTTTAGTTTTTCATCAGGAGTTTTAAATGTCCTTTTACCATCTTTTCTAAAAACTAATATCCATTCATGTTCAAGAGTTACGTACGCACCAGATGGTAACATTCCTGATCCCATAAATTTATTCGGAGCATTGGTTTGTTTACGCCAAAGTATGTTGGGTAAATTATTTATTCCTAATTTGTTAAACGCCGAAATAATTCTTGCATGATTTGAGTATAGAGAAAAATCCCCATTTATTGTCCGAGTTGCATCTCCAATGTTAATACAAACAAATCCCCCCTTAATTAATACTCTTGATACCTCTGCCCAAATCTTGTCAAGTTCTTGATGCATTAGATCAAACGCTAACTGACCATTTCCTTTTTCAAGCGCATCACCTATCGTTTTGTTTTGCTTAACCATTATTTCATCCCACATTTCAATCATTGGGTATGGCGGGGAGGTTACAACCAATTCAACCGAATTATCGGAAACCTGATGCATATTTTGTGAGGCACCAATATGAATTTTATGTAACGTTTGAAGTGGTTTCATTGACGCAAAGCTAAAACAAAGTTACTTAAAGTCAACATGTTGTTTTGTATAATTTACCAACATGCTATTATATGTTATGATTTTTCAAAGCAAATCATATGCTGAATTAAAGTATAACCTTTTTAAGTTATAACCTAAGTATTAACATACCCAAAAATTGGGGTGAGTGATTGTGCCTTATGTAAGACGCAAGAAAAGGTGCTTTGTTCTGCGACCGAGTAATCATTAACAAAATTGCTATTACGTATGTTCTCAAGTCTTGTCTGTAAACATCTCGCCTAATCCCCCGGCTCGTAATCAACCGGCAGCAGATCGCCGAGCTTGGCTTTTGACCATGAGCCCTCATAAAGCGGACTTGGGCTTGATACCACAATGCCGTTCATATCAAAAGCTATATAGCCCGAATATTTGGTCATGATGCTGGTTTCGTAGTTGGGCATATCCAGCGGATGGTAAACATCCTTAAACTCGGTGGTTTCCTCGCGTTTGGTGTATACAACGTATAAGAAGTGCGGAAAAGTAAGCGCATAAATCCCATCCTGTGGTGTTTTGCGCAATATCTCAAATTCCTGGTAAGGCAGCTTGGCCAGGTTTTCATGGTACCACTTGGTCATTTTCGACAAATTGTAGTAACGCAAAGCCGAATCGCGCGGGCCTTCCCTGTACTTTTTCATCTTCTGCATCAGCACTGCTTCCTCAGGTCGTTCAGGATTAATTTGCCTTGTAAAATCGTGCGCTTCAAATCCTTCTTCTTTTAACTTCCCTTTATAAAGCGAACGGTAAAAATGCTGGGCCGATCCATAATAAGCCTGCTCACGTTTTTGCTTCCACAGTTTTTTTTGAGCGGCGCTGCCGGGCAGGTTCTCAAACAATGCGCTTCCCGAATAGGATATGGTATGCTCAATAGCATCATACAAGAAGTTTTTCAGCAAAAATTTAGTACGATAGCCCAGTGCAAGGTTCTCCACCACCAAAAACTCATCGCCCGATGCTTCCAGTTGCTGCTTGCCCCTATGGTAAATAATGTTAAGAATATGAGGATTGGTTACTTTACATTCCTTGCCATTTTCAGTATCACCAACAAATTCTTTCCTGAACAGTTCGTAGTTTTTTTTCCAGTCGGCACTGCTGCTGATCACTACTTCGCGCAGCATCAGTACTTTTTGGTTAACCTCAATACTTAATTTTGTGGGTTCGCGGCCAACCAGTACGGTTGTGGAATACTCTTCAATACTTACACCGGTAACTACCAGCTGGTACTGGCCGGGCTTTATACCACTCAGGGTAAAAGTTCCATCTTCGGCCGTAGAGGTACCGTAAGTGGCATTATTTAAAAATACGCTGGCATTGGGTACAGGGCTTTTAGTATCAGCCCGCACCACCTTACCTGTAATAGTACCGGTTTGTGCCGAAACCATCAGCGGACATACAAACGCAATAAGCAAAAACCAATAAAAACGCATTAAATAAAATTAGGATATTTTTTCAATCTACTAAAAAACACTTTTTTCATGAACGGTTAATGAATTGTTGACGTATAATTTTTGTTGCGAAGAATTTGTCTGAACTTTAATTTATGGAATTAGAGAATGTGGTAAATTAAATTCATGTCATTGCGAGCGTAGCGCGGCAATCTCGTAGCCAATGCATATCCGCCCTGTATAGTATGCGATTGCCACGTCGCGCCTCCGCTCATTCCTTTCCCGCTCCTCGCAATGACATAGATTGGAGATGAAAATTGCTGGCAAATAAATAAAAGTATGTCATTGCGAGCGCAGCGCGGCAATTTCGTAGCCAATGCATATCCGCCCTGTATAGTATGCGATTGCCGCGTCGCACCCTGACTCACTCCCACCCGCTCCTCGCAATGACATAGTTTTATTAGGTAATACAAAAAATCCAGGGGCAACAAATAAAAAGCGACATGAAATACTCCACGCCGCTTTCAAAATATCATTACAAAAAACTACAGGCTCTTCAAAAATTTAAGCATTGCATCCCTGTCAGCCTTTGATAGTTTGCTGAAGAAAACTTTTGCCGACTCTGCCTCACCGCCATGCCACATAATGGCTTCAGTAATAGTCCGGGCGCGACCATCATGCAGGTAATAACCGGGGTTATTAACGGTTTCAAACAAACCCAAACCCCAGAGTGATGCGGTACGCCACTCCTGCCCACTGGCCAAAAAGTCGGGGCGGTTATCAGCAAGGCCTGGCCCCATGTCATGCACCAGCAGATCCGTGTAAGGGTGGATCACCTGGTTTGATAATGGTTTAAAGGCTACGTTTACGCCGGTAGTTAATGTTTGGCGGTGGCAGCTTTCGCATTTAGCCTGCTTAAACAATAATTCACCTTTTTTATTGGTGGCATCGGTTACATCGCGGCGGGCAGGTACAGCAAGCGTAGCTGCATAAAACCTTACCGCGTTCAATGTACTATCCGGCAATTCAGGATCATCCTGCAAACCATCATACTGCGCCTGGCCAAAAGAATTTTCAACAGGGAATATTTTATTGGTGATCCCAATATCCTGGTTATAAGCTGCAGCTACCTGGGTAAGGATGGATGCAGTATTGGCTTTCCACCCGAAACGGCCCAATTGACGCGATTGTGTTGCCACATCCCAAACATAGTTAGGGTGGCCTTTTATTCCGTCGCCATTGCTATCATTAGGATCGGCCATGGCCACTATCTCGCTTTCAGGTACTGATTCCAGCAAACCAAGCCCGAACATAGGCGGCGCTAAACGCGGCGAAAGCATGTAACCGGCAGGCAGCGCAGTATAAAGATTACTCAAAGTGTAGGTAGGTGCACGCAGGGCGTAAGTTTCACCATCGGCAAAACTGTAGGTCTTATCATCATAAACTATGTTGACCTTACACTCCGGTACCTTGCCATACACAGCTTTATCCTGTAACTGTAAGCCGTAACCCGGTGCAGCCAATGGGCCACCATGCGCATCGATACCCAGAATGCTGATACGTACCAGCAACGATGAACGCGATTCGCCGGCTGTGGGCAAACCAATCCCATCGTTATGATGGCAGGAGATGCAGGAGTTATTGTTAAAAATAGTTCCCAGCCCCGGATTGATAGGCGCAGGTGCGGTAACAAAGATCTTGCTGAAAGCCGCATCGCCAAAACCATGTACCTCGGCATCATATGCCGAAAGCCCGGGAAACATATTACTGAACGCGTGCGATGTGATGTCAAACACAGTAGCATCACCACCGGATAAACGCTCATCGTATTTATCAGCCGGAAATTCGGCAGCTTTCTGACATTTTGCCAGCAGCAACACCAGGAGTGCTAACGCGCCTATAACCTTTAATTTCTTCACCTTAAAAATTAGTCCTTAATATTTGTTTGTATAAATGTGGTCAAATCGCCTTCAAGCGTGGCTTGCAGGGTTGCCAGCGCATCCTGAGTGGCTTTGATCTTATCGCGGTTATCGTATATAGCCTTTTCAAAAGTTGGGGTAATTAAGGCCATTGCAGATAAAGCCGTTTGCACCTGTGTTTTGATCTTAGCATCCAGGGCTGCATTTTTTGAAGCTACTAATGTGCTTAAACTTACTGTGCCTTTGGTACCGTTGTAAGTTGCGGTATACACATTAAGGATGCCCTGAATGTTGTTAGTAAAATCGACAGTGGTATTGTGCGAATATGACGACTCATCTAAAGTTGAATCTTTAGCTGCATAAGGCTCCTGCATTTTACCAGTACCTACTTCATCGCAAATACCGGCCATGCTGCCTGTAATAGCCAAAAATAAATCCTTACGTGTTGCAAACGCGGAACTTCCTTTTCCGGCAGTAGTAATTTTGGCCGCGTAATTAGCTCCCGTTGCCGACCAGCTATCCCTAAGCGCGGTAGTGGTATTCAGCAAGCTTTGAGATGTATACTTCAGGTAATCTTTTTGACGGGCAGTGATATCAGCAGCTTTCCTGGTACCACCCGGGCCAAATATGATATACTCGATGCCGTGGAAGCCTTTTGAGAAGCCATCAAGCGCATCAACAGAAGTTAAATTGATAACATCAGTACCTGATATTAGTTTATCAACATCAACCCTGTTCAAAGGCCAGCTATCCATAGTTGGGTCATAGTCTTCATCCTCAACGGGGCCAAACAAAAAGCCTTCGGCCTGCTCCCATGGCTGGCGGGTATTTTTCCAGGCTATACGTGCAGCGGCGAGGTTGGCATCAGTAGGTGTTGTTAAAAAAGTTGTTATTGATGTATTCAATAAAGCAGCCTTAGCCTGTATATCAACATAGTTGGGGTTACCTACAACACTTACAAACTGGTTAATTACTTCCTGCTCGTCAACAGCTGTAGGCTGTGTTACTACCGGGTTTTTATCTTTTCCACAGCTGCTGAGTGCAAGCACAGCAGCGCATGACAGTCCAAGTATGGTATTTTTCATGGTAAAAATTAAGTTAAATGAATTATGATTTGATTGGATACTACTTCAGTTGCGTATTTCTTAAGCGGGCGTTCGGCCGGGCCTGCAGTTACCTGGCCTTCGTTATTAAAAGTGCTGCCATGCAAATCGCATTTGTAACCATTGTTGCCCACCGGGGTAAGCTGGTTATCGGCATGGGTGCATTTTAACAACAGCGCGGTATACGTACCATTAGCTTCTTTTTTTAATCCGATATTATAATACTGGTTTTTGGGCTGGATAAGCTGAAAATTAGTTGTACCAAAAATGGTTTCAGGAACGGTTACCGTGTTATTGGCCACAGCTGTTTTATAAACAGGCAGGGTGGCACAGCCCGATAACGAGCCTACCAGCATGCCGGCACCTGCCGCAAGGCATAGCGAGCATGACTGTTTAACAAATTCTCTTCTATCCATGGTGCTTAAGTTTAAAATGAATATCCAATACCCAGGTTTATCAATGTATTATTGGTTTGATAAGGCAATGCAACCGGGCTTGGGTTAATGATCAGCGCCGGGTTTTGCACACCGCTATGGGCCAGCCTAACATCGCCCTTAACCACCACATTGCGAAGCGGCAGGTAAGTTAATCCCGCTACCACATAATTTTTATTAAGCGTTTGATCGGTTATACCGTTTGAGGGGATACTGGCGTTCAGGTCGAGCTTTTCATCGCGCACAAAAACAATTAGTTGAGGCGCATTTACTTTGCCGTAATTGCTGCGGTAAAGCAGATCGTAACCTATTTCGGCATATGCACCGTAGGCTGTTTTTGGTGTATTGCTGGCGTAAGCCCTGTTGATCTTATCGGCATCTTTAATAGAAAGGATGGTACCCAATACTTTCACCGAAAAACCTTGCCCGTTATACTGGATATCACCCTCGCCCATAGCAACCGGGGTACCAAATACGCCTGAGTTTAAGCCAAGGCTGTCGGCCTCTGTTTTGCGGATGCCTACAGTACCGCCATAGTAGCCGGATAGCTGGGCTTTAAAACCACTTTGATAGTATTGAAGCGCCCCGGTAACTGCAAGGTTTGTGCCTGTTGCGTTACGGCCTTCAAACCTGCCGTCAACAATGCCGGTACCGTGGGTAAAGCCACCTGCACTTAAACCGTTCATCAGCCCGATTGAATAGTTTATCGGGAAATTATTTAAACGGCCGTAAAAGCCAACGCCCAATTCGCGCCATGTGGCGGGGATGATCAGCGTTTCCACATAGTTACGCTCATTACCGTTAAAGGTAGTTGGCAGGTGGTTTTCGTTCAGGATACCTATCCTTGGCAAAAACAAACCGGCAACTATGTATTGGTTGGGGTTGAGGTTAAATTTCAGGTAAGCCTGCTCAATGGTGATCTCGCCGCCGGGTTCGCCGCCGTTTACTTTGGCATCTTCCAGCTCGGTTTCAGAAAAGAAAGAGATCTTATCGCTGAATTTGTGGCCAACAAATAACACAAAGCGTTCCAGGTCAACCTTGGCCGTTCTTTGATTGTTATTGTACTGGTAAAAAGCATTACCGTAACCACCTATGGTAGTATTTGATAAAAGCGAACTTTTAACGGTATTGTTATTAAGTGAATCTTCGGCAGTTGAGGTGTTTGGCTGCTGCGCCAGTACCGTGCCCGAAACAAAAAAAGAAAGTACAACTAAAGTAAGGGTTTTAGCATGCATTGTTGTTTGGTTAAGTCGGCGACAAAAGTAATTACTAATTTAGACTTAATCCAAATTAAAATGAAATTAGAAAAAAAATGGGAATATTTCGCTCAAAATTTTCGGATTACTACCCCGAATTAAATATCAGGCTGTTACCTGTAACATATGGACAGTTAATAGCGACTAACAAGAAACCTGGCATATGAAAAAGATAATTTTAAGTTTATCGTTACTGCTGCTCATCACTTCCATTGCATATGCACAGAATAAAACAGATACCATTCCTGATATGAATGATCCGGGAAAAGTACTTGCCTGGCTTAAAAAAAGGAATATACCTGCGCTTGGATTAGCCTATATTGAGAAAGGGAAATTACAATCAGTTAAAGTATTTGGTAATCTCAAACCGGGTGTTGCGGCCAGCGATAATGCATTGTTTAATGTTGCGTCCCTTACCAAACCTATCACAACGATGGTTACACTTAATCTTGTGAACTCGGGTAAATGGCAGCTGGATGAACCATTATTTCATTACTGGACAGATCCGGATATTAAAGATGACCCGCGAAGCTTGAAGTTAACCACAAAAGATATCCTGAACCATCGTACCGGTTTCCCAAACTGGCGATCACAATTAAAATATGGGAAACTTGCCTTTCAAGTCGATCCGGGAACAAAATATGGCTATTCAGGCGAAGGGTTTGAATACCTGAGGCATGCGCTTGAAAATAAATTTCACCGTACGCTGGCTCAATTGGCCGATTCCATCATCTTTAAACCTTTAAAAATGAGGAGCACAGGCTTTACCTGGAATGATAAAATGGAAAGCCGTTTTGCTGTCCCCACGGATGAAAATGGCAAATCTCTTGAAATACCTAAGAACAAAGAAGCCAATGCCGCCGACCTGCTGAAAACAACAGTTGGTGACTATGGTCGGTTTTTAGTTTGGATATTAGATGGTGGAGGATTATCAAAAGAGCTGTTCAGGCAGATGCTTGATAAACAAGTGGAGATCAAGGAACATGTATATATGGGCCTGGGCTGGTCAGTTTATGATGATTTAGGCAATGGAGAATATGGAGTTTCGCATGGTGGCCGGGATCCCGGCGTTAATACCATTGTTTTCATCCTCCCTAACTCAAAACGAGGTTTGTTGATCTTCACCAACTCAGACAATGGTTCGCAGCTTTACGCACCCCTTGTTAAAGCTTATTTAAAACAACAAGGTCAGGCCATTCTGGATATCGAACTGAAAAACCAAACAAATAAGTAGGTATTATATGATTGATCAGTCTCTCCACAAATAAGGGAAAAGCAGTAAGGCAGTAGCTATAACAATGGCATTGATAGCACATAAAACGCCTATATTGCCATAAAAGAAACTCCGGTCTACCCCATCCATTGCGCTTTTGCTTAATTTGATAAGCACCAGTATAACCGGGATAATAACCGGGAAACTTAATATGGCCATCAGCGTACCGTTGTTACCTGCTTTTGATGCGATGGCCGAGATCATAGTAAAAACAGTAGAAAAACTAACGCTGCCTAATAACACGGCCAGGAAATAGTACAAGGGATCACCAAGGGTATTGGTGAAAAACACTTTATAAACTATTAGTGCCAGCGCACTCAGTAAAGCCATCAGCAAAATGTTATAAATTGTTTTAGACAGGATAATGGCCTGCGGACTGGCAATGGAGTAATAATAAAGCAGCCGGCTTTTACTTTCCTGCATAAAGCTTTTGGCAATAGCATTTACCGATGCAAACAACATAATGATCCAGAACAGTACGTTCCAGACTATTGGATACCCTGCGCTTTTTGAAAAGCCGGGGTTCAGGTTCAATGAAATGTAACAAACAAACACCGTCGAAACCACATAAAGCAAAACGCCATTAAAAGCATACTTTGCCCGCCATTCCAGCAAAATCTCTTTTTTTAGCAGGTACCACGTTTCGTTAACCAGTTTCATAACCGCAAATGTAATAATTACCCGCGAGTGAATATGGGCATTTGACAAGCTAATAAAATTAGCTTAATTTTGATTATAATATACCAATTACCCATGCCTGTAGCTTATTTCCGCACACCGGTTGGCATTGCCCGCATAATTCAAGAAGACGGCTTTATAACTTCCGTATCCATACGTGATGAGGAATATGAGATTGAACCTGCTTCTACCAGGCTGCTGCAAACGGTTATCGATCAGTTAAATGAATATTTCGCAGGCACGAGAAAAGAGTTTACCTTCCCCATAAAACAAGCCGGAAGTGACTTTCAGCAGCAGGTTTGGGAGGGCTTACTAAGCATCCCCTATGGCAAAACTATTACTTACGCCCAGCAGTCAAACCAAATGAACAATCCTTTGGCTATAAGGGCAATAGCATCTGCCAATGGCCGTAACAGCCTTTGGGTTGTAGTGCCCTGCCACCGCGTAATAGGCTCAGATGGCAGCCTCACCGGGTACGCCGGCGGCGTGTGGCGCAAAAAATGGCTGCTTGAGCATGAGGCCAGGGTATTGGGTGTTGGACAAACCAAACTGGATTTTTAAACATCCACCCTTAACAGCCTCGATATTTTTTCATGCAGCTGGTAAGGCAAAAACGGTTTTGAAAGCACATCATTCATACCCGCCGATAAAGCCTCCTGCTGCTCATGGTCATAACTTGCCGCCGATAAGGATATGATAGGGATACTCCGTTTAGGCTCCTCAAAATCAACCCGGATTGTTTTGGCTGCCTGATAGCCGTTCATTTCGGGCATGTGGGTATCCATTAAAATAATATCGTACTCTTTATTGGTAAGTTTCTCAATTACCTTACGGCCGTTATCAACCATCTCCACCTCTACATTCCAATCCTTTAATATTTTGGAAAGCATGAACTGGTTCACCATGTTATCCTCGGCTACCAGTACCCTTATATTATTAAACGGGGGCAGTATTTTATCTTTCTTAGGGCTTATCTTGTCTTTAGGTTTCAGGCTTATCGTGTACCAATTCACAAAATTGAAAGTACTGCCCCTGCCTACCTGGCTGCTAACGGTCAGTTCGCCCCCCTTTAGTTCGGCAAGTTTTTTGACAATGGTAAGCCCCAAACCGGTACCGCCATATTTGCTTACGGTATCTTCATCGGCCTGTTCAAATGATTCAAAGATCCGGTTAAGCCTGTCGGCCGGGATCCCGATACCCGTATCCTCAACACTGAACTTTAGTTTTACCTTATCATTGTGTTTTTGAAGTACAGTGATCTTAAGCTTCACATATCCCCTTTCGGTAAACTTAAGGGCATTGCTCAGCAGGTTCATCAGTATCTGGTTAAGGCGTAATGAATCCAACATAAGGTATTGCGGCACTTCCTCTTCAATATCAAGTAAAAACTCGATATTATTTTCGTCGGCTTTAAACTTGAGCAGGTTAAAAACCGAGTTTACAATATCATAAACATTATTTGCCGTACGGACGATACTGAATTTACCAGCTTCAATTTTTGAGATATCAAGCACATCATTTATCACACCCAATAACGACTTGGATGAGGTATCAAGCAAATCAAGCATCCCTTTTTGCTGATCGGTAAGGCTTGTTTTGCGCAAAAGCGAAGTGATACCAATAATACCATTAACCGGCGTACGCAATTCATGGCTCATATTGGCCAAAAAAGTTTCTTTTACCTTTTTGCTGTATTCTGCGTTCTCTTTTGATTTGATCAGCTGCTCCTGGTAACTTTTTTGCGGAGAAATATCACTGATATTGATAAAGATGGTCTTGTTCCGGTATGCCGCCCGGCACTCCACCCAAATCACCCTTTTGTCGAAAGTCTCGAACTTAAATTCAAAAATGGCATAGCTCAGGTTGTCTTTGATGATCTCGCCCAGCTTTTTACGAAACATGGGGCGGTGATCGTCAATAGCCAGGTCAACCAGGCTTTTACCGATCAGCTCGGCAGGCTTGAAGCCCATTATTTTTTCGACTGTTGGATTTATGTTCGCAATGCGGAGGCTTTGCGCATCAACCGAAGTAATAATATCGGCCGAGTTTTTTACTACGATGGCGTAATCCTGCAGCTCATCATTCTTTTGTTTTATTTCGGCCTGTGTACGGGCCAGCTGTACAAATGAATCAACCTTGGCCGATGTAATATAAGGATCAAGCGGTTTGTAAAGATAATCTACCGCTCCGGTGCCGAGGCCTTTCACAGCATATTTGGCTTCCTTTGAAATTGCCGTTACAAAAATAACCAGGATATCTTTGGTACGCGGGTTTGATTTGAGCATTTCCACCAGCTCAAAGCCGTCCATTTCAGGCATTTGCACATCAACCAATGCAATAGCAATGTTTGTTTCCCAGGCTATCTTAAGGGCTTCATTTGGCGATGTAGTAGAGAATATTTTAATATCATCGCGCTCAAGCAATGCTTCAAGCGCAATAATGTTCTCTTCTCTATCATCAACAATAAGAATATTAACAGGGGTCATTTAATATTGATTAAAGGTTGGTGATTGTTATGAAAGTAAAAGTTTGAAAATCTCATCCTGTGTTAAAATATAATCGACAGCATCTAATTTTATTGCTGCCTGCGGCATTTCGGACATTTCTGCATCAGCAGGGTCCTGGGCTATAGTAACGCTACCGCTATTCTTTAATTTTAATAAACCTTCAGCACCATCCTGATTAGCTCCCGATAGCAATATAGCGATACACTTATCGCCATAAACTTCGGCAGCGCTTTCAAAAGTAACATCTATCGATGGCTTTGAATACCATACCGGCTCCGAAACATCCAGGCTAAAATAACCGCCGTCTTCAATTAAGGTATGATAATTTGCCGGGGCAATATACATAGTATTCATTTTAAGAATATCCTTGTCCTCAATTTCGCGCATGTACATACGGCTATTTTCAGCGAACAGTTTTTCTATTTCGCTGAAAAAATTTTTTTTCCTGTGTATGATAAGGATTACGGTTTTTCCCAGTTTTTCGGGAAGATCTTTTATGATCTGAAACAAAATTTTGAACGAACCCGCCGAACCGCCAAATAAAACTATCTGGGCGTCATGCCATCTCTCCAGTAATTTTTTATCAGGTCCCAACTTTTTGATAAATATTTTCCTTTTGGTTGATCACCTTAAACTTACTCTTGAACGACTCAGACCGGATAGTTTCCTTACTGCCAAGGCATAAATAGCCAAGCGGGCAAAGACTTTTATAAAAGAGGTCAAGGATCCGTTCCTGCAGAAACGTTTCAAAATAAATAAAAACATTCCGGCAACTTATCATCTGAAACTCATTAAACACATTATCAGATATTAAATTGTGTACCGAAAACAGCGTATTTTGCTTTAACTCATTATGAACCGATGCCGCATCGTACAAAATAGTAAAATGATCGGTAATTGAACCCTTTAAACCAGTGTACTGATAGTTTTCGGCGTAACTTTTTATATTACGCAGGCTATAAATACCTTTACGGGCCTCTCTTAACACCTCGGTATTGATATCCGTACCGTATATGAACGATTTTTTACCCAAACCGGCCTCTTTCAGCAAGATGGCCATGGAGTAAACCTCCTCGCCTGTTGAGCAACCCGCACTCCAGATCTTTGCATGCTGATAGGTTGAAAGATACGGAACAACCTGAGTGTTAACCGCGCGATAAAAGGAAGGATCGCGGAACATTTCGGTTACGTTGACCGTAATTTCTTCCAAAAAGCCCTGAAAAAAATCCGCATCGTTAATAAGCACATGTTTAAGGTCATAAAACTCAAACTTGTTAAGCAGCATGATGCGGGTTAACCTCCGTTTTAACGATGCTTTGGTATAACCCGAAAAATCAAAACCATGAACCTTTCTTACAATATCAATAAGCTCATGAACCTGTGCATTTGATATAATTCCCTGCGCTGTATCCATAATTAACGTTCAAGCCAAAGCTGCATCAGCGATATCAGCCTGTCCATATCAACCGGTTTGGTGATATAATCATTGGCGCCGGCCGCTATACATTTTTCGCGGTCGTCTTTCATTGCTTTTGCAGTTAATGCTATTACAGGCAACTTAGCCCATTTGTTTTGCTTACGGATATGCCTTGTGGCCTCGTAGCCATCCATTTTAGGCATCATGATATCCATAAGCACAATATCAATATCTGTTATCTCTTCCAGTTTGGTTATAGCCTCTTCCCCATCGTTAGCTATCTCCACATTAAGGTCATAGCTTTGCAGGGCGCTGCTCAGCGCGAAGATATTACGCATATCATCATCAACAATGAGCACTTTTTTGCCTTTAATGGCATCCTTGCCTTTAGTTAATGTTTTGGACTTTGCAGGTACCGCCGCTGAAGCCTGCTGCGCCGGGGCAATTGCAGTTTCGCTGATCTTGTTCAGGAAAAGGTTAACCTCATCAATCAGCCTGTCGGATGATTTATTGGTTTTAACCACCATAGCATTGGCATAATGCATTAACCTGTTTACCGATGTTTTATCGAGCTCCATAGCGGTGTTGATAATAACAGGTAATGCGGCAAAACGGTCAACCTCTTTGATCTTATCCAACAAATCAAGCCCTGAGATATCAGGCAGGTTAAGGTCAAGTATTACACACTGGTACTCGTTTTCGTGAAGCATCCTGAATGCCGATTCGCCGTCAAAAGCCTGATCGACAGTTATACCCTGGCTTTGCATCAGGTCTTTTAAAGCCTGGCTTTGGGCTTTATGATCTTCAACCAGCAGGATCTGCTTGAACCGGGTACCACTTTGTACCATGATATCGGCAAAAAGTTTATCCAGCGTTTCGGTATTGATAGGCTTTTTCATGAAGTTAATAGCCCCTTCGCGCCTGACACGGTTTGCCGCCGCATCTCCAGCCGACATCAGGTGAACCGGGATATGCATTATATCCTCATCGTTCTTTAACTCTTTCAAAATTTGCCAGCCATCTTTACCCGGCAACATGATATCCAATATTACCGCATCGGGTTTGGCTTCCTTAACAATTTCAACCGCACGGGTACCTTCATACACCATGATCGATTTATAACCATGATCGCGGGCATAATCCTGCAATATGCTGGCAAAGTTTTTATCGTCCTCAACAATCACTACCAAAGGCTCCTTACCCGGCTCGCGCGGTGCAGCTTTAACAGGTGCCAAAAATTCGGCAGTTGCTTTAAAAGTTTCGGCAGTTGGCAGTACGTCTTCAGTTACAGTAACCGGTGTTAATTTAGCTTCATAAGGTACTGTCAGTACAAACTCGCTGCCTATACCCGGCTCACTGCTCAGGGTTATGCTGCCACCCAAAAGGTAAGCGAGCTCACGGCTTATGGATAAACCTAAGCCGGTGCCGCCATATTTACGGCTTGTTGATCCGTCGGCCTGCTGAAATGCTTCAAATATCACTTTCTGTTTATCAGCAGGGATACCGATACCTGAATCTTTTATAGCAAAGCTGATGGTTTTATCTTTAGCGCCCGGCCTTACATTGATAGCAATTGAGCCATTTTCGGGCGTAAACTTAAATGCGTTACTTAACAGGTTTTTGACCACCTGTTCAAGGCGTACTTTATCGGTAAATATAGTTTGCGGCAGTTCTTTAGCTATAGTTGTGGTATAGTTGATCTTTTTGTTGCTTGCTACTTCGGCAAACAGCATTTCCATATCGCCAACAATATCACTTACCTTGATATCCTCATTCTGCATATCCAGCTTGCCCGATTCAATTTTTGAAAGGTCGAGGATATCATTGATCAGCGTAAGCAAGTCATTACCGGCATTGAAGATCACGCTGGCATACTTGATCTGATCTTCAGAAAGGTTAAGTGGCTTGTTATCTTTAAGGATGCGCGCCAGTACCAGGATACTGTTAAGCGGCGTACGCAGCTCATGGCTCATATTAGCCAAAAACTCCGATTTGTATTTGCCTGTAGTTTCCAGCTCTTCAACCTTCAGGTTAATAGCCTGGCGGGCCTGTTCAATAGCCTGGTTCTTTTCTTCAAGCAAACTTGCTTTCTCTTCCAGTTCGGCATTGGTGGTGCGCAGTTCTTCCTGTTGCACACGAAGTTCTTCTTCTGAAGCCTGCAGCTCTTCTGTTTTTTGAACAAGCTCCTCGTTGGTGACACGCAGCTCTTCCTGTTGTGCTTCCAGTTCTTCGGCCTGTTGCTGGGTTTCTTCGTACAGGTCATGCATAATGGTGCGTGCCTGCGAAGTATTAACAGCTATGCCCATATCATTGGCAACAGCTAAAAGGTATTCAGATTTATTTTTTGAAATCACTTCGTTAAAAGCAACCTCCATTACGCCTTTAAGCTTTTTATCAAAAAAGAAAGGAATAATGAATGATTCGGCCAGTTCAGTTTTTAATACCGACGATGAAAGCTCAAGTTTATCGTTCAGTTTGCCTTTTACAACAGCTGCCCTACCATCTCTGGCTACCTGGCCAAGCCAGCCTTCATCCATTTGTACCGATTTTTTAACAAAATCGGGATTATGGAACGCGTAAGAAGCATAAAGCTCAAGCTTGTCATTTGTTTCATTATACAGGTAAAATGTACCTGCAGCAGCATTTGCGTATGCGCAAACTTCCGACAGAATATTATTTGCCAGTTCCTTTTCAATCTGCTGGCCCTGCATTTTTTCGTTCAGCTGCCCGGTTCCGGTAAGCAGCCAGTTTTTGGCTTCATTATCGGCAAGCACTTTACCAAGCTCAATATTGGCAACCCTTATCTCCTCTTCAATTTTCTTTTGCTGGTCAAACGTTTTTTGGATGTAGAAGAATAATACCAATATGATGATCAGGAAAATAATGGAACCGAAAATAATGATGATCACAACCCTATTGGATGCAGTCTCCGAGCTTTTTTTACGGTCCTGCAAAAACTGGCTTTCCGACTTGATGATATTGGCAATGATCGATCTGATCATGTCCATATTTTGCTTGCCATTAAAAAACATATTGTTCTGCACCATGAAGTCCAAACCTTTGGCTTCACGGGTATCAATATTGGTTTTTAATATGGCGCGCTGCGATGAAACCAGCGATGTTAAAGAATCAATACGGGCTTGTTGAAGAAGATTGTCTTTAGTAAGATCTCTTAGCTCCTGCAAATCAACACCAATACGGGGAAGCGCCTCGTTATATGGATCAAGAAACGCCTTTTTATTGGTTGCCCCGTAACCGCGCATGCCTGTTTCGGCATCGATAAGATGCTGTAGCAGGTTATTTGACGAGCGGATAACGTTTTGTGTATGATCAACCCAAACATTGTCATCCTCAAACTGGCGGATACTGGTGTACGATAAAACGCCAACCACAAAAACAAGTATTATCGATACTACAAAGCCCGCTAAAACCTGCTGGCGGAAGGAAAACTTTAACATTAGGTATTCGTATTAATCTGAATTACAAATATGTTTAAAAAAAGCTGTAATGTAAACGTCACAGCTTTTTTAAACATACCGGGAATATTAATTTACTGCAGTATTATCTGTAGCAGCGGGTATAAAAACCTTTGGGCGGCCGCTTAAAGCGCCTGTTAAGGCCAAAACCGGACCTGCAAACATTACATACCAACCCCATTGAAATTTGAGCTGTCCTTTGAAAAACTTCTCGATAGAGTGAAATGGAATAAATTTAAATTCACCGTTTACTTTAAAAATCGTGGCAATAAGCAGCAGAACAACCAACACCAAAGAGATCCAGGCAGTAGCCCGCATTATCTTAGCCTGATTCAAAAATGATACAATGATCCCAACTACGGCAACTAATAGTAGTACCAGTCCATATGATGGGCTCATACCATGAACATTAAAGCTTTTCACGTGAAAAACCCTCAGTAAGGGGCAGTAGGTAGCGGCAAGTAGCGTAGCAAAACCTACAAATGATAAAATTGAGCTAAGGCGCATATTAGGTTGTTATTTTTGAGTTATCTCCATTTTGTCGGCAAAGTGGGCACAATAGTCGCGCAGGTCCTCAACAATATTCTTTTCACCGGTTGCACGTAAAAAGCTGTCGCCCATGGTTTGCAGGGTTTCGTAAAAAAAGCGTTTCATTTCGTCAACAGGCATATCCTTTGTCCAAAGATCAATACGCAGGGTATTTTTATAGCTTTGGTCCCAAAGGGCAAGCATCATTGATTTTACAGGCAGGGCTTCTTTGTTGGTTGAATCGGTTGATTCCCAAAGGATATGTTCAGGAACGTTATTATCATCAAGCGTAACGGTAAGCTTTATTTCAGCGGTTTTCATTTCAATTTTTATTTTACAAGTAAGAATATAATTATAACCAGAACAATGAAGAATGTCTCCACCATCCATATTTTTTTGGTTTCAATAAAAAAGTTGCGGAACATGATATCAATCACAAAAACCACAAGGGCAAACAATAAAAAGATCCAGCCAATGATGCCTCCCCAGTGCTCAAGCGGCCGCCCGGCTATACCGGCTCCGTAAATAAAAACATAGGCAGCCACCGCTACCAAAAACGCAGTAAAAAGGTTTAAAGGGGTAAATCTGAATTTCATTGATGGGCTTAGTGTCGTTTTTTGCTTTTGGATGATCGGCCGGTACCTTGTCTTGCTGCCTTTGAGCCATATTTGGACTTATCCTTATTGGCATCAAATTTTTTGCGTTGATTAAGGGTTTTCTTTTCGTGGAAGGCGCCCTTAAAATCGGGATCTTCCTTGCGCTTTTGCAAGTCGATCTCTTTGGCCTGTTCCTGGCGTTCTTCATAAGGGGTTTCCTCTATAAACACATCATCCGGAATTTTTTCAACCGGGATGGTTTGTTTGATCAGCTTTTCTATCTTACCTACATAGTACTCCTCAGACGGGGTGCAAAAAGTGATGGCCTCGCCTGATTGCAGGGCACGGCCCGTACGACCGATCCTGTGTACATAATCCTCAAAAACTACAGGTACATCAAAATTGATCACGTGGCTTACATCGCTTACGTCAATACCGCGCGACGCAACATCAGTAGCTACCAATATTTTCACCTCATCGTTTTTAAACGAGTTGATGGAGTTGATCCGGGTATTTTGCCCCTTGTTGGCATGCAATACTTTTACCTCCTTTTCCCCGTATTTACGGGTCAGGAATTTATAAACATCCTCGGCAACTGCACGTGTTTTACAAAACACAATGAGCTTGGTGATGTCGCCTTCAATATCAAGCAGCGTTTTGAGCAGGTTTATTTTGGTTTTGATATTGGGCACATGGTATAAGTGCTGGTTAACCGTTTGTGCCGGCGTAGCCTGCGGGGTAACTTCAATAACCGTAGGAAATTCCAGGAAATTGGCCGAAAGCTGGTGCACCTTCTCGCTCATGGTAGCCGAAAAAAGCAGGTTTTGCCTTTTCACAGGCACCACTTCCAGGATCCGGTTTATCTGGGGCATAAAGCCCATATCCATCATTTTATCGGCTTCGTCCAACACCAATACCTGCAAGGTTTTGGTTACGATATGGCCGGCAAGATAGATATCCATAAAACGGCCGGGAGAGGCAACAATGATATCAACGCCCTGGTTAATTTGTTCAATTTGTGTTTTGGGCCCTAAGCCGCCATAAAGCACAACCACACGTAAATCGGTATTGGCGGCAAACATTTTCACGTTCTCCTCTATCTGCATGGCCAGTTCGCGTGTAGGCGAAATGATGAGCGCGCGGGCATGATCACCCTGGGCATATTTCAGCTTCATGATAATAGGCAGCACGTAGGCGGCCGTTTTACCGGTACCTGTTTGCGCAATACCCATCACATCCTGCCCGTTCATAATAGGCGGAATAGCTTTTTGCTGGATAGGCGTAGCTTCGGTATAACCGGCATCGGCTATCGCGTTCAAAATTTGCCGGTTAAATTTAAAATCTTCAAAGGTTACTGCCATGCCGCAAAGATAGGCTTTTTGTTGAAGTAGGAACAATTGCCCAAAACATGGTGATGTCAGGAAATTAGTTTTGGAGAGTCAGGAGTACAAGAGTCAGGAGACAGGAAGGAACAGGAGAGGCAAGAAATCAGGAGTCAGGAAACAAGAACAAATAAAACCATGTCATTGCGAGCGTAGCGCGGCAATCTCGTAGCCAATGCATGACCACTCTGTATAACTACGAGATTGCCACGTCGCGCCCAAGGCTAATTTCCGTTTCGCGCCTCGCAATGACATGATTTTATTTGCCTGCTTAAGCGTTATACACAGCCGCAAATTCCTTAGCAAAATCCTGCAAACTAACCTTACCGGATACGGCAGGTTTATGTTTGTCATAATCTTCCCAGATTTTTGCGCTACGTACAGCAGTCCCCATTTCAACAAAATTGCGGGCCATTTCGGGCGGAACACCGGCTTGTAATAAACCACCTTCAAGTTGTTCGTCAGTAAATTCTATCCATGGCAAGCCGGGGTTACCAATAGCTTCGCCTAAAACAGCAGCTACCTCGCCGGGTGTTGCCTCATCGCTTACAATGTAGCGAACGCTTTTACCATTGAAATCATGCTGTAATTCTTCGGCGACTGCGGCGGCGATATCTTTGGGATGCACCATGATCAGTCTTGCATCGGCCGGATAATTTGAGCCGATGATCCCCTGGTGCTTGATAAGCGGTATGTTGCTATAAAGATTGATATAAAAGAATGGTGCACGGATAAATTTAATGGCTACCCCGTCGAGCCCGCTCAAAATACCTTCAACATCATGGATCCCTTTTATCGGGCCAACTCCGCTGTCCAGATGTGCACCGATACTGCTTAGTGCAACAACCTTTTTTATACCCGAACGCCTGATGGCCTCCGCATAACTTTTTCCTGTTTCATTTTGATATGCCCTTAAACTTTCGGCACTAAAGCTTGGTGGTACCATGGCATAAAGGGCATCTGCCCCGGTAAATGTTTCGGTCAAGAAATCGGCATCGGTCAGTGAACCAATTGCTGCTTGAGCGCCAAGCGCTTCAATGTCTGTTACTTTATCGGCACTGCTGCTAATCACGGTTACGTTGTGCCCTGCGGCAACCAATGTTTGGGTTAAGGGTTTACTTATATTACCTGTTGAACCTGTTACTATAATTTTCATGATTACTTGTTTTTTGTTGATGACAAAGGTATTTTTGTACTTACTTTTTTACAAGTACTTACCCTAAAGTATGTATCATCATGACTGCGATAAAAGAAAGTTCGACCATACAGGAAAACAAACAAGCTGCATTTAAAGAATGCCCGGTAACTTATGTTATGGAACGCATAGGCGGCTATTGGAAACCTATTATTTTATTTCACCTGTTAACTGGCAGCAAACGTTACAGCGAACTAAAAAAATCAATCCCAACCATTACCGAAAAAATGCTGATCCAGCACCTGAAACAACTGGAAGCTGCCGGATTGCTGATCAGGGAGGCCAAGCCTGTTGTGCCACCCTATGTAACATACCGGCTTAGCGAAACCGGCATGGGCTTACGACCGGTGATGTACGCCATGTCTAAATGGGCGGTTGAAGATAGCGAAGCAAGTGGTACCCCCATTTATAGAAACCTGGGGCAGTTCCCGACTGAGGAAACATTTGCTGAAATGTAATTGTGTTTCCCCGGCCAAAACTTACGAAGTTTTAAAAACTTCGTAAGTTTGAAACCGTTATCAGTAAATCCCAAATCGAACATTCCAAATCCGAAATCAATCCCATGTCTACAATCCTCATAAAAGCAGCCACCATAGTTAACGAAAACAAGCAATACGTTGCCGATGTATTGATCAAGGATGGTTTAATAGATCGTATAGACTCAGTAATTGACCAACAAGCCGATGAAATTATTAACGCCGAAGGTTTACATTTACTCCCCGGTTGCATTGACGACCAAGTACATTTTCGTGAGCCAGGCTTGACCTATAAAGCCGATATTTATACCGAATCGAGGGCGGCTGTGGCCGGCGGGATCACTTCATTTATGGAGATGCCGAACACCGTACCCAACACCCTAACCCAGGAATTACTGGAGGATAAATATCAGATTGCTTCGCGAAATTCGCTGGCCAATTATTCGTTTTTTATGGGTGCTTCAAACAACAATTTGGATGAGGTTTTACGCACTGATATCAGCAACGTTTGCGGCATTAAAGTGTTCATGGGTTCCTCTACAGGGAACATGCTGGTTGATGATCCGAATACGCTCGAAAAACTCTTTGCTCAAGCCCCCACGCTGATCGCAACACATTGCGAAGATGAGGCTACTATCAAAAGTAATCTTGCCCATTATAAACAACTGCTTGGTGAAAATATCCCGGTACGTTTGCATCCAAAGATTAGGAGCGCCGAGGCCTGTTATCTATCGTCATCAATGGCGGTTGAGCTGGCTAAAAAACACAACACCCGTCTGCATATTTTACATATCTCAACCGAGCGCGAGACACATCTTTTTGACAACACTACGCCGCTAAAAGATAAGCGCATTACCGCCGAAGCCTGCATCCATCACTTATGGTTTACCGATGCGGATTATGAAACCAAAGGCAACTATATTAAATGGAACCCGGCTGTTAAAACCGAGGCAGACCGCGATGGTATTTTGAAGGCCGTATTAGATGACCGCATTGATGTTATCGCTACCGACCATGCCCCGCATACCATCGAAGAAAAAGAGCAACCTTACCTGCAGGCACCATCCGGCGGCCCCTTAGTTCAACATGCATTACCGGCCATGCTTGAGCTGTACCACCACGGCAAAATCAGCCTTGAACAAATAGCCGAAAAAATGGCGCATAACGTAGCTATCCTTTTCCAGATAGAAAAACGAGGTTTTATCCGCGAAGGCTACTGGGCCGACCTGGTCCTGGTTAATTTAAACAAACCCTGGAACGTAAACAAAAACAACATTTTATACAAGTGTAACTGGAGTCCGTTTGAAGGAGATACCTTCCGCTCACAAGTGGTTTATACACTTATCTCTGGCAATTTAGCTTATGCCAACGGTAAGCTTATTGAAGGTAAAGCCGGCAAGCGTTTGAGTTTTAGCCGGTAACATTTCTTCAATTCGTCATTGCGAGGTACGAAGCAATCCCAAACAAGCAAAGCGGCTAATCAAGTCGCCCTGCATAGTTCGCGATTGCTTCGTACCTCGCAATGACATGTTGGAGAGTATCAATTCCTTCAATGGCGCAAGTCTTGTGCGGTTGCCAAGAGAGCGGATGACTTGTGACTGTATCATCCTAAAATAGACTTACGTAGAAGGCACAAGTCACCCCTACACCATCCGCCACACAAGACTTGCGCCAGAAAAAAAGAAGGTGGATACATTAATTATTCACCCCAACAAAAACCTCTACTTCTGCATCGCCGGGATTCTGTGACCTGTCGCCATACACATCAAAATCAGCCATATATTTTCGGTCTATATCACTCGTCCAGATCTGGTGCCAGGTTTCCCCTACAGATTGCGGCAGTGCTCCCTTGGCTACATAGCGGTTATAATTTCCGGGGGGCACAGTGATGCAGATCAACCCTTCGGGAATGTTATCTTTAGTGGCTACCCTGCACCCAAGTACCGTGGTATAAAAGCCATCCTTATCGCTTTCATAATCGGTGTAAACACAATAAATATCATCGCTGAGGCGGTTCACCACCTGCTGCAAAACATGCTCGCTCATAAACCAATTCCAGAGCCCGGCAATGTCCTTCATCGCCTGCCCGTTCTGATTTGTGGTACGCACCGAAATTCCGACTAAAAAGAAGCCTTTTATTGTTACTTTATCCATATTCAGGGCTATTACTATTTGTTATATTGATCTATAATTAATTTTTAGTCAAATAATTATAATATTTATATAAACAATAAGTTTACTATTATAATTACTCAATCAGCTTTCTCAATTCCTCAAAAAGGCCTTTCCAGTTTTGCTCTGAATGTGCTTTGGCCTCTTCGTTTTTTACGTTATCCTGGGTAACGGTAAGTTCCGTTTCACCATTATTTTCGGTTAAGTTATAGGTGATATTAGCATAGTTTTCGGGCTTATCTTCGGTGCCGCTCATGCTGCTCCAATAACTATATTTTACAAAGGTACCCGGGTCAATATCCAGGATGGTTCCATGATCCTCATACTTATGCCCGTTCCATTCTCCGCTGAATTTGATGGGCTCCCCTACCCTCCAGCTTGATTCAAGATTAGTACCAAAAAAGTATTCTTTTACCATAGCCGGATCGGTAAGACCCTGCCAAACTTTGGTCATTGGTGCTTCAAATTTTACCTGCACATTTACTGTTAATTTTTCCATAATGTAGCTTTATTTAATAGTGGTTTATCTTCGGTTATCATCTGCTCTTTTATCTTTTCAAAATCAGTGCCGGGAACTTCAAAAAATCCAAACCTGAAGTTGTATCCCCATGCTTTTTTATTGGTGATAAAATCGAGCTCGCCAATCATTGGCGCTATCGGTGCCTCGGCACATTCGTAGTAATTTACATTGCGCCGATAAGGTGTAAAATCAATGGCCATTTGCTTTTGATAGATATCTTCGTCCCGCACCTGGCCAATGGCAGTAAAGGCCTGTAAAGGTTCATCGCCGTTCATCTTTTGTTTAGGAGAGTATACCGCTACCCAGTCGCCGACCGCCATACGTTTAAGCGGCGCCAGCTTACCATGATTGGCCTGAATAAAGCCTCCGGAAATCCCCCTGCTAATGTGATCTTTCGATACTACTATTATCCAATGTTTCATAAGTGTATGGTTTAAATTACCAGCAAAAACACGACCAATAAAAGCCTTGCCCTGCTATTATGAAACAAAGTAACAGTACACTGGTGACAGCCTTATGTCAGCAGGAAAAAAACGAATGAAAATTAATTTATTTTTTGGTTGATGGTTGCGGTGATTTCCCGCACACGCTGCAACAGGGTATCGGGTTTAATGATCTCGGCACGATCGCCAAAGGTCATGTACCAACGAGCAAAACCCTCAATGGATATGGTAAGGAAAGTCATCTCAATTTTATTGCCGACAGTTTTTTCCGACACAAAACCACCGTAATATTTTTGATGATCCAAATAGCTATGGATCTCTTTGTCAACTTTAATCACAACCTGTTCAAGCTGCTTTTCACAGGCCATTTTATCAATGTAATCTTTTAGCGTAGGGTGCTTGCTGTTGATATAACTTTTATCGGTTACTGCCAGTTTCTTGATCCGGTCTATCCTGAAGTCGCGGTAGTCATTACGAAGGCGACAATAAGCTATCAGGTGCCAAAAACTATCCAGGAAAAAAACACCCACAGGCTCTACCTCACGTTTGGTATCTTCCTGCGAGTGGGCAGCAAAGTAATCGATGCACATGATCTTTTTGCATATAATGCAATCCAGTATGGTTTGGATATGATCGATACTTCCGGCCTGCTTTTGGCGGTGGCTTTTCAGTACCTCAATACTGCCATCAAGGTTTTCCAGAGCATCCTTTTCGGATGATTTTAAAATAGCCCGCACCTTATACATGGCCGATTGGTATTGCGCCATGGTTGAAGTGTCGGTAAGCTTTTCAACAAACTTTTCGGCTGTTAAAAAAGCGGTGGCTTCCTCGCGGGTAAACATAACCGGGGGCAGACGGTAACCATCCATAATGGAATAGCCAACCCCTGCTTCGCCTATCAATGGAATCCCTGCTTCTTCAAGCGTTTTGATATCGCGGTAAACCGTACGCAGGCTAATGTTGAACCTATCGGCAATATCACCGGCTTTAACCACCCTGCGTGATTGTAGTTGGATCAAAATGGCTGATATTCGGTCGATGCGGTTCATGGCGTCCAAATTAAATAAAAAACATTTTACCTTTGATTAATATTTATCTACAAAATGACTGCTCAACCCGAAGAAAAGATCATAACATTTGAAACCTATTACGATGTTATGCTGGCACATATCATCCGTACCAAACTGGAGGGTTATGGTATTCCCTGTTTTATCGCCGATGAAAACACCATCGGCTCCAACCCGCTTTACAACCAGGCGGTAGGCGGCATTAAACTTAAAATATTTGAGCGCGACCTGGAACGCTGCCGTGAAATTTTAGCCGCCGAAGGCGATCTGCATGACCAGGACCATGTGGAAATTGATGACGAAACGCTTAACGCCGTGATCTGTCCATATTGCGGTTCTACCAACGTTCGATACGGTTCCGCGACCGAAAAAAGGGTTCACTGGTTTACGGCCATCGTTTCATTTTTATCGATGATATTTCCATTTTACAGCCGCAAAGCATGGCACTGTTTTAACTGCCAGCGCGATTTTGAATAGCACAACGGTCATCCAGCCATAACCAAACGGTTTTTATAGCTGTTTTTTATATATTAGCGCTATGTACAACCGCCGTAAGTTCATCAAATTATCCGCAGCAGGCGCTTCATTTGCAGCGCTTTCTAATTCTGTTATAGCAAAAACTGTCATTTCTAAACCCGAAGGTGGTTATCCTATTGTTATTTCTACATGGGATTTTGGCATCATCGCCAACAAAGGAGCATGGAAAGTACTATCAGCCGGAGGCCGCGCGCTTGATGCCATTGAGGCAGGCGCACGCATCCCCGAAGCCGAAGATATCACTAACCATACTGTAGGCCGTACAGGCCTGCCCGACCGTGATGGCCACGTAACCCTCGACTCATGTATCATGGACGAGTTTGGCAACTGCGGGTCGGTAGCTGCCATGGAGGATATAGCTCATCCAATTTCGGTAGCCCGTTTGGTGATGGAAAAAACCCCTCACGTAATGCTGGTTGGCGAAGGTGCAACCCAGTTTGCCGTTGAACAGGGCATGAAAAAAGAAAAACTGTTAACCCCCGAATCTGAAAAAATCTGGAAAGAATGGCTTAAAAAAGCCCAGTACAGCCCCGTAATGAATATTGAAAACGGTGGTAAACCGGGCAATAAATACAACCATGATACCATTGGTATGCTGGCCCTTGATGCTAAAGGAAATATCTCCGGTGGTTGCACTACCAGCGGCATGGCCTTTAAACTGCACGGTCGTGTTGGCGACAGCCCTATTATTGGTGCTGGTCTTTATGTAGATAATGAGGTTGGCGGCGCAACATCAACAGGTGTTGGCGAAGAAGTGATCCGCAATGTAGGCAGTTTTTTGGTAGTTGAGCTGATGCGCCAGGGTTTATCGCCAGAGGATGCCTGCAAGGAAGCGGTTAACCGCATCATCAAAAAGAAACCGGAAATAGCTAAGAACATCCAGGTTGGCTTTTTAGCTATCAATAAAAAAGGAGAATATGGTGCTTATGCCATACAAAGCGGTTTTTCATACGCCGTTTGCAATGCACAGCAACAGGACCTGCTAATACCGGGAAAGAGTTATTATAAATAGAGTTTAGTTAGTTCATAGATCATGGTTGATGGTTCATAGCTATATGATCATGGTTCATTGTTGATAGTTCATAGCCGAAATAGTCATATGATTTTTTTCTATGAACCATGATCTATTAACCATGAACTATTCCATGAATTAAAAATATAAAAGAAAATGTATCAACCCGTATCGCTCGAAGTTTGCGCTAATTCGGTTACATCGGCCCTGGCAGCCCAGGAGGGCGGCGCTGTGCGCGTTGAACTTTGCGAAAATTTGAAGGAGGGCGGTACTACCCCCTCACACGGTACTATATTAATGGCACGCAGCCTGCTCCATATCAAGCTTTATGTGCTCATCCGCCCCCGCGGAGGCGACTTTTTGTACAATGATATGGAGTACAAGCTCATGATGGCCGATATCAGGTATTGTATTGATGCCGGGTGCGATGGCGTTGTGATAGGCATACTTAAAGAAGACGGCACAATAGATATACCACGCTGTACCGAAATGGTACGCCTTGCCCGGCAATGGGGCCTGGGTGTTACCTTCCACCGCGCTTTTGACATGTGTATCGATCAGCATAAAGCCCTTGAAGAAATTATTGAAATGGGCTGCGAGCGTATCCTGACCTCGGGCGGTAAAAGTACTGCTATTGAAGGCGCCAGCAACTTAAACCGCCTTGTTGAACAAGCTGCAGACCGGATCAGCATTATGCCAGGCAGCGGTGTAAGTGAAGCCAACGTGGCCGATCTTGTTCATTTTACAGGGGTAAAAGAAGTTCACTCATCGGCAAGGATCAAGATCCCCAGCAAAATGAAGTTTCATAATGAGCATATCATGATGAGTGCCGAAGCCGGCGATGAATACAGCATTGATGTAACCGGGGTTGATCGGGTTAAGGAATTGATCAGGCTGGCGAATAGTTAGATAATAGATTCAAGAAACAAGATATCAGGACATAAGACTGATATCTTGTAAATTTCATTAAGCAACATTCCCTCGGGGCTCTCTACCTGGAAACCCTAAGAGGAGATAATTAAATGAAGATCGCAAAAAAGATATTGTTCATTTTACTTTCGCTGACCACTTGTGACGGTTACTGCCAAAATCTGGATAGAACATTCTATCTTAAATTTGAAGCAATAGCAAACCAGGAAAAATCTGCAGCCCGGTTATATCAGCGCGTTGACAGCATTAAGCAAACCCGGGAACCTGTAAATAGCAATATAAAACTTGTATATGACAGAGACGTTGATTTCGGATACACACACCGTTTAATAAATATAACACTTAACGGTACTTATGATTATCATATAAATTTATTGGTACATAATGACACTATTTGTTTAAGTTCAGTTTTATACGGCCAGGGAGCATCAATACGCTATAATGATTACGATAGAAAATCCAACATACTCAGAAATCATCCTAAAATAGATACAGTAAAGGCTATACAGTATCTAAAATTAAGAAATGCATTTTACGACTATGCAAAAACTATTGACGATCTTAAAAACGAGTTAAACGAGCATGAAATGTTCGGATTACACTGCGGTGATGGCGCAAATGAAACTGACGAAGCAAGATCAATAGATAGCCTTGCAAAGCATAAACAGATCGCAAAATTAAGGGAAATGCTTGTTAGCATATGCAGTGAGACACAAGCTTACGGTATTTATGGTTACATGCGTTTGAAAAAATACGCGTTCAAAATCACCAAGAAGGACCTGCGAATTTTCAATTATCTGGTTAACAGAAAAACTCATCTTTATGAATGTCATGGTGATATAGCCGGTGTGTTTCCAAGAGATGGTTACATCAGAAACAAAGCTTATTAACATCAAAAGAAAGTTACCGGCAAAACCAATTCTATCCTGTTGCGTCCTGTTCCTCCAAAAAAGTCCTCATCCAGCAACCTGCTGTACCTGATACCGAATGTGATGCTATTTTGATTAAAGAATTTAGTATCGAAATACAGCGTTCCCCCTGCCGACCGGAAGTTTTGTTTGAAGCTGCTGCCATCAGTAAAAAAGTTGGAGGCGTTGGCATGGGTATAGTCAAAAAACAATGCCCCGCGCAGGCGTAGCAGGTAAAACAGGTTACCAAAGCCAGCATCAGGATAAGCTATCGGTAGATGATAAGTCAGACCTACCTTGTTCATATTGTCCAGGTTTTCCGCAGTATAACCTTTGGAGAAAGGAAAATCATTGGAGAAACTGATCACGTTATCCTTACCTTTTTGCTGGTGCGCCAGGCTGATCACCAAATTGTGGTTTACAAATAAACCTGGAAAATAAAAGTTACCTGTGGCCAACAACTGCGTTGCCCGTGAGCCCGAAATTGCCGATTTGTAATTAACCCCTATGCTTTGTGCAAACCGGGGGTAGATATTTTTTTGCGCCTGCTGAGTCTGATTACTAAAGCTGATGTAATTGTTAAGATAAGTATATGACCTGTCGGCAAAGCTGTTTTTGTAGGCTTGCTGAAAGTTAATGCTGTTAAAATACAGGTCGCTGCCAAAGGTAAGGCCCGTTGTGCGCTTGCCTTCACTAAAATTGAGCGGCACACGCAAACCGCCATGCACGGCAGTTTCGTTCCAGTAAACGTATTGCCCCTTATAAAAACTCCGCCTGTCGAGCGTGTAATCGGCCCCGGCCGAAATGTAAGGGAACAAAGCACCATAAACGGCATCAAAGCCAAATTGCTTGTACCCCTCATTGGTATTATAATCAAAAGATAGTTCGGACTGGAAAGTATTCAGCACGTTCTCGCCGGTAATAGCGAAGGAATAGTTAGGGTCGCTGATGTTAGGGATGATACTGTGAAAGTTAAACAAACCATGCGCTTTGGAATAATTGGTAACCGGCAATGGCTTATCAGCTATCCCCGCAACCATATTAGCAGCCGAATCTTTTTTAAGCGCTGTGATACCCAAGTCAGGCAGGTAACGTGCATAATCCGCTCCTGCAGCTATCCATTTCAGGTCTTTTTTATTAGCCTGGTTAATTTGATAACCATCAGCAGTAAAACCCACCCAGGCCAGTTTATTGTCGCTTACTGCAGGCTGATAGTAACCTATGCCACTATCTTTGCCGGTAGGCAGCATCTCGTAAACGCTTTTTTTGGCAAGCATTAGTACAAACAGGCGGTCGTTTTTGCCATCGGTTTGCGTAAAGTAAAGTGTATCTTTTTTCAGGGCGATAAAACCTATCGGGCGATAACTTAAAGGCGTTAAATAATCTGTTTTACCTGTAGCAATCTCCGTAAGTGCAATCCCCATTTTGCCTTCCTTATTACGTGCTGCCGACAACAGCCTGCCATCGCCATAAAATTTAGGATAAGTATAAAACAGCCCCTGCGGGTTTGGGATTTCCTTTTGAAGTTTACCCGTTGTATCCAAAATATGCAGCCTACTTGCGCCCGATGGATCAACCTGTACCGCAACAATACTTTGGCCATCGGCACTAAAAGCAGGTGAAAAGTATTTTGCTTTAGATGTGATGCGATGTTCCTGCCCTGTTTTTGCATCAAGGAGCATCAGTTCGCTGTAGTTACGATAGCCCCAGCGTAAATCGGGCCGATAGGATGCATAAACTAAATGACCATTGTTATAATCAAAGTAACTATCCAGTGAATAGGAACGAGTACTCAGCTTTACTTCCTTATCACCTGTTTTGATAACAAAAGCCGGCAAATGATCATAAGTATTTTTAGCGTAGATAAGCGTACTGTCGTTCACAAATGCCGGATATTGCCGGTTGGCATCAAAGTGCTTTTTCCGTTCGGCAACCGGTTGGGTGTTATCTTCAGCAAATTGCTGTTTGAAATAGCTGAAACCGTTATTTGAAAAGGTTTTGAAAGTTTCGCCGGTATACTTTTTAACAGCCCACTGAAAAGGATAAAACCCTCCGCGATATGCTGCAGCGTCATGTGTTACGTTTTTCCACAGTTCGCTGCCATATTTTTCGCGACCGTAAGCCACCATCATATAGCCAAGGGGATAATGATCGGGCACATAATCGCGGTATGAGCCATTGCGGAGCTTCATATAGCTGTAGTTTTTATCTGCTGCCCACAAGGCGCGGTAGCCGGTAAAAAAATAAGGTAGCCTGCCCCTGCCCTGTTCACTCACTAAGGTTTCGTTAAATACGGCATCGCCTTCAAAAAACCAGTTGGGTACGGCAAGATCATTACCCAGCGCCTGCCCGCCTTCGCCAAAAATTATGCGGAGAAAATGCGACAGGCCTACGTTAAAATTATTGTACTGCTGCACATGCCTGTACTCGTGAATAGCCAGCTGTTGCGGCCATGGCAGGCTGCCAATATCAAAACTATTTTGTTCTGGGGTTAAAAAAAACTCGCTTCTGAAGGGGGCTAATCCCACATAACCATTGGCTACTGTAGTTTGGTTTTGCAATACAATACTGATCTGTTTTTGCTTGGAGCCGATTGTTGGCCGCACCAAACCGCTCATTTGCTGAACAATATTAGCAACCCGTAATCCCGCCGAATCCAAACCAGCCGGGAATATTACCCGGGCAGGTGCTGTGTTTACCTGTTTCCACTTTATTGATGGCGGGTTACCGCCAAATACCTGCGCTTTTGACAATGTTGCAGAAAGTAACAGCGCCGGAAGTATTAATTTTTGAAGCGTTTTATAACCGGTAAACAGATGATTCATTGAGGGTGAAAGTAAGTACAAATTGTAATTTAAACAACATAGCCGCTTACTGAACGCTTATTAATTTGAACTGGTATAAAACAAAAAACACCCGCCAAGTCGACGGGTGTAAGACAAGGTTAAGGTTTAGGTTTTTAATATTATATCAATTATTGAAAGGCAACATTAGCAGCCTGTTATAAGTAGTGATAATTTCTGTTTGGTAAGTTTCAATCAATGCATAAATTTCAACATTAAAAAACGCCCCCGCAATCCGTGAAAACACGGTATTTAAAGGGGTGTTTTAACGGTAGAAATGATTTTAAAAAAGCACCAGGAAACCGCTTCGGTAAATAAATCTTCGCCAGGGTTTATTACTAATTCATAAGATGTAAATCCTTTTTTAACATATCATTTCGTAATATATATATTAGTGGACAAATGAACATTATTCAGAAATGGAGATTAAGGGGACTAATCCTGATACTTTTCAGTATTGGAATTGCATACTTAGGCGCAAAGCATCACTTCGCGACTACCAAACCCGGACATACGTGGGGTAGCATTTTGATGATGTTATCATTACCGCTTATTCTGATAGGGCTTATTCCTTTTATAGCCATTAAAAGCGGTAGAAGTTACTATAAAAAAAATAGGCGGAGATACTAACCCGGTCATCCAATTTTATTGAGAAGATAAACTATTGTTTTGTTCCGTTAAATAACGGTGATCATTAACCATTATAATAAAAACCCGGTTAATTATTGCCGGGTATACTGTTTTATATTTTAATGATTTTACCGCCGTTTTGTTTGGAAGGCTTATGGGAATCGGGCTTAGGAATGTGTTTTATAATGGAGATTAGTGCATGGGCAATAGTAGCCGTTGCTTTCACGCCAAAATGCACAAAAGGTTTCATCACTTCCCAGGCATTGTTATGCTGATGCTGTACCTGCGGGCCATGTTTGCCTATTCGTTTCATATTGTTGGATGCCATAATTTTAGTTTTAGTTTAATACCTGATATTATAAGCTATAAATCACTTGTTTTGTTTTCAAGGAACCAACACACGTATAAGAATTTAAATATCAATACATTACAAAACAACAGGTTTTATTCTATACATTTATGCAGCCTAAATCGCACAAACAAATGGAAATACAAAACCACATTGGCAGGTTAATCATTTTGGTTAATGATTATGAAGAAGCCCTTTCTTTTTACCAGGATAATTTTAACTGTAAAGTATTGGTTGATTATACCACCGCCGAAGGCCAGCGTTTTTTGCACATTAGCTTTGATACGGAGAATGCTATAGGTATTTGGTTTTTAAAAGCCGATGGTGATGCGCAACAGCCAGGCCATCAAACCGGAGGCCAGCCAACTTTTGTCATGTACACCAATAAGCTCGACGCCTTATATCAAAAACTGGTTAACAATAATGTCACTATTAAAGTTAAGCCGGTCTATGCCGATGCCTACAGCTTTTTCCACTGCTATGACCTATATGGTAATGAAATTATTGTTACTGAGCTGAAAAGCTGAGATATAGCAAAATGAAACGCTGTACATTAACACTTTAGGAAACCGAACTTTTCTTTTTCAACTCAATAACCGTAACCTCTGGCCAAATGCCTAACCTGCCCGAAAATGCCAGGAAGCCGAAACCACGGTTCACATATAGGTAGCGGTTCTTTTCATTAGCGAGACCGGCCCAGTCAACATAGCGGTATTTTACAGGGCTCCACCTAAACCCAGGGATCTCTACCCCAAACTGTGCACCATGGGTATGCCCGGATAGGGTAAGATGAATGGTTGTAGCATTATAGCGCACCTGCTCTTCCCAATGGGTGGGATCGTGCGAAAGCAGTATTTTAAAAGCATCTTTGGGTACACCCTGAAGCGCTTTGTTCAAGTCGCCCACCTGTATAAAACCCCTGCCCCAGTTCTGGATGCCGATCAGGGAGATTTTTTGTCCTCCTTTTTCAATGGTCACATTTTCATCGAGTAATAGGCGATAGTCTAAAGCTTTGTGGTGTTGTTTAAGCTTATCCAGGTTGGCAGCCTTCTCCTGCTCGCTATCCCAAACGATATAATCGCCGTAGTCATGGTTACCCAAAATAGAAAACTGCCCGTAGGGGGCTTTGATCTGCCCGAACCTATCGATGTAAGGCTCAATTTCCGATGCTGCATTATTTACCAAATCGCCGGTAAAAACAAACAGGTCACTTTTTTGCGCTTTGGCCAGGTCGATACCGCGCTGCATAGCTTCTGTATTGTCAAAACTGCCCGAATGGATATCAGAGAGCTGGGTGATGGTAAAGCCATCAAAAGCATCGGGCAAATCCTTAAAATAAAGCGTGGCTTTATGCAGCTTATAATCGTACTTACCCTTAAACATGGCATAAAAGAACGATGTAAAGGGCACTGCAGCTACCAGCACAGCTATCTCGCTGATAAATTTACGCCTGCCGGGAAAAGCTGATTGACCGTTTGCACTACCCGAACGACTGATCATATTAAATATACCGACAAAAAATCGCCCAAGATCACCAAGGGACAGCACAATCAGAAAAACCAACTTGGTAATAAAAAACGTAAGAAACAGGCTCAACATCCACTCATGAAAAGGGCGCATGCCATTTGCCGTACTAAAAGCGCCAAAGCCAAGTAAAAACAAAGCCGTTACGCCTACTGATATGATTAAATACCCCCACAAAACAATACTGCGCCACAGGTTTGATTGCCAGTCGGCAGTTAAAGTTTTAAGGCCGGAGTGTACGTACCAATCAAACAATAAACTAATAAATGCGATGATTGCAAACACCCGCAAGAAACCACTATTGTGCATATAAATGTGTATAAGACTGCAATTTAAAAAAGTAAAGGTAATTAGAGGGTAAAATTGCAGAGGGAGGGTACGATCCAGGGGCAAAAACCTTTGTCATGCTGAGTGTTTAAATCCGTTGGACTCTGAAGGTGCAATGACATCTCCACCACGTCATTGCGAGGCACGAAGCAATCCCCGACAGGCAGGTAAAAGGCTTTTTTCTATGGACTTACATCGTCGCGCTCTTGGCCGCGCGGGGCCAGATACTTTTGTCTTGACACAAAAGTATCCAAAAAGTCAAGTCAGCAGATAGGCTTCTTTGTGCACACCCCGTCCCGATGTCCATCGCGGAAGCCTTTGCCCTGCAAAGCGGTCAGAACCACGGGCTGCAATTATTTTGCCCTGCTTCGCACCCACTCACCCGAGCTTCTGCAAAAACTTGCTATGCCCCTTCCTGCGCTCAAGGCCATCATTGTTCTGCCCGCTTTCACCCGAAGCTTACCTGCTGACGAGAACATTCTTTATTTATCATGTCATGGGTAGGTACGAAGCATCTTCTTCGCCCTGTATAGCAGATTTGCCCATCGAAGAAGATCCTTCGTGCCTCAGGATGACAGTTTTTTTAAATTATGTCATGGGTAACAATTGAAACATCTTCTTCGACATGCATCCAATCCATGCTAATCCGAGAGACATGATGCAGAAGATCTATTCGCTATCGCTCAGGATGACAAAAGGATTTATATTGGTTTACGTACACTCCCCTTTGTAAAATTATAATCTCAATCAGCAATCCTTAAATCCGTATCATCCAATTTATATACTTTTAAACCCTCATCCCACATTATCAAAAAATGAAGCTAAAACATCTGCTGCTATCAGCAACACTTTTAACAGCATCGCAAGTATTTGCACAAAAGCAACCTAAAACAGATACTGTTTTCTTTGAAGATTTTAACAAACCTGCCCTCAACAGGGCCAAATGGAACGTTGAAATTACGGGTCATACGGTTAATGATGAGCAGCAGGCCTATATTGATTCGGCAGCTACCATTTATATGATCGATGGTAAAGACGAAGGGGCTACAAACGGCGCTTTAGTTTTAAAGGCTTTGTATCAGCCGGGCTTTACCAGCAAAGAGCAGCGTAAATATGATTTTATTTCAGGGCGCATCAATACCCGCGCTAAAATGGAATTTACTTATGGCACCGCCTCATGCAGGATGAAAATGGCATCAGGAGCAGGCTTGTGGCCTGCGTTTTGGGCACTGGGAAATGGCAAATGGCCCGATTGCGGCGAAATTGACGTAATGGAAACCGTTGGCGACTCGAGCTGGGTAAGCCATGCTTTACACGGCCCCGGTTACTTTGGTAATACCCCACTTGCAAAACGTGTATTTTTCCCGGCAGGCATTGATGTTACACAATGGCACGTATATTCGGTCGATTGGTCGCCGGAGAGCCTTGTGTTTAAGGTTGATGGCAAAGTAACCTATACAGTGACAAAAGCCATGGTTGAAAAATATGGCCGCTGGGCTTTTGATAACAAAAAATTCATCATCCTCAATTTCGCATTAGGCGGCGGTTATCCCGGTGGCGTTAATAAGGTTACGAAGCCATATCATGGCCTATCAGAAAATACACTTAACAAAATAAAAGCCGGCGATGCCAAAACCATTGTTGACTGGGTGCTGGTAACTAAAACCGCGAATTAATATTGTTGACACATTTGTAAAATAAAGGTTATTTAAATTTTACTTTCATAAAACACACGGTAAATTTTATTGCCATATTTTTGAATTATTAAAAACAACATCATCTACCCATGGCAATATTAACCGTTCAAATACCCGACACAGAGATCCTCACACTATCAAGTATAGTTGAACAAATATCAGGCAGCATCATCAAAGTTACTGCCGAAGAAGACATCAACCACGGCGATTGCATTTTGCATAGAGACGATCTATTTATTAAAAACAAACTGGAGAGCAGCCTTCAATCGCAGCACCTCTGGAACGATTGATTTTTCAATAAAAACGATCCCGGTTTTTAATCGCCATAAACAAAACAGGCCGTGCTGATGAAGCACGGCCTGTTTTGTTGTATTTAGCTGTATTTAATTATGTATAACTACGCGTTCGTGTACACGAACCCTTTCATCGTGGCGGTGCCTGCGGCGTTCCTGGTATTCGGCAGAGCAGCTTGTAAAACCCAGCGCTGCCAATATTAGCAGTGCAATTGAGCGTGAAACAGTGGTTTTCATAGCAAATGATTTATAAGTTTTAAATAGATAATTACATCTGATCACTTATCATGCCATAAGGAAAAAATAACAACCGCGGTAAAGGGAATGTTACAGTAGGGTATTCTTCAGTTAGCAAGGGGTTAAACGATAGCTCCGGAATTCCGTTTTACCATGAGCCGGTTAATCCAAACAAACAAAAAACCAATAAGAAGGAAGGCTATAAGCATCAGTAATGAATTTATTGCCACCTGTGATACGCCCAATTTATCGATATTGAGAAAGGGATAGGGATATAAATGACTGATACTGCCGCGGATAAATACATACACCGAATAGATGAAAGGAACCCAAAGCCAGTTTAAAGCCTCTATCCATTTTAAATTGGCTTTTGGGGCGTATACTAACCAATAAACTACAAACAAAAGCGGGTTAACGGAGTGCAGCAATTCATCTGCAAGCTTAAATAACCCTTCGGGATGCCACAAATTGCGGAGCACCAGGTTATAAACCAATCCTACTATAGTGATATATAAAGCAATGGCGCTTAAAATGCGGGGTTGAAAAAAGTATTTCCCTAAGCGGCTATTAGTTTTAAATAATGCAGTAAGACATATGGCTGCAAGCAAATTAACAAGTATTGTAAAAAAACTAAATAGTTGCACCAGTGTACCCTCAAGGCTTCGTCCTGCTTTTAAATATGTTGGTATTGATATGGTTATTTGTAAAATTAAACCGAACCATAAAACACTAACAGTAGACACATGCAACCATTTACGGCCTTTTCCCGTATCATTAATATATAGTTTATATTGTTCCATAGCTGTTTTACAGAGTTTTAATTTATTATAAACCTCCCGGTAAAATAAGAACAAAATAGATATTACCCCAAAACATATAATAAATTGCTTAGGTCAGTAACCTAAAGCGAATTTTATACGTATTATATTTTATGGAGGATTTTATTCTAAATTAGCACTATCTTAACTTTTTGGGATAAAATAAGATAAGTATCTTCATAAGTTGAACGACCTGATAACTAATCGCAATTAAAAATTTAATTAAACGCCAGATGAAGTATGAGGGGCTATGTAAATATACCAGGGTCGGTTAATTGTAACTGCTGCAAGGTTTGCGGTGCAAGGCCAATAATTGTGCTGATTAAAGATGTTGGATATGTGGTTAAATGCCCTGTTGATGACAGCCATTACAGGACCCATCCGGGCCTTATTGATATTAATGACTGGAACATACACAACACCAATTGCATTAACCAGCAAGAGGAAAAACTGATATTCAGTTTTCATTGAATGCATTTGTGTAATTTATTTGTGCACTGTTTAAACCGCAATGCCAAACCTATATCTTTAGGCAATTAAATTACCAATCCTAAATATGAGCTCTTTATCAATAATCATTAAAACAGCTAAAATAACCATGCTGCTGTTGGCAGTAACCGTGCTTTTACCAATAGTTTGTCAAGCCCAAAACGGCACCGATATCTCGCCAGTGGTTGACCATATTGCCATTACCACCGGTAACCTTAAAAAAAGCACCGAATTTTATACCAAAGTATTACATCTTAAAAAAGTTGACAATCCGTTTGCCGATACCGTACACCAATGGTATAGCCTTGGCAACAATGTAAAGCTTCATGTTATACAGGCCGATCGTAATGAAAAACAGGTTAAGGGGGTACACCTTTGCTTCACTGTTTCGTCGGTAAAAGAGTTTGCCAAAACACTTGATCAGATGAATATCCCATATTCAAACTGGAAAGGCGATAGCAAAGAACCTACCTACCGTGCCGATGGCGTACTGCAATTATATTTTCAGGACCCGGATGGTTACTGGATTGAAATAAACAGCCCGGCTAAAAAATAACACCTACCCAAATACCGTGTTTTAACGGATTGACAAATAGCTGAATATCAATTAAATTAGCAAAACAAACCTAATTTATTCACAATAATCCATAAGGCTATGTCAAACTTTTTTAAAGATGTTATCATGAAAGATAGCAGGCTCAATTCGGTTGAGTGTATCAGCGATCCCAACTTACTTGAGCCGGTTACACGCCAGCTTGTTTTTGATATTATTGCCGCAGCTAAAAGTCAGGGTATAAACCTCATGATATTTGAAACTTACCGCAGCCAGGCCCGGCAAAAACATTTATTTGACACCGGCAAAAGCAAATTAGAAAAAGTAGGTGTGCATCATTATGGCTTAGCTTGCGATATTGTGCTTAACGTTCACGGAAACCCGTCATGGGATTCGGATTTTGCCTTTTTAGGTAAACTGGCCCATAGCCATAAAATGATATGGGGAGGCGATTGGGGCACTCCCAATCAGCATCACAGCTTTATTGATGCCGACCACGTACAACGCTGCCGTATTAAAAGACAGGATGCCTTATTTGGCGGCACCTGGTACCCTGACGATGCTTACAATCCGTATACAGATGTGTAGCTAAACTGATCAGTAGCTGAGCTCCTGGCAATGGATGCCTGCTTTTTGCAACAGCGATTCGATGTAACGCGGTGAAAGGTCCCTGGCCTCTACCCGTAAAATATTGTCGCAATCTTCCAGGTCAAAGTTCCATTGGGCTATAGCAGGCACTTTGGTTAATAAATTTTGTACCCGGCTCACCTGCCGTTTCTGTCTTACGCTTGTTGCAAATACCAGTACATCCATTGAAATGTTATTTTGGGGTAGATAATTATTAATTTATATAAAGCTTAAAGCAGAATGCACAAAGCTTAAAGCTTTCTGTTTACTCGGCTTTCTTCTCTTCATTAACGGTAGTTTTAAAGTCGTCCCAGTCACGGCCAAACCTGCCTGGGCCGCGGCCTTTCCATCCGCACATGCGGTCTTCCCATTGGGCACGGAATTTTTCCCGGTCATCGGGGCTCATATTTTTAAAACGTTCGGCCATGCGTCCACGCATCCAGGGAGCACCTCCTCCGCCTTTAGGGCCGCCTTTGCCAAAGCCAAACAGTATCTTGCATAAAATAAATATGCCCATGGCCTGCCAGTAAGTAATGGCTGTTACGTGTAAAATATCGGGTAATAAATTGTTCCATAACTGCATCACAATAAAGCTGATGACAGCCAGGCAGGCAATCACCCCAAGCGGGATGAAGAAAAATCGCCTTTTATAAAAAAATGGTTTCATGTTATTTAATATCTTAATTTTTTAATATTCAGTAATTTCAGTGTAAAGCTGGGCAAGCCGTTTGCGTAAGTGTAAAACCGCGTAACGTTTCCTTGATACCAGCGTGTTGGTATTTAGCCCGGTACGTTTGGCAATTTCCTCAAAGGGGATATCTTCAAGTTCATGCCAAACAAATACCTGTTTTTGTTCTTCGGGCAATTCATCCAGCGCAAAAAATAACTGCTCCCAAAAAAGGTTGCGCAAATACTCAGTTTCGGGAGTGGTAGCTTCGGTAAGGAGTATGGCTTTAAAGTCCGGAGCCTCATCGTCATAATCTTCACCATCGGCCAGCATATCATCAAGCAGGGTTTCCGTCTTTTTTTTATGCTTGTCAGTTATTTTATTCCGGGCCACCCGGTATAGCCAGGCGCTGGTTTGTTCAATAGGTTCAGAATTAATAACAGCGCTAAACTGGTACCAAACATCCTGGAGTATATCCTCGGCGTCGGCATCGTTTTTTACCCTCCGGCGAATAAATCCCAACAGGCTTTTACCATACGAAGCAATTGTTTGTATGATGTGGCTGTTTTTGTCCTGGGGCATTATCGCTGTTGTCAATTTCTTTATCCTTTTAAAGATAAAGACGATTGTGATTTAAAAACATTTTAATTTTTTTTCAAAAAAATACACTTGGGCCCAAAAAGCCATTGCAGATAGCAAAAACGGCATTTGTTTGATTGCTGTACAAACTTAATAAAATGATGTTTAAACACTATAAATATACTTTTGTCGAATTAAATTCATTTTAATTAAAAATATTTGAATTTTATTCAATTAATAACGAACATTACTGTATGATTAACGAACCGGAAATTATTTTAGATAAAACCGACCTGCATATCCTAAGATTGATGCAGGAAAATGCGCGAATCTCCAATGCCGACCTCGCCCGTGAGCTTGGCATGGCGCCATCGGGCATACTGGAGCGTGTAAAAAAACTGGAACAGAAAAACGTGATCCAACAATATACCACACGCATTAACCCGATAGCCCTGCAGCAAAAAATGCTGGCCTTTATTTTTATGCGTGCCGCCGACGGTCCGGGAAGTGATGCCACATCAAGTGAACTGGCCAAGATACCCGAAGTGCAGGAGGTACATCATATAGCGGGCGAGGACTGTTACTTAATAAAAGTGCGCACCTATGATTCGGCATCGCTGATGCATTTAATGCGCAGCAACTTCAGTAAAATACCCAATATTTTAAGCACCCGTACCACCATAGTGCTCGAAACCAAAAAAGAACAACAACAACTGGTTATACCCGAAAAATAATATACCATGACACCCGCAACCACAAAATCCACGTCACCCCTATTAGTTGTTATAGCTTTCGCTACTGTTTATATTGTATGGGGCTCTACCTACTTTTTTATAAAAATGGCAGTAGCCGGTTTCCCGCCACTGCTGTTAGGCGCGTTGCGCTTTTTCACGGCCGGCTTATTGTTAATGGTGTGGTGTGCAATTAAGGGTGAAAAGATTTTTGTGAAGCAAAACATATTGCATGCAGCAGTAAGCGGTTTCCTGTTGCTGGTAATAGGTAACGGCGCGGTGATCTGGGCCGAACAAACTTTACCAAGCGCAATGGTTGCTATTATGGTAACCTCGCCGCCAATCTGGTTTGTATTGCTTGATAAACCCAACTGGGGCACCAACTTTAAAAGTAAAAGCACCATTGCCGGCCTTATAATTGGCTTTATAGGTGTGATACTGCTATTCCGCGATCAAATTGCTGATGTATTCGGGCCTTCAACCGGGCCATCAAAACTACCGGGAATGATATTGCTTTTGGTAGGTACCCTGGGCTGGGCTTCAGGCTCATTGTATTCAAAGCATTATAACACCAAAGGTTCCGTATCAGTAAATACAGCATGGCAAATGTTGGCGGCCGGTGTATTTTTTATACCCTCCAGCTTTTTAACCGGCGAGGTACAAACAGTTCAATGGCATACTATACCGGCGCAAAGCTGGTATGCCTTGGCATATCTTATTGTATTTGGATCGATAGCTGCATTTAGCGCTTATGTATGGCTTTTACAGGTAAGGCCTGCCACCCAGGTTGGTACATATGCTTATGTTAACCCGGTAATAGCAGTATTGCTGGGGGTAATTTTTGCAGGCGAACACGTGACTTTAATACAGGTTTTAGGACTGGTTGTGATATTGAGCAGCGTGCTGCTGATCAATTTATCAAAATACAGGAAAGCGAAACATGAGGAATTAGCGGTAGCGAAGTGACGATAATTGCTGAAAAGATGAAAAAACCATGTCATTGCGAGCGCAGCGTGGCAATCGCACGGAAGCAAAGCGGCTTTGCATAGCTACGAGATTGCCACGCTATCGCTCGCAATGACATTTTTATTTAACACAGTCAAGTTTAACCTCAATTCTCCCACTTCCCAAACTCAAAATATTTACTGATACTGATCCCAACTTTACTTCCGGCCTGGTATTTACGTCGGTCGTAATTAAGTACCCGTAAAGTGATCCCTTCTTTTTCGACAATAAGTTCTTCAAAAAAACCCTTGAACAATACCATTTTCACCAGCCACTTACTGCCGAGGCTACTTATTTTAACATGCTCTGCATAAACCACAACCACGCCACGCTTACTTTTTATACCGCAAACTTTTGCCTGGGTTGATGTTAGCTGCGTACAACTGGCCAGGATCTGCGCGGTATACAATAATTTAGGCGAATGATATAACTGCTCAGGGCTGCCATTCTCCACTATCTCACCTTCTTTTAACACAATCAGCTCATCGGCCATAGAAAGGATCTCGGCAGGATCATGTGATACCAGCACTACGGTAACTCCCCACTCTTTTACAATATACCTGATATCATGCTGTAATCCTTCGCGATAGGTGGCATCAACCTGGTTAAAGGGTTCATCAAGCAGTAAAACTTCGGGGCGGCTTATCAACGCTTTGGCAATGGTTACGCGTTGCTTTTCGCCGCCGCTTAGTTTGCCGAAAGGCATTTCTCTAAGCGGGTAGATATTTAAAAGGTTTAATGCCTCGGTAATAAGATGGATAGCATGGCTTTGCTCCCCATCGGGCAGGCCTTCGCTTATAGTATCCCATACCGATATACGCGGATCAAGATCAGTATCGTGCTGGGTTACCATCCGCATAACCTTGTGTGCATGCTGTATGCCTCTTTCCCTGCTTAATACCTGCTCTTCCTTAAAAAACACCTCGCCATGATCGGGCTCCAGCGTGCCGTAAAGCAGGTTGAGTAAAGTAGTTTTCCCGCTGCCGCTTTCACCAACTATGGCCGTTACTTTTCCCTTAGGAATAAAAATGGTAATGTTATTAACCCCCGAAGACTTATCTCCAAAAAAGTTTTTGGTAACCGATATGGTTTCCAGTATCAAATCATCTTGCATCTACGGTAATTAATTTCCAGGCTGTTAGCGAAAAATCCGGCTGGCAGTATACTGCTCCGGATTCAGGCTTCTAATCTAAAAAAAAGTTGAAAGCAAAAAAACTTTATATACTAACCCAGGCGACAAATGCAAAACAAATGGCCGTAAAATTTATTCCTATAAGTAACCAAATCATATAACCATGAACAAAACCATAGGGATCCTGCTCATTGTCACAGGTGCCGCCATGCTCATCTGGACGGGCTTTACTTATACAAAAAAAGAAAAGATCATTGACGCCGGTCCCATACAGGTATCGGCCGACAGGGAAAAAACCGTTAACTGGCCACCCTACCTTGGCGGATTATTAATTATAGGCGGTATTGTTGTAGTTGCTACTTCAAAAAAATAAGGCATTTATTTATTATCAACAGGTTTAAGGATGCTGATATCTGTACCTGCAAGGAGCTGCTGATAATTGATCAGCTGAAACTTTTTACCGATCATAGCCGAAAACTCGGGCGAGAGCAATGCGTTAAGTTCGGTTTGGCGGTGCAGGCTGGTAAGCGGCTTGCCATCTTTTGAGTTCATCATGTTACTGTTCATATCAACCAGTACATCCATTTCGGGGCCTGGGGTAGCGGTATGCAGTACCATCATGTTTGGCTTACCGGGGTTTAGTTTACTTATATAAGCTAAAAACGCTTCCTTTTTTGTAGCGATAGGTTCGCCCCACATTTCTTTATAGGTTTCGCCAAAATAGGTAACACTGCTTAAGGTTGATATAGCCAATTTGTATTTATGTGCCAGTTTTTCGGTAAGGGCCCGCAATTCGGGTGTTGAGAGCATTATGCCCATATGCGGATCGATATAGGTTATTTTTAAGCCTGATGCCTGTGCCCTTTCAATTTGTGCCGATAGTTCGGTTTCAATTTCGCTGAGCTTATACCCGCTTTTAGCAAAAGCACGTGTTGATTGCGGGAAATACCCGTTTGAATCAACCAGGCTTGGAACAGCCGTGCGGCCGGTAACAGGGCCCCAGCGGTAATTTTTCCATTCGGATGTGAGCGTGAGATGAACGCCCACCGTAACATTGGGGTATTGCTTCAATATTTCAACCGCCTCCTGGTACCAGGGGCATGCAAACTGTACTGAAGCTGATAACGGCATACCGGTTTGCGCAGCTTTAAGCATTGCCATGTTTACGGAGTGGTTCATGCCGATATCATCCAGCCTGATGAGCAAACGGGGAAGTTTACTATCAACCTGTTGAGCCAACACATTCTTATACCATAAACAAACCATCAGCATAAACAAACAAAACGATATCCTTTTCATAATTTTTACGTACTATTAAAAAAGTTTAATAAATGTCAGACCAACAGAAATTAAAGGTAATTCAACATTATAAATATCTGACTATGAGGCTTAATAAAACTAACTAAATTAAACATTATATCATATTGTTACATAATAGCCCTCATACCCGTACAACTTACATGTTTATTAAATATATTAGTCCACTAACGGTACTACATCTTATGCCTTACTCTTTACATGATATTAACAGTGCGTTATATGCCGTACGCCCTATCCTGCAGCAAAACAGCAGTTTAATTGACATTTCAGTAAGAAGAAAAAATTGATGCGGATCTGGCAAGCCTACAAAAGCACCATTACTAAAAACTGTTCGGGCGATACAGCTGAATTGCATGGCCTACCGTACTGGAGCAACAAACTGTTTGCTACCATGATGATATATCTTTTCCCGTTGTTTTTGATAGCGCTGGTACCGGGTGTATATATGAGTATTATCAGCCATCTGTATACGCTTGCCGCCTTTGATATATTTATAGTAGTTAGCATTACCGCTTCGGTATTATTACCAGGCATGAGTGTTAAAGCGCGCAAATCGTGGTTTATAGGTTTGCTGTACCTTTTGGCCCTGGGTTTACTTTACTACCTTGGCTGGTATGGGCCCGGCTTGCTGTATTTATTGGCACTGACATTTTTTTGCCTGCTGGTTTTTCATGGCGAACATCCCTTTTGTACTGTTTACGCCAATACAGCTATATGTGTATCGGTGGGGATTTGTATTCATTACAACTTATTACAAAACGGTATTAGTTTGCAATATACCCTCGGCTCATGGATAGCAGTATCAAGCAACCTCATTATATTGTGCACTGTTATAGCCATACTGCTGCCCATGCTGTTTAATGGTTTGCAGCAAAGCAACAACCGCTATGAAACTGTTGCACAGGCCACCAGTGATACCATTTGGGATTGGGATATAGCAAATGACACCATCTTATACAACTATGGTATGAGCGGGGTATTCGGGCACCAGTTAAATGAAATTCGAGATGTAAATAAATGGTTGAAAAACAAAATTCACCCTGCCGACCTTAACTTAATAAACGAACAAATAACCCAGGCATTAGCACACGGTGATACCCTCCTGCAGTTAAGCTATCGCTTTTTATGTGCCGACAGCAAATACAAACATGTGTTTGACCGGGCCTTTATTGTTAGGGACACTGCTACCGGTGCACCTATAAGGGTTATTGGCGCTATGCAGGATATTACCCGCCAAAAAGAAGAAGAACAATGGCTCAGGCTTACCGAGTCGGCATTGCGGTATGCTACCGATGCAGTGGTAATTGTTGAAGCAGAACCCAATAGTGATCAGAAGCAAAAAATCGTATATGTAAATGAAGCTTTTACTTATATTACAGGTTACAGCCAATGGGAAGTTACAGGCTCCTTTACCGATATTTTATGGGGGGCCCGCAGTCCATCGCCTGATGCAGGTGAAATGATTAACACATTTGAGCAAAACGGCCCTTTTGAAGTTGAAGTTGTTAATTACAAAAAGAACGGCGAACGATACTGGAGCAATAAATCGGTATCACCGGTTAAGGACAATACAGGTAAAATAACCCATTGGATCTCGATTGAGCGTGATGTTACCCAATTAAAAGATCACGTAAGCGCTATTGAAAAGCAAAACATCCAGCTTAAGGAAATTGCCTGGACCCAGGCCCACATAGTACGCGCTCCCGTTGCCCGGATCATGGGCCTCACCGATTTATTAAATGACCATCTTGATAACCACCCGGATGCTGCCGAACTGATCAGGCTCCTCATGCTATCAGCCCATGAACTTGATGATGTAGTAAGAGAGATCATCAAAAAATCGGAATAGGTGAAAGGTGAACACTTACGAAGTTTGAAAAGCTTCGTAAGTGTTCATTGCTATTAAGCCGAAACCAGATCTGGATTGTGGTTTACCTGGCTAATGGTAAGGGCTTGCTGAATGTTGAGCCCGGCGCCCTGTTGATCCGACATCCATTTTTGGATGAGGGCATTTAAGGTGTTTAGCTGGCTGGCATAGGCATCGGGGTTAACACCTTTCAGTTTAGCTAAATAAGCCACCGCGTCGGCTATCTTTTGCTCATCGGTTTTGCCATCCTCTTGTACAGCCCAATTCAAATCGGTAACAACCTTGGGCAGCCATAATTTGATACCATTAATAATTACTGCGGATGGAGGAACCAGGGTTTCAAGTGTTGTTTCCAAAAATTGGCCCGCCTGGCTTGCTTCAAGATTTTTGAGCGTGTTTGCTACTTTGTCGGCCACGGTGATAATTTCATGCACAGCGCCTGATGCGTTGTGGAACAGGGATTTTACGTGATCCCACATGTTTGATAAAAAAGACATAGGTTGTAATTTAAGGTTTATATAATTTGATTGTTGGTTAGTTCACACTCATGCTCAAAGCCATATATAACAGACATTGCAAATACTATAAATACTGTTTATTCAACTTATGTGCCGGTTCAGGAAATGCAGATTGATAACCCGGTTAGTCGGTTTTAATTAGAGAAGATAAAGTTGACGATAAAAATCACCTCGTAACACAGTGTTTATACGCTTTCGGGATGCGGTTTTTACGCTATTTGATGATATCAGCGCCATTATCAATACTTTACAGTATTAGTGATACAATTTCCGGCCCCTTCATTTATAACTTTTAAACCAAAAAGCTTATATTCAAATCTAAAATTGCGCCCAAATCAATACTAATAGTAAGCACAGGGTAACACCAATGTTTACTTTGGCTGTTTTCCCGGCAACAAGCAGCCTTGTAGCCTTATCCTCGGTATCACTTAAAATTAACTGGTTAACAACATAGATCAGCAATATAATAATTGCCGCTTCCCCCAGTAATGCTAAAGTTCTGATAATTGCATAAACAGACGAACTTGCTTTAACCAACGCCGTTCCGTTACGTGTATGTATCAGTCTTTGGGGTACAAAAAAGTCATTAAGAAAAGCATTTGCAAAAAGCAAACAATAACAGGTGATGAGCTGATATATAATATTAAAAATGAGGTATACAGGGCGTTTTTTCATCGGATGGCTTAGGGATGCTTTTACGCATTTTTTACCCTGCATAGATAAGCATTTTTTAATATCTTAGCTAAAGCAATCAATAAACCACTATTAAAAACCTTTAAACCATCACAATGGATATTCTACTGCTCATCCTGCTTTTCATGCTTACTGTTTCGGGCGTTATCGCCTACTTTATTTCGGGAGGCGTACGTAAAAGGCTGATCAGTACCGGCAGTCCTTATGCCAAATCAATAAGCGTGATCACTTTTATTTTATGCCTTATCATATTTTTTATCGGCATGGTTACTTTGGCTTTATTTATGTTCCCATTCCACAGGTAGTTTATTGTTTATACCCTTTTGGTACGGATAAGCCACTCTGCAAAAAGCAGGTTAGGGACAAATCCCATCCAGGCATCAATCATGTACAGGTGTACGGGATCGATAGTTACAAACGCTGATATAATAATCCTCCACAAACGCAGCATCACAGCCGAAAGTGTAAGCGCATAGCTCCGTATCATAAACTGCTTATGCGCCTTGATATTTTTTCGTTTTATTTCAACCACTGCTTTATAAGTAAACCAAAACCACAGGCAGTCCAGTATCACAAAAGCAGTTTTACCCGGCAATAAACCATTGGCATATATGGCCATGATCATAGCAGCCGGAAAGTTTACCAGTAAAATATCGTAAACATATATTTTACCCATAATGCGGTGAAGCGCCCGGTGCTCTTTGAGTACATAGGCCGAAAACTGCGTAAAGCCAGCCAGCAAAACCAAAATGATACTAAATACGTGTGTATAGAATGCAATTTTCCAGGGCAGGATATGAATATAGGCCTGTTTAAACTGCAAAAAGCCTGTAGTATCGTGCAGCGGATAATAGATAACGATACCTGTAAGCATCAGGAAGGTAGCCATACTTAACAGCAGGTACAGTACTACATTTTTAACGATATACTTAAGGATTTCCAGTTTGTGTAAGGTTTTATTTACAAGCTAAAAATACTAAAAAAACCCACCAGCCATCATAATCATTTCTAATTACCAATAAAATCCAACGCTGTAAAAATTTCGTAATTGGATATAATTTATATTATTAATAAAATAATGAAAAGAATTGGTGTACCATATGCAGAGATCAGGATTAAGCTTAAACTGATAACCGATAATATCAGAAAGCTGAGGGAAAGCAGGAATTATTCGCAGGAGTATATGGCGGGCAGGCTTTATATTTCCCAAAACACGTATAGTAAACTTGAGCTGGGTTATACCGCCCTCACACTTGAGCGGCTTATACTAATTGCAGGGATCTTAAATGTTGATATGATAAACCTGGCACACCCTGTTGACGATACCAACGTACAAAATTTAGAAAATAATTTTCAGCAGGCCCCGCTTTAACACAGGGCCTGCTCATTTAACTAACAGTAAAACTTTAAGAACGGTTAACAGGCTTCAGCATTCGTCTGTCTTCAGCTTTTTTTATTAGCCTGTTTTTTACAAATGAGTTGATCATAATGCCCAGGATACAGCAGGCAACCAATACGTAAATAATTAGGATGTGTTTTGGCATTTCAGTTTACAATTTCCTAAATGTAACAGGTTTGCTACATATACTGCAAGCGTTTCTAAAAATAAAGTTTCGACTGATTTGGTACAAAAGTCAAGACAGTGTCAATTTTTGATTTGGGATTTCGGATGTTCGATTTCGGATTTGTTCAGTTTGATCAATATGTCCTGATAAAGTCTGCAGGTACAAAATCGGTAAGCCACACTTTATTTTCCGACAGGTAAAACTTATGTCCCTGCCTGCACATCTCTCCCGCTGCAACAGTTAACACAACGGGTTTTCCGTGCCGTTGGCCTACCTTAACAGCCGTTTCCAAATCGCTGCTCAGGTGTACTTGCTGCCTGCTCCGCTTTTCAAGCCCGGTTTGCAAAATTGCTTCAACCGATTGGCTCCCCGTGCCGTGATACAGAACATCAGGTGGCGTCTGCGGTTCATAGCCCAGCTCAACCCCAACCGAATGGCCCTGGCTGGCGCGGATCTTCTGCCTGGCATCATCAAACGCAAAACGTTTTTTAGCATTGGTTTCAACTATATAGTCCAGCGCCTCAGGGCTTATGGGTTTGCCATATGCGCCCGCTTTCTGTAGCAATTCATCAACGGCTACCCAGCCCTGTTCATCAAGCTTAATATCTATTAATTCGGGCTGATGACGTAATATCAGGCTTAAAAATTTGCTCAGGCTGGTAGTTTCTTTTTCGGTTAACATAATGATACTAAGATAATGACAATCTGAATTGAAGAGGAAATAAGAATTTTAAACCTTGATGAGAGAAAATTACGCGGCGTACAGTCGACTCACCCGGTCTGCGCTACGCTGGACCACCCTCTCTATCCTTCGGATAAAGAGGGTAAAGGAAATAAAAATCCCCTCTTTACGCTTGCGTAGAGAGGGGTGACAAGCGCCGCGATGTCGGGGTGAGTCGATACGGCGGTTAATTCTTTACTTATGCCTTTTTGGGGCTATTACACTTTCAAGAGAGGAATAGCACAAGCCATGCTTTTTAACACTCATGAATTCAACAAACTGCTCAAATTGCTTCCCTGCGGAATGGGGCTATCACCCGAATACTGCTCCAATGATTTGCGGAGCAGATCCTTCATTTGCTTAACCAATATCCGCGGACCAAGCACCTTTAGTTTAGGCCCAAAACCAAGCAACTCACGTTCCAACTCAAAATTCATGATCACCTTTATGCTGAATATCGTTCCGTCTGTTACAACTTTCAGTATTTTTTGCGTGTGGTGCAAAGGCTTGGTAACAACGTAAGGGGCATTTTTATCATCTACCCAAAAAACAACCTCGTTATCGCGCTGCCCCGGCGATTTGGTTACGCCAAGCACATCATTATAATAGGTAGCAAGATTGATCCGGGTATTTTCCATGTATTCGTCGGCATGTAACTCAACGGTTTGGATCCTGTCGAGCGCCAGGGTAAGCAGCGGCTTATTCCTTATATGCGATACGCCCAGCGCAAACCAGCGATTGCGGTATTCTTTCAGCAAATAGGCACTGAAACAAAAAGTACTTGCCTCCCTGGCTTTAAATGACTGGTAGGTGATGCACAGCGTATTCTTAGCCACAATGGCCTTGCGGATAATCTCAATCCATTCCAAACCCTTCAGATTATCATTCTTTTCAAAATCAACCACCGGCGTGCTGTGTGTTTTCTGACTGTAGATCTTGTCTTCCAATTTGGTAACCATTTCATTAAGATCGGCAAAATGGCCCAAACCTTTAAACTGGCCCAGTAGACTGGCTACTTCGCTAAGTACCTGCATATCCTGGTTATTGAGGGGAATATTGCTGATACTGTAATTTTTATCCGAATAGGTATAGTATTTTTTATCAACCACAACAATAGGCGCTTCATAGCCAAGCTTATTACTGCGCATCATCTCAATGTCGGCTTGTATGGTACGTCGGCTTACTCCGCTGTCAATACCCTGGTACTCATATAATGCTTCAGAGCAGGCTTCAATCAGGTCGTCAAGTGTCCATTGCCTGCGGCGGTTTTGCAGGCAATTGTCAATAGTTCGGTAGCGGATAAGGGCGTTGCGGTTTACTGGCATATTTTGATTTGGGATTTCGGTTTTCATCACCCGTCATTGCGAGGTACGAAGCAATCGCGAACTGTACAGAGAAGCCTGCATAGCCACTCTGCCTGTTGGGGATTGCTTCGTACCTCGCAATGACGGTATAAACAGTGACCATTTTTTGTATAATATTATTAAATTATTTTCCACTACGCAAATACATTGCGCAGTTGTAATTTTAATTTGCATCATTAATTAAATAGCCTATGCCTGTAGACCGTGTCTACAGGCATAGCACCATTAAAACCCAATCATTAAATGCCACTCACACCACAATCATACCCCCTCCTTCTTAAAGTATTCTATTTCGGGTTAGAATCGAAACTTATCACCAAGGCCGATATTGTAAAATGGGCCGATGATATCATCATGGCTGCAGAGGAAGATCTGGATTATTTTTTCATTGAGCTTTCGATGAGCAGCAGTATCAGCGAAGCAATCGTGCTTATTAAAGATCAAATACCTGTAAACAATGCGCCTATAGTTAGCCGTGTATTACTTGGTTTAATTTATCATCAACTCAATAACAATATTATCGGGTTAAAAAGAGCCTGCGACATTATGGATCATATCAACTTTAGCAATACACTTACCGGTTACGAAGAGAGTCCGCTATATCAGTTTTCTGATGAATTTCAAGAGGCATTTCGACAGGAACATTTTGACAATCTGCGTAATGACACATTAGCATTTTTGGCCACCTACAAAAATCTCACATTGGATAACCACAGTGAATGGCCTGCCATAAATGAACAAATTGAAATATCAATACCTGCTATCCGCAACCTATGACTACGGATTACCTATACTTGTAGACTGTCTCCACATACCTGAACACAATTAAAACAACAAAGATGAAATCTCTCGCAAAAGATAATGAGTTATTCGATCTGTTAAAGAGTTCCCAGCTCCGTATTCTTGATTCCAGCATCTTAAAGATTAATATCTTTATACAGGATCATCAACTACTTATTGAGATGGATTTCCTACCTATAAAAGGCGATATGTTCAGGCTCAGGTTTTCAGATATCCGGGAGTACTCCTTTTATCATAGGCATGACCATCATTTTAGATATGTAGAAAACTTCAGCTTACTGAAAAGTGGAGATCTGTTCTACTTTACTTTCGATCCGGAAGACGAACGCTTAATGGCTATTTCAGAAAACGATCAGGATTTTATTTTATTCGGCAGTTTTGAGGGATATTTACTTGACTAAACCTCAGCTCTTATCCTCACCCAAATCCCTATCTTTACCCTACCATGCAAGCCAAACCTTTCCTCAAAGAGATCCAGCTGAAACGTGAGATGGTGCCATCTTTTGATACCTATCCCTTTCAGATCCCGGCTATCAGGAACCTGTCGTCGTTAAAGTTCCACCCTGATGTTACTTTTATCATCGGCGAAAACGGTTCGGGCAAATCTACACTGATAGAGGCCATCGCTTTACAAATGGGGTTTAGTACGGAGGGCGGCTCAAAAAACTCCCAGTTTCAAACGCACGACAATTCGTCGCAGCTTTTCAATTACTTAACCGGTGTAAAAAGCTTCAAAAGGCCAAGCGATTATTTCTTTCTCCGGGCCGAGAGTTATTACAATGTGGCCACGTATATGGAAGAGGTTTACCAAAACGACCGGGATAAATTTAAAAAACATTACGGGGTAACATCGTTGCATGAATGCTCACATGGCGAATCGTTCATGGCTACGCTAAGCAACAGGCTTAGCGGCAACGGGCTTTATATATTTGACGAGCCTGAGGCAGCCCTTTCGCCCAACAGGCAAATGGCAGCGCTGTCGTTAATCAATAGACTTGTAGGTGAAAATTCGCAGTTCATTATTGCCACCCACTCGCCCATTTTATTAGCCTACCCGGGCGCAACCATTTACCAGTTAGATGATTCGGGCATCAGGCAGGTACGCTACGAGGAAACAGAACACTACATGGTTACCAAGCACTTCCTTAATAACTATACCGAAATGACCCGGATCCTTTTTGGCGAATAGTTGTTCATTACAAGGAAAAGCAGTTATGAATATTAAACCCCAATAGTACCGGTCTTCACTTCGCCTGCCCGCTTGTAATTGGCAAAGATCACCCCATCTGGTGTAACGGTGCTTTCTGTTAATTCAAAAGCTGCGGGAGTTGTTTCATCGCTAAACAGTTTCTTTCCTTTACCAAGCAGTACCGGGTAAGTTTTGAGCCAGAGCTCGTCTACCAGGTCGTGCTTCAACAGCAGTTGAACGAGTTCGCCGCTACCCCAAACTTTGATGTCGCCACCTTCTGAATTTTTGAGTTCTTCAATATCTGCCACGCTTGTAAGAAATTCTGTGTTATTCCAGTCGGACTCTTTAATGGTATTGGAGAGCACGTACTTTTTAACGTCATTAATGCCGGGCCAATAATCCGCATGTTGTGGCCAGTAAGAAGCAAAAATATCATAGGTTTTTCTGCCCAGCAGAATATCTGTAGCTTCCATCTGTTTTTGCATGATCTTACCAGAAATTTCATCTCCATAAGGTGCAGACCAGCCGCCATATTTAAAACCGCCTGATGGATCTTCCTCCGGGCCGCCTGGTGCCTGCATTACGCCGTCTAATGTTATAAATGTTAATACAATGATCTTTCTCATACAATTTTATCTCCTGTTATAGTTTATGTTTAAAATTTGTTTTTGTATGATACAAATCTCATCAATAAGGTGATTAAGCTTGCGGTGTGTATGCGACAAATGATAGGGTGAATGCGACTGGTATATTAATATCTAATCTAAAGACTGAAAACTTTATCCCCACTTAAGATTTTTAACTCCGGACTTAAGACTTATAAAGGTGCCCGAAGAGAGACTCGAACTCTCAAGAGGCAATTATCAATGTGCCAGAAATCTTTTTGGAGTGTTTACGATACTAATAGGTGCTCCCAACGAGATTCGAACTCGTACATCCCTAAATTCAGTCTGCCGGGAAGCGGATAAAAGAACATCCGCGATGTTTAAAAGTACCAAATTCCATCCATCTGCAAAACTCTAAAGCAACAATTTTATAATTTCTTTACCCCGGTTATATAAGCTGTTAATTATATTGCCGGATATTGTCCGCACCATATGAAAAAGAACTATATCGACCTGCTTGAAAATATTTATGCCCTGGCGCAAACCGGTATCAGGTATACCAAAAGCCCTTTCGACATGGAACGTTATCAAAAGCTGCTTGATATAGCCACACAGGAATACAGCGAATTTACCGGCCTGGAAACTGAAGTTTTAAAGGAGCGGTTTAATAAAGACCTCGGATATGCCACGCCAAAGGTGGGTGTTAACGGTATCTTATTTGATGAACATGGCCGTTTATTGGTTGAGCACCGCAGCGATGATTTTTTATGGGGATTACCCGGTGGCTGGGTTGATGTTGGCGAAGACCCTGAAACAGCCATAAAACGCGAATTTTGGGAGGAAGCCCGTTTGGTTGTAGAACCTGTTGAGATCATTAAATTTTTCGCCCTTCAGGCAGGGCAGTTTGAACAGCCCCATAGCTCGGTAGTGGTGCTTTACCTGTGCAAATACATTAGTGGCAACATCGAAACATCAATAGAAAGTCTTGAAATTAAATTTGTTGATCCGGCCGAAATAACCAGCTGGCATAAAAATCATGGCTTATATGCTGACGCTGGCATAGCACATTTCCATAATGGAAGCAAGCAAGCCTAATGCTGATCTCTATTCTAAATGACTAAAACGAACAACAAATCTCAAACCTAACACACTTATCTTTAGGTAGATGAAATCTACCTGCAAGTATTTTGTTATCATGTTATTCGTTGCTGCTTTTACCGCCTGCAAAAAGGACAAGCCGGTTAAAGTGCCCGATCCGCCTGTTACGCCTAAAGTGTTTAGCCTGAAGCAGGTTTACCAAACTAATCTTGAAAGCTGGTACAAAAGCGATTCGATATTTTACACCTACGATGCTCAAAACAGGCTCACGCATATCAGCCATATTGCCTACCAGTTCCCGGCAAAAACAAATATAGATTTCACCTATGACGGCAATCATATAACTTCCGAAGTATTTGACGACGGTCAAAATTACCAGTATACCGAAAACTATCATTACAATGCCCGGGGGCTGGTAACATACATTGATCACATTAACAAATACGCATTCCTGCCCAACGGCACCAAAGTACTCAACACGGAGATTGAGCATACCGATACTTTTACTTATGATGCCCAAGGCAGGATTGTACTGATGGACAGGCATTATCCTGATACCGGTTCATCGCCCCAGGATCTCCATTACAAAACAACATACGAGTATGACGCACAGGGCCTGCTGACAAAATCGGTTATTTACTCCAATCAGGATCCATTAAATTACACATACGTAACCTTCGCGAAATTTACAGACAAGCTTGAATTTAACGCCCAGGCGCTTAATTATTTCCTTGATTTTAACATGCACCCTTTGGTACTGGCGCAACTGGGCAGGTTACCCTTATCCATGCGGTTATACTACAGCAGTGATAACCTTGATCACCAGGGCTGGGAGTATGATCTTGTTATGACTGAAACCAGGATCAGCCATATCCATTTAACAAACAAACCAACCCCTGCCCGCCCTTTTAATTTTGACTATAGCCTGAGCTATCAATAAAATCGCCCGGACATAAAGGGTGAAATTTGTTTTACCCAATTGATGGTTTCAGCAATGCAGGGTTTCAAACTTTATACCCGTTTGCCGCAACATTAATAATTCAACCATCCTTCCGGCATATTTGGCCCTAAAGCATCACACCTTTTTCACATAATGCGTAAAAATTTGACTATCAGCAAAATATAAACGTATATTTATATACATGCACGTGTAATAATTAAAGTACTCAAATCGATTTTAAACATTAAAACAATGAGCGCATCAACTAAAACAGCATTCGACAAAAACACCTCTATGGGTTTTAGGGACAAGAATACCTCAATGGGATTTGCTGATAATGAAACAAGCCTTGAGCCGGAAATCGAAGCCGCCGACGGATTTGCAGGTTCCCCGGAGCCGGACGATGCAACCGAAGAACCTTCAATGGATAGTTAGGCAGCAAATTTAATAAACCCGTGCCATTACCCTGTACATCATACCCCTTCATTAAAATTGGGGCCTTTGTTTTATTTTAAAGATTTATGCTAAATCACATACTAAAGGGGATGGTTTGCGTATGCCTTTTAATGGGCATAGCAAAAAATACCTATGCTCAAAAAAACACACTAAACCAGTTAAGATCACAGGCCAGCCAGCATAAAAATGATACCGCAGGTGTTGAGCCATTAAGGCAATTAAGCTTACAATTACAGGCCACACGGCCTGATAGCGCATTGATCTATGCGCAACAAGGACTTGAGCTGGCCCGCAAATTCTCGTTTAAAAAGGGCGAAGCCAATTGTATGAACCGGCTTGGCGTGGTTTTATGGAAAAATGGCAAGTATGACCAGGCCCTTTCCTTTTTGCTCAACTCACTAAAAATACGCGAAGAAATTAACGACCGTCTTGGCATTTTAAAAAGCCTGAGCGATATAGGTATTGTTTACTCCGATCAGATGGACAATGTAAAAGCCTTATCTTACCATTTTAAAGCCAAAGCTGTTGCCGAAGAATTGCATGAAACAGCGCGCCTGGGAATTGTGCTGGCCAATATCGGCAACTGTTACATCAAACTTAACAAGGTTGATTCGGCTTTAAACTATGAGATGCAGGCTTATACCATAAAGCAAAATCTGAAAGATACGGCTACCATGTCAAACACCTTATCTATTTTAGGCGATATCAACTATAAAATGGGACATACTGCCCTGGCACTTGATTATTACCGGGTAAGTGTAAACTATGCCGCCAAAATTAACGATCAAAACAGCCTTGCCGATAGCTATAACAGCATAGCACAACTGTATAAACAAACAGGTGCTGCTGATTCAAGTATCTATTATGCCACGCTGGCCCTTAACGCTGCAAAAAAAGCTATCTATCCCGAAGGCATTTTCCATGCCAGCAACCTGCTTACCAATGTGTACCTGGGCAAAAACGAGCATCTTGAGCTACTTTATTTAAAAACCGCCCTTGCCGCAAAAGACAGCATGTTCAATGCCGAAAAAATTAAGCAGATCCAAACACTGAGCTTCAACGAAGCAGCCCGTCAGGAAGAAATTGCCGAAGAAAAGCACCGCGAAGAAGAAGCCCGGATAGTTAACCTGCAACTGGTAGCCATTGCTGTATTTATACCTACATTTTTCCTGGTAGTATTGCTGCTCAGCAAAAGCCGCACCCACCGTAAGGTGATTGAATTTATGAGCGTGTTATCCCTGCTGCTGGCCTTTGAATTTTTAACCCTGTTCATCCATCCTTTTGTACAGCGCATCAGCAATCATTTACCTGTGCTTGAACTGGTAATTTTAGTATGCGTAGCTTCAGTACTGGTACCTTTCCATCACAAGCTTACACATTTTATGCGTGAGCGGCTGGTTCACGGTCATCAGCAACATCATCCTCCTGTTCCGGCACCATCACCTGATAAAAAGGTAACTAAATCACCTGCCCAAAAACGTAAACCTCCGCAAGGTTAAAGTGGCTTTACGGAAAGAGGCTGGTCGACATCAATTGTCAATAAGTACATATTATGGCTGTCGCCAGTAACAAAGACGCAGCGAGGTGAAGAAAAAACTTTGCGACTTAGCGTCTTTGCGAGAAAACATTCACTAAACATAAATAACACGGCCCTCCCCCGGTTAAAATCGCGGTTAAAAATTGGGTTAATGATTTTTTGTGGGTTAAAACACTGGTAAGCGGTCGTTTTTTAACCTATAATTGCCTCATCGGTAAACAATTAACCAATAATTAAAAAACATAAACCTTATTACGCTACCGACCAAAGCCAATCCTATTTACTAACCAACATCTATAATTATGAAAAAAACGATCTACTTTATGATCCTGAGCTTGTTCATTACAATTGTAAGCTGCAGCAAGGGCAAGGATGTTACGCCTGTTACCAAACCTGTTACTGATACCTCCAAAACTAATACCAGTACCGGTTTTAGCAGTGCCGATGCCGACCTTGCTTATACAGCTTTTAACAATGCCTTTTACGATTCGAACAATAAACTATACTTCAGCACTACTAAAAAAGATGGGGTTGCCGCCATCTGGACGCAGGCCATTTACTGGGATATGGCCATGAATGTATACGAACGTACCAAAGCGCCTGCCCAGCTTACCAAAATAGCCGATATATATCAGGGTAATTACAACCACTACGATGGTTACAACTGGAACAACACTACGGTTTGGTTCATTTATGACGATATGATGTGGTGGGTTATGGCTCTGGCGCGCGCCAACCAGCTTACCGGCAATGCCACTTATCTTGATAAAGCCAAAGCCGGGTTCGACAGGGTTTGGAACGGATCATATGATCCGATAGATGGCGGCATGTTCTGGGATTTTCAGCACAGTGGCAAAAACTCATGTATCAACTTCCCTACTGTTATAGCTGCTATGAAGTTGTATAGCATCACCAAAGATGCCGCGTATCTTGATAAAGCTAAATCTATCTATTCATGGTCGAAAACTAATTTGGTTGACGCATCAGGTAAAGTGAACGACAATAAAATAGGCAACAACCCTCCGGGCGGCCAGGATTATACTTATAACTCCGGCACAGCCATTGGCGCGGCAATGGCGCTGTACAAACAAACCAACGATGTGGCTTACCTTAACGATGCCAAACTATATGCTGATTATGTAAAAAACAACCTGTGCACCAACGGCATATTGCCTGCCGAAGGCGATTTTAACGAACAGGGTGTATTGAAAGCTATTTTTGCCCAGTATATAGTACAACTGATTAACGATGGGGGACAAAACCAGTATCTGAGCTGGATCCAAACCAACGTTAACACCGGCTGGAAAAACCGTGATAGCCGTAATCTCACTTACCGCAACTATGCTGTAGGCACCCCAACCGGCGATATTCAATCGTACGAGGCCAGCAGCATTGTAACCTTTATGCAGTTAATACAGCCAACAAAATAATTAGCATTAAAGTTATTTCACGCAAAGGCACGAAGCCGCAAAGTTTTTCTTAGCGGCTTCGCGCTTTTGCGGTTATAATGTCTGCATTGAATTGGTATTACGAGATTAAATCAACCACATTTGCGGCGTATTCCTGAAACGGCTAATTTCCTCAATCACTTCCAGCACTTCATCAGGCGATAGTTCATCCTCGCCATCGGCAACGTAGCTGAATACTTTACCGGGCTGCTCAAAAGTAATACAACCAAGATAATCGGGATTATCCTTCCTGTTTACCTGCAAAAGTTTATCTGACTGGTTAAGTTCGCCTAAAGTTGATGTGTCCCGGCGATAAATTCCATAGGTATAAGTTAGTACCGGATGACCGTCTGCATGGGCATCACTATCCGGCGTTATTATAAGAGTTAAGTTATTAGCTATAGTGATAAAGAACGGTTTCATATATGATAGTTGTAAGCGTTAATTATAGCAAGAGGAATGCCACAACCTACATTTTCGATAAAATTAATTTACTATCAGTATAAATAATATTTTTCAATAGAGATTGATTTATGGCATGGTTTTTAAAGTAAAGTACATAACAAACTAAAACATCAAACTATGAGATCATTATTGTATATCATCGCAGTTATCCTGATTATAGGATGGGCGATCAGTGTGTTTGCCTATTCGGCAACAGGTTTAATCCATACTTTATTGGTAATTGCAGTAATTTCATTTTTACTGGGCATTATCAGGAGCCCTTCAACAGTTTAAATTAATACCGATCTTATAAATAAGCAGAACGCGGGCCAAAAGTCCGCGTTTATTGTTTTCTGGATTAATGTAACACAAACCTCAATAACATTTGTTAGCAACATATAAGTTGTACAACTATGAAATTAAGCGACGAAGAATTCAGGGAAGAATATAAACCGCTGCACATTCCCTCCCATTTTGATGTACAGGACACCCAGCAAAATAAAGCCATTTACGCGCTGGCACAAATTGGCGAAGGCACGGCAGATAGCGTACTGAAGGAATTGGAAACCCTGCAGCCCGGCATTGTGAACGAACAGGTGACCGCGCTGGTTAAAACCATCCTGGCCGATCTGTTTGATAAAGGCCTGCTCAAAGGCAAAGAACATAACGGACAAATGCACTATAACCTCAGTAAGATCACCGAAGCTAATGATGGCTCGACAGGGCATGAATAACTAATCCTCCTCCCCGTTCACATTTGCAGTGAGCACATCACTCATATAATCAAAAAACGGGCGCATGCTTTTAAAAGTATCAGAAGCTTTTTTCAGGAAATCCGGCCCCAGGGCTTCTGCATCTGTAAATCTTTTCCTAATCAAAAACTGCTTGTATCGGAGCAATTCAATGCCTTCATGGTCTGCAGCGTAACCTTTAGGCGTGGTTTTCAGCTGTTCGCCTTCCAAAACTCCAAAGGTTGTTTTAAACTCCTTACTGTTTATAATTTGCTTTAAGGGAGATGCATCAAAAGCGATATCATCACGGATCCTTTTAAGATCGGGCGTATTGGGTGCCCAAAAGCCACCTCCTACAAATGTATTGCCGGGTTCCAAATGAAAATAATAACCGCCGCGGCGATGCTTGCCTGCCCGTTTAAAATTACCACTCCAGTTGGTTTTAAAAGGTGTTTTATCTTTAGAAAAACGGATATCGCGGTAAATGCGGTGCAGCGCCTTTTTTGCTGTGGGTGTTTCAATAACATCATGAGTATTCATCATATTCAATAACCCGGTGGTGAAAGTCTCTACCAGTTCAAGCTGTTGTTGATATGCCTCCTTATTTTGCGCAAACCAATCGCGGTTATTGTTCTGTTTCAGTTGCCTCATAAAATCAAAGCATGAGGCGGGTAATGATAGCTGGCCCATAATTAAAAATGATCTGCAAAATGCACGATGGCCAAATTAGAGAAATTTGCTGCCCGCCCAAAATTGAAACCGGATGCATTGTTTAATAATACATTCAGATGATGGTTAAGCAACCCGATCGCTCCCGAAAACAAAAAAGAGGGGTCTCTTATTTTACCGAAAAACCTATCTTAGCCAAACAATCAAACCTCTGCTATGAAAAGGCGCTCCTTTGTTAAATCAACCCTGTTAACCGGTGTTACCGCAACTGTTTTACCTGTTATGAGCAAAGCTACCGAACTTGGCCCCAAAGCTGCCGAATACTATGAGCTAAGGGTATACAATCTTAAAAGCCCTGAACAGCAAAAGCTGGTAGAGGATTTTCTGAAAGATACCGCTATACCTGCCTTCAATAGTTTGGGTGTAAAACATGTAGGCGTATTTACCGAAATGAAGCCCGAAGGCCAAACCAGGCTTTTTGTGCTGCTACAATTTAACAGTCTGGCCCATTTCAGCACGGTGACAGATAGTTTTGCCGGCAATGCAGATCTGCAGATTAAAGGGGCTGCTTATCTTAACGCCCCGGCAGCTGCCCCTGCTTATGAACGTATAGAAAGCTCATTGTTAAAAGCATTTGTACATATGCCTCACCTCAAAGCGCCCGAAAATAAAGCCAGGATTTTTGAATTGAGGCAATACCAAAGCGCCACTGAAGCAGCAGGCAAAAAGAAGATTGAAATGTTTAACGATGAAGGCGAAATAGATGTATTTAAACGCCTCGGCTTTAAGCCCGTTTTCTGGGGCGAAACGGTGATCGGCGCGCAAAGGCCTAATCTTACTTATATGATCACCTTTGATGATCTTGACGCCAAGAATACCCATTGGAAAGCCTTCGGCAGCGACCCGCAATGGAAAAAGATCAGCGCTATGCCCGAATATGCCGATGCCCTGCTGGTGAGTAAAATAACATCAACCATGCTGGTACCCACATCATATTCGCAGATTTAAATTTATGAATATTCAGACTTACGAAGTTTTGAAAACTTCGTAAGTCTTGCGCAGTCAACAGTCTTTTCAAATTTCGTCGTATAGCTTATTTTTCATAAATTTGATTAGCTACGATATGGAGAAGACCAACAAGCAAATGCTCAGCGAGGCTGAAATTGAACTATTGAAAGAAGGATTAAAACGAAGCTATAAAGAACGTTTTGAAATGGCCACCCGTTTGTACAAGATCCAGCAAACCATGAGCAAGGCTTCGATAGTACACAAACCTTTTATTAACAAATAATTTGTGGATATTCAGACTTACGAAGTTTTGAAAACTTCGTAAGTCTCACTCTGAACCATCCAACAAATCCGAAATCGAAATTCCCAATTCCGAAATCCCTTCCCCTACATTACCTCTACTGCCTGTTTTAGCATTTGTTTTATATAAATATTGCCTTAAATTGTAATTGGATTTTTCGGGGATAGCCCAAAATCAAAACCAGTTTATAACCAGCCATATAACCGTAAACAATGCTCAAAAAAAGATACCTTTTTTTAGTTCTTATTGCTCTTGTACCTTTAAGTTTCATTTTAACCCAGTGTTATACTTCAAATCCTGCCGATCCGCGGGGCGAAATCTATGCCGGATCTGAAAGCTGTAAAAAATGCCATAGCGATGTTTATACTTCATTTCTGCATACTGCACATTTTCAAACATCGCAATTAGCCAATATCCATAACATCAGGGGGAGTTTTGCCAAAGATTCAAACACTTTTGAGTTTGGCATGGGCCAAAAGATAGTGATGAAAAAACGGAACGACAGCCTTTACCAGGTTGGCTATATTAACGGAAAGGAAACTGAAGCCGAACCATTTGATATTTCCATCGGTAACGGCAAAGCACAGACATACATGTATTGGAAGGGTAAAATGTTGTACGAACTGCCTGTGTCTTACTTTGCAGCCATCCATAATTGGGCCAACAGCCCTGGTTATCTGCCCGATCATATGAATTTTGGTCGCCCGATTTTGCGCAGGTGCCTGGAATGCCATAGTTCGTACGTAAAGGAAATCCCTCCCCAGGCCGGAGATTTTGGGTTTGAAAAAGCTTCGCTTGTTTATGGTATCGACTGCGAACGCTGCCACGGCCCGGCTGCCAATCACGTTAATTACCATACCGATAATCCTGATGATAAAAAGGCGAAATACATTGCTACTTACGCATCCTTATCGCGCACGCAAAAAATGGATGCCTGTGCGGTTTGTCATTCCGGGAATAAGAATATCCCCCAACGATCGTCGTTTGAGTTTGAGATGGGCGATACCCTGCTAAAAGACCGTACCCAGCCACGTGTGATGCCCGGCAACAATATGCCCGATGTTCATGGTAATCAGTACGACCTGCTAATAGCCAGCAAATGCTACACCATGAGCAAAATGGATTGTGGCAACTGCCATAACCCGCATGTGAGTCTGCCACAGAGCATGGCCGTGTACACTCAAAAGTGCTTAAGCTGCCACAGTGAAGCCAATCATAACTTTTGCAAACTGGCCCCGCAAATGGGTAATGCTATCAAAACATATTGCATCAATTGCCATATGCCCGATAAGGCATCAAACGTGATCAGGCTTGAATCGGCACAGAGCAAGATGAAAGTACCTTACATGGTCAGAAGTCACTACATTGGCATTTATCCCGAAGAAACCAAAAAGATTCTTGATTTTGTAAAGGGCAAAAAAGGGGCGTAATTTCTGTTGAGGTCTTGTACCTTTACTTAAAACATATGCAACATGTCATTCCAGGGATATTTAAAAACAATAAAGGAAAAAACAGGTAAAGGTCCTGCCGATTTTAGGCAATTAGCCGAAGATAAAGGTTTTACAAAAGACGGTGAACTCAAGACTGAAACCAAGGCCGGCGATATAACCAAATGGCTTAAGGACGATTTTGAACTTGGACACGGCCATGCTATGGCCATTTACGCACTGTTGAAAGGGATCAAAAACGAGGACAGCGAATAGTCTTAAGCCAGTCATGCCCGCAAAACCGGCATTGTTTAGCACGAGGTGTGCGGGCAAGTTTACCACATATTTTACAGCAATTAAAAAACACCTTGCCAGGATGATTTTTCAATACATTTTCGGCAGCAGATAACCTTAATTGCTCATACCCCGCATCAAGCAACTTCAATATTTCCGGGTCATCCGTCATCTTTTCTTTTTTGATCAACCAGTCTCTTTTTGAACTATTATCCGGCGCACTTTTAACTTCAGCCGAATAGAAATGGTGGCTCAGAGCGATGGCCTCCCGGCGATCAATTAAGTTACTGAAATACGAAATAATATAATTTACTTCTTCGGCGGTCATTGGTATAAAAGTACTAATCAGCACTCAATTGTGGATCACATAATACAATTCTTAGCCCTTTGATGTAATATATTGGTACAGGGCTTTCCTGTTTGCTTTTGGTACCTTAACGATGATACCTGCGCTTTCCATCTGTTTTAAATGGCCATAAATAGAACCAATACTGAAAGGTGCCCCATTAGCCTTTGCATCCAGCCATATGGTTTCAGCGTCTACCGGTTCCTGATGGTCCATCAGGTATCTTAAAATAACCTGTGATATGGGGCGTAATTTTATTTCGTTGATAAGATCATGCATAGCAGGTGCAATCAAATAATGGTATATAGTTAGTTATATCGGTAAAAATGACGGCAAAAGCTTCCCCCCTGACCGGCATGTAAAGTATTTGGGCATTACCCACATCGGAATAGACACAAAAAAATAGCTTACTTAGAATAAATCCAAATAAAAATAACAAATCACTGATGCATAACCATTTAATTAAACAACTAAATCAACATGCGAATAGTCAAAGTTTTAAGCTATACAGGAAATCACATCTGCAGCGGATGGGTTTATTTATCACCAAAAAGAGAAAATAAAACACAATAAATATCAATAAGATACAATTTATACTTATTAATAAATAAAAAAAAATATCTTTCAATCCCGGATCTGATCCGGAAATTCACGAAAACCAAGCCGGAACATAATAATATTATGTTCCGAAAAAAGAGAGGCCGGTACAAGATTCGAACTTGCGAGCATTCCTTTTGCAGAGGACTCCCTTGAACCACTCGGGCAACCGGCCATGTTGTGGAAATAAAAGGACTTGAACCTTTAACCGGCACCGTATAAGGGTGCTGCTCTAACCATTGAGCTACATTTCCAGCTATAAATCAGTAGGGTAACCCGGACTCGAACCAGGAGCCTCCACATTCCAAATGTGGTAATCTGACCAATTGATATACTACCCTGTAAAGCAAAAAATCCCCTTAGCTTTTATCTAAGAGGATTTTTCACACGTTATATGTTTTACTATATATACATAGCTATCTCCTCTGATAAATCAGTATGGGTGATGGACACTGTATACATATTGTTGCTTTCATACTGCAATGATACAAACAATATTTTAATTAAAAAATAATTATTAAAAATATTTTTTTTATCTCAAACGGTGAATCATATTCTTCACCCAATTTGCGTTAGCGATAGTAGCGGATACCGGCCCGTGGCTAAGGACTTGTGCAGTATGAGCGGATAGCGCGGGCCGCAGGTAACGCCGTAGTAGAGATTAAGGTTAGAGGTTCGTTTTTTGACGTTGCCTGCGGCCCGGGCTGTACGTTCCAAGTCCTCGCCTTACCATCCGCGCAGGCTCCTGCACGCTGTGGGCTTTCCACTGCCATCCCTAACGCTGGCCCTCGCACCATAAAAACAAAACCTCAAAATATTTTTATACCTCATCAAGATTTCCTCCACGGTATCCCCGATGGCTGCTTGCAATGATGGGATACGATAACGGCTTATTTAAAAAAAATAAAAATAATTTCCACTGCGCAAATACACTGCGCAGTTGCCTTCAACCTTTGTATCAACAAAACAAAATAAAGGAGGTTCAAAATGAAATTCAACCTGTTAAGCAAAGTAAAAACCCAAAAAGTGAATCATGAAGGTGCAAAAGCCTTTACCATGAGCGCCGAAATGGAATTATACACCACGGTAGTTACCTGGAGCTTAAACGACACCTTTTATGAAAAAGACCAGGCACGGATGGAGCGCCTGCGCAACCTGATAGCTAAATGCAACCCGGTATTTGTGGGTAAACTGGCAGTTTATGCACGTACCAAAATGTACCTGCGTTCGGTACCGCTGGTACTGGTTACCGAATTGGCCAAGCTGCACTCGGGCAACGATCTGGTTGCCCGGGTTACCGACGGAGTTATCGGTCGTGCCGATGAGATCACCGAGTTGCTGGCCTGCTACGAAACACTGAACCAGCGCAAGGGCACTAAAAAGCTCAACCGCTTGTCAAAGCAAATGCAAAAAGGTTTATCACTGGCGTTTAACCGCTTTGACGAATACCAGTTTGCCAAATACAACCGCGATGGTGCCATTAAAATGCGCGACGCCTTGTTCCTGGTGCACCCAAGGGCTAAGGATGATTTGCAGCAGCTGATCTTTAACAAGATAGCAGCAAACAACCTGCAAACGCCTTACACCTGGGAAACCGAACTATCGGCTCTTGGTCAGCTGAATTTTGACAGCGTCGAAGCTAAAGCCATTGCGTTCCGTGCCAAATGGGAAGAACTGATTGACAGCGGTAAAATAGGTTACATGGCCTTGCTGCGTAACCTGCGCAACATACAGGATGCAGGCGTAAGCTATGTTCACTTTAAAAAAGTATGCTCAACTCTTGCCGATGGCGAACAGGTGGCGAAAGCCAAGCAGTTCCCGTTCCGCTACCTGGCTGCATACCGTGAGCTGGTAACACCGGCCTCTGCAGTGCAAAACATTGCGAGGGCGGCTAAAGCAGCCATAACCGGCAACAAAGGTTACACCGGCGAGCTGCTGGATGCTTTGGAAAAAGCTGTGCAGGCGAGCGCGGCCAATATCAGGGGCTTTGATGAAAACACCCGTGTATTGCTGGCCTGCGACGTATCCGGCTCAATGCAGAAACCGATATCGGCAAAATCGAAAGTATTGCTGTACGATATTGGCTTGATGCTGGCAATGCTGCTGCAATCGCGCTGTAATAATGTGCAGGTGGGTATGTTTGGTGATTATTGGAAAACCATTGTGGTGCCTCGTGGTAACATTTTAGGCAACGTGCAGGAGTTTTACCGCCGCGAAGGCGAAGTGGGCTACTCCACCAATGGCTACCTGGTAATCAAAGACATGTTTAACCGCCGTGTAAAAATGGATAAAGTAATGTTGTTTACCGATTGCCAGTTATGGAACAGTAACAACGGTACCGAAAGTATTCAAGCCTTGTGGGTGCAATACAAAAAAAACATTGCGCCAACGGCAAAACTGTACCTGTTCGACTTGCAGGGTTATGGCCAGGCGCCATTGCAACTGTTGCAGCATGACGTTTATTTAATTGCAGGCTGGAGCGATAAAGTTTTTGATGTGTTAGCAGCTATCGAAAACGGCAATTCGGCTTTGAGCATTATTAACAATATAGATTTATAACCTATGCGGGGAGGCTAACATCCCCGCATTTAAAAAATAAAGATGCCGTTTGCCTGGCGTTACTTCGCTCAAAATGAAAATTCACGCAGGCAGCTTGTTGCTCTTTATAAAGAAGGTGTCGTTTATAAGTGTTACTTCGAAATCCCAACTGAAACGTCGGTTTGAGTCCGGCCCCGAAAGGGTAGTTTAGACGATTAGAACGCAGTGTAAGCACGCACTTATACTTATTACCCTTCTTTTTAAAATATTAAAACTAAATAAGGTGCCGTAAATGAGTACTACTTCGTTTAGGGACGTCAGGGTTGCAGGTTCGAGGCCGGCCTGTGGGTAACCGCAGTAGCTCAATTGGTTAGAGCATGATGCAGAATACTTATTGACCATTGCCCTTATTTTTAAATGAACAGCAGGTTAAAGTGCCGTAAGCAAGTATTACTTCGCACTTTTAACCCCAGGGTCGCCGGTAAAAGCCCGGCCTTTAGCCACAAGCTAAGGTAGCTCAGCAGATCAGAGCATGGGACCGAAACACTTGTTATCAATTGCCTTTAACCTGTTGTTCTTTAAGTTTTTGAAACCTAAACCTGTTGCAATCAGGAATAAAGATGCCGTTAGTAAGCGTTACTTCGCCAGTCCCGCAAAATCACAACGCTCGCTGTTTATTGCTCTTTATTTCCTGATTTTTTTAAAACCAAATTCTCTTTGAGAAAAACATAAAGATGCTGTAAACATGTCATACTTCGGTTAGAAAAATCTGGCCATAAACGGGGAAACGTTGGTTCAAATCCAACCGTAATTAGTTTTACAGGTAGTTTAGCAAATGGACTTACAGGCTGTTTTTAGCCTTTTTTATTTAATATAAACTTACAGTGTCAAATATACAATAGGGTCACCTTATTGCAATCCGGGTATTAATTAAGGTAACCAAACCTGACAAACCTTAATTATGATGACCGTTAAAAAAATTGCAAAAGTAATTTTAAGGCTCGTACTGGGCTTTGTGGCATTTATACTGCTCTACCTTCTTTCAGCTTTCCTTTTTTCCATATGGACTGTTAAAAGAGAGGCTGGAACTTCAAATGATATTGCCATCTACATACTAACCAATGGCGATCATACGGATATTGTTGTCCCGGCGAAAAACGCCATTACCGACTGGAGCAAGGAGATCAGCTATCAAAACACTGCCGGGCGGGACACTACCGGCCAATATTTAGCCATTGGCTGGGGCGATAAAGGGTTTTACCTTAATACACCTACCTGGGCCGATCTAAAATTTAGCACAGCTTTTAAAGCGGCATTTGCGCTAAGTACATCCGCTATCCATGCTACTTATTATCAAAGCATGCCCGAAAGCAGCGACTGCAAAAAAATAATGATCAGTAATGACCAGTATAAACGATTAGTTGCTTTTGTGGACAGCAGTTTTAAAAGGGATGCCGCAGGTAAAGTCATCAACATAAAAACAAATGCCAACTATGGTAAAACCGATGCCTTTTACGAAGCCAAACGCAAATACAATTTATTTTATACCTGCAACACATGGGCCAATAACGCCCTGAAGGCAAGCGGACAAACCGCCTGCGTATGGACACCTTTTGACAGGGGGATCTTTTATCATTACAGGTAGATAGTATAATTAAACAAAAGGGCCTTCCCAATGTGGAAAGGCCCTTATATCTAATCTCTAACCTCCAATCACTAATCACTACCTGTGCTTCGCGCTCATGTAAAAAGTGATCTCACCGCCGTTCATGATCTCATCATGGCTAATGAACAGCTTATCAAGCGGTTTGCCGTTCAATACCATTTTTTGTACATAAACATTTTTTGCGCTCTGATTTTTTACATTGATGGTAAATATTTTGCCATTATCCAGGTTGATCACTGCGTGGTCAACAGCCGGGCTTCCGGTTGAGTATTGATCCGAGCCGGGTGCTACCGGGTAAAAACCAAGCGATGTAAATATATACCAGGCGCTCATCTGGCCGGTATCGTCATTACCGCCTAAACCATCGGGGGTTGGCTTGTACATCATCGGTAAAATCATCCGTACGCGCTCCTGTGTTTTCCATGGCTTATCTGTCCAGTTGTACAAATAGGCTACATGGTGCGATGGCTCGTTGCCATGCACATAGTTACCAATGATCCCGTCGCGGGTAATATCCTCCGTTTCGGCAAAATATTTATCGGGCAGGTTCATGGTGAATAAGGAATCCAGGTAACGCACAAAACGTTTATCTCCACCCATCAGCTTGATCAGGCTTTCAGGATCCTGTGGGGCAAATAATGTATAGTTCCAGCTGTTGCCTTCAATAAAACCTTCGTTAATGGTACTCAGCGGATCAAACTTAGTCCTGAAGGTACCGTTAGCCAGTTTAGGGCGCATGAAACCAACTGCAGGATCATAAACGTTTTTGTAGTTTTCAGAACGTTTGATAAACTCTTCGTAAATATCGTTCCTGTTTAATTTTTTGGCAAGCTGCGCTATAGCCCAGTCGTCAAAAGCATATTCAAGGGTTGAGGATACCGATACACCGCTTTTTTCGTCAGGGATGAAACCTTTATCCATATACTCGCCAATACCTTCGTAATCGCGGTGACGGGCTGTGGCAACACAGGCATCAAGTGCTTTATTGGCATCAAAATTTACATTACCTTTTATTACAGCATCGGCAATTACGGCAACGCTGTGGTAACCGCTCATACACCAGTTTTCGTTACCCGAGTTTGACCATACCGGCAGCATATGTTCCGGGCTTTGATCAAAATGCGCCAGCATCGATTGGATCATATCTGCATTGCGTTTCGGTTCGATGATATTAAACAAAGGATGCAATGCCCGGTAAGTATCCCAAAGTGAGAATGTAGTGTAGTTGGTAAATCCATCCGCTTTGTGCACATTTTGGTCGATGCCTTTGTACTGACCATCGGCATCCATATACAGCGTAGGATTGATCATGGTATGGTACATGGAAGTGTAGAAATTCAGCTTGGTTTCCTTGCTTCCGGCAATTTCAATTTTATGTAATTCCTTTTCCCAAAGTTGCTGGCCATCGTTCTTTACTTTATCAAAATCCCAGCCCGGTGCTTCGGTACGCATATTGTTCAATGCGCCGTCCATGCTTACAGGAGATAAAGCAAACTTGATCTTGATCTTCTCCCCTTCTTCGGTTTTAAAGTCGAAGTAGCTGCGGATCTGTCTTCCTGCAATTTCAGGGAAATTTTTAGTTTGATTGAATTTACCCCAGAAACCACCATACACCTCACGTTTGTCATATTTTTTATACCCATGCTGATAGAATGGCTTTGAAAACGCCATAGCAAAGTATAAAGTACGTGTGCGTGCCCAGCCATTGGTTTGACGATAACCAACAACGGTTGAATCATTCACTACCTTAAGGTAAGTCCACACGTTTTTGTCGGGATAGTTGTAGATCCCTGCCATCAGGTCGAGTATAATGTGCGACTGATCCGACTTAGGGAAAGTATACTGGTGGAAACCAACCCTTGCGGTAGTGGTTAGCTCGGCAGTGATGTTATTGGCATCAAGCTTTACCTTGTAGTAGTTGGCACCGCTTACCTCGTTCTGGTGCGAAAATGCCGAACGATAGCCGCTGCCCGGTTTATCGGCCACGCCGGGATTAAGTTTCAGCTCTCCAACTGTTGGCATAATTAAAAAGTCGCCCAGGTCTGAGTGACCGGTACCGCTGAAGTGGGTATGGCTAAAGCCTACTATCGTTTTATCATCGTACTGATATCCTGCACAGTATTTATATACATCGGGATTGTATTTGCCGTCTTTTTCGTAACTGGCTGTATCTGTTTCCGGGCTTAACTGCACCATGCCAAACGGCACCGTTGCGCCCGGATAGGTGTGCCCCATGCGTTGGGTACCTATAATAGGGTTAACATAGTCAACCAGCTTTTCTGTTTTGGTTTGAGCCTGGCTAAAAACGGCCGTACCTATTAATAATGCTGTAAATAATCTTTTCATTTGTACTTTTAAGTATATCATTGGCTCCTCATGTTTGAGGAAATTCTCTATTGCCGCAGCGGGCCCTTTTGCTTATTTACATTACAGCCTTTGATTTTGTGATAAGGCAACTAATTTATGTAAAACACACCGCCAAATACCTGTGTAGCTATATTTATTACACAACTACTGATGAATCAGTTTTAGATAGCAGGATTTGCTGCGTAAGCAGCCCATAGTTCGTCAATGGTTTTACCGGTAAGGTTTTTCCAGCTGTCGTTGGTGAAAGTATGCTCGCGCAGTTGCTTGTCCAATATTTTTACCAAATCAGGTTTTACATTTTTTTCTGCCCATACCAAAAAGCGGGCAGTTACGCGGTAAGCGTTATCATAGTTTTGAGTAGATTTAAAAGCAGGTAAGGCCCATTTAGCGCCGGCGTTATCAACACCGAATTTAAAGCGGGCATAATCGGCAATCCCTTCGGTTAACCAACCGGGACCATCGCTGTTACCGTAGGCTTGTACAATGTGCATTACTTCGTGTGTAACTACATCAATATCGCCAGGGTGTTTGGTCATGTATTTAGCGCTGAACACTACGGTATCATTCCCGGTAGCAGCCACACCATCATAAGCTGTGTCGATAACAAACGTTACTTTTTTTGATGTTTTTTTGTTGTACTCTTTTGCCAGTTTAGGGTACACTTCAAAAAAGGTTCTGATGAGCCTGTCTTTCAAGTCGGTGCTGAAGGCAGCATCCTTACTGATAAAAGTTACCTCGTAGCCTTTTTGCTTAAAAACTTCCTGGGCATGGGACTTAAAGCTGATGAGTGAGCCCCCAATTAAGAGTAGTGAGAAAATAGATATTTTTTTCATGAATAGTTCTGGTTTTTTGCGATGATAGTAGTTAAAACCGCTCAAATATAGATAAAACGTTTTATCATTAAAAACACAATCCTTTGTAATATTATTAATAGTTAGCCTTTAACCTGTTCAAAAACAAACGCCTGCTGCTCTTCAAACACCAGGCGCTATTATTAATTAAACAATATTATTATAAAAGAACTATGAAGCATTTGAACTACCAGGGCTACCCTCCCCACTATACTACCAGATACTGATAGCATATTAATTCAAAACTAATTAAATAAAACGTTTTACCAAATACTTTTAAAGAAATTTGTTTACCAATACTAAACTTCTTGTCAGGCTGAGTTTGAAAATCCGGCGGACCCTGAAGGTGAAATAAAATTTGGTATAGAGAGCCTGTCATCCTGAGCAATATCATTATTTAAGGGAAATCCCCCAGAGGGGGAACAGGTTTGTAGTAACATAGATACCGAAAATAACCGTGCCAGAGGTACGGAACACCGGAGTTGTGTACCTCTGGCACACTAAAAACTCAACCACCTTGTTTCTACAAACCTTTTGCACCTCTGGTGCAACCTGTCAATTTCTTAAATAATGACATTACATTCTGAGCCTGTAGAAGGACGCGCGCAGAGGCCCGCCCACTATGCTTCAACTGGCTTCAGCATGACCCGTTTTTAAACTTGTCATGGGAGCGATCTTCTTCTATAGGCAAAGCCGCTGTACAGAGCGAAGAAGATGTTTCGTTACTCAGCATGACAAAGTTTTTAAACATGTCAAGGCCAAGTGATAAAATCCGCGGGCTCTTAAGGTGAAATGAAATTAGTGTAGAGGGCCTGTCATCCTGAGCCTGCCGAAGGACGCGCGCAGAGGCCCGCCCACCATGCTTCGACGGGCTCAGCATGACACCCATTTTAATTATATTAAGCTGAGACTTTTGATAAGGTTGATCCCCGTTCAATCAGTTTCGAAGGGATCTGGAGATCAATTTTTGAAGCATCAAGCTTGTGGGTATTGATCTGTGCCATTAAAATATCAATTGCCGATTTTGCAATATCGTAAGTAGGCTGCTGTATAGTAGTAATACCCGGCGGATACAGGTTAAACACTTCATTATCATCAAAACTGATCACGGCAATATCTTCAGGAATGCGGAGCTTCAGATCTTTAATGGCCTGTAAACCCATGGTACCCAGATAGTTGGTAGTAAAGAAAACCGCATCCATCTGTTTTTGCTTTTCAATAAATGATTTAACTGCTTCAACCCCTTCATTTTTATCCATATCGAAAGGTACCTTTAAAATCATTTTACTGCTTTCCTTCAGCTTATTATCCTTTAAAGCCGCCTTATAGCCCAGGCTTCGGTCATTAAGCTGGATCAGCCCCAAATCAGCGGTTACCATCCCAATATTCTTATACCCTGATCTTACAAAGCAATCCACCGCGTTATAGGCGCTTGCATAATTGTCAACCAGTACGTGCGGGATGTTTGTTCCAGGAAAATATCCGTCAATCAGCACAACCGGCTTTTCATTATCAACCAGGCTCTGGATATCCTTTTCCAAACCTTTCATTGGCGTAATAATATAACCATCAACCAGTTGCTGACTTAACATTCTGATCATATCCTTGCCCTTCTGCAGGTTATTGTTGGTGCTGCAATATATAATACGGTAACCGCCTTTTTCGGCTTCCTCTTCTATCACCTTAGCCATCTCACCAAAAAATGGCCCGCCAATGCTCTCCACTATCAGCCCGATAACTTTTGAAACACCGGTACGCAAACCAACCGCCATGCGGTTAGGCTCATAACCATTTTTCTGGGCTACATCCAATATTTTTTTGCTAATCTCTTTACTAATACGGCCCTTCCCATTTAAAACAAATGAAACAGTGGTTATTGACGTATCGGTAAGTTTGGCTATATCCTTAATGGATATCTTTTTTTTCATCATCGTTTCTCAAATTCAGGTTTAAGGTTTAGTACGTACACTGTTTTAAATATTTTGTCAGTTTTATTGCCGATCCGGGATTCGTTAAAAAGCAGGTATAGCTGTTAAAAATTTCATTTCTTATCCATTTTCAATCAAAACCGGCAAGTTTTATTCACCTAACTGCCAATATTTTAACTTTACAACATAAACATTTTAAACAGAACGGGTAAATATAGCTTATGACTTCCATTTATGACCTTTTTAATAACAATTTGTTACAAAACAATTAAAACAACCATTAATTTTTAGCAACACCATCAAAAAAATAAAAATTACAGACACATTCAATAAAAGCTTTTACCATATAAATTAATAACGAATTAATGCTAAATTTAAATTTTGTGTTCCCCCTGATTAATTGATATTTTAAAACTACATGAGCATAACGCCAAAACTTAACCGTTTTGATCTTTCAATGATTGTTGTGAGCCTTGTGATAGGTATGGGTATTTTCGCAGCACCGGCAGAAGTGGCAAAAAATTCAAGTACGCCTCTTTTATATTTCGGGGCCTGGCTGCTCGGGGGAGCTGTAAGCTTATGCGGGGCACTCACCTTTGCCGAAATTGGCGCCCGCTACCCCACCACCGGCGGGTTTTACAAGGTTTTTTCATATTGCTTTCACCCGGCTTTTGCTTTTATGATTAATTGGGTGCTGGTTATAAGCAACGCTGCTTCGGTTGCCGCCGTGGCACTCATTGGCGCAGAATATATTAATCCTGTTATTATGCCTCAAAGCCTGCAAAACGATACAGGTATCAAAATCATGACCATAACTTCTGTGCTCATTTTATATATTATCAATTACCTGGGCATTAAAATGAGCGCCCGTACCCAAAATGTGCTCACGCTTTTTAAAATAGGCATGATCCTGATTTTATGTGCCGCGGTATTCAAAGGTAGTATATCTACCACTAAAGAAGTTATCGCTTATCATACTAATAATAATATAAGCGCGTTCGGAATAAGCCTGGTAGCTGTATTTTTTACCTATGGCGGTTACCAGCAGACTATAAATTTTGGAGGAGATATCATAAACCCGAAAATCAATATCCCCAAAGCTATTTTTTTTGGGATAGCTACCGTGATATCATTATATATGCTTATCAACTTTGCTTATTATTCGGTTTTAGGTATCAGCGGGCTTCAGCATAAAACAACACTTGCGGCAACACTTGCAGGGGTTTTATTTGGGGCGGCAGGCTATAAAATAGTATCGCTACTGATGTTTGTATCGGTGCTGGCTTTTGTTAACGTAAATATCATGGCCAATCCCCGGGTTTACTATGCCATGGCCGAAGATGGTATTTTACCTGCCCGTTTTAAACGTGTTAACAGCCAAACCCAGGTGCAGGAGTTCGGGCTTAGCTTTTTTGTTGGCGCGGTACTGGTTATCTTGTTTGTTGCCAACTCGTTTCAAACCATATTAAGCTATGTGATGTTTTTTGATACTGTCGGGCTTTCAACTGCAGCTATTACAATCTTCATTTTACGGCGCAAAACCAAACAGCTTAACAATACCGGTATATACATTATGAAGTGGTACCCCCTTATCCCTGTCATATTTATTACCACCTACTGGTTTGTCACCATCAGCATTTTTATTGAAAATCCGCGGGCCGCTTTAATATGCATCTGTGCATTTATTGCAGGCCTTATTATTTATTATATCACAAAACGAAGCCAAAAACCTATTACGACACTTTAATTATGGATTTGTCATTTATTTTAAATGAACTTGGGGAGGAAAGAGAAAACTACTTTAATGCCGTTTCGCCGCCAATTATGCAATCAAGCAACTTCTGTTTTAAAGATGTTGCTGGGCTCAGGGAGGCCATGAATGATGAATTTGAAAGCAACCTATACTCAAGGGGGCAAAACCCCACACTCAATATACTCAGGAAAAAACTTGCCGCGCTCGACGGTGCCGAAGACGCCCTTTTGTTTAGCAGCGGCATCAGCGCTATAAGCGTACCCATTTTATCACTGCTAAAATCTGGCGATCATATTATAGCTGTAGATAACCTGTACAGCTGGACAATTAAACTGTTTAAAGATTTTTTGCCCAAATTTGGCATCACCACTACATTTATTGATGGAACCATTTTTGAAAATTTTGAAAAAGCAGCTACTCCGCAAACCCGCTTAATTTACCTTGAAAGCCCTAATACATTTTGCTACGAGCTGCAGGATATCAGAAGAGTGACCGGGTTTGCCAAATCAAGGGGTATTATTACCATGATTGATAACAGCTACTGCAGCCCCCTTTACCAGCAACCAATTGCTATGGGCGTTGACCTGGTGGCGCAATCAGCAACAAAATATATCGGCGGCCACTCGGATGTGGTAGCGGGTGTGCTTACAGGCAGCAAGGCGATGCTGAAAAAGCTTTTTGAACACGAATTCATGAACACAGGCCCGGCGCTGTCGCCTCACTCGGCATGGTTGCTTTTACGGGGATTAAGAACATTGCCGCTCCGCCTGCAGCGCAGTTTTGAAAGCACCAGGATCGTTACAGAATGGCTTGCAGCCCATCCGGCTGTGCAGGATGTGATCTGGCCTTTTAGTCCGCAGTTTAAACAGGCCGAATTAGTTAACCAGCAAATGCAGGGTTGCGGAGGCCTGTTTAGCCTTACGTTAAAAGACAGCACATTTGGTAAGATTGAAAAATTTTGCAACAGCCTGCAGCATATCCTGCTTGCTGTTTCATGGGGAGGGCATGAAAGCCTCGCTGTTCCGGCTATAGCTTCGTTTAGTGAGGCTGAATACTCAGCCGATAATAGCCATCACCAGCTGATCCGGATGTATGTTGGCCTGGAAGATCCCTATTATTTAATTGAAGATATTAAACAGGCTTTAGATAAATAAGCAATCCCGGCCTCGCGCCAGGACTGCTGTTTAGTTGGGGAATCAATAGTTAATTATTTATAAAGATGCGTGTTGAACAGCCCTTGCGTGCTGATGCTCAAAATACAGGTATTTGATCTGATATTCCCTGTTAATGCTATCATAAGCCATCAGGTCCGCATCGCTATGAAAATAACTGCGGATGCTGTACCTGAAATCATTTTGTTCAGGGAAGCTCCTGTACATATTTGCTATGGTTAAATTTAAAACAGGCATTGCAGTACCTGTGCTATAAAAGTAATTTTCAACCCGGACATAACCTTTGCCCTGTGGTATTAACTGTGCATGACTGTAAAGTACAAACCCGGCTGTATCAAGCACTTCATATGCCTCATTTTGATAAAGCCTGTAATCTTTGCCTCCATCGCGGTAACCAAAAATCTCACTTTTTGATAACCTGATCTTTTTCCCTCCGGCAATCAGGCTGATGTGGTTTCCTCCTAAAAAATTGTTAAGTTTTAGTTTTGTTCCGGCTTCAGGTACATAGCTCAGTTTACCTGCCTTGTAATCCCGGGCCGTTAAATAAATCCCTTCCTTAACATCTTCATTTTGTGCCATAAGGCGGTTTGCCTGTATACTTATCATCACCATGATGATGATCATTTTAATTGAATTTTTCATTTTGTTTACTATTTATTCTTGAAATTAAGGGCATAAAAAAGCCGGGCGGCAAAACCCGGCCTCCAACCTTTACTAAACCTATCCTCACAATGAAAAAGGAATAAGTTATCGCGGTTTTAAAGTACGTTTATATTATAAGTGCCCCCGGTGCTTAAAAGCGCACCAGCAGGGCAGCTATAAATCTTGTTTCGGAATTAACCAGGTCAGGTGTAAAATCGCCCACAGGTGTTGTATTATAGCCATCTGGTGAGGTAACGCCGCCATGACCGGCAAAATATGGCACGTTAGCATGACGGTGAACAACTTCCATCCTGAAAGTCAGGTAATCATTCGGCATCAGGTCGACAGTGGTTGAATAGTCATAAGCTTTAAATTTATCACCAGGATTTGCCGAGAACGGATGCGTACCAATAGCGCCTGTACCTACTGCAGGGATCGGGTTTGCATCGCCGGTTGGGTAAAGCACCAGGTAACGGCCGGGGTTATTCATTACACCACCGCCAAAAGTCCAGCCTAAATGACCTTTAGCCATTACCATACGGTGGTAAAACATGGCGCTGGCAAAGTATTGGGCAGGGCCTTTAACCGGATCGGATGTGAAGCCATTTACACCATCGCCTTTTTCATCGCCAAGGTCACCTGTTATAGAGAAGGCCGCGCTGTTTACAAAGCTGTTTTTATTTGTGTTTTTGTAATAACGTACTTCCACGCTGTTATCGGTATGGAAACGCTTACGGCCCGGTTTATCCTGGGTATCGGCACCATAATAGTTGTTGGTTAATACCTGCAGCCACTCTTTAGGACGCCAAAGGATCTGACCGCCAATACCCGGCCTGCTGTTAAACATGCCATATGATTGCCAGCCGTTGATGAGCCACGGCTCAATCTTCAGTTTATCTGACACAAAGATCTGTACACGTATACCGTTAAAAAACCATGGTGTATTATCGCTGGTGAACGATGGCTGGTAAGCCCAGTTCTCAGCATTGTAGTACGAGAACAAACCTACGTACGACATAAAGATACCTGCATCAACGTTAATACCATTCAGTACGTTGAAGTGATAACCGGCATTGGCCTCGCTCAGGTAGCGGTAAGCAGTTGAAAGATCAAACTGGCCGCGGGTTACGCTGAAGTCGTTACGGGGCACTACGGTTGAACGGGTACCAAACTGTGTAAGCAAGCTGGCACGCACATTATCATAATGAAAATCGCCGCCGAAAGCTACTGTAGAGATTTCAAACTCATGATCACGCGCCAGGGCGGTTGAACCAACTACGGTATGGTCTATCGGGTTATTGTTTGATGCAGTATAATTAAAATCAAGCAGGAAACGACCGGTGAAATATTTAGTATCAAGCAGGGCTTTATGACGGCGGTCGTTGCCGTTAAGCCAGGTAAAATCGCCAAAAGCAAATGGCTCGGGTTTGGTTTTTACGGTGTCTTTAACAATGGTACTGTCTTGTAAAGAAGCAGCGTTTGCCTGGGCATAGGCTAAAAGTAGTGTAAGACCTAAAGCAATAAATAAGAGAAGTTTTTTCATTTTGAATATGAGATTATTTGTTCGCGGCCGGGATGGTTTGCAGTGTTTAGTTTAATTGTCCCGGCCTGCGTTAATTATGGCACGCCTGCCAATTGCTATACCAAAGCGGCTGCAATATTTTTGGATGATTTGATTATCAGCAGTTTATTAGTTTTTACTTTGTTTTCCGATGACCTATTTCTGAATGATCCTTTTCATTTTGAGATGGTGGTTTTCTCATGCTGAGCAGATAAGAATTCATAGTCGCTGAATAGGAATGACTTAACCACATCGTCATGCTTAGTGTGTGTAAAATCCGAGGTCTTTGAAGAGAAAAATGACATTTACCCCTTTGTCATGCTGACGTACGAAGCATCTTCTTCGCTTTGTATAGCGGCCATGTTTGTTGAAGAAGATCCTTCGTGCCTCAGGGTGACAGTTTTTTTTTAATTATGTCATGGGTAGCAGATAAGATCTATGATCAAAGTGGTGGGGCTTGTCACCCTGAGCTTGTCGAAGGGTCGCGCGCAGGCCCAACCCACCATGCTTCGACAAGCTCAGCATGACACCCTCTTTTTAATCAGTTCATGATAATATGGTACTCTTCAATTTTGCGATACAGGGTGGCTAAACCAATTCCAAGCACCCGTGCAGCTTCAGATTTGTTACCCTTAACATACTTCAGGATCCTGCGGATATGGTGGCGCTCCACGCTGTCAAGGTCAAGCGCTACCAGGTCATAGTACCCGCCGTTATGAAATTCATTGGGTAGCAGCTTAGGGGTAAGCAGTGGTTCATCCATCAGGATAATAACCCGCTCAATCACATTTTTAAGTTCGCGGATATTCCCGTTCCATTTGTGCTGGTTAAGCAGCTTAAAGAAGTTCTCATCCACGTCAGGCTGCTTTTTCTTCACCTTGGCCGAGTACAGCTTAATAAAATGCTTAGCCAGCACCTCAATATCTCCTATCCTATCCCGCAGGGGCGGTAACACGATAGAAAACCCCGACAGCCTGTAAAACAGATCGAGCCTGAAATGCCCTTCTTCCGATTCTTTTTGCAGATCGCGGTTGGTAGCTGCAATGAGGCGCACGTTCACTTTGATGGTGCGTGTTTCACCTATTTTAATGAAAGTGCCGTTTTCAAGTACCCGCAACAGTTTGGCCTGCAGGTCATGGCTCATTTCGCCAAGCTCATCTAAAAAAATAGTGCCGCCATTGGCTTCTTCAAACAGTCCTTTCTTATCCTTAACAGCCCCGGTAAAAGCCCCTGCCTTATAACCAAACAATTCGCTCTCCAGCAGTTCCTTGCTAAAGGCGCTGCAGTTAACGGCAACAAAGGGCTTGTCTTTACGCAGGCTTTCGTAGTGAATGGCTTCGGCAAATACCTCCTTGCCTGTGCCTGTTTCACCCAAAAGCAAAACGGTGGCATCGGTGCGGGCTACTTTCTTGGCCAGCTCAACCGCTTCCAGTATGGCGGGAGATTGCCCGAGCACTATCGGGAAGCCGTGCTGGGTTTCAACCTGGTTTTGCAGTTCGTTGATGTGATATTGCAGATTGGCTTTATCAAGCGCTTTGCTCACAAGGGGAATAATTTTATCGTTATCATCGCCCTTGGTTAAATAATCGAAAGCGCCATTCTTGATGGCCAGCACCCCATCGCTGATGGTGCCGAAGGCCGTTAGGTTAATGATCTCGATATAAGGCTTTATTTGTTTGATGCGCTGCACCAGCTCAACCCCATTAGCATCGGGCAGCTTTACATCGCTTAACACTACCCTTACATCCTCGCGCTCAATAAGGCGTAAACCTGCTTTGGCATTCGGGGCCTGGATCACATGATAACCTTCCAAAACCAGGATCCGCGCCATCAGCTCGCTGAGCTTAACCTCGTCATCAATTATTAATATGCTTGATTTCATTTTTGTATTTGTTTGGATTATTGATGAGCATCAGCGGCAGCGTTTCCAGCAGCCTTACATATAAGCTGATCCCCTTCTTGATCTCTTCGAGGTAAATAAATTCATCAGCCGAATGTGAGCGGGCCGAATCGCCGGGGCCGATCTTCACCGAAGGGATGGATAACCAGGCCTGATCAGATGTGGTAGGTGAAACATAAGTTTTGCAGCCGACAGCTATCCCCGTTTTAACTATAGCATGCTCAGCCGATATAGACGATGCACCCAGTGAACCGGGGCGCGGGTTTACCTGGCATGATACATTCCGCCTGATGATATCAACTATCTCTTTTTGCGAAAAGGTATCGTCATGCCTGATATCAACCGTAAACTCACACCTGCCTGGTACAATATTGTGCTGTGAGCCCGCTTTGATGGTGGTAACCGTCATTTTAACCGGCGACAGGCCTTTCAATTGCTGCGGAAACTGGTAAAGACTAAACCATTCCAAATCCCTTAAACATTTGTGAATAGCATTATCGCCCTCTTCGCGTGCGGCATGACCGGGGCGCCCGTTACTTATGCAATCAATAACCAGGTTGCCTTTTTCGGCAATGGCCATTTGCAGCAAGGTGGGCTCGCCAACTATGGCCAGTTCACAATTGCCCAACAGCGGCAGAATTGATTTGATACCGTTTTCGCCCGAGTTTTCTTCTTCGGCCGTAATAGCGAGGCACAAATTAAAACCCAACCCCTGGTAGCTGTAAAAATGCAGGAAAGCAGCTATGAGCGATACTACGCAACCTCCAGCGTCATTGCTCCCCAAACCGTAAAGCTTCCCCTCGGTTATTTCCGGGCAAAACGGGTCTTTTGTATAGCCTTCGTTTGGCACAACCGTATCCATATGAGAGTTAAGCAGTATTGTCGGTTTAGTTTCATCGTAGTATTTATTATAGCACCAGATATTGTTCCCCATGCGTTTTACTTTTACCGAATAACCAAGCAAATGCTGATGTATGGTATCGGCAACCGCCCCTTCCTCGCCGCTAAACGACGACGTTTTGATCATATGCTGCAGCAGCACAACAGATTCGCTGAAGAAATGCGGGTTTAAAGGTAGCGTGTGCCCGATTGAGGAAACAACAGGCTGCTCGTTCAATGTTTTCATCATGATTGGTTAATTTAGTTGAGGATCATACAACATGGCCGTACACAGGCAATTACAACGGTTTTTACTTTGAAGCACATCATAGTTAATACAGCTTTTGCAGGCATCCCAAAAACGGGGCTCGCGTGCTACTTCGGCATAGGTTACGGGCTCAAAACCAAGACGGGTATTCATTTTCATAATGGCCGAACCTGATGTAATGCTGAATATTTTAGCCGATGGGTACTTACTGCGCGACAGGTTAAAAATGAGTGTCTTGATTTGCGATGCCACACCCTGGTTACGGTGCTGCGGCGATACAATAAGGCCGCTGTTGGATACAAACTGCCCGTTATCCCAGGTTTCGATATAGGAGAAACCTACCCATTCGCCATTTTCCGTTACGGCAACTATGGCTTTGCCTGTGTCGATCTTTTCTATTACTGAGGCTGCCGATCTTTTGGAAATACCCGAGCCCCTTGCTATGGCCGAACTTTCCATTTCCCTGATAATTTCATCGGCGAACACCACATCGGCCGGAATAGCCGGCCTTACAATAATTCGTTCATCTTCCATTTTATATGTTTATTTCAGTTACCAGCACGGATCTGTTGAATAACTGTACACAAGCCATTGCCAAAAGAATGCCCGTTATGGCACACTTTTACCATTTATAGGTTTAGGCCGTGTAAATGAAGATTTTAATTTTTGGCGAGGGGGCGGAGCATAAAAAAAGCCTATCAAAATGAAAGGCTTTTATTTTCAAAACAAGTTATTTTGATAATTATTCAACCGGCTGATGATATTCCGGGCTGTTTTTAAAGTGCTCCAGGTAACCATCAGCATTAACAGCAAACCCGCTCATTTCAGTTTTGGGCGATGCTTTTTTCTTTTTCGGGCCGGTGATTGAAAGAATAATAACTGCTAATAAAGCGGTAATTTCAAGTATGATATAAAACGATGCCATGGCTTTTAACTTTATAGTAAAAGCCGGTAGTAAACCAAACCTATGCCAAAAGCTAATAAAGGTTATCATACAGCCTTTATAGCGTTAAAAGCAAACATTCCCAATGGCTAACCAGGTAGCTATTCTATCATTTTGGGAGATAAAAATTATCAAAATGATAAAGTATTGAGAAGCTGTTTAAAAACGAATCTTATTCATTGCCGTCGACTTTAGTCGACGGTAAGAGGAGGTAGCATTTGTGGGCTTTAGCCCAATATTCAAGCGATATTTTGGCTAAAGCCCTTTGTTTTTCATTCATTACTCCGTTGACTAAAGTCAACGGCAATGATTTTATATTTTACATAAATAATCCCAGTCAAATTTAAACGGCTTCTGAGCATAAACACTGTTTTAACAGCAAATGCCTATTCCCACTTTTTAATACCCAGCTTTTGCATTTTTGAGTGCAGGGTTGAGGGTGGCAAACCTAATTTGGATGCGGCCCCATCCTTACCGCTTATTTTGCCATTACAGCGTTTCAATACCTCTAAAATATGGTCGCGGGCATGCTCATCAATGGTTTTCAATCGGTCGGTAGCTGTTTCAGCATAGGCAGGGCTTTCTTTTTTTCCCTGCAGCTTGGGCAGGTATGCATCTTTTATTACCGGGCCATCAGTTAAAAGAACACTGCGTTCAATAAAATGCTCAAGCTCACGCACATTACCCGGCCAGTGGTATTCAAGCAACTGGGTCATCACATTTGGTGATATGCCCGTTATTGCTTTAGCACTTTTTTGCGCATATCGTTCCAAAAAATGATTGGCCAGCACAGGGATATCATCTTTACGTTCCCTTAAGGGGGGAATTGTAATCGGGAACACAAACAATCTGTAATACAAATCGAGCCGGAAGCGGCCTTCTTCAACTTCTTTTTCGAGGTTCCGGTTGGTAGCAGCCACTATGCGCACATTGATCTTAACCGGGCCTTTGCCGCCAATGCGTTCAATTTCCTGCTCCTGTAAAACACGTAACAATTTAACCTGCAGTTCGGCCGGCATTTCGCCTATCTCATCCAAAAAAATGGTACCGCCATCCGCCAGTTCAAACTTGCCGGTACGCTTTTCAACAGCACCGGTAAAGGCCCCCTTTTCATGCCCAAACAATTCCGACTCGATTAATGTAGCCGGCATAGAGGCACAATTCACTACAACCAAAGGCTTGTTTTTGCGGGGCGACAGGTAATGGATACTTTTGGCTATCCGCTCCTTACCCGTCCCGCTTTCGCCCAAAACCAGTACGGATGTATCAAGCGGGGCTACTATACCAATATGGTCAAGCACGGTAAGCATCTGGTGACTTTTGCCAATAATACCTTTAAAACCTGCTGCTTTGTTCTTTTCGCTTAATTCATTTCCGGCCAATTTATCAACCTTCGTTATTGATGGTTCGAGCGAATCAAACGGAATGATTTCCTCAATCGCCATTAATAATGACCGGTGCAGGCGATCAAGCAAAATCAAATGATCATTGGTATAACAATCGGTTTTACGGCTATAAAACGAAAAATTGATAATATCGCCGCTTGAACTTAACAAAGGCAGCCCCAAAAACGATTGCATATTAAAAACCTGGGCAATGAGCTTTTTAACAGCAAACTGCGGCCAGATCTTTGCAAAATTGGCGGCATTATAAAAATCAGCCTTGGTAACCCGCGGGCTGTCCTCCTGCATCTGCGTTAGTTGGGGTTTATTAATTTTTGTGATGTTTACAAATTCATCTGTACCTATCACCTGGTATTCATCAAACCCCGTACGCAAAAATGAAAGGGCACTATCAGGGAAACCCACACCGTTTTTCAAGGTAATGGTTAAATAATCAAAGGGTACATGCGGCTGGATACTCATTGCTATTTTCAGCAGCTTTTGTTTCCAGTTTATCGGTTCGGCAACAATATTTTTAAATACCTGGTCTAATGCCTGCTCCTGGCGAAGTTTTGATTCAATACTGTTTTGATGCCGGTAAAATGCAACATCAAGGGTTATGAGTAACTCTTTTTCGCGAAATGGCTTTACCAAAAAACCGTAAGGCTGTGTAGCCTTAGCCCGCTCCAGGATACTTTCCTGAAAATTGGCCGACAAATATACAAATGCTATATTTTTTGAAGTAAGGATCTTTGCCAGGTCAATACCATTCAGGTTCCCCTTTAAAAATATATCAAGCAATACCATTTCAGGCTTTTGCTCCTCAATGATCTCCAGTGCTTCGGGTACCGAATCGGCAATACCGCAAACTTTATAACCGGCACGGGTTAATATTAATTTCAAGTCGTACGCCACCAGCGACTCATCCTCAACTATTAATATTTTCTTGCTCATAACTATTAATTAACTACAAAAGTTTTTCGTTCAATACTGCTTAACCGCTTCTCGGCCCTAAATTCGACCGCGATTACAGCGCCACCGCAATTTTCCATTTTAAAATAGCCCCCCAGTTGTTTACTCAGGGCTTTCATCATTTCCATCCCTAATGAACTTGCCTTTTGGATATCAAAATCAACAGGCAAACCTATTCCGTTATCTGCTATAGTCAATATAATCGTTTCTTCGGAAAGCTGCAAAGCTATTTTTATTTCACCCCGCTGTGTGGGGAAGGCATATTTAATTGCGTTTGTAATGGCTTCGTTCAATATCAGGCCTACAGGCACTGCCTGGGCAACATCAAGCTTTACAGGCTGTACCATTTGCTCAAAACGGATCCCCCTATCGCCCGGGTTATAGCAATCAACCAGGTAGCTGATCAGTTCATTAATATAAACCGACATATCGATATAAGCCACATCCGAATTACTGTACAGTTTTTGGTGAATGAGCGCAATGGCCTGCACCCGGTTCTGGCTTTCACGAATAGCGGCAAGCGCGGCGTTATTCTTTAAAAAGGCCGATTGGGTATTAAGCAGGCTCATTACAATTTGCAGGTTATTTTTTACCCGGTGGTGCACCTCTTTTAACAGCCAGTCTTTTTCGTCAATCAGGCTATCCTTTTCGTTAAGCAGTTTTTGTAACGATAAATTTTGATTGTTGATTTCCGTTTGTTTTGACTGTAATTGCTGATTGCTCCTTTGCTTGTGCCGGTAACCATTAAATGCCAAACCAGCTATAATAATGAGCATAGCCGCACCTCCAAACGTAATGTTACGCTGCATATTTGCCTTTTGAAGCTCGTTTTTTTGACTCTTGCTTTGCTCCTGTAAAAACCTTATCGACTGTTTGTTCTCCTTGGTTTTGTAACTGATATCAAGCTCTTCTATCTGTTTGTTTTTAATGGCGTTAAACAACGAATCGTCAAGCCGCTTGTGGATCTCGAAATGTTTTATTGCAGCTACATAATTACCTGATGCCGAATCGACCCGGAACTGCATACGATGAATTTTGGTAAGGGTGATAGGCCTGATAGCATTTGATGGCAATGACAAGATCTGCTTAGTATAGATCCCTGCCTTTCTAAACTGCTGCGTAAGCAGGTAAAAGCCGGCCATGGTTTCGTTGTAATGCACAAAATCGGCAACCATTTGCTCGTTGGTGGTATAAAAGTCTTTACTAAAATTAGTAATCTTATATACCTCCATCATTTTCAGATAGTACTGCTCGGCTTTAGGATAATCCTTCAGGGCAACGTAGATGTTGCCAAAGGCCTCGTACATATCAACCTTTTGTGCCAGGATTTTGGGCGGCACGTCAATTACAGCCTGTTTCAGGTATACCAAAGCTTCTTTGGGCCTTTTAGCTGTAATGAAATCATAAATAATGAGGCTCAGGTACCCGTAAAAATCTTCGTATTGCTTTCTTTTTTTCAGGATCTCGGCCGACTTAAGAATGTAAACAAGACTTTGGTCATACTTATTCAAATCGGCATAAACCAACGCAAGTTTGGCGTAGTAAAAATCGGCCAAAGCTGTATCGGCTGTAGCGTTCATGCTTTTTATTACCTCATGGCGATATAAAAGCTCATTATGCAGATCGACCTTTTGCTTACTTACCTCAGCAAGGGAGTGATAGGTATAGTGCAGTTTTTTATAGCCTATTGCCTTGTATTGTGCCAGCACCCGGAGCAATTCAGTTTCGGCAAGATCAAGCTTCTTTTGATTTAGATGAATATCAGCTATGTTTTTGTTCATATCGGCTTCATCCAATTTATGGCTTGTTTGCTGAAATAAAGCCCGGGCCTGCTCATAGCTATTTATTTTTTCTGGAATGGAGGGCGTATTATCAATAGAAATATTATCACCCAACCGGGCCCAGGTTTTACCTTCGTTATATTTGTCATCCATTTTACGGTAGTAGTTAACTACCTCCATAAAAATAGCTTTGCCCTGTTTCAGGTTATCTTGTTTGAGGTACGATGTGCCTTTAAGCATCATGGCTTCATTAAGCCATTTTGCCGAATGGATAGCAACACTCATTTGTATGGCCTTATTAAAAGCAGTAATGCCGCTATCCAGTACTTCCTTATGCTCGCCTGGTTTATTGAGATAGTAGCTTCCTAATTGTATTTGCAGCTTAATGGTATTGGTGTCGGTTTTGTTTTTTTTGTTATCGAGGTTTAGCTTAATGGTAGCAATGTCCATCTTCTTTTGCCCCGACACATTTGAGACGAAGATCAAAACAATAAAACATATCAATATATATTTAAGCATACACATAGTATTTTATTGCCTTAGAGATAATTACAGACAACACCATAACAAAATCATCTCCTGTGAATGCCACGGAATTGTGATAGGTGATGATTTGCTAAATTTATTCAATTTTATGCAAACCGCATCAATAAGCAGGAAGCTAAATTTTCTTTATTGCCGAAGTATAAATTGTATCCAGGCCAACATAAAAATGATAAACATGGCAGGATCAATCAATGTACAGACCATGGATTCGGTTGTACAGATTATGTATTGCTGATAGGATAATATTGCACGGTTATTTTGGAATTCTATGTTGCTACAAACCTCTCCACCGGGGGCTACTTGTACCCATATCTTTTAAAGGCTATCACGAATAAAAAGAAGCTGTCATTTCGAACGAACCAATTTGGGGATGTGCGGGCGCGGTGAGGAGAAACTATCTCTTGAGCGATAGCGAAAAATCTTATACATGCAGATCTAAACTATGTATGACTGCTCCGCATGGCGTATAAGATTTCTCTTTCGCCCCTATGCTCAAATCCCCCCTGCTCTATCGAAATGACATTTTCTTCTATTAAAAACTTGTGGGTACACGGTAGTCCAGAAGGGGATTTCCCTTAAATAATGACATTGGCCCCTACCACACCCGGTTCTCCTTAGTATATTCTCTCTCTATCCCTTCCAGTATCAGCTCGGATGTGATGCGGCTTTCCTTCCGGGCCAGCATTTGCAGACAGGCAAATTGCACCACGTTTAAAATGCCGGAGCCGCTGAGTTCATATTTACGCGAGATTTGCTCAAGGTTAATATGCCCGTTAAGGTTAGCTTTGGGCGGGAAAGATTTTTGCCAGATGGTATACCGTTCGTCCGCATTAGGCAGCGGGAAATTAATAACAGACTGAAACCTGCGCATGAAAGCCTCATCAATGTTATTTTTAAAATTGGTAGCCAGTATCACCAGGCCGTTGTGCTGCTCCACACGCTGCAGCAGGTATGATGCTTCCTGGTTGGCGTATTTATCATGTGCATCCTTAACGTTGGTCCGTTTACCAAAAAGTGCATCGGCTTCGTCAAAAAACAGGATCCAGTTTTTATTATCGGCCTTTTCAAATAGCTTGGAGAGATTTTTTTCCGTTTCACCGATGAATTTGGATACGATCATCGACAGATCGATCCTGAAAACGGGCTTGCCGGTATATTTGCCAAGTAACGATGCTGTAAGCGTTTTCCCTGTTCCCGGCGGGCCGTGGAACAAGGCCCGGTAGCCCGGTTTTAACTTGCGTTCCATCCCCCAGTCGCCCATGAGTACCTGTTGATAGTTCACCCAGCTTTCCAGTTCGGCAATTTGCCTGCGGGTAGTATCGTTCAGTACCAGGTCGTCCCAGTTATAGGTGGTTTCCAGGTGCTGGGCCGGAAAGTTCATGCTTAACCTTGGGATAGATTCGGTTCCGGCAATCAAAAGTTCAATGTATTCAGGCTGCAGGATCAGGCGGCCGCATAAGGAAGGCTCACCCTCGGGCACATCCTCCAGGTATAAAATATGCTGTTTTGCAAAAGCACTATGGTGATGAAACAGCTGCGCTATCTCCAGCCGCTTTTCCAGATCATTACCAGCCAAAACAAACACAGCCGTTTGGCCGGTTGGTAAAAAGCTACGCCCGTTACGGCTCCGAACCCCTCCAATCTGCTGAAAGTCGCCCGATTCGCGTACATAAGGCTGGATAATTTCATCAAAAAACTCAACCTGTAAATGCGGGGCCAGGGCCATCATTAGTATGATAACTTCATTGCTGCTCAGGTTATGATCTTCAATTAACTTTTCCAGGATGCTGCCGTTCCGCTCCAATTGTGGCAGCAGCGGCGGTAAATAAGTATTTTCACTACCCAATACACTCTGCAGCCGGGCCTCAATACACCCGGCTGTATATTGCATTAGTACTTTTAACTGTTTAATATTAGTATTCATTTTATTTACGCGGACCGTTTTGCTGTACAACATGGGTTAACTCGTGCGCCAGCAGGTTCATACCTGCGGTACTTTCCGGGTCAAACTTAGCTGCGTTAAAATATATATCATTACCATGCGTAAAGGCCTGCGCCTTTGAAAGGTTACAAAGCTCAACCGCCTGCTGCCCGGTGTGGATCTTTACCTGCTCAAAGTTGGCGTTCATCTGGTGTTCCAATTGTGTGCGTACTTTAGCCGGTAGTGGGCTGCCTCCGCCTTTGCTTTCGTTCAGCAACCTGTCAAATTTAGCTTCGGGGGCTTCGGGTTTACCTTCCGTTTTTTCTACACCCCCTGCTTTCTCTTCTTTCTTTTGCGCGGCCTTATCATCCTTTTCCTCGCCCTTTTCTTTTTTCTGAGGTTTGCCTTCGTCCTTTTTATCTTCTTCGCCTTTTTTCTGCGGCTCCTTGTCTTTCTTCTCTTCTTCCTTTTTCTGAACCCCTTCTTTATCCTTTTTATCCTCTTCCTTTTTCTGCGGCTCCTTATCCTTTTTCTCTTCCTCTTTTTTCTGTGGCTCTTTATCTTTTTTCTCCTCCTCTTTCTTTTGAGTTGGCTTTTCTTCCTCTTTTTTCTCGTCTTTTTTCTGCGGCTTGCCTTCCTCCTTATCGTCCTTTTTTTCTTTCTTTTGGCCGGCTTTAGCATCCTTTTCCTCGTCAGCGCCCTTTTTCTGAACGCTCATCTGTCCCATGCGTTGCGACGAATTAACAGGCGCCTGCTGCGCCGTGGTTACTTTGTGGGCTACCGCATCGGCCTCCTGCTCAAGAGCGGTGTCCTGGTTGCCATCAATTTTCCGGGCCTGAAAAAAAGCATCACCGTCCTGCTTGCTTTTTTCGCGACTGCCATTAAAAAAAGGCTTCTCTGCCTTATCAGCATTTGGCTGACTAAGTGGCTGGCGTGTATTATGGACGTATTTCATAGGTGGTTTAGTTTAAATTGTTTAACAAATCCAATTGTTTTTTGGCATGGGCAGCCCATTCGCCGGGGTCATTAAGCAGGTCTTCAAAAACTTTCCTGGCTTTATCCCTCTTATTTAAATTAGCCAGGGCTATGCCGTGGTATAGTTTTCCTTTCTTGTTTCCGGGATATTGTTCAAGTAAGAGTTCCAGGTGAGCCAGTGCATCATCAAAGCGGTTAAGCCCGAGGCAAAGCACACCGGTATTTAATCTTATCTCCTCGTTTTCAGGATCATATTCCAGGATCCGTTCATACTCGGCAGCCCCTTCATTTAACTGACCACTTTGCAGGTAAGCCACGGCCAGGTGGTTGCGCACCGCTATATCGCCCGGAAACAGCATTAAATACCTGATAAGGTAACCGGTGGCCATTGAATAGTTTTTTATCATAAGCTGGCACAACCCTGCTGTTTGCAATGCCCTGCCATTTTGCGCGTTCTCTGATAAAACATAATCGGCCATTTCAAAGGCTTCATCATAACGGCCTGTTGAAAGGTAAACCTGTGCCAGTCCCATCAGTAAGTTTAAACTTGTGGGGTTAAGCTCAACCGCTTTCATCCAGCATGTTTCGGCGCTTTCCATATCAGCCGATAACATGTATAATTTAGCCAACCCTTCCCAGGCCTCAAACTGATTGGGCTGAAGCCCGATAGTTTGCCTGAAAGCGTGTAAAGCCTTATCATATTGCCCCAGTAAAACCTCTGTATTGGCAAGGTTAAGCCATGCCGAAGTATTTTGATCATCAATCTCCAAAGCGCGTTCAAAAAGCGGCCTTGCCTCAACAAATTTATTTTGCTGATAAAACAACATTCCCCGGTTATTGAGCAGGGTGACGTTCGGCTCATTTAAATCGGCGGCTTTTGCATAATAGGCCTCGGCAGCATCAAAGTTGCCGCTCAACTGTTGCATGGCGCCAAGATTTATCAGTTCGGTTAGTTGACTTTGGTTGCTCATAATATTTCTTCTTTAACTTTATCAGCTATCCCGCCTGCTATATCAGTGATACTGATTTCGGGATAAGTAACTTTAATATCATCGGTTTTCACATCAAATGGTTCACCGTCTTTATAATGGATCGGCAGGGAAACCTTAACCTGCAGATCCGGGCCATAACTAAATGATGCCAGGTTTTTAGTCCACTCTTTTGAGATATCGGTAACCAAAAGATCGAGTTCGGCTTTAATGAACGCGTTTACATCAAACGTAAACTTAGGGTGTACCTCTATTTCGCCAAGGGCGTTAAACTCAAACCCTGTTGTTGGCGACCATGCCAGATCGGCGGCGGCGCTTGCTTCTCCCTCCAGGCCCAAACCACCAACTATCTGAATGCCGCCGGTTACACTGGCCGGCCCAATGCTCAAACCAATACCAAGTGCCGCTTTTAATTTTAAGCCCGCATGTGCAGGGATCACAAATTTTGCCCCGCCGCTGATGCGTGTATTTTCGGGGTGTGAAGGATTAAATTCTATTTGTCCAAAAACGTCCTTTAACTGGCCCGGCCCTACTGCTGCGTCAAAATCAAGACCACCGTCAATAGTGGCAACAATGCCAATACTCTTAGGGCCAAGCGGGATAGCAAATATTGGGATCTGGATGGTTGGTACTTTGAAAAGCTCTTTATTGATGCTCTTTTTAGGAAAAACGTCAACCGCCGAAGGAAGGTCCAAACGGCCAACAACTTCAATTTCGCCGGCCGGGGTTACCCTAACACTTGCCGAAGCCTGCAGCCAATCGGTAACCTTAAGTGTTAACTTACCCGATCCATAGGCGGTAAACTTATCACCAGCCGGACCTGATGGTGTACCATCGGCAGCAATAGCGCGGTTGGTTGCGCCTACAGTAACATCACCCGATACCCTATCGGCAGCGTAGGATGCCTTGCCCTCGATGGTCAGCGCGCCATCATCATAAGAAATTGAGAGCTCGGTATTGATCTTCGGTATTTTTGGGATTGCCTTACCGTTGGCTTTTACATGGTAAATATCATCCGGGCCACGGGTAACTTCCACATTACCGCTGCCGCTTTGGATGCCCGGCATATTTTCGTCAAGAACAAAGCTGCCCCCGATGACTAATGTTTCGTTGCCGTAGGTAACATGGATCTCAGCGCTTTTCACGCCTTTAATATCCGGTTCGGCGGTGCCGCTGGCGTTAAACACGCCCTTTGCATAATCAATTTTAATATGTGCCGATTTAAGTCCCTTTATTTTACCTTCCGGAATTCCAATTTCGCCGGAAGCGCTGAACTCGCCATTGGCATAAGAGGCTTTAATTTGTGCAGGATTAAAGGTTTTTGAGTCAAAATCAAAAGTGCCATCAAGGGCAAATTCGCCTGCCGAATTAGCCTTAGCCCCTACCTGGCCTTTACCTAATTTTTTAATTTCAAAATCGGCCGCGCCCTTTACACCTATCCCGGATGTAGCAGCATAAACCTCGAGCGAGGCATTGGTAACCTTAAATGGCGACGGCACTTTGAGCTCGCCACTATTGAACACTTTGCTTATTTTGATGCCGTCCTGATCAAATATGAGGTCAATAGCCGAACCTTTTAAAAATGGCACATCAGTATTGATCTTCCCAAATCCTACTAAACCCGTATCACCAATCTCCAGCTCCTGTATTACAACCGGGCTTAATTGCTTCACTGTTAGCCCTGAGAAGGCCTGTTTAACGCCAGCGCTACTTAACCTCCCTCCGTATATACCAGGCACCGGTTCAATGGGCAATTTTGTTGCGGCTACAGCTATAAACGGGTTATCCTGAAATGCCTCAATTATAGCCCATCCTTTTGAGCCTGCGCTGCGTATTGTAGCATCGTCTTTATCATCATATGAAACTTTTTTGATTTTAAGATTAGCGCCACTCTTTTTGATGCTGCCAATAGGTGAATCCACATCCTTTTCAGTAGTTTCGTTAGTTTTAGGCTTCCACTCTATGCTTTTATTAGCTCCGAATCTTTCACTGGTGATCAAAGAAAGGCTTGTATTAGCTATTAGTTTTTTCCTTGCTTTATCGGTTTCTGATAAAAACACAAGATTTTTCAAATGATCACCTTTTTTAATCTCGTCCAATTCCCAGCCATGGCCATTTGGAACAGTTGAGTCAGCCACGAGCTTACCTGCCGTAATAGTATACGTACCCATTACATCACCTGCACCCGGTTTCACTTGCCCATCAGGCATTGTTGTAATCGCTGTAAGTGCGGCCTCAACACTCTTCTTGATATTGGCATTCAGTTTTGATCCCGACGATCTGTTGACTTTAGCCTCAAGCATCCATAAGTTTTTAACATCGTCCAGTCCCCCCAATTGCAATTCGACTTTATGATCAACATCATAACCATCTGTAATCGACTCACCCTTGGGGTTCCAGAACGGTCTCGCAAGAACTGTTTTGATCTGCTCAGCCGAACCTGTTAAAAGATGTTTCGGAGTTTCTTGATTTTTTTCTGAAACAAGGGTCATGAAAAAATTGGGGCTGTTAGCCTCTTTCGCGATTTCGCTGGTTTTTTTTGTGGTAAATGCATCATTAAAATCAGCTGCTTTGGTCCACTTACTAATATGGGTTCCTGAGCGCTCTGTCTTTTTAAAAGCATAATTGGTTGTAGAGCCTGGCATTAAGCTTAACTTTAAGCTCGGCACGCTAATTTCAGGTACAAATAATGCTTCCTTTGAAGCAGTAGTATCAATTGGCTTGTCTGCAGTGGCTACACTTCCTGCGTTTCCCGAAACAACACCATTTTCAACCCGCTGAATAATCCCTTTCTTTTTCACCCCGCTCCCCTGCTGTACAGTATGGGCCACCTCATGCGCCAGCAGGTGCTGCCCCGATGGGCTCTGCGGATCATACTTACCGGCTCCAAAATAAATATCATTACCATGGGTAAAAGCCTGTGCCTGTAAATCGTTACTTAAACCTGCTGCCTCACTGTTATTATGGATGCGTACACTGCTCAGATCGGCACCCATGGCGCCTTCCATATCCTCGCGGGTGTTGGCGGGCAATGGCTCTCCGCCGCCTTTGCTGCCTTCAATCTTTTGTTGTGTTTGCGGCGATACATCAGGCGCGGCCGACTGGCTGTTGCGTTTCAGCGTATTGCCTTCGTTGGGATCGCCATCGCTTTCAAAAACGGGGCGGCGCTGAAGTTCTTTATCGGCTCCGGTTTGTTCCTTTTCCTGTTTATCTTCTTTTTTATCTTCCTTTTTTTGCACAGCAGCCGTTGGGGATGGTGTTGTAGTTGGAACTGCAACCGGCGCAGATTTAGGCTGATTGATGTGTTGTACAACTTTATCAGCTACCTGATCGGCCTGACGTTCAAAATGATCACCGGGTTCATTCACTGTCATTTTGCGCTGAACCTTGTTCCCTTCAAAAAAAGGTGATTCCTGTACGCTGTCAATATCATGAGCGGCTGAGAAAAAAGGATCTTTCCCTGCCGCCTGCCGGTTAGCGGGCTGGTTCTGTTTGGTATTTGCCGGTGCTGCCTTTTGAGGTGTCTTCATTGCCATTCCACATAAAAAGGTTCATCCATCCAGGGTAATTTTATTACACCAATGCCCCATGGCAATGACGAGAGCAGGATATCCAAATCCATCCGCTCCACAATAAGGCGAGCAGGTTGTTCGGCCTCGATCAGTTTTCCGTTGCGCATTAAAAATGCCTCGCGTAAGCCGCCGGGCGATGTGTTCTTTAATGCTTTCCAATATTTTATTACCGTGCGGAGCATATTATCGCCTTCGTCAAGCATGCGCTGCGGGATCTCAACCTCGCGTTCTATTGGTTCATCAACAGGCCATCGGCACAAAAACTTTTCAAAATAAAGGTCATACTCAAACGCATTTACATTACCTGTACCTAAATAATGCAGCAGGTGAACAGCCATTTGCCTTGCAGGCAAATCAACAAAATCGTTATCCTGCAGCAAGCCGAAATCTTTAAAGAAATACTCCATAAACGGGTGCAGGATCACCAAACCGGCCTGATTTACAAAAGTCCCGGCAATTTCCTCCGCCTTTTCCTGACTTGGTTCCGGGGTATTATCAGGTGTTGCAATTGGTTTGTCTTTTTGTAGTTCTGGTTTACTTTCTGTTGGTTGGATGGCCTTATCAGCAATTTGAATAAGGTTTACCGTTGATATTGAAACAGAAGAGTTTAACTCAGCAACTATTAAAGCAATGAGTTTTTTCAGTGTATCACCACTCTCAGGCAATTCATCATGGCCTGTGCGCAGGTAAATCATCAGCAAAAGCTTTTCAATAATGCGCCAGGTATCGCCATTAAGTTTCGTCAATAAAACATCCTTAATATTACTATTTACACTATTTGCTGGTTCATCCCTTAGCAAAATCCGGATTTTGGCAACAACAATATCGATCCTTTTTTGAAGCTCATCAGCCTCAACCCGAAGTAGAACAATTGCCAGCTTTTTAATAAATGTTATACCGAACTGGCTAAATAACCTGCTGATTGCAAGCTGCGAACTTTTGAATAGTTTGTTAAGCTTTGCCTGGTAAGCTGTATTATTGATTAACAGCCCTGATAATTTACTTAACCAAACGTCTTCCTGCTGCAGCCATTCTGTTACGGTAACTGCATACCAGGGGAGCCTGCCTGTGTTAAGGAAATAAACAAATACATTAAAAGCCTGCTGTTCATCTGTAAGTAACGAATAACTGACTGCATTATCGGGTTCATCTCCGTTTGGCAATAAACCGGGGTTTAAAGCGGGTTCAAGTGCTTTTGATAAGCTTTCCTGCAATTGCTCAAAAACATCTTCCAGTTTTCCCTTTCCTAAATCAAGATCGATCCTGTCTATCAAAACATGGGCAGGCAGGTCCATACTATCCAGCAATTGCTCCAGCTTTTTAAGCAGCACCTGTTCAAAGTACCGCACAGCTTCGTCCTGCACTTTTTGAGCTGCATTGCGGTGCGGTACTTCTATATCCAGTACCAGCTTATGGATAATATGTGTGCTCCCTGCCATAGCTCAGCTTTATTTAACAGTGCCCGGATCAGTAGTACCCGGATCCTTTTTGATAACCTTCGGATCTATTTTAGGTGTTTCTGTAGCGGTTGTCCCAAGATCTTTTTTGATAATAGCCGGATCTATTTTGGGTGTTACAGGTGTTGCAGCCGGCGTTACCGCCGGATCAACCTTCGGTGTGGCCGCTGGTGTTACCGTAGGATTAGCTTTAATAGTAGCTGTATCCACCTTAGGCGTTACAGGTGTTGCAGCTGGCGTTACCGCCGGGTCAACCTTCGGCGTGGCCGCCGGTGTTACCGTAGGATTAGCTTTAATAGTAGTTGTATCCACTTTCGGCGTTACAGGTGTTGCAGCCGGTGTTACCGACGGGGTTACCGCGGGCGTATCTTTAACTGTAACCACCGGAGGCACAGTGGTGACTATCGGCGGAGTAGTAGCTACCGGCGGTTTGGTGGTAACTACCGGTGGTACGGTGGTAGCTACAGGCGGGGTAGTAGTAACTACTGGCGGGATGGTAGTAAGTACCGGTGTAGTTGTTTCCGGCGGCAAGTGGGTAAGTATCGGTATGGTAGTTATAGGAGGCAAAGCTACAGGCGGCGTAGGCGTAAACACGGCACGGCATTTCTCAAACTTGCCATTTACAGCCATCAGTGTAATAACCGTATTGCGGCCACGCGGAAACTGGCGCATATCAAATGTCTTAACCGGATTCACCTCCTTGCTGGTGGTATTGTCATCAAATGTCCAGAAAAAGTTGAAACTGCCGGGATTGGGTGTTTTATTGGTTAAAGTAACAGTGGCAGCGCCTTTTTCGTTGTCCATAACCACTTTGTACTCAAACAAGGTTTGCGGGTGCTCATGGATTATGATCGAGCAGTCAGCAACAGGTTTGCCGTTCACCATAAAGTCGTTGATATTAACGTCATACGGCCCTTTGGATGGATCAACAACCCACTGGCTGCCCAGCAATTTCACAGCATCGCCGGCTATTTTTGATGTAACAATACCAGTTGCAGGCTGCACAGTGGTAAAGTTTATATTACCTCCGTCCGAACAAACTTCACCGGCGGCTAACTTCAGGTCTACCGGTTCTTCAGGAATTTCCACAGTAAGTGTAACCGGTTGCGTATCTGTACAATCATGATTATTGGCTGATAGCGTAAAGTTTAGCTTACCGTCAGGGAATTTCAGGCGAAGATCGGCGTACTGGAAGGTAATATTGTCATCAGGCGTGGTAAGATTAGGGTGTACCTGGCCGTCGGGCATTGTCCATGTATAAGCAAATACGTCACCGGCTGCCTGGTTAGTGGTTGCCGACAGCTGAATAAACACTGCAAATTGTGTGGTATCACTTATTTTGGCGGCGGGCTTAACAGCCGGATGTTTAAATACGGAAATAGTACACTCTGTTGGCTGATCATTTACTGTAAATTTGATCTGTTGGCCAAATGTGCCGTCTTTAACCTTTGTTGTATCAAAATAGGTTATAGCGTCTTTTGTTACAACGGTAGTCTCAAAACCTGCCGAAGCTTTGATAACCCCATCCACAGGACTTACTTTAAATTGCAGCAGGCCTTCGTCTGAACATGCTACAGCTTTAGGCAAGCTTAACCCCACCGGCGGCTTAGGCATAATAAATGCTACCGGAGGGCAATCAGAACAGCACATATACGGCAGACAAAAATCGGCAAATACAATATCCTCGGGCACGTCCGGGTTTGCGGCCACAGCTCTTGATTTGCCAAGATCTATCGCTAAGGCCTGAGTTTTACTGATAACATCAGCCTCAATGGTTGGTGTATATTTACGGGGCGACTGTACCTGGTAATATTTTACAGCAGCGGAAATATCTTCAAAGCTGGTGTTTTTAGCGATAAATGTCATGGCATCGGTATCACTCGCAAAACCTTTTACAAACTGAGGTTCGGCCTGAAGTACTTTTAACCTATCATCGAGCGAGGCCTTGGTTGGTGGTGTTGGGGAAGGCGTAGTCATGGTCGTAGCATACACCATTACAAAAGTGCCGCCCGCCGGCACACCGGCAAGGTGCTCTAAACCGGTGTGGTTGGCAGCATAGGCCGAAAAGGTAAGCTGTTGCAGCAGCTTGGTTTTGCGGTCCTGAATTTCCTTCATGATAACAGCAAGCGCCTGGCCCGCACAGCAGTTTTCAGATAAGCGCCATAGCTGCAGCTCGTAGTCATCCTCGTACCCTTTGCGCACATAATCGGCTTTGGCAAAAATCTGCCGGCTTTTTTGGCTTGCAGATTTTACTTCATTGCAAAGGTCATCTATCCGGGCCGAAAAGTTATCTATGGTATCTTCATCTATATCAATCAGTCTGTCGGGCAGCCACTGGCTTATGTTACGGGTACCGGCTATCACACGCACCGGGATATCAACCGCTATGGCCTGTTCATACGAGCCTGTTGCCGAGGTATCAACCGTTTTACCAACAGCATCCGCATAATCCGAAATACTTATGGACGTACCCTGCCTGCGGATCTGATCAACATAATAGCCTATACTACCCTGTGCAACATTAATATTATTATCCACAGCGCTGATACCACCATTAAGCACAACTTTACTGATACTTTTGTTAATTGCAAGTCCACCGGTTACTTCCATACGGGCACCTGCGGATACATCAGCGACTTTTTCTGCCTTGGCTGCCATCCTTACTTTTGGGGCTGCTGCCTCTGGAGCCGGCGCTGGCGCTGCTGCTACCTCCTCGTTAGCAAACGACAGTTGCTGCTGAGCGGCCTGGGCCCGGATATTATTTGCCACCGAGTAACCGGTTTTGGTATCAAAGCTTGAAAAGAAATTGCTCACATCACTGTAAAGACAGTTTTGTTCGGCCTGGAAGGCTTTCAATGTGGCTTCAAGATCATTAAACTGGCAGGCGTAATCATCAATATTAATATCACTAAGGGTTACATCGCCCAGCCTTATGGTAACCACATCAAAGGGCAGGTTGGCATCCTGCCTGATCTTGTCAACGGCTGCAATAGCTTCCGTATATTTTTTGCCGATATGTCCTTCTATCCTGAAAAAATTATTGGAGTCGATTGAATAATTTAACGGATTTACCACCATATCGTTAGCCGGCGAATAAGCCCCTGCATTGTAGCCAAGAATCAGTTTATCTGTACCTTGCAGCCAGCGGCTATGGCTCCACTTTTGAGCAAGGTCAACCGGTTTACCATAATAAAACGGGATAGCCCTTGTTTCTAAAGGGTTACTGTTATCAATAGACGGCGTTACCTTCACTACGGGGTTTGCTGGCAGCGAAAACCCGCTGCTCATGATGTTCAACCTGTCCAACAGGTTAATGGCAATATTCAGCTTATCTTTATTAGCACTGATAGCCGGCGATGCATAAAATTTATGGCGATAAGGTGTTGGCTTGGCTGTTGGTGTAACATTTAAGGCCCCCAGCATAATATGTTTCGGGAAGGCATAAATATTAGGGCAGCACTGGTAAATAATATCTGAAAGTACCGCACGTAATTCATTGTACCCTGTTAGCATATCCTTGTAAAAATCATACAGGTACTGGGCCTGCATGGGGGCTGTAGCTTTACTTAAGGTAGTATTGATATTGGCTACAATGCTGGTAATGGGATAAACAGATTGCGGATCGAGCGCGAATTTGAAAGTATTGTAAAGCGATTGAACAGCGGTTGACAGACTGCCTGCCCCTGTATTTGCTATGCTTGAAAAAGCTGCCGTAAGTGCCGATGACGAGGCGGTTGTTTGCGTATTAAAAAACACCCGTTTAGCAGCCAGCACAGGGGCATCAAAATATGCATTGTAAGCGTTGAAGTATTTTTTGTAGATATCGTCATAAATAACCTCTGAGCCATTTTGTTCAATGATCTGGTTCATATCGGCCTGGGAAATGAGGAGCACTTTGGGTTTGGCCACCTGCTTGCGGCCCTGGTTATCACAATCAATAGCAGTACAGGCATCAGGGCCTTTTGAATAATATTCAAGATAAAGAAGGCCATACATTTCTGCCAAATCTTTCCCCGATTTGGCTTTGAAGTTTGAAAGTGGAAAACTATCCACCGGAAGCGAATTTTTATCATCGGGCAAAACAAGTTCCCATAAAGCCATTTGCGGTTGATCTGTACCCAACGGAAAGAAAGGAGCATATATGTATCCTTGCTCAGGCGTTGCATTAGTGTAAGCCCTAAAGTTGTTATAAGTTGTATCAGGCAGGTACAGCAAATCGCCGTCGGTAGTTACGCCACACCCGCGGCCTACCGTTATGCCATTTTGATCGCCTTTAAAACTTAAACCACAAACAAGGCCAACACCAATTAAACAGGTGCGGGTAAGGCGCTGCTGATCTTCAAAAAAATCTATAACATCATTCAACTGCTTGGCTGTAAGCACCTGGCTATCAACAAATGAGTTATATTCTAAAGTTATATCTGTAAGTTTTACTTCAGTTACTGGTGGCATGGCTTTTTCATTTAGGTTTTAACTGTTATTATTTGTGCCGCCCTGCAAATTGCCGAGGCTGGTTTTGTTCAATATTATAGGGTTGGTTTCCTGGGTATCCTCTTTGCAATCGCTTAGCTGACCCTGCTGATAAACGGTGTACAGTTTTTCAAGCAGATCGATGAATTTGCTGTTCAATACCGGATCGATAGGCGTATCAGTACTTACAGCTATATGTTTGGCAGCGAGCCATTCTTTATAAAGCGCTTCAAAACCAACCATCTGATCATGCCCGATGAAACAAATGCGCGGCAGCACATGTGCCGGAGTTTCGGTACGGATGAGCCGCTCGGCATAGGCACGGAAGGCTGTATTACGTAACCTCACGCTATACCCCGGCAGTATCACACAAATACGGAACGAGTAAGGATCAAGCGGCTCGCAGTAAACCCCGTTAGGGTCGAGGCAAACCGGCATAAACTGGTGATGGGTGCTATCATCGCCGGTATAATCAAATGGCGGGCGCAGCAGGATGTTTTCAATCACGTACATGCCCTCCATCTTGAAATCGTTTTGCATAAATTTGATGATAAACGCTATTTCGGTTTCAATAGCGGCAGGGCTAAACTCCATATCATTATGGGTAAGCAATGTACCCGCGGAGTTAGCTATGTTATACACATACTTACCCGCAGTTGCCCCTGGACTTAAGCGATAATTTTCCCTGTCACAAGCCAGTACAGACACCAGGCCAAGGTCTTCATAAGCATCAATCTCTTTTGAAAAATTTGCATTGCCTTTAAATTTAACTATACCGAGCTGCGATATTGTCCAGTTGTAATGCAGGGCATCAGCCTTAAACAAAAGGTAATCCTCAACGCTTAGCTGCTGCATTTTATAGTTGGAGAAGCCAAGCAGCATGGAGATCCGCTTTTCCATACCCGATACATTCACCATTTGCTGATCGGCAGTTTTGGCATTGTATAAATCCATCCCGCTTCCCCGGCAAATACTCATCTGGTCATAATCTTTTAAAAACTTAACCTTATGCCTGATGATATTGCGCTGGTAATCCTCCCCATAAATGCGGTACATTAAAAACACGTACTCGTTAAACTGCTCGGCAAAACGGGCCAGCAAATGATCAAGAAATTTATTTTTCCGCTCGGGATAATTATCCTGCCCGGTTTCCTTAATTACATCATCAACCGTTTGCTCCCACTGGGCAAAACCATCCAAAAGCTTTTCCGCATCGCGGATACTGTTCACCGTATTGCTGAAATAGGTTTTACGAATGCTGTCATCGGCAGTGAGCAGTACCCTGGCGTTTGAAAGCTGGGCAAAGTAATTGGCCAGCACCTGGTCGTAAAACAACAGATATCCTTTAAGCTGTAAAGCCAGCGAACGTTGTTCGGTCGTGGCAGTATCGGGCAAACCCAGCGGTGAGATCCCATAGTTTTCGGGAAACTGGTTTTGCAGGGTTTCATAGTGGGCTATATCACGGTAATCGCCTTCGGGCACCGGCAGGTCGACTATCTTTTTGGCCTCTACATTATCCTGCCAGTCTTTACGGAGCTGGTTAAGATCCTTCTGCGCTTCTGTTTTTTTCAGTTCAATGGGCACCACATCTTTATAAAATGTGAATGACGAATTGGTTTCACACAAAACCGGCTTATGGCCATCCTGCACGCAAAGCAACCATTCGTTTGATTTATAGATCTTGTCGGCGACTTCGCTCTGTGGCGCGGTACATCCGCAAAATCCAAAGGAAATGCGTTTTACCAGCCGCACACCATCAATTTCCATGATGATGCGGTACAGATCAGACAAACGGACCTGCGTACGTAATTGCGACGCTGCAAGCTCGGCCGGAATGATGAACCCTTGTTTGGCAAACTTGGCATCAATACCCTGCAGGCTTTCAAAATCAAGTACCGGGCCTTCAAAAATCTCGTCGGGCTGCATGCCTTTGTCAAGCAGTTCCTGAAGCAGGTAGAAGGTAATATCGGGCGTAAGGTATTGCTCTATATTAAACATGATCTTAGCCCAGATCATTTCAGGATCGGCCTGGGGCTGCAGTTCAATTTCGGCGCATATAACTATCTCCTGATTTTCAACCGCTTTTACCTGGTCAAGATCCTCACACAGCTCGCGGAAGTAATGGTATACCGATTTTATTTGTTTGATGATATCATCCTGCCTGACTTTGATCTTGGCGGCATCGTTCTCCAGTTCAGGAAAGTCCTCAAAATCTATCAGGATATCGTTTATCCCCTTTAAATCAAATTTAACCTCTTTACCTGTTTGGGCATTTTCTCCCGTTTTTGCATAACGCAGCAAGGGTTTACCATCAGGCTGTTTATAGTTGGCTATAATGCTGTGGGGCGATTTTTTGATCCAGGCATTTCGTACACCATCTATCCTAACAAACAGCTGGCGGTAATCATCGGGCGTAACCGGGTAGGTGGGCAGTATCTTTATGGCAGATAAAAACTGCTCATGCATACTGGTGGTATTGTCATGATCAACCGCTAAAATATTTTCGACAGGAAGGGTTATGCGATAGTTAAGATCAGTAAGCGCATAGCAAAGCATCTCGAGCGTAGTAATGCCCGGATCATGTTCGTTATAATCCGTCCAGATGGCGCTGGCCAGGTCGCGGATATGCTGCATGCCTTCGGTGCGCAAAGCATTGTACTCGGGCCCAAGGCTGGTATCAATTTGTTTCGGTATGGTTAACTGATCAATCATGGGCATGTAGGTATGGTTTTGGTATCAATTAAATGTTGCTTTGCCGATACAAGGATGGCCTTTGAATTGCCTGCCTCCAAAACATCGGGGTTTGCGGGCCCCGATGCTGTGAAGTACATCTTAAAATCAGTTATATAATCAACATAAGGTAGCTCTTCAATAAAGCGGATCACCACGCTTTTGTACAGGATGCCGCCAAAATCAATATCTGCATTACGGTTAAATGCCCAGGGCGACAGGTAATTGATCACATCGGTATTCAGTTTGGCGGCGTACAGGTTTTCATCAAAGCCGAAGTAAAACTTCACCTTAAAATCAAGGATCACTTCCTCGTAATCGGGGTTAATGGCCAGCAGGTCAACATGCATGGAGTTTAAACCAGCCAGGTATTTGGTAATCTCGCTCAGGGTATTTTTGCTTACCCTGGGCTTAAACGGATCAAAACTGATCTGGTTGCGAATATCGGGGATAGCCACCACCCTTACGCTGCCCGGGGCTACTTCAATGTCATCGTTAGTGTGGTTAAGGCATTTAACCCTGAACACCTGTGGAAATTGCGCCATTACCAAATGCTCATAATCCCAAATAGTAATTGCCCTGTGCTTATGCCTTAAGCGTTCGCTCACCCTAAGGCGGAAAGCGCTGTCATCCTCGGGCAGTAAACCGCCAAACGAAGCATATGGCTGGGTAATTGATTTGATTTGCGGCAGCCTGTCAACCAGTTTGCTGATGGTACCTGCGGCTAAGCCTGTTTCGAGGTGCGAAAGCTCATTGTCATTATCGGCAAATTCGGCCTCCGCTGCCTGGATATGCACGTTAATGAACTTACAAACCGAATCGATTGTTACCGCTGTTGGCAGCTCAACCCCAAGCCAGGTAAGGCTTTGGTTGAGGAATGTATTATTGGTAGTGGCTCCGTCGGGAATCAAAAATTTGATAATTCCGGAGCGTAAAAAATCGTTGGTATCATCGCTGATGATATTGCTTTTATCCAAAGCAAGCCATTCGTTGCCGGATAAGTAATACCATTTGGGCTGAACAGTATCGGAAAATGAAGGAGCAAGTGCATCTTCGCTGCCTTCGGCCACCTGGAAAAGGATACTGGCTACCGATCCCGTCAGAATACCTGCAATACCAATGTAAAAAGCTGCCAGATCAGGCGCTTGCGGTATGGCTGTAATATTACCATCAATAAGGCCATGGAATTGTTTTTTGAGGAAAGCATGCTGTTCGGCCTGGCCAAACGGAGTTTCGTGAAAAAACTGAACGTTATGGTTCACATAATCAGCCAGCAGATCGGCATTATTGTTACTGGCTGTAAGTTTATCAATATCGTTTTTAGCAAACGCTTTATAATCAATAGTAATAGAACCCACTTCGGGGGTATAAGGCACCGATGGTATAATTGCTACCCCATCTTTTTTAATCATAGCGGCTGCGAATAACTTAGGATACTCACTATGCAAAAAATCGCGGTCTAAATTGATACGGATGTAGTTGTCCTTAACCCCGGCCGAAAAATTTTCGGTTTGTGTTTGTACTTGTGTAGCAGTTTGCTGAAAGCCTATAAACCCCAGTGTAGGAAAAAAGAACTGCATTGGTTGAACATATTGTTGTACAAGAGCTTTTTCGGCTTGTACGCCCCTCCCGTAATTAAACGCTCCGGATACATTAAAGTAAAGATATTGATTAACAAAATTGGGAGCCTGGTTTACAGGCTGAGGTACCCCATCCGGTTTTAATGTAAAAGAAGGATCGAGTATATCAATAGGGCTTCCACCTCCCTTAGGAAACCAATCCCCATCTTTTATGTACGAAACCTTGGCCGTAAAGCTTTTCTTATCTTGTATAACCCGCCCGCCAAATTCATCTGCACCCGAAGTGGCAATGATGTTATAAGTACCTGGCGTAAAAGACGGACTTACGAAACTTGCACGGTAAGCATTATAATAATCTTCTATTGGCTCTGGTACACCTTTCCAGTTAATCTGAGGGGTGATCTCAGTCCATTGTTTTTGAAAAATCTCAGTATTACCAATATATAGGTTTGAATGAATTTTGGGTACAGCTCCAAAAGCAAAAAATGGTTTTGACGGATCCAATTTGCCATTATCATTTTCAATGGCCAGGTTTTTCATGCCTGTTACCACAACATCTATCCGCACATCATCAAGCCTGGCCTTACTTAAGGCCTGGTAAACAGGATAAGCATTGTCCTGCACATTCATTAACAAGCGGATAACCGGAAAGTCGGTTTTATAATTCTCTTTATGGATAACCTGATCATACGGCACTATAGCCTTAGCTTTAAGCGGTACATTTACGGTGATAACCAATTGCTGCTGATTAAGTTTAAAGGGATCTGTTGGAGAAAAATCAGCCTGAAGCCACTCCTTTTCTGATGTTAAAAAAACTTTAAACAGTTGCTTAAGTATAGTAGGATCAACGGGATCAAGCCCGGTAAAGTCAAGTGTTAAGGTTATAGTACGGTCGCCTTCGCTCAGGAGCAATACTTTTGATGCAAAAGCAAAACCCATAGATGCTGTTGGCCAGCTTTTACTACCAAAAGGGTTCCATTTAGGCACCTCATCCTTAAAAGGCGTACCCAAACCATCGGCCGAAAAAGTAACATCAGCGTAAGCAACTTTTTTATCTGCTGCCGATTGGTACCAGCTTTTCATGGCTGCTATGGTGGCGCTGTTTACGGCAAGTTCGCTGTTGGTTTTAAAAACAACCGGCTTAGGCTTGATGCTTTTATCCTTACCGGCATCAAGCGCTGTGTCCTGCGGCAGTAAAAAGCCGGTGAGGTTACGGGCCAGTTCAAATATTACGTGTACCTTATCGGGTACTTCGGGGCGGTTGCGCAATTGCAATACCCGCTTAAAGTAAAAATCAAGATGACGGCCGGTAAACTGGTTCAAAGCATCTTCCGAGTGCTGCAGCAGCATAATGAAACACATGAACAGCGCCAGGTGCGGCTCTACATCGCTTTTAATGCTTGAGTCGGGAAAGCCCAAACCTGCGTTTTGCATTTTCACCTCAACCTGCTTCAAAAAATCCTGCAGCGCTTTTTTATCCTGGATGAAAAACGGCTTCCAGTCACCTTGCGGGTAGTTGCTGTCTTTAAGGGTATAGTAGTTTATTTTATCGGCATAAGCAGCCGCGAACGTCAGCCAGTCTTCCATGCCCAATTCCTCAATTGGGGCGTAGGCTGGGTCAAGCGCTTTCAGGAAGCGCTGTGACTGGCTTGAGCCATCACGTTGAAGCGGATTTTTATCGTTACAGGCCATGGTTAGTGGTTATTGGTTGGTAGTTATGCTGGTAATGTCATTTTTATAAAAAGGGAACACATAGTTGTACCTTGAATTGGTGGTACGCACCGTGTAGTTAAGCTTAATGAGCAAAATCCCTTCGTTATCCATACTGCTGTCAACCTCAGTGCTGTTAAGCGTTATCCTGGGTTCAAAGTACAGCACGGATGTTTCAATCAAATCTTTGATATAGGTTTTGAGCGTTAGGTTAACAGCCTCAAAAACTATTTTTTGCAAATCGCACCCAAAGGTTGGCTGCATAATGCGCTCGCCCAGCCGGGTGGTGAACAGTATGCCCAAACTGCTTTCTATGTCAGCCTCGTCGGTAAGCATTTCAACTTTACCGGCAGCCTTGTCAAAGCTTGGCGGGAAACTCCATCCCCTGCCTATAAAAGGTATTTTTGGTTCCATTGATCAGCCTCCGATTATTACTGTTGGGCAGCCTAACACTATCGATCCGCCATGGGCTGTGCTATCGCCCATGCGGGCGGCGGGTTTCCCCCCTATCAGCACCGTTGCCGAGCCCATGATTATAGAATCGGGCGGACCGGCGCAGGTACACATATCGCCCACACATACTGCAGGCATACCGCCAATGAGCACTGTTGGTACTCCCGGCCCTATTACCGGCCCGCCTACATGAGGCACAAGGGCTGTAAACATAGGGCATACGTGCATATCGCCTATCCGTGCTGCTGCTGCCATTTTTTTGTTATTAATTTATTTGTACAATTGAGCCTTTAAGCGCTGCAGTACCGCTTGATTTTACTTCCACACTGGCCGATCCCTCGGCCGAAAGAGCGGTATTGGCTTTCAGGCTCAGGTTCATCCCCTCGGCATTAAAATCCTGCTGGGCTTTAAGCACCAGCTTACCCTGGGTTTCGATGGTAATACCATCACTATTCATTTTTATCGAGTTATTATTCTCATCCTTTAACTCTATTGCCCCGGCATCCTCATCCATGGTTATCTTTTTCCCGGCAGGTGTTTCAATGGTTACCGATTTTTTATCGTCATCAAAAATCAGCTTCATTTTACTGCGGGTTACAAAGCCCTTTTGGTTGTTGGCATCGGCGGCAGTTAATGGTGCAGTTTTATTGCTGCTGTTAAGCATGCCCAGCACCACCGGTTTACGCGGGTCGCTGTTTAAAAAACCAACTACTACTTCGTCGCCCACTTCGGGCAAAAAGAAACTTCCGCGGTCCTTACCGGCATCCAGGGTGGCTACGCGTGCCCAGATCCCCTGATCATCAGGGCTGATCACCGGCATGCGTACCAGGATCCGGCATTCACCGTCGGGGTCGCTTTCCAGCTGGGTTACCACCCCTATCTGCAATCCCGGAACTGCCTGGATAAGTGCAGAAGCCGGTTTTATACTGGTTTCAAACTTTTCGGTAAACCATTGCGGGTCCAAACCAAATTGTACTTCCAGTTGCCAGTCGCCGGCAGAGATGTGATGCTGAATGTGGCTTACAAAAGTATTGCCGTTAAACCTATCGCTCAGGTTACTGAGCTTAATGATCATACCCGGCTTAACCGTATGGATGCCTTTAAACTTTACCCTGCCCCGCACTTTTGAAAGCACTTGTTTTTGCTTGAGAGACGTTGCCCAGGCCTGCAATTCGGGCTGCGAAAGCTTACCGCCATGATTGAGGTGGAAGTTACTTTCGTTAAACACCCCTGCCAGGTCATCAGAACTCAGGTTGCCGTTCAGTTCGCCCGAAGGCGGATTGGCATCAACCTTTTCAATTTCCTGCGATGCCGGGTTCCAGGTGCGACCGGTTATAGATGGGAACTGAATGCGTGAATCAATCTCGGCATCCAGCTCCAGCATGGTAGCGCCAAATGACAGCTCCACAACCGCGGTGCCGCTTATTTCCGGTTTTTTAATGGATAAGGTATTATCATCGGTATAAACCAGCATCCCGTTCAATTCGGCCCGGCCGGTTATGAAATCCCAGTCGGTAGCCTCATATTGTACCAAATCGCTGGTAGTGATGTTCATATCGGCAACATCGGCAGTTAAACCGCTGTAGGTACCCGCAAGAGTGGTTATTGCATCGCTATCCTTAATATTATCGCCAAAGTATTTACTATGGCGGGCAAGTGTCATGGCTATGGCCTTATCACGGCATTCAATAACCAACTGTGAACCACTGTTGCGCAGCTTGATGCTATGCTTGATAACCACACCTTTAAACAGTGTGTAGTTGTCCGATTCGTACCCACAAAGGATCTCAATGTTTTTTCCCGGTATAAATAGGTCGCCGTTGCTGGCATCAAACTTTTGGGCCGAGGTATCGCCATCAATGATCACCAGTTTGGCGGCAGCTATCCTGTTTACCCCTTTATCAATTACCATAGCCTCCACCTGCATGGTGCGCGGGATCTCGGTACCCTCAATTTTTACAATTGGGGTAACTACGGTACCTGGCCGGGTGGTTTCTATGGTGCGGCTATCTGCCATGATCTATTACTGGTTTAATGGTGGAAACTTGATTTTTGTGCCTGTTTTAAGGTACCTGAAATCGTTAAGGCTGTTGGCCTGGGCTACTTCGATGTAATACTTTGAATCGCCGTAGATCTGGTAGCAGAGCAACGGCAGCGTATCACCTTCATTGATCACCCTTACTTTGGTTAAATCGGGCGACTGTGCATTTTCTTTGGCAACCCGCTTTTTATCCTCAACCGAGCCAATGAACGAGGCTTTTACAATAGCCCTAAGCGGACGGCCCTGGCTATCAAACAGTTTGTAGCTGATATCCATGGTTTCCAAAGCCCCGTCAAACTGGAGCGTTCCCCAATAGATGCTTACAAACCTTGGCCGGTGCTTATCGCCCTGGTATTCAATGATGAGCTTTTGCAGGTTATCGATATCCTCGTCAACCCCTAACTCACCGGCTGTAGCGCCGTTGATAACCCCGGTACGATCAAACATCAGCTCGAAATCCATCTTCTGCGGCTCAATCTTGGAAAACTTGGGCAACTTGCCCGATGTTCCCTGTGCCTGCTTATCAGAATACTTGATCTCGATCTTCTGGCTGTAGCTTTCGGGGTTCACCTGCACCATCATGGAGCCTTCCTCGTTTTTGCTCTTCGGATCGGACCAGGCCACGATCTTCATTTTGGTTACATTATCGGCCATCAGCGTTCGTTTTTATTTTTCAAAATCTCCAATATCTGCTCCACGCATTCGGCAATGATCTCGTCCTTACCACCGCCTCCTCCGCCACTACCGCCCCCACCTCCTGCGGGCTTTGAATCCTGTTCGGCCGGGCTTTGGTTTACGCTCACGCGGATATTCAATTCTCTGATCTCAATTGGCATAACATCAGGTTTGAAGGGTGTAATACTGGTATTGCAGCTCAAAACTTTCAATAGCAATGCTGTTTTGCTCGGCATTCAAATCGCTCAGACTCCATTTTTTGGGCCAGGCCTGCACTACATTCCAGGTTAAAAGCGGGTCATGTTCTTCGTTAAGCAGGCTTACGGTAAGGTCTTTAGGTTCGATAATAAAATTATTGAACACGTTATTACACCAATCCATCAGCAGTTTTGATTCGGTAATAAGCCCGCGTTTCAGCACCAGTGCCGGAAACTTAGCCCTTACCGGCAGCGCATGTTCAAAACGGTTTTCGCCACCTTCCTTTTTGGATTCTGTTTCCATTTCCATAGAAAGGCCTGATACGTTCTGGAACCGGCTGTCGATATCCTCATCGCCAATGCCCGTAAACACCACCTTAAAGTGAAAACCTAAAGGCGGATAACCCGATTTAGCGTCGAAGGCCATAATTAGCCGTTTTTGATGGTTAAACCTTCGTGTGCAACCTCAAGTGTTTCAATGGCTGCTTCGTTGGCATCAGCCTTCAAATCGGCCGACTGGATCTTAACCGGGAAGGCATTTTTAACCGACCAGGTAACTACCGGCTGATGCTCTTCATTAAGCAGGTTGATGGTAAGGTCGCGCCGATCGATCTGGTTAAGTTTTACGGTGTTCATCCAATCATAAAACTCGTTATCATTAGCAAATGTGCCGCGTTTTAGGGTGATATTACCGTATTTGCGCATGCCGGGCATTTTTACCTTGTTGTATTCCTTGCTGCTCCCTTCGCGGTATTCAACCACTTCGGTTTCAATCTGTAAGCCGGTTACTTCGGTAAAACCGATGCGTGTGCCACCCCAGTCAACCTGGAAATGGAATTTGGGTAGAGGATAATTTGCCATTTTATTTGTTTTAAATGAAATTCAATTGATTTAGTTAACTCTCCTGCATTTTATGTGAGAAGCGGAGGATGATGAACTCGGCAGGCCTTACTACAGCCATACCAATTTCAACTATCATGCGGCCTTCCAAAATGTCAAGCGCAGTCATGGTTTCGTTAAGGCCAACGTGTACAAAAAACGCGTCTTCGGGTTTAGCGCCCTGTAAGGCACCGGCACGCCATTGCAGCGTTAAAAAGTTTTGGATCATTACCCTGACTTTTGTCCAGGTGTTGGCATCGTTATTTTCAAATACAAAAGGATAAGTAGCCTTTTTAACCGATTCTTCAACCATGATAAAGAAACGCCTCACCGGGATGTAGCGCCATTCGTTATCATTACCTGTTAAAGTACGCGCTCCCCAAACCAAAGTACCCCGGCCTGCAAAAGCCCTGATAGCATTGATTGATTTACCGGTTGCGGTAACGTTCATATCGTCCTGATCGCTGTTGTCAATTTTTACAACAGGGCCAATTACGTTGTTAAGGCTCACATTGGCAGGTGCTTTCCAAACGCCTCGGGTACCATCAACATTGGCATAAACCCCTGCAATTGCTCCCGATGGCGGAATAGTGCTCATTTTAAGCGTTACTGCTGAGTTTGCAGCACCAAAAAATACATTGCCCGAAAACAGCGCCTGCTCGGCCAGGTTTTCATAAAACAAGGCACCGTTTATTAATGCGCCCAAACCTGTTAAAATTGTGGCAACGGTATCCTGCAATGCCTGAACAATTGAAAGTGCCCCGGCTGCATCTTTGGTAAAATTATCGGCATTAGCTACTATTGCTGCGTAGGTTCTGTTTGTTGGTGGATTAGTCGATGTATCAAGTAACCACAGTGTATTGTCAAGCACCGAATACACGGGGGCGGGATTGCGGCCGGCAGTTGTATTGGCGCTTACTTTGGCATTTTTTTCATAGGCTATCAGTTTAGCAATAGCAGCTACAAGTTTTGGATCTTTACTTAGCGCATCAATATCGTTACCATACAGCGCGCCAACGGCGGGTGCATCTTTAGCCTTTTTACCCGCTGTAACAATTGCCGCCAACAAGTCAAGGTAACCGGTTAGCTGCACATCGGGTGTTACGTTTTGGGCAATGTTGTTTGCCAGCGTTGTTAACTTAGCCTTTACCGCATCAGTGCCGGTTACCCTCAGGGCTGTTGCATCTGCAGCAGCGCTAAAAACAGACCCTATTACTTTATCAGTATCCTTTATGGCATTTTGCAGGTTGGTTACCAGCGCCTTTTCATCAGTGCTTTTTGAAAAGCCATCGTAGTTGGTGATCTTGACTGACGGAGCTGCATTATTCCAAAACTCCAGCTGCCTGAAATCAACATTAACATCGTAGCTTGTTATGATCCAGGGATAATAAGCCGCGCCATAGTTGAGGTTATTGATCCCTATGGAGCTCCGGAAATTATCAATAGGCTTATTGCTAACATCCTGCCTTTTATCGCCCTGCAATACATCAAGTATGGTAAACCTGTCCTGCATGGTGGCACACAGGCCTAATGCTTTGGTTTGCAAATTGCTGAAGGCAACCAAATCGGGGTTACCGCCGCTTACCAGCTCAACCGCATCGGGGAACAGGATCAGCGTAGGCTCATCCTCGGCCGACAGGGTATCAATACCACCTGCTATAGGCGGCGCTGTTACTGCGGCCGAGAAATTTCCAACCGAAACGATATAGCATGGCCCGCCTCCATTATCAAAGTACTGCCTGAGCGATACGTAAAGGTGGAAACGTTTATCGGGCACAACACTCAGGATTTGATTTGTGGCTGGGTTAACGGTAACTTTAACAGTTGCCGGCACATAGCCGCCGCCAAATAAGCTTTCAAACTCCAGCAACGATTTTATACGGCTTGGTACGTTTACTAACGATTTACCTTCGGGGGTTAATGCAAAGGCCGTAAAACCAATAAAGGCAGGTATAGCGGTTTCAACCTGGGCAACTGATGGCGGAAACAGTGCAATTTCCTGCACGTAAACTCCGGGTGTTTTATAAGCCATGATTAATTGATTTAAGATTGAACCATTTTATGACTGAAACGAAGGATGATGAACTCGGCCGGACGAACCACAGCCATGCCCACCTCAACAATGAGCCTGCCTTCCAGTATATCAAGTGAGGTCATGGTTTCGCCAAGGCCAACGTGTACAAAGAAAGCATCCTCAGGTTTCGCTCCCTGTAAAGCACCTGCACGCCATTGCAGTATTAAGAAGTTGGCTATCATACCACGCACCTTAGCCCAGGTATTGCCATCATTTGGCTCAAATACAAAGGGTTGAGTGGAGTTTTTGACAGATTCTTCAACCATGTTAAAGAAACGCCTTACCGATATGTAGCGCCATTCGTTGTCATTACCTGCCAGCGTACGCGCTCCCCAAACCAATACACCTTTGCCCGAAAATGCCCTGATAGCATTTACCGATTTACCGGTGCTGGTAACGTTCATATCTTCCTGGTCGGCATCATCAATTTTAACCATTGGGGCCGCTACCAGGTTGAGGCTCACATTTGCCGGTGCTTTCCAAACACCGCGGGTATTGTCAACAGAGGCGTACACACCTGCTATTGCAGCTGCCGGAGGCAAAATAACCGAGAACAGGCCGGTTTGCTGTTTAATATAGTTATACAGATCACTGTTTATATGATAGATAGAATTGGCCGTGTTCTTGTCATCGCGCAAAACGGCAGTGGCCGGAAAATCCGTTGCAGTAACGCCTGTGCCAGTAACAATCAGCTGTTTGCTTTCATCGCTGAAATAATTGATGCTGGTTTGCAGCCATGGATAATATGCAGCACCGTAACTAAGGTTATTAACCCCGATAGCAGTACGGAATGCGGTTGCGATATCGCCAAACGCTTTTTTTCCTTTATCGGCAACTGCCACATAAGGGTCAATAAGTACTACCCTATCCTGTAAAAAGGCCGCCTGGGCTAATGCAGCTGTAAATAAGCCATAATAATCTGCAGGGGCGGTAAGGGTTACAGCATCGGTAAATAGCAGGATGGTTGGCTCATCTTCTTTTTGAACCGCGGCAAGCGCATTGGTAAGCAAGGTTTTGTCAACTGCCACAGCCGCACCAGTTTGCCCGGCCGAAACAATGTAACAAGGGCCGCCGCCATTGGCAAAGTAAAGCTGCAGGCAATAATACATCCTGAATTTCAGGACCGCATAAGGATCATCAACTGCGGCATCAAATGAAAATACACCGGCCGCTTTTTTGATCTTGATACCGGTTGCTGTTCCGGTAGTGGTGAACAAAGTATTTTCGGCAAAGCCAAAGATCTGCTCATACTCTTTAAGCGATTTGATCCTGACAGGGTTGTTCTGCAGCGATGCCCCGTTATAGCTAATATTTTGTGTGTAGCCTATAAAGGCCGGGATAGCCGTTTCAACCTCGGCTACCGATGGAGGTAGGAGCGGAATTTCTTCCACGTAAACACCCGGAGTTTTGTATGTTGTTGCCATATTACTGTTTTTTACTTCCTAAAAAAATATGTCTGAAAAAATCTGATTGGTTTCTGGTTTAATTAGCGATGCCGTAGCATTGGGCAGATCAACGGTAGTAGGTTTATTATTTTTGTCGTTTACTTTTACCGATATAAAACCCTGCCTGGTAAGCGGCAATGCATTGGCACTTACCGATGCTGCACCAAAGGCTGGGCCTATGTACCGCCAGTAAGTTGCCCGGTTTTTAAACCGCAAACTAAATACCGGCGCTTTCAGCGTAGTATCTGCCTGTAACAGGTTATAAGCAGCCCCGCTTGTTTTAACACAGATATCAATAAAAGCCCAGGCCGATGCATCCATGCTATAGTAAAACGGAAAATCATCGGTATAACCCGTATCGGCCAGGTGAGCTGTGTATAAACCTTCCGGCAAGCTTCCCATATCGGCCTTTATGATATTCAAGGGGCCTGTTTCCATACTGGTAAGCACATTTATCACGTTTCCGGCCCGATCTTTTATAGTAAGCACAGGAGCTTTGCCTGCCACTGTTACCTGGTAGGTAAATATGCGCCCGCACTGACGGATCAGATCGTTACTGCTTGCATAAGCCAAAGGTTTTCCGCCTACCAGCGGGTCGGTGATCCAGTTACCTGCAGGTGTGGCTGCAACCGTAGGGTTAAGGCTATTTTTTTGCTGGGCGATGAATAATTTGGTTGGCGCGGCCTGGTTATCAGCCAGCATATCGCCCGGGTAATAACTGGTAGCGGCTTTGTATACATTAGGTGTGGCAGTTAAAAAAGGGGCCACACGCGGCGAATACGAAGGATCGTTGGTAAAAAAGTACACCATACCATCCGGTGCTTTTAAAGGCAGCGAACTGTAGTTGGCAAAAAGCCCGTCATTAATGGCTACACTAAAACTAAATACAGTGCTATCTGCCGGTACTATCTGCGGCTGCTCCTTGGTGCCGTTTAAAGTGTACGGGATGCCGGTGATAATGCCTGTTTCTATTTGTTTATAAACTATGTGCAACCCTGCAAACTTTGCCCTGGTAGCTTTGGTAGGCGTTACGCTCATGAAATTGCCTATATCATAACGCTCCAGCATAGCCAGGCGCGCATCCGCACTAAGCGTGTCAAAAAGCGTGGCACCGTCATCCAGGTGATAATGATGACTGATGGCAATCTCAAATAGCGTTTCGTAGTTCAGGTCAAGTACCATCGGGTTATAATTTATAGGTTAATCGCCCGCACTAATCGTTAACTCAGTTTATCGCTCAGTTCTATCTTTTTAATAATGCCGCGTGTTTCGGTCACATTGTCGCGCAGTATTTCAATCAGGCGAACGCGGTACAGTACATATGGAAATTGTTTGCCGCCCAGCGTGCTCCACAGGTAATTGGCCTGCTCAAATGTGGGCGAGTAGATATCAAGTATGAGGCGAAAATCGCCGAGACCAACTTTTGTAGTCGGGCTGTTTTGTTTGGTAAAAGTGTTCTTCCCCTGAAAAAACTCAACTATATATGACAGGAAGATCAGTGATTTTTCATAGGATGAATGAAGACAGGCCGAAAACAAAACATACAGGTTAAGGTACATGGGTGCGTTACGATAGTTAATATCATCGCCGTTGCGCACATAATTGGGTATGTTTTTCATGGTAAACTCTTCGGAAATATTTACCAGTGTTACCAGAACATTTTCAAGCCCCTTGATCTCGTCATCGCTCAGGTGGGCTACATTTTTAAGCTGGGTAAAACTTGAACTGAGCCCGCTGTTGCCATCGGTTGTTTTGAAGTAGTTGTTCAACTGCTCAGTTAAAAAACTTAAGGTCTGGTAAATCATGATAATTAGATGTTTATAGGTGGTTGCAGTTTGGCTGCTGATGTTATTTCAAAGTTGGGCATCTGGCTTAAGTAACATGCAAGTGTATGCACGCTACTTACCACGTATTTATACGCAATCGCCCCACGTATAAATACGTGGTAATGAATGGGTTAAAAGAACACAAAACCTTTAAATTTTAATAAAAACGAGGTTTTGCAGTCCATAAGCCTGGCGTTATGACGTACTGATTTTTAAAACTGCATAAATCATACAACGCGGATAATCAGGCTAAACGCAAACAGCATATTTATCTGATGTTCAAACATATATCTAAAAAATGGCATACTATCCTAAAGGATACCGGTATCCTTTAGGATAGTAGTATCTTTTTGATAGTTAAGTAAGGTAGTTTTGCTTTCACAAAATATAGAGCAATGAAAATATTACATCTCATCAGCAGCCCGCAGGGCGAAGCATCATTCAGCGTAAAATTAGGCAATGCCATTGTTAACGAATTACAATCGGCCCATCCGGATCATACTTTAACCACTCACGATTTAACAGCCACGCCATTTCCGCACCTGGAAGAAGCGCACCTAACTTCTTTTTATACCCCCGAAGAAAAAAGGACGCCTGAGCTTGTTGAAGCCGTTAAACACTCAGACGAAGCCATTGCCGAGCTGATGGGTGCCGACGCCATAGTGATCGATACCCCTATGTACAATTTCGGGATCCCATCAACCTTAAAAACATGGATTGACCATATTGCCCGCGCAGGTAAAACTTTCAAATACGATGGAAAAGCGCCCGAGGGGTTGGTTAAAAATAAAAAAGTATACCTGGCCATTTCATCAGGGGGCGTTTATTCAGAAGGATTTATGAAAGCTTATGACTTTACTGAGCCTTATTTAAGAGCAGTATTAGGCTTTATGGGAATGACGGATATTAAAACCTTCAGGGTTGAAGGTGTAAAAGTGCCTGGTTTACAGGAAACAGCTTTGGACAAAGCGATCCAGGCTATCGAACTTTAATTTAAACAAAAACGGGAGGTTAAACCTCCCGTTTTTGTTTATGTTTTTTATCCTTTAGATCTTCACAGCAAAGCTATCCGTTAAAACAGATGTATGTTCGTCTTCATCGGCAACTGTATAATAATCTCCGGTTAGTGTAAGTCTCCTGTTGTTGCGTTCGAGGCTTATTTTTAAAAAGCCATGCCTGGAATCGCAGTTCTTTTCAAGGCTCACACCATCAAACCGTGAATCTTCAGCAGTAAAGCCTTCGTTATCTGTTAAAGCAATGGGGTGCAATTCGTCAAAGCCTCCTGTACCGGCTACAATGTAAGGTACTACAGTTAAATCATCATATTGTTTACTGAAACGCTGGTAGTTATGCACATGTCCGCTAAAAACTATATCTGGCCGGATGCCGGTTTCTGCAAAAACGCCTTCTAAAAAATCAATCATCGGCAAACTGGCCCCATGATTAATATCGGCCGAATATGGGGCATGGTGCATACAAAGGATAACAGCTTTATCAGGCCGCTGCAGATCGGCCGATCTCAGCTCCTCCATAAACCATTCCCGCTGTTCGCGGGTAACAACGCCGTATTTAGGTACATTGGTATGCAAACCGATGATAGTTGCCAGCGGGGTATCCATTGTCCAATAAATATTGGGCTGCGGCATGCTTTTGCGGTCTAATTTGCGGCTCAGCGCTACCGGGCGTGAAACGGTATCGCAAAACACGGTTGTAAAAGCATCAAGACTTTGATACGGCATTGCAGCAGCCGGATTTACATCACTATCGTGATTGCCGGCTATGGCGAATATCGGCCCCGGATACAGGCTGTAAGGTTCAAAAAACTGATCGTAATAGTTTTGGGCCTCGCCGTAGTTGTAAACAACATCGCCCAAATGGTATAAAAACTTAGGCTTATCGGCCCCTGAAAGCGATTTATATTGAGCGGCCATTAAAGCCGCTATACGCCTTTGTGAACCGGGGTTACGGATACTGCCGGTATCGCCCACCATATGAAAAACCATTTTATCATCAGCAATACCGGTTACCACATCATGTACAGATAAATGATATGGATAATTGCCGGATGGATCGGGCAGCGGCTGAAATTTATAGCTGTCATCCGGCTGATCTTTTTTGATAACCGGGCTGGTGTGCTTTAATGAAGAAATTAAAATCATTTGCTCCATGATACCCACAAAATTACGCAACTTAATATTAAGGCAGGGTTAAATTGGGGTTTTATGTTTACAAAAGATGAACAAGGTTATTCATTTAAAGCCTACTTATGATTGTCAAAAGAACTCATAAGATAATTCATCAGCCTGATGACTATTGAAGTGTTTACCTTTACCGAATGAAAAACTACAAAATAATCTTATCTGCAACCCTGCTAACCTTATCGGCATGTAGTGTTAACAATGTAAAAAACACATCTGCCGGTTCCGATTCTGCTAAAAATCAAAGCCCTGCTATTACTGTAAGTACAAGCCTGTTTGCCAAAATGCAAATAAAGCCCACCATCAAAGTTGGCGATCCTGTCGAGCTAAAATTCACGGTTTATAACGATGCCGACACCGGCCGGCAATTTTGCAAATGGCATACACCATTTGAGCCGCTCATGAGCAAATATCTCGACGTTAAAGACGCAAGCGGACAGGAAATGTTATACAAAGGCGCCATGGCTAAAAGAATGATGCCGCCTCCGGCCAGCAGCTATATTAAGGTTAATCCTAATGATAGCTTATCAACTACTGTCGACCTGCTAAAGGCTTATGATATCAGTAAACCATCAAAATATACTGTAATTTATGTGGGGCAAAATATGAGCGGGCTTACAGTGAAAGACAGTGTTGAGTTTGTTTATGGCGCGCATTAAACAATCGCAAGTAATTTCCCTTTCAGGGGGTTAGGGGGCCACAGCCTTCATTTTTGCCAACGCTGTTTTAGCCACCGTTAAAGCATCCTGCGCATAATAACTTTTATTGAAAACCTCGAACGAGATCACCAATGGCCGTTCGGGGTTTTTAACTATTTGCAGGATCTGTTTAAGCGGGGCAATACCATCACCGCAATAGATCCTGTCGGGTTCGGAAATTTGCTCAGGACTGATGCCTGCTGGATAATCGTTCACGTGAAAAATATCCAATGCATGGTGCCCAACATAGTTCAGGCTCTCTACAGTCGACTGGCCTTTAAAAACATGGAACACATCCAATAGCATACGGGCATTAGGGTTGCTGCATTGAGTTGCTACATAAAGTACCTGGCTTATATGTTTTAAATTTTGTGATCCGCCCCACATTTCCAGTTGAGGCATAACCCCTGCCTGCTCACCCATTTTCAGGATGGTAAGGTACCGTTCGGTAATCACATCCAGATCAAGAACCGGGCCTTTAGTCATTCCGGCTGGTGGGGCTGCTATCCGATGACAGCCTATCTGTGCCAGCATTTCCATTTCCTGCTGCAATTGTACCAGCGCTTTTTTGCGGATAGCCTCGTCATCGGCCAGCCATTGGGCAAAGCCTATGGCATCTTCAATTTTAAGCCCCAACCCGTCGATGATCTTTTTGGCTTCGCTTAATGAGCCGCCGCCCTGCAGATAGGTTTGCAGGGTGTCAATCCAGATCTCAACCGAAGTAAAGCCGGCTTTGGCAGCCACCTCAAGTTCCTTAACAAAGCCAAGGTTATGACCGCGGATAGTACTCATGTTTAACGAGTAAACAAAGCCGCTGCCTGCTTTGGGGGCTATCGGTGCTGCTACAGCTTCTGCTTCGCCCAACACTGCTGCACCTGTGGCTAAACCTATCGCTTTTAACACTTGTCTGCGGTTTAAATTGTTCATATACTAATCTTTTAAACCTTTCAGATAGGCAATGGTAACCGGCAACTGTTCGCTATACGACGGACTTTCATCCTCAATAAAATAATGCTTGATCCCGGCCTTTTTTGCAACTTTCAGCACCCCGGGGATATCAATTTGGCCTGTGCCTAAAGCCACATCATTTTTAGTATCGGTACCGCCGGTAAGGTCATTAGCTATCCCCTTGCGGATATCTTTCAGGTGCATCAGCTTCATTCGTGACGGATACTTGTTGATCAAAGCAGCAGGATCCTGCCCGCCATGGAACGACCACAAGATATCTATCTCGAACGAAACATATTTAGGGTCGGTATTTTGGGCGATATAATCGAACAGCGTGCCATCGTTATAAGTACCAAACTCGTAACCGTGATTATGGTAACAGAATGTTAAACCTGCTTCGCTCAGGATCTTACCAACACGATTAAAATCGGCAGCGGCTTTTTTAGCATCATCTAAAGTAAACTCTTTACCATGCGGAATCCAGGCCACCATCACATATTTGGCGCCCAGTATTTTGGCCTGTTTAATCACACTGCCCGGATCATTAACAATAGCATCATACCCAGCCCCGGTTGATGGGATGCTGATGCCCCGGTCATCACACATCTTCCTGAACTCTTCGGGCGGCATCCCTTTTGGCCCCTCGCCTTCAATTTCTGTAATACCCAATGATTTAATGGTATCCAGCACAGCAGCCGTAGCTTTGGGCATACTGCTGCGAAACGTGTATGCCTGCACACCAATTGGGGAGGTAAACAATGGTTTGCCTTGTGCTGAGGCTTTATGCTGCCCCAAAGCCATGGCGGCTAAAAGGGCTATAAGAATGGGTGATTTTTTCATGGTTTTTGAAGATAAAAAATGCGTCATTGCGAGGTACGAAGCAATCCCCGATTAGCAGGTTCGCTCTGTAAAGTTCGCGATTGCTTCGTACCTCGCAATGACGTTATTAACAATTAAAACTACTCAACAAATTGAATATCCTTCAGGTTTAAAATACCATCGCTTGGTTTAGAATGTTTTATGGCGAAGAAATATACATCATGCTTTCCGCTCACCGGTTTGTTCAACTCACCAGTCACTTCGCCGGTTTTATCCCATGCACCTGTTGTTTGGTAGGCTACTGAACTGATCACCGGCCCGGCCTGCGAATCTATTCTCACCTCTATCTCGCCGTCATAATCCTTCGACGCGTATTTGTAAGCAAACTTACTGATATTGGTCAGGTCGATATTCCTGAACAGCACGTACGATTTATGGTTTCCTGCAGATAGGTCATTCTTAAACCGGTTAAAGCCTTTCAACTCATCGGCATAAACAGCTTTAACAGCCGAGTTTCGCAAAACCACCATATCCGTAGCCTTCAGCGGACCAACAACTTTACCGCCTTTATCGGTATAAGAAGCCAGCAGGGTATACTCGCCACGCGGTTCGGCATCATTAAATTTCAAATTAAGCGTACCCGTTAATGGCAGTGGCAAAACGGGGCTCTTTTTATCAGTAAGCGAAAAAATGTATTTCACAATCTCCCGCGTATCGGCGCCTGATAGTTGCGGGTGAGCGCTCATCACATGCTCGGTACCCCAACTACCTGCGCCACCCGCAATTATCTTTTTGGAAAGCTGATCAATAGCCCCCTTTTGTGTTTTGTAACGATTGGCAATAGCCATAAAGCTTGGCCCCACAGCAGTTTTGTTAATGGTGTGGCACGATTTACAATCGCTATTGGCTATCAATCCTTTGCCCGGATAACTCACCTCGGTAGTTGACAAAGCTGTAAGGCTTTGCGTAGTGCTATTGGCCGATGGCTGCGGATTGTAGATATAAAACAGTTTTACCTTTTTAGGATCGATCTTCCCGTCTTCCTTGTCGGTAACTACCACATGATATTTGAAAGGCTTTCCTTTCCAGATGAATGATTTGTTATCGGCGCTGGCAATGGTGATCTCCGGTTTGGTGTTTCCAACCTTAATTACCACAGTATCCCGGCCGGTTAAGCCACCTTTATCGGTTACCTTTAAAATGGTTTTATAAACGCCGGGTTTAGTAAAAGTATAACTCGCTGATGGTGTAGTAGCGCCAACGGTTTTGCCATCAAACAGCCATTGATAAGTAATTTTGTCATCATCATCTAAATCCTTACTGTTTTGGCTGCTGAAGCTTACTTTAAGCGGGGCCTGCCCTGCTATTTCCTTTTTAGCCGGGAACTCTTTTAGTTCTACGGTTAAAAATTTGGTTTTGGCAAACTTGTTAAATGCAGCCGTATCAGTAATGCTGGCTTTTGCTATAGGTGCACGGTTGCCGGTATTGTATTCTATCTTAACCAAACGGGCATCCTCATTTTGAGCACCGTAAACCGAGCCATACTCTAACATATATAATTCACCATCCGGGCCAAACTCCATATCAATCGGCCGCCTGAAATCACCGTTGGCAGGCATGAAGGCTTCGTTACGCAAGTAGTTTTCGTCCTTATCAAAACGCAGGTCAATTACCCAGTTACGCATCCAGTCGGCCACAAATAATGCCCCGTCATAATATTCGGGGAATTTATTGGGGTTTTTAATATTCTTATCAAACTCATAAAAATCACCGCCAATAGCACAGCGGCCGCCCATACCCAATTCAGGAAACTCATCCGAAGCGGCGTAAGGGTACCAGATCATGGCAGGCATGGCAGGCGGCAGCACATTAAGCCCGGTATTATTAGGCGAATTATTTACCGGTGCTTTAGGGTCAAAATTTGGCCCCGGTTTGGCGTTCACAAAATCCCAGTGCGAGTAGGCAAAATTATTGCCCACAAAATATGGCCAGCCAAAGTTACCGGCTTTACGGGCCTGGTTAAACTCATCGTACCCGCGAGGACCGCGCGGCGAATCATTACCTGCATCGGGCCCAATCTCGCCCCAGTATAAAACCGATGTTTTGGGGTTTACCGCAATCCGGTAAGGGTTACGGCAGCCCATTACATAAATTTCGGGTTTGGTTTTGGCAGTGCCTTTGGGGAAAAGATTTCCTTCGGGGATGGTGTAAGTTCCATCAGCTTCGGGATGGATGCGTAAGATCTTTCCCTTAAAATCATTGGTATTGCCCGCGCTGCGTTGCGCGTCAAGGCTATAATGTTCCGTACCGGGGCGCTCATCCAGCGGTGCATAACCATCGGAAGGGAACGGGCTTGAGCTATCACCCGTAGACAGGTACAGGTTTTTATCCTTATCCCAGGCTAATGAACCACCGTGATGCGCACCGCTAACCTTTTGCACAGGCACTTTAAACAAAATCTTTTCCGATTTGAGGTCGAGCACATCCGCCGGACTTAACTTAAAGCGTGAAAGCTGAAAATTAAGCGGCTCAATGGTTTGCCCGGCAGGCATATAATAGATATAAACAAACTGGTTCTTATCAAAATCAGGATCAAGCGTGAGACCGATTACGCCTGTACCTCCTTCATAAGTGATCGGGAATTTGTGGATCACCTTAAACTTACTGGTTTTGGTATTATAAACCGAAAAATTGCCCATCAGTTGGGTAAAAAACACACGGCCATCCTTAGCAGCAGCCAGTTCCATGGGCGAGGCAATATTACTCACCAGCACAGTCTTTATAAAACGGCTTTGATCGGGCGCTACTTTGGAGTATGATTTACCATAATCGAGCGGTTTACCATTGCCCATGGCGTATTTAATGCCACCAAGCAACTGCCCCAAAAACAGCGGATCGCTATAGCTTTCATCGGTATGGCCGCAGCCTGTGTAAAATGCCCGGCCGCCGTCAAATTCATGATACCAGGTTATAGGATGATTAGCACCGTTGGTACCGCCATCATAGGTATTTTCATCAAGACTTGCCAGCACATGAATACCGCTGTAAATGGATTTGTAATTATACCATTCGTCAGTTCGCTCCCACCTTGAAGGCAGGTTGGCTGTGGCCGGCTGGCTTTTATCGGTTACATCAATCGTAGCCTTGCGGATATTTGAATTATTGGGGTGGCTTGAAAAATAGGCACCAACCAGTTTGCCGTACCATGGCCAGTCGTACTCAGTATCGGCAGCAGAGTGCACGCCCATAAAGCCGCCTCCTGCCTGGATATAACGCTCAAAAGCCGCTTGCTCAACGGCGTTAAGCACGTTACCTGTGGTACAGTTAAATACTACGGCCTGATACTTTTTAAGGTTATCGTCATTAAAATTGGCAGCATTGGTGGTAGTATCCACATCAAAGCCGTTCTCGTTACCTAATTTTTGGATAGCCGATATCCCGAAGGGGATACATGAGTGGTGCCAGCCTAAAGTTTTGGAAAATACCAGCACACGTGGCTTATCAAATGGTTTTTTAAAGGAATAAAGCAGGAAAGTTAATCCTGTCAAAAAAACGAAGGTGAGTTTTGTTTTTAATGACATGTTTGAGGTTATTATTGGTTTACATTTTTGCTGACAGCAATCAAAGCGGCATTAACTCTTTGCCTTGCTAAAAGGATTTATGTACAAGGCAAAAAAATATAAATGCAGTACTGCTAAAAAGGGCTGTTCAAACAATTGGCTTACACAATAATACCATTTAAAACATTCACCGTGTATTAATTACACTTTTATTTTAGGTGGGGATGGATTTGTAATTGAATTGTTACTGCTGTAAAATTTAATTGTAGAGACGCATCACATGCGTCTCCCGCATGCAAACAATTTGAATTAACGATTTGCATACGCCTTGTCCTATGTTAGACGCATGTGATGCGTCTCTACAAACAAGAGATCATAAAACCAACGAACCCCACAGAAACTTATCTGCGGGGCTCGTACTAACCATTACAACCCAGGGCACATCAACTAACAACATGCCCCATGATCTTTAAATGCCGGGTGCTACATCTTCGTAGTACTCAGGTATTATAGCTTTCTGAATCAGGGTATCCCTGTGTTTTTCGAGCAGCTTTTTCCACCAGAACTGGTATTTACGAGGATATACCACCCTATCCTTATAGTCACGTTTACACAGGCCCTCGTATGAGAGCAGCTTGTTCATAACCTGGCGCGAATGGTCAACCACCATGTGCGATTTAGGTGTGTACCCCATAAGCCTGTTGATCTCGCGGTTGGCTTTGCCAAGCAGTATCAGCTCAAAAATTTGAATGTGAAAGGTTGAAAATCCTTTTGTTCTCAAAAACGGACGGTGAAATGTTGCTGACTCTTTCATAAAAAAATAGCTTAGGTTAAAAAATCCATGATTACTCTGTTTTTACCACTGTAAATTCTGTGCGTCGGTTAAGTTGTCTGCCTGCGGGGTTGTCTTTGCCGTTAGGCAATGAGTTAGGTGCTACAGGCATACTTTTTCCGTATCCTTTGGCGTAGATGCGCTCAGATGTTATCCCCTGGCTTATAATATAATCCACGCATGCCTGCGCCCTGGCCTGCGATAGCTTGATGTTGTATTTTACGCTACCTATCGAATCTGTATGCGCACCAAGCCTGATAATTAGCTTAGGGTTATCCTTCATGATGGTCACCAGCCCGTTAAGTACTGTTTTTGATTCGGGCCTTAGGGTTGCCTTGTTGAAATCATATAAGATATTATTGATCACAATAGGCTTATCTTTTTCAAAGGCCTGCAGGCAGATCTCTGCATTGTACAGCGTATCGTTGCTCATTTGGCCGCTTGCAGGGATAGGCAGCACTTTAGTGAAATAGCCAGTTTTTTCGAGCTTTAAATTGTATGGCCGTTTTGATGTTACTTTAAAAGCATATTTAGCATCTGCACCGGTGGTTACTTCCTTAAGGGTTTGCTTGGTCAATGAATCGATAAAGCTCACTTTAACCCCCGGCAGCGGTTTGTGGGTTTCGCAATCGGTAACTATGCCTGCCAAAACAAAGCTTTTGTTATGCACTTCAAACAGGTTCAGGCAGCAATCTGATTCCCTGTCCGAGCTGATGTACCATTTGTTGGTATCTTTGTTATCAGGCATAAAATACAGGTCATCCTTGGCCGAGTTCATCGGATAGCCCATGTTTACCGGTGTGCTCCAGTTGCCGATATCACCTTTACTTTCAAAAAAGTCAAAGCCGCCCAAACCAATAAAACCTTTCGAGCTGTATATCAATCTCTTTTCATCGGCATTATAATAAGGTGCCTGCTCATCGCGGTCGGTATTGATGGTGTTGCCCAGGTTCAGGGCGTTTGTAGCTTCTCCGTCATCACCCAAATCACTTACCCAAATATCATCGCCGCCAAAACCACCGGGTTTGTTTGAAACAAAGAACAGTTTCTTACCATCGGCAGAAACAAACGGTTGTATGGCGTTGTAACCATCGGCATTAACATTGCTGCCGAGTTTATGCAGCGGCTGCCAGCTGCTATCCTGCTTTTGGGTAAAATAAATACTATGGTAAACCTTGCTTCCTTCCTTATACCAGCGGGTTAGGTACATCCGCTTGCCATCAGGCGTCAATGATGGTGTTCCGTATTCGGCATCTTTTTTGGCATCGTTATCCTTTAAAGTAATTACCTGTGGTTTAAGGCCACCGGCAGCATTGGCCGTGTAAATGCGGTTGATATGTTTTTTATCATCCTTTGCAAAGCGCGATGAAGTAAACATATAGTTATCACCTGTTTGAAGCAGTGCGTAATCAGATCCGTCCGAGTTCCAGTCGCCTTTTAGTTTTACAACCTCCAGCAGCTGCGGGTATTTGTATTGTTCTTTAGCGAAGGTGCAGTTAGCTATTTCCTTATTGGCGATAGCTTTGTTTTCGTCAGTTTTATCATAACCTGTGTTAAACAGCTGCAATTCGGTGATGGCATCATCAAAACGCTGTATGGCCCGGAGGCATACCCCATGCCAAAGCCTTGCGAGCGGATATGTGGCCGCATCCGGCGCATCGATGGTCTTTTTATACCAGCCCTCGGCCTCAATATAATTTTCATACAAACGGTATGATTCGGCCAGCCTGTAGCTCACATAAGTAGCATCAGATGGTTTATCCTTTTTAGGGGCCTTGTTCATGGTTTGAAAAGGCACCTCCTTATTTTGAAGCAGGTGCATACCTTCGGCAACCTTACGGTAATAAAAGGCAGCTTCGTAATAGTCCTTATCCGCAAATGCCCTATCGCCCAGGTTACGAAAATCCTTACCGTACTGGCCAAAACACGTCAGGGTAATGGCCGATAAGAAAATAGTTATAATTATAGCTCTCATAGTTAAGCGATTAAAGCCTTGGACAAACAGGTTCAGGTTCCTGCACGCGTTTGCGGAATACATAGCTCAGCGATAGTTCAAAACCACCATTACCACCTGTGGCACGGTTTAAGGATGAAGTGTTAACATCGTAACTGGCGCCTATAATGAGGCTTTTTACGTGGTAACCTACATCGGCAACGGCAGCATCTTTAAAGCGGTAAAGGAAACCCAGGATGAGGCCATTATCATTCTGAAATTTAAATTCAGAGTAAGCGCCCAAACCTTTTATATCCGCGCCTTGCTGTTTGATATAAACAGCATTTGGTGTAAGGTCAAAAAAGTCAGAAGCCTTGATCTTGAAGCCGCCATGAACAGTATAGCGTAGAGGAATCTTCCCGCCGGATGTTGCAGAAAAGGCGTCTTTAGGCCGGGACAAGTGACCTACACTTATACCACCAAAGGCATTAACATCTTTGAAGGGATCACCATCGTAATAAAAGATCCCGGCGTTGGCATCAAATACGGTGCTATTGGTGGTATTGAAGTTTTCAAAGCTCGGCATGTTCGGGTCAAAACCACCTATTGGGGTATACTGGCTGCCAAACTGCAGCTTGTTCATATCAAAACTACGATTGATGATCCCCGCCTGTACACCAAAGCTTAAACGCTGGTTTCCATCAGCCGAAATAGAGATAGCATATCCCAAAGCACCATAGGCGCTCAGGTAATTGAAGCTATGCCCACCAGAGGACTGATCAAGGATATTTACGCCAAGGCTTAGCTTATCAGTTGCGCGCATATCGGCAGATATAGCTGCCGTTTGATAGGCGTTATTGATAGTTGCCCACTGGCTTTTAAAGTTTGCGTTCACGCGCGAATCGCCATTAATAACTCCGGTTAATGCAGGGTTGAGCCATAAGGGGTAAGCGTAGTACTGTGAAAAATGCGGATCAACCTGAGCTGATAACCGCCCTGCTACCACAATAAGCAATAGCAGGGTTACAATTGTGATTTTATTTCTCATCGTAGTAGATTGATAGTTCCTTTTCTTTTGATCACTTCTCCGTCGTTTAGCGTGGCCTCAACGTAGTACACATATACACCCACCGGCTGCGCCTTACCTTTATAAGTTCCATCCCATCCGGCCGACTGATTGGTAGATTTGAAGATTAACCCACCCCACTGATCATATATCGACATGTTCATGCCTTTGATCACGGTGCCAAATACCAGGAACGTATCGTTATTACCATCGCCATTAGGGCTAAAGGCATTAGGGATAAATATGCTGTTACCAAGCGGATTGATTGTTGTACCCGTTACTGCCGCCGAATTATCACTCAGCTCGCAACCCGATGTGCCCAGTGCCCTTACCACTATCGTAGCGCTTTGCAATGGCTGCAGATTATCAACCTTATAGGTAAGCGCGGTGCCTACACTACTGAAGGTTGAACCATTGTTCAGGCTTATCTCATAGCCAGTTGCACCGGTTACGGCCGCCCAGCCAAAGGTTATGCTCACCGGCGTGGTTTCAGTAACACTAACTGATGGTGTCGAAAGCTTCTGTAATACCTGTACAGTTACCGATGTACGTGTACCGGAATTACAACCGCCGCTGTTTGAAGCCTCGGCATAATAGGTAGTAGTTTGGTTTAGTGCCGGGGTAGTAAAGCTATCGCCTGTAGCCAGTGCTGTTCCGCCGGTTGCATTAGCATACCACTTAATGGTAATATTAGCAGTACTATTTACAGTAAGTGTAGCTGTGCTGCCCGGACAGATCCCTGCATTTGGCCCGCTTACTGTAGGCGCAGTTGGGGCACCGAGTATAGTTACTGTAGCAGATGTCCTGGCAGGAGAACTACAGCCTGTAGCATTCACAGCTTCGGCATAATAAGTTTTGCTGGCTGTTAACGAAGGCGTGGTAAAGTTTGTACCTGTGTAAACCGGCGTACCGCCTGTTGCCGCTGTGTACCAGTTATAACTAAAGCCTTGTTGTGGGTTTGAGATACTTAACAATACCTGCGAACCACCACAGGCGGTTTGAGCGCTGTTAACCAGCAGCGGTGTTGACGGTGGTGCCGAAATAGTCACCTGAACAGTTGCGGCCGATGAGCTGGCACATGATCCGTTGCTGGCGTCAACATAGAAAGTTGTGTTTGCCTGGATAGGATCAGTTGTATAGGTTGAACCGGTAAACAGCAGATTGGTGCGGGCTGCATTGCTATACCATTTGTAAATGATATTGGCCTGCGGCGATTGTACCGATAAGGTGGCCGTATTTCCGGCGCACACTGGTACATTAGCCAATGTTGGCACCGGCGTATTTGGCTGCGGAACAATAACCACATTTACCGCCAGCCTCGCCGAAGCATTACAGTTCTGGCTGTTTGAAGCCTGTACGTAATAAGTGGTATTGGCCGATAATACCGGTGTTGTAAATGCTGTGCCAGTATATAGCGAGCTGCCACCGGTTGCTACATTATACCAGTTGTAAGTAGTACCCGCATCAGGGTTACTGATGTGAATTGTAGCCGCACTGTTTTGACATACAGACAGATCGGCCGCTACTACCTGAGGTGTCGGCGTTGTAGTATTGCCTATAGTTACCTGCACCGCGGTACGTGTAGTTGAAGCACAACTTCCGGCGCTTACCGCTTCAACATAATAAGTTGTGGCAGCAGTAAGCGGAGGCGTTGTATAAGTCGCGCCGGTAAATATCGGTGAACCACCCGTAGCTGCCGTGTACCAGTTAAAGCTTACATTTTGCGTGGTACTGGTAGCTGTAAGCGCGATTGTACCGCCTGAACATACGGTGGTATTTCCACCACCCTGTGCTGTTACCGTAGGCGCGGTTGGTATTTGATTTACATTAATACTTACAGAAGTGCGACCAGTCGAGGTACAACCTGTACTATTCACCGCCTCGGCATAGTAAGTTACATTACCTGCCAGTGCAGGTGTGTTAAAGCTTGTACCGGTAAACAATGGTGTACCTCCGGTGGCCGCGCTATACCAGTTATAGGTAAAGCCTGCCTGCGGATTGGAGATATTTAGCGTTACAATGCTATTGATACAGGTTTGTACCGTACTGCCATTGGCAATTACCGGCGCTGATGGCGCAGCCTGGATGCTTACCTGCGCTATGGTAAGGTTAGCACTTTGACAGCCTGAAGCATTTACCGCAGCTACGTAATAAGTTGCATTAGCGGTAAGTGGCCCTGTTATATAGGTTGTGCCCTCAAACAGTTTGGTAGTTTGCGATGCTGTGCTGAACCACTGATAAGTGATACCCGCTACAGGCGACTGGATCTTCAACGTAGCCGGTGAACCCGAACAGATTTTCACGTTGTTGCTGGCCAGTATCGGATCGGCAGGCAATGGGTTAACCGTTACTTTTACCTGTGTACGTGCAGACGCATTACAATTGCCTGCTTGAGCGGCCTCTACATAATAAGTAGCATCTGCAGTTAAAACAGGCGTATTGAATTGTGTGCCTGTGTATAACAAAGTCCCTCCGGTTGCAGCGGTGTACCAGCGGTAAACCACACCTGTTACCGGGTTGGCGATGCTCAGGCTTGTTGATTCACCTTCGCATACATTAAGACCACCTGCACTGGCCTGTACAACCGGAGCAGTTGGTATAGGCTGCACGGTTATATCGGCACGGGCTCGGGTTGGGCTTGTACATCCTGAACTGTTTGATGATTCAACAAAGTATGATGCATCAGCAGTTAAGTTATTTATAGTAAATATCGGCCCGGTAAATACTGGTGCACCGCCGGTTGCAGCTGTATACCATTTGTAGGTTAAACCGTTAACCGGATTATTGACACTAAGTGTAGCACTACCGCCGCTGCATACATTAGTGGTAGCAGCGCTCAATACCGGAGCTGTAAGCGAATTGGTTACCGTTACATCAACAGCTGTACGTGCACCGTTATTTGAACAGCTTGTGGTAGCATTGGTTGCCTGCACATAATAGGTTGCATCTTGTGTAAGAGCCGCTGTAGTGTAAGTATTACCAGTCTTCAGTATAGTACCGCCGGTTGCAGTCGCAAACCATTGGTAATTAACACCTGCAACCGGGTTAAGTACGGCCAAAGTAGCGGTGCTGCCAGGGCAAACCTGTACATTGGCTGATTGCACACCAGGTGCCGCCGGACGAGGATTTACCGTAATGGTAGCTTTTGTACGCGATGGGCTTACGCAACTGCCATTGGTGATCTCGGCATAATAACTAACTGTAGCAATTGGCGTTGCCTGGTAATTAGCACCGGTAAACACTAATGTACCGCCGGTTGGCGCATCGTACCAGTTCACGGTTGTACCTGCCGCATTGGTTACCGAAAGTGTAACTGCATCACCCGAGCAAACCGATACTGCGTTTTGTGCAAGTATTGGATTTACCGGAGCAGGTGTTACGTTTGCCGTAGCCGCTACCCTGTTAGGGTTAGGGCAGCTGTTTGATGTACGGCTGCTTTCTACATAGAAATTAGTTGTAATATTTAAAGCAGCAGTAGTGTAATTATTGCCTGAGTGCAGCAAAGTACCTCCTACAGCTGCCGAGTACCATTTATAAGTTACACCTGCAACAGGATTAGCCACCGTAAATGTAGCTGTGCCGCCTGCACATATATTATCTGTTTTAGCAGTAAGCTGAGGTATTGGTACCTGCTTGGTTGCGTAATAGATATTTAAGGAGTTAAACAGTGATACTGTTGTGGTTAACCTCACCTCAACAGCATTGTAAGCAGCTTTCGGAACAAATTTCACCAAAGCTGTTTGGCCACCTGCAAGTATGGTTACCTTGATCAGTGTGCTGCTCAGCGCTATCCTGTCGTTATTATCAGTATTGCCATTGAACGAACCGATCTGCAGCTGACCTAATACACCTACTGATGCCAGATTAACCGGTACTTTTATTTTCACGGTCACGGTATCACCGGCAAGACCAGCATCGCCAAAAATCAGTTTCTGACCTACATAACCTACAGCGCCTACCCCAAGGTTAAGCTGGCTGAAGTTAACTGTATCGATATCTACAGCATTATCAGGATTTGTGACACCGCATAGTAAGCAGGCCACACCACTGGTAGTATTGGTTTGGGTGGATGCAAAATCGCACGAAGTAGAGAATACCGGGTTAACAATTACTGTAACTGGTGTACGTGTAGTGCTGATACAACCGGTTGCATTTGATACTGCTTCAACATAATAGGTTGTATTGGTAGTTAGAGCCGGAGTAGTAAACGTTGCACCTGTGTGAACCGGTGTACCACCTGTAGCAGTGCTATACCAGTTGAAGGTAACATTTGCAGTTGTTGAGCTGGCCGATAGCTGAGCTGTTTGTCCGGATGTGATCTGTCCGCCTACCGGAACTACGGTGATAGTAGGTGCAACCGGAGTTGGATTAACGATCACATCGGCCTTGGCGCGGCTGGCACTTATACAGGTACCGGTAGCAGCCTCAACGTAGTATGACATATTGGCGGTTAAAGCCGGAGTAACGTATTGTGCACCTGTATGTACTGGTGTGCCGCCTGTTGCGGTAGTGTACCAGTTAAAGGTAACACCAGGCTGAGTTGATGATGCAGTTAAAGTAACCGAAGAGCCAGAGCAGGTTTGTGTACTCGCCTGTGATACTGTTGGAGTAACAGGAGTAGCAGTTACGTTAGCAGTTACTTTGGTACGGGCACTGCTGCTGCACTGGCCTGCATTTGCTGCCTCAACATAGTATGATGTGGTAGCAGTTAGGGCCGGAGTAGTGAAGCTATTGCCTGTAGTTATAGGTGTACCGCCTGTTGCTGAAGCGTACCAGGTATAGGTAACGCCATTAACAGGTGTTACAGCAAAGGCAGCTGGCTGACCGGCACAAACTGTTGTATTTGGTACGGCCACAACCGGAGCAGCCGGTGGAGCAACAACATTTACCTGTACAGGTGTACGAACAGCCTGCGAACAACCGTCAGCAGTGCGGCTGGCTTCGGCGTAGTAAGTTGTTGAGGCAGTTAAAGCCGGTGTAGTAAAGGTAGCACCGGTAAATACTGGTGAGCCACCTGTAGCCGAGGTATACCATCTTACAGTCACGTTTGCCGGAGCGGTGGCTGTCAATGTAGCTTGAGTACCTGAGCAGGCAGTAACCGGTGAAGCTGCAATAACAGGCGCAGGAACTGATTGTGAAGCATCATAAATATTCAGGCTGCTGAACACACCGGCAAGAGCGGCGTTTAGTCTTATCTCTACCCTATCGAATGTGTGGGCTGCTTTAAATGCCACCCTGAAACGGCTGGTACCACTCAATAACTGAATATTGATCAGTGAGCCATTTATGCTGAAGTAATCATTATTAAAGGTTGAACCGTTATAAGTACCTATCTGAATTTGTGATAGCACACTTACGCTGGCCAATGTTCCGGGAACGCCTAACTCAACAATTACGCTGTCGCCTGCTATACCTGTATTGGCAAAGCGTAAAGTCTGGCTTGCGTATGCATTAAGTAATCCAACCGGAACCAGTAATTGCGAGAAAGTGTTGCGATCTGCATCAACAGATCCGGTAGCGTTCAGCACACCGCAACCTACGCACAGCAAACCGCTGGTGGTATTGGTTTGGTCGATAGCTGCATCGCAAGGTACAGGATTTGAGCCCTGCTGATTTACGGTAACTATACCGGTTGCCCTTGTGGCCGATTTCACACCGGTTGCCGGAATAGACGACTCGGCATAATAAATCGTATTGGCAAATTCGGGCGGAGTAGTGTAAGTAGTCCCTGTAAAGATGCTTGTGCCACCGGTTGGCGAGGTGAACCAGTTAAATACAGCTCCCGGCGTGGTTGATGATGCAGTGAACGAAGTAGTTTGTCCCGGACTAACCGTAGTAGTTGGCGGGGTTACACTTACATCAGGAATTACAACGGGTTGTACACTAATGATCACCGGGGTACGTGTTGCCGATACGCAATTGCCCAGTGCTGTGCCCGCGTAATAAGTTTTAGTAGCTGTTAAAACCGGGGTAACATAAGGGTTTCCGGTAAATACCAGGTTGCCGCCTGTTGGCGCGTCAAACCATTGTATGGTAGCACCATTGCTGGCAGTTGCATTTAAAGTAGCTGTTTGTCCGGCAGTGATGGTTACATTTTGAGCAGTAACTGTTGGTGCCGGCGGAGCATCGTCAACAATAACATTTACCGGGAACCTTACGGTTGATGCGCATGAGCCACGGCTGTACTCTACATAATAAGTGGTGTTGGCATTTAAAGCCGGGGTTGTATATGATGCACCGGTATGCACAACAGTACCACCAACCGGCGCATTGTACCAGGTAAATGTTCCGTTGGCAGGTGACGTAATATTGATCACCGCGCTGCTGCCTTTACAAATTTCAGGAGCAGTTGGGTTAAACACCGGTTTAGGGAATTGCTGTGCCGCGTAGTAAATGTTCAAAGGTGTGAGCAAGCTTGCAACCCCTGAGTTTATTTTTACGGTGATACGGTCATAAGCACCTGTAGCCGGAATATAAACCGCGTACTTGTTAGAGCTTCCTGCAAGCAGGTATACTTTAATTAATGCACTGTTTAGCGCAAGTGTTGAAGTTGGAGTAGCACCGTTAGCTAATGTCACCTGGATATTACCCAGAACGGCTGCACTTAACAAGCCATTAGGGTTTTGCAATACCAGTTTAATGTTATCGCCCGCAAAACCTGGCTGTTGGAACCGAAGTTCCTGCTGAGCGTATCCGCCCAATAAACCGGCTAATACATTAATGGTTGATGCTGTTGTAGTATCTGCATCGGTTGCAAGCAATTCATTGGTTACACCGCAGCCTAAACAAATACCATTTACCGTAACAGTTTCCTGGTTAGCAAATGTACAAGGAGCATTGGTATTGATAGTTACGTTAATGGTGATTGGCGTACGGCTGGCCGATGTACAGCCGGTGCTGTTAACCGCATTTACATAATAAGTAGTATTGCTGTATAATAACGGTGTTTGGAAGGTTGTACCGGTAAACACTGGTGTAGCAGCATTAGCTGATGTGTACCAGTTATAGGTAACACCTGTTTGTGTATTGGTAACCCCGATAGTTGTTTGCTGACCGGCAGCAATCGAAGTATTATTTGCCGATAAAGTTGGATTGGCCGGAAGCGGAACAACGGTAACATCGGCCTGGGTACGTTGGGCACTGGTACAGCCGCCCGCGTTCACTGCTTCTACATAATAGCTTGCATTGCTGTGTAAGGCAGCAGTTGTATAAGTTGGGCCTGTAAATACAGGTGTACCGCCGGTTGCTGTGGTATACCAGTTATAGGTATTTCCCGCAGCGGGACTGGTTACAGCTAAAGTGGCAACACTTCCGTCGCAAATGCTGACACTGGTGGCGTTAAGTGCCGGTGCTGTTGGCGGAGGTGCTAAAGTTGCTGTTACCTTGGTACGGGTTGTGCTGATACAGCTTCCGCCAGATACAGCTTCTGCATAATAGCTGGTGGTTGCGTTGATAGCAGCAGTTGTGAAACTGTTACCGGTGTGCACTAATGTGCCGCCGGTAGCTGCCGAGTACCAGTTATAGGTTACACCGGCAACCGGGGTTATATTGAACGAAGCTGTTTGGCCTGCGCATACGGTTACGTTAGGCGTAGCCACAACAGGCGCAGCTGGGATAGTAACCACATTGATATTAACTGGAGTACGTACAGCCTGGGTACAACCATCGGATGTACGGCTTGCTTCGGCATAATAAGTTGTTGACGCGCTAAGGGCCGGTGTAGTAAAGTTAGCACCTGTGCCTGCTACAGATCCGCCGGTAGCCGAAGTATACCATTTCACGGTTACGTTTGCCGGAACAGTAGCGCTGAGTGTAACCGGGGCACCTGAACATGTTGTTACAGGCGATACAGCGATGACAGGCGCAACTACCGATTGTGAAGCATCATAAATATTTAAACTGCTGAATACACCTGCAAGCGCTGCGTTCAGCCTAACCTCTACCCTGTCAAAATTATGGGTTGCTTTAAACGCTACCCTGAAACGGCTGGTGCCGCTTAGTAACTGGATATTGATCAGCGATCCGTTTACATTTGTATAGTCGTTATTAAATGTTGCACCGTTGTAGGTACCTATCTGAATTTGAGAAAGTACACTTACGCTGGCAAGTGTTCCGGGAACACCTAATTCAACAACAACGCTATCGCCCGCAAGACCAGGATTAGTAAACCTTAATGTCTGGCTGGCATAAGCATTTAGTAATCCAACCGGAACCAGTAATTGCGAGAAAGTATTCCTGTCGGCATCAACCGAACCTGTGGCATTCAGCACACCGCAGCCCACACATAGTAAACCACTTGTAGTATTGGTTTGATCGATAGCGGCGTCGCAGGGTACAGGACTTGATGCCTGTTGATTGATAGTTACTGCGCCGGGCGCTCTTGTAGTTGATTTTACGCCAGTGGCTGTTACAGTAGCTTCGGCATAAAAAGTAGTATTGGCAAATTGGGGTGGTGTAGTATAAATAGCACCTGTAAAGATGCTTGTGCCACCGGTTGGCGTAGTAAACCAGTTAAAGGTTACGCCTGGCGTAGTTGATGAAGCAGTGAACGAAGTTGTTTGCCCTGCGTTCAATGCAACTGTTGGCGGTGTTACCGATACAGTAGGTATCACGATAGGCTGCACGGTAATAGTAACCGGTGTACGTGTGGCCGATACGCAGCTGCCTAAGGCTGTTCCTGCGTAATAAGTTTTATTGGCAGTTAAAACAGGTGTTGTAAATGGATTACCTGTATGCACCAGGTTACCACCGGTTGCTGCATCATACCATTGTATGGTAGCACCATTGCTGGCTGTAGCATTTAATGTAGCTGTTTGTCCGCTGGTGATGGTTACGTTTTGGGCGGTAACTGTTGGCGCTGCCGGAACATCATCAACCAAAATAGTAACAGGGAATCTTACAGTACCGGTACAGGTACCACGGGTATACTCAATGTAATAAGTAGTATTGGCATTTAATACAGGGGTAGTATATGAAGTGCCGGTATGTACCGAAGTACCACCGGTTGGCGTAGTGTACCAGGTAAATGTTCCGTTAGCCGGCGAAGTGATATTAACTACCGCACTGCTACCTTTACAAATTTCAGGAGCAGTTGGGTTAAACACCGGTTTCGGGAATTGTTGTGAAGCATAATAGATATTAAGCGGCGTTAAAACACTTGCAAGGCCTGAGTTGATACTTATCGTGATGCGGTCATAAGCACCGGTTGCCGGGATATAAACCGCATATTTATTGGAGCTGCCTGCAAGCAGGAACACTTTGATCAGCGCGTTATTAAGCTGATAGCTTGCGGTAGTAGTTGTGCCATTGGCAAGCGTTACACCAATATTACCCAAAACAGCAGCACCTAACAAACCATTAGGATTTTGCAGTACAAGTTTGATGGTATCTCCGGCAAAACCTTGCTGTTGAAAACGCAACTCCTGCTGAACGTTCCCGCCAACTAAACCGGCCAGCACATTGATGGTTGAGGCCGTAGTTGTGTCCGCGTCCGTAGCCAAAGCCGGATTGGTAACGGTACAACCTAAACAAAGGCCATTTACCGTCATTGTTTGCTGATTAGCAAAAGTACAAGGTGCATTGGTATTGATGGTTACGGTAATAGTAACAGCAGTGCGATTGGCCGATGCACAGCCTGTAGCGTTGTTTACAGCACTTACATAGTAAGTTGTGTTATTATATAATAAAGGCGTTTGGAAGGTAGTACCTGTAAATACCGGTGCACCTGCATTTGCAGATGTATACCAGTTATAAGTAATGCCTGCCTGAGGACTGGTTACGCTGATACTTGTTTTTTGCCCGGCAGCAATAGACGAGTTTGCTGCAGATACTGTTGGATCGGCAGGAAGAGGTGTAACGGTAACGGTTGCCTGAGTACGCGCGGCGCTGCTGCAGCCGCCGGCATTTACAGCTTCAACAAAGTAAGTTGCATTAGCGGTTAAAGCGGCGGTAGTGTAAGTTGCCCCTGTAAATACCGGGGTACCTCCGGTTGCGGCCGCGTACCAGTTATAAATAGTACCTGCCACTGCTCCGCTTACCGATAAAGTAGCTACACCGCCACTACAAATGGTAACATTTGCTGCTGTAAGTGTTGGCGCTACCGGCGGCGGGGTAATATTGACAGTTACCTTGGTGCGGGCAGCGCTTGCACAGCTTCCGCCTGTAACTACTGCTTCGGCGTAATAGCTTGTAGCTGCGGTTATGGCCGGTGTAGTAAAGCTATCACCTGTGTGCAGTAATGTACCGCCGGTAGCGGCGCTATACCAGTTTATGGTAACGCCGGCTACACTGGTGGCGGTAAACGTAGCGGTTTGCCCTGAACAAACGCTAACAGTATTATTTGCTATTACCGGTGAGGCCGGTACGGCACTTACAGTTACAGTTACCTTAGTTCGGTCCGACTCGTCGGTACATCCGCTGCGCATAGCGGCAACGTAATAGGTTGCCGAAGCTGTTAAAACAGGAGTTGTAAAGGCTGCCCCGGTAAATACCGGCGATCCGCCTGTTGCTTGTGTATACCAGTGAAATACAGTATTAGGTACAGCGGTAGCCGTAAATGTTGCTGTAGTCCCGGTACAGATCTGTGCATCGGTTGATGCTACGTTATTTATTTTGATTACCGGTTTGGCAATTAATCGCTGAATCTCATATAAATCGAGGGTTGATAATACGTTGGCAACGCCTCCTAACCTCAGCTGTACCCTATCGAAAACTTTACCCGGTACAAAAGTGATCACTACTTTGCGCCTGTTATTAGTAAGATCGAGCAAACGAACCTGTAATAATGACGAACTTAAGTAGGTAAGATCATTATTATCGGTATTACCATAATATGTGTTTACCGATGAACCTGCCAGTAAACCAACCTGAATCAAGGCCTCCGGCACCGAAAGGGTTAACCGTACCGAGTCGCCAATTACCGACGGATTTGAAAATATTACTGTTTGCTGCGCGTATGCTCCCAATAAACCAACGCCGGCATTTAAGGTAGATGCCGTATTCAGATTTCCGTCGATAGCATTTTGCGGATTGACTACGCCTCCTACATTAAGTCCTAAATTCAGCAGTGCTGAAGAGATCCCATGCAATTCATCAATAGCAGTGTTACACACAGCAGGACCGGCGGTAGTAACAAATCCTTCATATAGATACAAACTGCTTAGCGCCCCTACCAGGCCACCGTTAAGCGTAACCCTGATACCATCGTAAGCTTGTGTTGGTGCAAAGCTTAATTCAACCTGGTTATTATTGCTTAATACCGATACCAGTGTTGCCGCCGAAACGGGAGAACCTACAGGCGTGTTACCATTATAAGCCTGTAGCGTTACCCCACCAAGCGCTGTCAAACTAAGTAAATTATCCCCGGTACCTAATTTAACCGTAACAGGGGTTCCGGCTGCTTTGGTACCACCCGGGAATGTAAGGGTTTGATAAGTTTGTGCAGCAACACCTACTGTTACATTTAAAGTAGAATAAGTTTGAAGATTACCATCAACAGCATTACCCGGATTAGTTACTGTACAGCCAAGGCACAATAAACCACCTGCTCCCGGTTGCTGGGCATTAGCATAAGTGCGCACTCCCAACGGATTTACCGGTGGTGTAGTTGTGGTACTCCCTATAGTAAGTGAAACTTTTGTTCTTTCTGACTCATCGGTACAACCTGTGCGCGAAGCCGATACATAATAATCGGTAGATGCTGTAAGCGCAAGTGTAGTATAGCTCGGCCCCGTAGCAACCGGCGACCCACCTGTTGCCTGCGTGTACCAATGGAATGTTGTGTTGGCAACGGCATTAGCGGTGAGTGTTGCCGTTGAGCCCGAATTGATCTGAGCTGTTACGCCAGGTGTATTATTAATTTTTGTTACGGGCCTCGGTATTAATCTAACTGCCTCGTAAAGATCAAGAGTTGATAAAACATTGGCTACGCCGCCAAGGGTAAGCTGCACCCGGTCAAAAACTTGAGTAGGCGCAAAGGTTATGGTAACCTTTCGCCTGTTATTGGTCAAATCGAGCAGTCGCAGGTTTAAGAGCGACGCATTTATTGCCGTTTGATCATTATTATAAGTATTGCCAAGATAAGTCGCTACCGAAATATTCGATAGCAATCCCACATCAATCAATGCCTGCGGTATGGATAAGGTCATTCGTACAGAGTCACCTATTACCGAAGGACTGCCATATATAACAGTTTGCTGAGCATAAGCCCCGAGTAACCCTACACCGGCATTTAAAGTAGATGCGGTATTAAGATTACCGTCGATGGCGTTCTGAGCATTTGCCACGCCTCCCACATCTGCGCCCAAACCCAACAAAGCCGATGATATGCCATGTAACTCATCAACAGCCATACCGCAAATGCCGGCGCCCGTGCCGCTGGTAAAGGCATCATATAAATAAGTATTTGCCAAAACACCGGCTAAGCCACCGTTAACTGTTACCCTTACCCTGTCATAAGCCTGGGCCGGTGTTATGCTTACCTCAACCTGGTTATTATTGCTTAGTGCAGTTAGCAATGTAGCGACAGCTACCGGGCTCCCGATAGCTGCATTTCCGTTATATGCCTGTAAGAAAACCCCTCCAAGGGCTGTAAGGCTCAACAGTTTATCGCCCGATCCTAATTTAACAGTGACCGGGGTACCTGATGATTTTGCACTTTGAAATATTAATTCCTGGTAAGTTTGTGCCGCAACGCCAACACTTACATTTATAGAGGAAAATGTTTGAACATTACCATCTGCTGCGTTTGCGGCATTCAGCACTGTGCAGTTTACACAGGCAACACCTGTTGCACCATGTTGTTCGGCATTGGCATATGTCCGTTGCGCTTGCGCATATTTAATATTAAACAATGCCAATAAAATAAATAACACTAAAAAAGCGTTCTTGTTAAAGGCGAGGTTTCTCATAAGGCATAGATATTTGAAATGACCTCGTAAAGCTAAACCAAGCCTATGCAATACAAAAAAGGCTTTTCATTCATTAAAAACCATCCTGGTCATATTATTCAGTATTGATACACATCTGTTCATTCTGTTTTCTCCGTTCATTATCTGTTCATTTTATTCATTAATGAAATACAACCTAACGGAATATCATTTTTCATAAAATATAAATCTATTTCCAATTAACATACGTATTATTGATCAAACAAAATATGTGAAAATATTTGTTTAGCCATGTATTAACAATGTCCCGTTACCCCAGGGAATTGCTTAAACCTTTTATAACAATTTATTATTAAGTTATCAAGAGTTTTCGCTGATACCATTAGTGCTACTTTTTTGTTTGACTGACTTTAAGTTAATAATATTCACTTTTTAAAACCTTTACCGATGCATCTATTTTCGACGTATCATTTTGATTTGTTAAAAAAAGAACTGACCGAAAAAGCGGGCATGGCTTATATTACCCCTGCCGACTGCAAGGCCTTATCCTTAATGCTATTCAACAAAACTCAAAAAAGCATCAGTGAAACCACATTGAAGCGCATTTTTGGATTTGCTTACAGCAAGTTTACCCCATCATTATTCACCATGAATGCACTTGCTGAATTTTGCGGCTACACAGGCTGGGATGCATTTTGCCAAAGCAGGCAAAAAACGGTTGTCAAAAAAGAGAACCATGTATATAAACCCGGCAAGATAACGGCCAAAGCAGAACGGATCACCAATTTCACTTTGCAAACCCAGGTTAATCATTCGGGCATACCGTTCCAGTATACTGTACCCCGAAAGTTTATCGATGAGCAATTGTCCATATTCATGCAGCAACCATTTACAGCTACCGTTTTTACGGCTCCGGCTGGTTATGGCAAAACCATTGGTTTATGCCATTGGGTAAAGGATTTGATAAAAGCTAATACACAAAAGGATGAAAAAGATCTGATATTGTTCTTTAATGGCAGCACACTGAATTCATCCCTTCAAAATATTCATCTTAGCCACTGGCTGATGGGCCTTATCGGCCTTTCACCGGATGAAGACCTGGAAGGTCTGGCAGAAATAGCCGAAGACTTTAACGGCCGTTTCATATTGATCATTGACAGTTTTGACGAATTTCATTTCAGGAATAACACTTTTGAAACTGTATTTAATCAACTGGCCGATATTATAGCCATGTATCACAAATATCCATGGTTTAAGGTGATACTAACCATGCGCTCATCTACCTGGAGTAATTTCAGGGAAGACATTACAGCCCAGCCCGATGTATGGTTCACCGGCTTTATGATGGATTACAGTCAAAAACTTAATGTACCCCTGTTCACTACCGAGCAAATTAAAAAACTTTGTGATAACATAAACCCCAATATTGCCCATGATGTAACTTTACCTATTATTGACAAGCTAAGTCATCCTTTATACTTCCAGTACTATTACCAGCGTTACAGCGATAATTTTAGTTTAAGCCATTTTAATAACCTTACCTACTATCACCTTGTGGGTTCAAATTATTATCATAGCGTTTACAAAGGCCATTACGCTATTGAAAAAGTACTGCTCATTACCGGTATCATTAATCAAATGGATACCGATAACCGGGTGTATGAGGTTAGTAAGCTCAGGATCTATGAGCTCATCAAAAAATATGGATCAGCATACCAGGAAATGATCAGTGCCGGGATCATTGAAGAGCTGAACCTGTCGCGCGAAAACAAGCTAAACTTCATTGTTAAAATGACCGATGAAGCCACCCTTGAGTACGCGCTTGCCATGATACTCATGTACAATAACAATTATGTATTTGACGATAACCTGGTAAACCTGACCGATCTGGTATTTAGCCGGGATAAAAAGCTCCCAATTATAAAATGGTTTATCTATAATGCAGTACACAAGGATTATAAATTTGATCTTAAAGCCTTACTCAATGTGCAGTTACAGCCCAATGAAAAATCAGAGATTATAAGTTTTATCGGCGAATTGCTCAAGATTCAGCATGTGAACACTCATATGACCGAACGAATGGAAGATTTGTTCAAACAGGTTTGCAGCGAAGATTTCTTTAATTACTTTATCAGTCTTGAGTTTATTGATATTGGCTATGAAGAGGTGCTGGAAACGTTTTTGCATTTCCGCTTATCAACCCCGCAACAAATACTGATAAAAACCTGCCTTGCTGCTATTGCTGTAATGCAACTTGATTTAACAAAGATCGAAAAACATCTTACCGATTTAAAACAATACAATTTAAAAGGGCTTCAAAATTTACCGCTCAACCCGGTAAACTGTATCGAAACCATCCTGTTTTATCTTAAATACGGCATTATTAAAAAAGAGTCCCTCACCGAGATCACCAAATTTTACTTCAACCCGGTTCAAAATACGGGAGTTTCAAAAGGCTTTACGGAGGTAGTTTACCTGCTGGCCTTATACACCTCAACCATTTGCCAGAAACACAACAAAGCAGCCAAATTTATCAACGGGCTAAATAAGGTATACAGGGGTTATTCTATGGGATATTCCTTCATCTTAAAAACAATCCTGGCCGAGTCATACCTGGCATCGGGCTATGAAGATAAGGCAAGAGATATTTTTAATGAGATAAGCGCCGCATACAGTGAACAGGACGGTGGCTTTACCACTTTTATGAAGGTGCTTTACGAAGGCTTAAAAATAAAGCTCGCCTTGCCGGTAAGCAATCACCTTGCTGTTGTGAACAACATTAAAAGTCTCATTAAACTATGCGACGATTCAAAACAGATCATAGTTAAAGTCAATACACTTGGTTTTATACTTACCAATTATGCAGTATTAAAAGAAAACGTATATATTTTTAACGACCTGTATTTTGATTTTATAAAAAGCATCCGCAACAATGGCTGCCGTACCGAGCATTTTATGAACGATGAAATAAAATGGGCCGAAACAACACCGGCAAACAGTTCATTAAACAGGCTCCAAAGCTTTAACCTAACCCGGAATTAAGACAAGATCTTGTTCCGGTATTCGCGTGGGCTTACCTTTTTAATCACTTTAAAAAAACGGTTAAAGTTTGATACATTATTAAAGCCGCACTCGTAGGCTATATCTGTAATACTGGTTTCTTTATTATTAAGCAGTTTACAGGCATAGCCTATTCTTGTTTCGTTTACAAACTGGGTAAATGATTTTTGAGTACGCGCCTTAAAAAATCTGCAAAATGCAAAGGTGTTCATATTAGCCACATCGGCAATTGTATTAAGCGAAATATCCTCCCTGAAATTGTCAAAGATGTATTTAAACACCTGGTCCATGCGTTTACTGTCATGGTATTGATAGTAGTTGATATAATTAATACTGGCCAGCAGGTTATGCTCGGGATCTGCACTCATGATATTAAGGATCTCGAGCAGGGTGATGATCCTTTGCAGCCCCTCCTGTTGTACTATCTGGTACATCAGTTTTATTACCAGGTCGCGGCTTTTGCCCTTTAGCTCCACTCCTCTTTGCGCCTTACTCAAAAACGATTCAACTTTGCGTACGTTACCAAATGCCGAAAGATTCGTCAGCAATTTTGACGGATTGAAGTGAATAGATAATGAATGCGCGTAAGCTTCAGGATCATCCTCGTTTGGTTGTTCCTGGGTATTATGCCAAACATGCGGAATATTTGAACCAAGAAAGATAAGCTCCCCGCTTTCAAAATAATCAACCAAATCGCCGATGATGCGTTTGCCCGAGCCTTTTATGATATGTACAAGCTGACATTCTTCGTGAAAATGGAACTCACTTGAGAAAAAAGGGAGCTTTACTTCCCTGGCAACAAAGAGGTCTTCTGACTGTACCCCGTCAGACAATACGGCTAAAATTGGTTTCATTTTAACAAGATATGAACAGAAAAGCTAAATATAAGCAAATATACTATCGAAAGTTGTCAATTAAAATGAAAGCAAAAATTCAAACGGCGCTAATTTTACAATACCGTACCTGATCCAGAAAGGTATAAATAAACCGATTTATAAACACAGGAAACAAGATTTTACCTTGGCTTTTCAATTGAAAACAGCCTGAAACTATTTGCAAAATATATTTACTTACATGTACATCAATAAAATTGAAGTTACCGACAAGCGTTTTAATTTAGGCAATGGCGCCGGTTCCGATGCCGTAAATGATTCAACTCAGTATGCTTACGCCATTTGCGAGCTGCATACCGGCAGCAGCATAAAAGGTATAGGCCTCGCTTTTACCCTCGGTGCCGGTAACGATTTGGTATGCAAAGCCATACAATACCTATCAGAAACATTAAAAGGGCGCGAAATTGAGGAACTTATGGCCGATTTCGGTTCGGTTTACCGTTCGATACTTGATTCGCCTACTTACCGTTGGCTGGGGCCACACAAGGGGGTCATGCAACTGGCACTGGCGGCTATAGTAAATGCTTGCTTTGACCTTTGGGCTAAAAGCCGCCAGGTACCGCTTTGGAAACTTTTGCTTGATCTGAGCCCAAAAGAACTGATAGCTACGCTCGACCTGAATTACCTTGAAGATGTATTGACCATTGAAGAAGCAGAAAACATTTTAAAGGGCAATTTTACGGGCCGTACACTGCGTAACAGCGTTTTGCAAACCGGCTACAAGGCCTATGATACATCGGTAGGCTGGTTCAACTATTCGGACGAAAAGATTAAAGAAAACGTAGCCCGCGCCATTGACCGTGGGTTTACTGCCATGAAGTTAAAAGTAGGTTCTGATGATCCGCAGCGTGATATCCGCAGGGCTAAACTGGTGCGTGCCGAAGCAGGCGACAAAACGACTATCATGCTTGATGCCAACCAAAAATGGAACCTGCCGCAGGCTATCTCCATCTGTAAAGAATTAAGCGCAATAAACCCTTACTGGATAGAAGAACCTACCCACCCCGATGATGTTTTGGCACATCAAACACTGGCTAAAGAAATTGCACCGCTTAAAATTGCGGCCGGCGAGCATATCCCCAACAAAATCATCTTTAAAAACTTTTTGCAGGCCGGCGCCATGGATTTTTGCCAGGTTGACTGTGTGCGCGTTGGTGGTGTATCCGAATTTTTGACCATAAGCCTGCTGGCAAAAAAATTCAACATACCGGTAGTACCGCACGTGGGCGATATGGGGCAGATCCATCAGCATTTAGTACTTTTTAACCACGTGGCTATTGGTCACGAAAACTTATTTTTGGAACACATACCGCATTTGGCCAAATATTTTAAAAATCCGGCCAATATTAGCGGGGGCTATTACGCCGTACCTGCCGAAGCAGGCAACAGCAGTGACCTGGTAACCACCTAAAAACCAAAAATGGACCAATTATTAAACAAAGTAATATTTATTACCGGAGGCGCATCGGGCATTGGTTTGGCCTGTGCCGAGGCCTATATTCGTGAAGGGGCAACCGTTTTTATAATGGATGTAAATGAACGTGCACTTTATAAAGCGCTTGACCATTTCGGAGGCAGCCACGAAGGCATACCCGGCGATGTATCAAAACCAGCTGATGTAAAAGCGGCTTTTGATGCCATAAAACAATATTATGGCAGGCTTGATGCTATTCATAACAATGCTGCTATAGCCCACCCCTCAAAGCCTGTTGATGAAACTGAAGAGGACGAATGGGATGCCCTGATGAGCATTAACCTCAAAAGCTTGTTCTGGACAACCAAATATGGCATCGATTTGCTTAAAGCATCAAAAGGCTGCATTTTAAATACCAGCAGCATGGCTGGCGATATTGGGCAAAGCCTGCATGCCGCATATACGGCAACCAAAGGTGGCATCAATGCCCTTACCAAATCAATGGCGCTTGATTATGCGCAATACGGTATCAGGGTAAATGCAGTTTCGCCGGCCGGTGTATGGACACCATTACTTAAACAATGGGCGGCTGAGCAACCAGATCCCGGATCGATAGAAAAATACCTGAATGATATACATGCCTTAGGCTACTGCCCCGAGGGCGATGTAGTGGCCGACGCAGCAGTTTTCCTGCTTTCGGACGCGGCGCGGTTTGTAACCGGCTGCATTATGCCCGTAAGCGGTGGCGCCGAATTGGGATACAGACGATAAAACAAGATATTAACCATGAACAAAACCAACGGTAACGCATCAAAATATCTGGTTCCGCTGCTGATAGTAATGAGCCTGATGTTTTTCTGGAACCTGAGCCGCAATATCAACGATGTGCTCATCCCACACCTGAAAAGGGCCTGCCAGTTATCCGATCTTCAATCGTCACTGATCCAGTCGGCATTTTTCGGGGCTTATTTTTTAATGGCCTTGCCCGCCGGTCGTTTTATAGAAAAAATGGGATACAGGGCAGGGATGCTTACCGGCCTTATCCTTGCGGCTATCGGGGCCGCCATATTTTATCCGGCTGCTACAACCAGGTTTTACCCGGTATTTTTGCTGGCTTTATTTACCATGGCGTCTGGCTTTGCCATATTGGAAGTTACAGCCACCCCTTACATTTCAAAACTTGGCGATCCCGACCATGCATCAAGCCGGTTAAGCCTGGCTGCTGCCGTTGGTTCAATGGGTGCAACTATAGGGCCTTTCATTGGTTCCAAATTTTTACTGCATGAAAAAGATATCCCGGCAAGCCTTATCCAGTCTTTTAACCCCGGGCAATTAAAAACATTTTTAAGCAACGAGGCGCATTTGGTCATTCCGCCTTACCTCACGTTGGCGCTGTTGTTTATTGCCTTATGTGTAGTACTTTACTTTCTGAGACTGCCTGTGATCCATGAAGGTAATAGCCGTCAAAAACTATCGGGGGTATTTAAGTTCAGGCATACTATACTGGGTGTACTGGCAGTTTTTGCCTATTTAGGCGCTGAGGTTGGTGTGGTGAGTTTCATTATCCGTTATACAAAGTCGCTAAATATTGCGGGGATTACCGAGCAAAAGGCAGCCCTCTTTATTACACTTTACATGGCGCTGGTTTTAACAGGGCGATTATTGGGGGCATTTTTGCTTAAGCAGGTTAAACCCAATAAAGTGCTCACCATCTGCAGTATCGGTGCATTTGTGCTGATACTGGTATCAGTACTTACGCAAGGTTATCTCTCAATAATTTCATTATCAATGGTTGGGCTTTTTACCTCAGTAATGTACCCTATCATTTTTACACTCAGCATTAAAAACATAGGCGACTATACCAAGGTGGCTTCATCATTGCTCATTATGGGTGTTGTAGGCGGCGCCATCATCCCGCCAATAATGGGCTTGATATCAGATCATTCCGGTATCAGGATGGCTTTTATAGCACCGCTTGTTTGCTACGTATACGTATTTTACTATGGTATCAAGGGTTATGTAGTGAAGAATAAAGCTTATTCGGATGAACCAGAAGAACCCTTATTAACGGTAATCGGGCATTAAGCAAATCCAAACTTGCAAAGTTTTAAAAACTTCGCAAGTTTTTCGCTTCCCGTCCTGCTATGAACCATCAACAATGAACTATTACCTAAATGAACCAATACAATTTTGCGCAACTTTTCGCTTTTTCAGCAGTATTTTGTTGTGAAAAATACACTTATTACAACTAAATTGTTTCAAAATGAGATTTTGGACATCAAATTGAGAACAGGTTGTCAAAATAGTATCAAAACAAATCAATTTAAGTGCAATTTATTGTTAATACCCTCCATATTTTTATCCTGATTATAAACCCCAGCTACTAAGGTTTTTACAAAACATTTTTTTAATCAGAAACAGCAATCCAAAAAAAGGATGAAGTTTTTGAAGTGGAATTGCTATAACCAAAACTGAATGATTAAAACTTTACTAATTACGTTTTTATTTGGGTTCACGGCCGGTATTGCCTTAGCACAAAACCATGAAAATGGCAGTGCGGGCAATGCCCCAGCCGTATATATTATTCAAAATACAGCTAACGATAGCTGGAAGGGGTTTGAACGTGTTAACATTACCATAGGCCCCCACAAAGCCTATTATGTAAACCCTAAAAAGTCGCTTGAAGGCAATCCGTGGGTGTGGCGGGCCTCTTTCCCCGATTGGCATACTGATATTGACAGTATTTTGCTAACCAAAGGCTTTCACATAGCTTTTGTAAATGTTGATGACCAATACGGCAGCCCTTACGCTTTACAGGTATGGGATGCTTTCTACAAATATTTAACCACTAAACAATCTTTTGCTGCAAAAGTTGCCCTTGAGGGTGTAAGCCGTGGCGGTTTATATGTATACGGCTGGGCCAAACGCAACCCCGATAAAGTTAGTTGCATTTATAACGAAGCCCCTGTTTGCAATATTAAAAGCTGGCCGGGCGGCAAACTAAGTGCCCCGGGCGATGCTAACCTCTGGAAACAGCTGCAGCAGGTGTACCATATAACAGAGCAACAGGCGCTTGATTATCATGACAATCCTATTGATAACCTTGACGGCCTGGCTGCTTTTAAAGTACCTGTTATGCATATCATAGGTATAAACGACCAGGTTGTACCTAATGCCGAAAATACCAATATCCTTGCTCAACGCTATACCGCTTTAGGCGGCCCGATAATGATATACCCGGTAACTGCCGGTCCGCAGGAGTTGAACGGGCACCACTTCCCTATTGAACACCCCGAACAATGGGCCGGTATGATCATGGATTACAGCTATCCTGTAAAAAAGATGCTGCCATATACCGATTATTTCACCATTCGTAACGGCCTGGCCGGCAGTTTTAACGTATTCAATTCGGGCAAAAAAGCTACGGTAGCTTTTTTAGGTGGATCCATCACCTATAATCCCGGCTGGCGCGAAAAAATAAGCCGGTACCTTACCGAACGTTTCCCATCAACTGATTTTCATTTTATACAAGCCGGGATCCCTTCATTGGGCAGCGTGCCGCATTCCTTCCGCTTGCAGCGGGATGTACTTGACTCGGGCAAAGTTGATTTGATGTTTGTTGAAGCCGCAGTTAATGATAACGTAAACGGGCTGGATAGCCTGACCGAATTACGGGCTTTGGAGGGCATTGTAAGGCATGCAAAAAAAGCCAACCCGCAGATGGACCTCGTTATGATGGAGTTTGTTGATCCGGATAAGATCAGGGATTATAATAACGGCAAAACCCCGATGCAAATAAAAAACCATGAACTGGTTGCAAATCATTACGGCTTACCATCCATCAACCTTGCCAAAGAAGTTACCGACAAACTCAACAACCATGAATTTTCATGGCAATATGATTTTAAAGACCTGCACCCTGCCATTTACGGTCAGGAGCTTTACTTTGCTTCCATAAAAAGCCTGCTCAATTCATGCTTTGATAATCAGCAGGATATTGCCCCAAAAACAAACCCACTGCCGAAACCCCTTACTCCTTTAAATCTCAGCAATGGCCGCTATTACAGCATCCAAAATGCAAAAAATCTGAATGGCTGGGCCGTTAACCCCGATTGGGCACCAAATGATAACCTGAGCACACGTGAAGGTTTTGTACACAAGCCCATGCTTATCGGCACAAAATCCGGATCATCACTAACATTACCATTCACCGGCACTGCCATAGGTATGGCCATTGTATCCGGGCCGGATGCAGGTATTATAAGCTATAGTATTGATGGCGGGGCCGAAAAGAAGATGGACTTATACACACAGTTCAGTTCATGGATCTATCTGCCATGGTATGTAACCTTCAGCACCGATCTTAAAAAGGGCTCACATACGCTCAACCTAAAAATTGACACCGATAAGAATAATAACAGCAAAGGGAACACGTGCCAGGTAATCTATTTTTTAACCAATTGATTTTTTTAATGAACAGCAATAAGCTGTAAACGCAGCTCAAAACTTTTAATTGTCAACTTAACATATTTTAAACCCCAAACAAGCATGATCAAACCCGTTGTTACTGCAAAAACCTTTTACCATTTCCGCATCTAAAAGGATTCAAAACCAACGCACCAAACCAAACTCAAAAACAAAAAACCATTATCAAACCAATTTTATGAAAGAATTTTACCAACAGATCAAAACCCGGCGGGAGCTCAAGCACCCTTACAAGCCTGCACCGGGTTTTTATTGCTTTGTACTATTGCTGTTGAGCTTAATTTGTTCGGCACAGTTTTCACATGCGCAAACAACTAAAGTAACCATCACCGGGCGTGTGACCGATAGCCTGGGGACAACAATTGCCGGTGCCAACATTATAGCTACAAACCGCAAAAACCTGGGTACCACTACCGATGTTAACGGTAAGTTTGTGATCGATGCCGAACCCGGTACTATCCTTAAAGTATCGTACGTAACTTTTATCGATCAAATGTTCACTGTTTCGGCCAGTAAGCTGGTAGTAAACATTGTGCTTAAAGAATCTAAACGTGGCCTTGAAGAGGTTGTGGTATTGGCTTACGGTAAAAAAGAGCGTCGCGAGGCCGTAGTAGGCTCAGTAACCACCGTTAAACCTGCCGACCTGAAGATCCCCGCCAGTAACTTAACAAATGCGCTTGCCGGCCAGGTTGCAGGTATCATCGCTTTTCAGCCAAGCGGCCAGCCGGGGCAGGATAACTCCAGCTTCTTCATCCGCGGTGTAACAACTTTCGGCTACAAAAAAGATCCTCTTATTTTGATCGATAACGTTGAGCTTTCTACATCCGATCTTGCCCGTTTGCAGGTTGATGATATCGCCAGCTTTTCAATACTGAAAGATGCGAGCGCCACTGCCCTTTACGGTGCCCGTGGTGCAAACGGCGTAATTTTGGTAAGTACCAAAGAAGGTAAAATTGGCAAAGCCAAGATCAATGTGCGTTTGGAAAACTCCATATCACAATCGGCCAAGACATTGCAGCTTGCCGACCCTATTACCTATATGAACCTGTTTAACGAAGCCACCATAACCCGCGATCCGTTAAGCCCGCTCCCTTTCTCTCAAAATAAAATTTTAAATACCGAAGCTACCATCCGCGGCGATGCAGGAAGCAATAAATATGTTTACCCTGCTGTTGACTGGCTGGATATGCTTTTCAAAAAACGCACTGCCACTCAACGCGCCGACATGAGCGTGAGCGGCGGCGGCGATGTTGCCCGCTATTATGTTTCAGGGTCATACAATATTGACCACGGGATCCTGAGGGAAGATATTGCCAACAATAACAACAACAACGTAAAATTTGAAAATTACCAGCTGCGCTCAAATGTTAATATCAACTTAAGCAAAAGCACCGAGCTTATTGTAAGGCTTGCCGGCTCATTTAATGAGTATAATGGCCCGCTTACAAGTGATGCCTCATTTTCGACCGACCTTTACAACGTTGCTGTGCATACCAGCCCGGTATTATTCCCCGCCTATTTCCCTGCCGATTCGGCCAACCGCGATGTTAAGCACATCTTATTCGGTAACGCCGCACCGGCCAACGCAGGCTCAACATCAAACGCTATTGCCTATAATAACCCTTATGCAGCATTGTTACGCGGCCATAAAAACTATTCAGAATCAAGGTTATCGGCTCAGTTAGAATTGAACCAGAAACTGGATTTTATAACCAGCGGGCTTAACTTTCACGGCTTGTTCCATACCAACAGGTATTCCTACTTTCAGTCGCAAATGGGTTACTCGCCATTCTATTATAATGTAAATACGTATGATAAGGCCACTAACCAATACACTTTATTGTGGCTTAACCCGCAGCCAACAGGTAATAACGTAGCTACAGAATACTTAAGCTATTATCGTGACCCAAGTACCGATAACCTGAATACTTATATCTATTTCCAGGGTGTTTTGGATTATAATCATGCCTTTGGCGATCATAACCTGAGTGCATCTTTGATTGGTACGCGCCAGCAAACTGTTTATTCGGCTGCGAAAGACCCGGTACTAAATTACCCAACTTTACAATACTCATTGCCTTACCGTAACTTAACCCTTGCAGGTCGTGCTACTTATTCATTTAAAAGCCGTTACTTCTTAGAGTTTAACTTTGGTTATAACGGTACCGAGCGTTTTTCGGCAAACCACAGGTACGGTTTCTTCCCTACCATTGGCGGTTCATGGATCGTATCTGACGAAAAATTCTGGGGACAGGGACTTTATGATGTTTTCACCCGCATGAAGGTAAGGGCCAGTTATGGCTTAGTAGGTAATGATGCTATCGGTTCACAACGTTTCTTCTTCCTTTCAGACGTTAACCTAAACGGCGGAAACCCTGCTTCTTTCGGTACTTTTAATGGCTACACCCGTAACGGTGTATACATCAACAACTACGAAAACCCTAACGTAACCTGGGAAACATCGCGCCAGCTAAACCTTGGCCTTGAGTTTACCATGTTTAAAAACCTTAACGTAGTGGCTGAGGTTTACAAATACCACCGCTACAACATTCTCCAAACCCGTACTTCGCTGCCTACAACGCTTGGTCTTGAGGCGCTTGACCAGTATGGACAGCCAAATGTTACTGCCAACATAGGCACGGCTGATACCAAAGGTATCGACCTGCAAATGGACTACAAGGCTACTATAAATAACAATGTATGGCTTCAGGGCCGTGGTAACTTCACTTTAGCAAGCAGTAAATACGGCAACTATGAAGAGCCTCAGTACAAGGAAGCTTACCGTTATCATAAAGGCCAGGAAATAGGCCGGCAGTACGGCTATATTGCCGAACGTTTATTTGTTGATGATAACGAAGCGAAGAACTCTCCTTCGCAGATATTTTCAACCAACGGCATCCCGCCGGGCGGTGGTGATATCAAATACCGCGACTTAAATGGCGATGGTAAAATTGATGGCGCTGATCAAACCTTTATCGGCTATCCTACGGTTCCTGAAATTGTATACGGCTACGGTTTATCGGCCGGTATCAAAAACTTTGATATTTCCTGTTTCTTCCAGGGCCAGGCGCGTGTATCATTCTTTATCGACCCTAACCGTACCAGTCCGTTCATTCAAAGCCCCGACCCTTATATTTATGGTAACACCCAGCTGATCAAAGCATTTGCCGACAGCCACTGGAGTGAGGAAAACCAGGATCTGTATGCTACCTATCCAAGATTAGGTGTAACCGGCAACCAGATCGAAAACAATCGCCAAAACAGTACATGGTGGATGCGTGACGGTAGTTTCCTGAGGCTTAAATCGGTAGAGATAGGTTACTCATTGCCGCCATCTATTTTAAAGCGCTTAAACGTAACCAAGTGCCGCATTTACTTTAACGGTTTAAACCTGTACACCTGGAGTGCCTTTAAACTTTGGGACCCTGAACTTGGCGGTAACGGCTTTGCTTACCCAATACAAAAGGTATTCAACTTAGGCATAAACGTTAACCTATAATTTTTTACTGATCAATACTTAGTATTATGAAACAATATTATAAACTTTTATTACTGGTAGGGCTCCTGGTTTCGGGCGCATCATGTAAAAAATACCTTGATGTAACGCCAGATAATACCGGTACCCTTGAATACGCGTTCAGGAACCGTAACGAGGCCGAAAATTACCTGTTTACCTGCTACGCAACCTTGCAGCAATTTTATGATCCTACGTCAAACATAGGTTTCACCACATCTTCGGAAATTATTTATCCCAACAACCTCACCAATCACCCGCTTAATGAAAGTGGATTTAACCTTATCCGCGGCACGCAAAACAGCAGCAGCCCGGGTGTAAACTGGTGGGATGGCGAAAATGGCGGCCAGGCTTTATTCCGCTCCATCAGGAGATGTAATATCATGCTTGAAAACATTGATAAGCCTGTTGACCTTTCACCTGCCGAAAAGGCAAGGTGGATAGCCGAAGTAAAATTCCTTAAAGCATATTATCATTACTACTTATGCCGCCTGTACGGGCCGGTACCCCTGGTAAAAACCAATATTGATATCACAGCCAGTACCGAAGAAGTAAGGGTAAAACGTTCGCCCGTTGACTCAGTATTTAATTACTGCGTACAACTGCTTGACCAGGCAATTCCTGATCTGCCACCGGTTATTACCAACCAGGCAAAAGAGCTTGGCCGTATAACCCAGTTAACAGCTATGTCAATCAAGGCCGAGATCCTTGCAACCCAGGCCAGTCCGCTTTTTAACGGCAACCCTGATTATGCCAGCATGAAAAACAAAGATGGCGAACCTTTATTTTCAAGCACTGCCGATCCGCAAAAATGGAAACGTGCGGCCGATGCCTGCAAAGCGGCTATTGATGCCTGCGAGGCCAACGGGCTTAAACTTTACACCTTTGTTGCGCCGCCTACGGTTGGTGCTCTTTCAGATCAGTTACGCAACGAGCTAACCATTCAAAACGCCGTTACCGAAAAATGGGATGTAAACCCCGAGCTGATCTGGGCATTAAACCCAACTTTCCCTTGCCAGGGTTATGCAACTCCAAGGTTAACGCCAAAATCGGCAGTTAATATCTTCTCAAACCCATCAACATTCGCTGTTCCGATTTCAACACAGGAACTTTTTTATACAGCTAACGGCGTACCATTAACCGAGGATAAAGACTACGATTATGCCAACCGTTTCGGGCTGAAAACAGCAGGCGACGCTGACAAATATTACATAGCCCAGGGCTACACTACCATTAACGAACACTACGGCCGCGAAAGCCGCTTTTATGCCAACATTGCTTTCGACGGCAGTATCTGGTACGGTAACGGTATTTACAACCAGGACCAGGCTTACCACGTAGAAGCGCGCGGGTCAGGTTCATTGGCCGGCCCTAAAGATTTGAACACCCTTAATATTACCGGTTACTGGCCTAAAAAGCTGGCCAACTACCTTTCGGTTTATGATGATGGTTTCCAATCTATTGAGTATCACCTGCCGCTAATGAGACTTGCCGGTTTATACCTTTTATATGCCGAAACACTGAACGAGGTAAACGGCCCAACAGGTGATGTATACAACTACATTGATAAGGTAAGGACAAGGGCAGGTTTAAAAGGTGTATTGGAGTCATGGTCAACCTATTCAAAAAACCCTGGCAAACCAACAACTAAAGAAGGTTTACGCGACATTATACATCACGAGCGCCGTATTGAACTTTGTTTCGAGGCCCAAAGCGGCTGGGACCTTCGCCGCTGGAAAGAGATACAAGGTGTATTAAGCGTACCGCTGCAGGGATGGAATATTTATGAATCTGAAGCCGGTAACTACTACAGGCCGCACACCGTGTTAACGCCGGTTTTCGGGCTAAAAAACTATTTCTGGCCTATAAAGGACAATGACCTGATCGTTAACAGCAACCTGGTACAAACTACTTATTGGTAGGCGTCCCCATCAACCTAAAAATGAATTAATTCAACATAAATAAGAATTATGAAACGCATTAAAAATTATTCGGTAACAGCGCTGGTGCTTGCAGCGGCGTTGTTTATGGCGTGCTTAAATTCATGCAAAAAGAACGACGGGTACGTTAAAGAGGTTTCGACCGATTTGAGCAAGCCTACCGCGGTTACCAATGTAAAAGTTAAAAACTTTAACGGCGGTGCTTATATCACCTATGATCTGCCTAACTCCGATAACCTGCTATACGTGCAGGCCGAGTACCGCATTAATGATAAAACCACGCGCCAAACCAAATCGAGCTATTACTCGGATACGGTTACTGTTGATGGTTTTGCCAAAAGCCAGGAGTACGAGGTAACCCTTTACTCGGTAAGCCGGGCTAACGTTAAATCCGATCCGCTGGTGGTTAAAGTACATCCTGATACCCCCTTTTACAAGCTTATAAAGCCAACATTAACCATCACATCTGATTTTGGCGGTGTAAACATTAAAGCCATGAACCCAAACCAAAAAGACATTGGTGTAATTTTATTGGCTTTCGATAAATCAACCCAGGCATTGGAGGTTGTCGACCAGCATTATACCAAGGTTGATACCATTAACTACTCCATACGGGGATATCCTGCGGTATCGCAAAAATTTGGGGTATATGTTACCGATAAATTTGGCAACATATCTGATACTACCATTGTTAATCTCACCCCGATATTTGAAACACTACTGGATAAGAGCAAATTTTCGGTATATAAAACCCCTACCGATAGCCCAACTGCTTACGGATGGGAAGTGCCATATCTTTGGGATAATAAAACCGATGGCTACTCAAACGGCTGGCACACTGCTCCGGGAGCGCCTGCGCCAATACAGGTTACCTTTAGCCTGGGTGTATCGGCACAGTTAAGCCGCTTTGTTTTATGGGAAAGACCCGATCAGTATGCTTATGCACATGGTAACCCTAAAGACTTCAGTATCTGGGGATCGAACATTAATGCGCCGCAGGATGTAAGATTGCCTGATTATGCACCTGTAGGAACTGTAGTAGGCGATTGGGTTAATATCGGCAACTACCATTATCCGAACCCGCCATCAGGCCTTACACCGGGCTTTACCAACGCGGCCGATGCTGCCTTTGTTGCAGCGGGGGTTAACTTTAATATCCCGCCGGGTTCAACACCTATTAAATATTTCCGCTTTATGGTTCATGACACATGGTCAAACGGTGACTTTGCCCACATGATGGAGCTTTCAATTTATGGTAACCCACAATAGGTATTAAATAATTTAGATTAAACGAACATGAAAAATATTGTCAGAATAGCTGCTTTCTGTTTGCTTGGATACCTGTTGTACGGTTGCAGCAAGCAAGACACACAGTTTGAATCATACTTAAACGGTCATGAAGTTAAATATCCGGGTACGGTGGCCAATGCCCACTCGCGCCCCGGAAACTTACGTGCGGCCATCACCTGGAACCCGAGTACCGACCCCAGCATAACGCGTTACGTAATATACTGGAACAATAAGGCAGATTCGATCATTTACAATTCCACCAATCATAATCCGTCGGATAGCCTTACTGTCGTTGTACCCAACCTAAACGAGTATATTTATTCGTTCACTGTGTTTTCGTATGATGCCAAAGGCAACCGTTCCATTCCGCTTGATATCAACAATGTTAGGGTATACGGGCCTATTTATCAATCAGGTTTATCAAACAGGGGCTATGATGTTACCAACCCATACGGCATCAGTGCCGATGGAAAGCTCACCCTTAACTTCTTAAAGGTTGATACCAGTACACATAATGTGTTCACTGATATAAAATATACCAATAAAGCCGGTAAAGAGAGCTTTGGCAAACTTAGCGCCGATAGCATGTCGGTTACCCTGGCAGATTATAAGGCAGATACCAAGATCCAGTTCCTCTCGGCCTTCAAACCTGTAGCCAATGCCCTTGATACTTTTTATGTAGCCAATTATGAAGATTTCCCAACCATTAATTCGGTTGCTATCTGTGATAAAAAGCTATTTAAAAAAGTTTATTTGCCCAATGATGCCAAACCCTATGAAGGAGATACCGACATAGACAGGCTTTGGGATGGCAGTACAGGCCCTCAGGGTTTCCCTAACATTTTCCATAGCGATGGTAACGGGCCGCTGCCGGTGGTTATTACTTTTGATATGGGTGCGATTTACAAAGGCTTGGTTGCTATTGAAGAAACAGGCCGTAACTGCTGCCACAATCCCGATGATTTTGAAGTATGGGGCATAGCAGATTTAACTAACGCCACCACCACCTTAAAGGCAAATGATGCCGGCTGGACCGCAGAAGCAATATCAAAAGGATGGAAACTGCTTAAAGAAATCAAAAGGACTGACGATGGCAGCGCCCCATTAAAGGTTAATTTTGATCCAAACCCACCGCCGGTACGTTACATCCGTATCAGGATTAAGCACAACTCAAACAACGAAGGTAACTACACCAATATGAGTGAGCTTACTTTCTGGAATAACGCATTACTTTAATAACACCTCAATGACCGGGCTGCTTTGCGGCCTGGTCATATTTTACGAACATAAAGACGAAGACCTCAATTAATATCCACCTCAAAATTCAGTAATGAAAAAACCGGCAATTATATTCCTTTACCTGTTTTCGTTAATCAAAATCAGCTTTGCTCAGCAGGCTGCCCCCATAAAAACCCCGAAAGCGGTTTTGGATGATTTCATGACCAGGCGCTTTGGCATGTTTGTTCACTTTGGGCCGGTAACCTTACGCGGCACTGAAATTGGCTGGAGCCGCAATAAGGAAGTAGCCCAGGACGATTATGACAACCTGTACAAGGAGTTTAACCCGGTTTTATTTAATGCCGATGCCATTGTAAAAGCCGCTAAAGATGCGGGCATGAAATACCTGGTGATCACCGCCAAACACCATGATGGCTTTGCTTTGTGGCCATCAGCCTTTACCGCTTACAATATCAGCAAAACACCCTATAAGCGCGATATAGTGGCCGAGCTGGCCGCCGCCTGCAAAAAGCAGGGCGTACTTTTTTGTATTTACCATACCGTGCTCGACTGGCACGATCCCAACTACCCTATCCACAACCCTTACGATTCGACAAAGAATGTTAAGGGCGATATGGTGGCCTTTAAAACGCAAATGAAGAATGAGCTTAAAGAGCTCATCACTAAATATCATCCTTACCTGCTTTGGTTTGACGGTTACTGGGAAAAACCCTGGACAAATGCCGACGGACAGGAAATCTACAAATTCATTAAAAGTGTTGACCCCAACGTTATTGTAAACAACCGCTTAGGTAAAGAGAGTGAAAAACTGAACGATCAATCGGTAGGCGATTATCTTACCCCCGAGCAGCGCATTGGCCAGCTTAACATGAACGAGCCATGGGAAAGCTGTATCACCATTTGCCAGCAATGGGCCTGGAAACCTAACGATAAAATGAAAACCACACAGGAATGCATCCAAACGCTGGTAAAAACTGCTGCCGGAAATGGTAACCTGCTGTTTAATGTTGGCCCCATGCCCGACGGCCGCATCGAAGCGCGCCAGGTTGAAACCCTGCAGCAAATGGGTGCATGGTTAAAAAAATACGGTGAAAGTATTTACGGTACCAAAGGCGGCCCATTTGCGCCGAATGATAACTATGCTGTTACACGCAAGGGAAATAAGATCTATTTACATGTATTTCAGAAAAAAGGTGATAAAATTGTACTACCTAACCTGCCGGGCGTTAATATAACCAATGCCCATGTGCTGGGAGGGGCCAAAGTAAATTATAAACCGGATGCAGCAGGCTATATCATTGATTTGCCGCAAACCTTACCCGATGCAAACAGCAATGTTATTGTATTGGAACTGAACAAAAACGCCGAAGAAATCCCTGCAATTGCCGCGGGTAAATAAACAAGCTTAAAACAGAAAACCTAATTAATATAAACATGCCAAAAAGAACGCCTCTGCTAATAACTGTAATGATAACAGGTATTACAACGTTTACTCACGCACAAACAAAACAATTAAAGCTTTGGTACAAGCAGCCCGCCCAGCGCTGGGAAGAAACCGTTGCCCTTGGCAACGGCCGTTTGGGGATGATGCCCGATGGCGGCATCACTGCCGAAAAAGTGGTATTGAATGATATTACCATGTGGTCGGGCTCATCGCAGGATGCCAATAATTACGAGGCCTATAAAAAACTGCCCGAGATCAGGAGTTTACTTGCCGCCGGTAAAAATGTGGAAGCACAGGCTATTATCGATAAATCGTTTGTGTGTACCGGCAAAGGATCTGGCGGGGTGCCTTTCGGCTGCTTCCAGATGCTGGGAGACCTGAACCTTAAGTATCAGTACAAAGGCATTGAAGATAAAGATGTAAAATACGATAACTACGAGCGTGAGCTTTCACTAAACAATGCCCTTGCCAAAACTACTTACCAGGTAAACGGCGTTACCTACAAACGTGAATACTTTACCAGTTTTGGTGATGATGTAGATGTGATTAAACTAAGCGCCGATAAACCGGGAATGCTTAACCTGAGCATCAATATCAGCCGCCCGGAACGCGGTGTTACCACTACAGAGGGCAATGAACTTGATCTTACCGGTCAGCTGGATAATGGTACCGACGGTAAAGGTGTGGCTTATAAGGCAAAAGTTAAAGCACAGTTAACAGGTGGTTCATTGACTGCTACCCCTACTTCGCTGGTTATTAAAGATGCAACGGAGGTGATTATTTATGTATCGGCAGGTACTGATTTTAAGAACCACCTGTATCTTACCAAAATGAACGATGCGCTGAACGCAGCGATGAAAAAGCCTTATGCTTTGGAAAAACAACAGCATATAGCCAACTTTCAAAAGCTGTTCAACCGTGTAAAAGTTGACCTGGGTGCTTCAGAAGCTGATAAACTGACTACCGATCAAAGGCTCATCGCTTTCCACACCAACCCCGATGCAGATAAGGGGCTGCCTGTATTATTTTACCAGTTTGGCCGCTACCTGAGCATTTGCAGTACCCGCGTGGGCCTGTTGCCACCAAACCTGCAGGGTTTATGGGCTAACGAAGTACACACACCATGGAACGGCGATTACCACCTGGATATTAACATTGAAATGAACCAGTGGCCGGTTGAAGTTTCTAACCTTTCGGAACTTAACCTGCCCCTTGCCGATCTGGTTAAAGGTATGGTGCCTCACGGCGAAAAGACAGCCAAGGCCTATTACAATGCTGACGGCTGGGTTGCCCACGTGATCACCAACCCCTGGGGCTTTACCGAGCCGGGCGAAAGCGCTTCATGGGGTGTTTGTAAAGTAGGATCGGGCTGGCTTTGTGATAACCTGTGGCAGCATTATGATTTTACAGGCGATAAAAACTATCTGAAACAAATTTACCCGATACTGAAAGGCGCGGCACAGTTTTATAGCAGCATGCTTATTAATGATGCTAAAACCGGCTGGCTGGTTACCTCCCCTTCGTCATCGCCCGAAAATAGTTTTTACCTGCCCGATGGCACACATGCCAGCATTTGTGAAGGCCCAACCATTGATAACCAGATCATCCGCGAGTTGTTTAACAATGTGATCACAGCGAGCAAGGTATTAGGTAAGGACGAAGCTTTCAGTAAAACACTGGCTGCCAAAGTGAAAAAACTGCCTCCTCCGGGTGTCATTGCTAAAGATGGCCGCATCCAGGAATGGATGGAAGATTATAAAGAAACCGAGCCGCAGCACCGTCACGTATCACACCTGTATGGCTTATTCCCTGCATCTGAAATTACACCCGAGGCCACCCCTGCCCTTGCCGAAGCCGCAAGGAAAACTTTAGAGGTAAGGGGTGATGACGGCCCAAGCTGGTCTATCGCTTACAAAATATTGTGGTGGGCACGCCTGCATGATGGCAACCGCACTTACAAACTATTTAAAGAGTTGATGAAGCCCACCATTAAAACCGACATTAACTATGGCGCAGGTGGCGGCGTATACCCTAACCTGTTATCTGCAGGCCCGCCGTTCCAGATTGATGGTAATTTTGGGGCAACAGCCGGTATTGCCGAAATGCTGATCCAGAGCCACGCAGGGTTCATCGATTTCATCCCTTCTATCCCCGATGCATGGAAAGCGCAGGGCGAGGTTAAAGGCCTTAAAGCCCGCGGCAATTTCACCGTTGATATGAAATGGAAAGATGGCAAAGTGACTACCTACAAAGTAACCTCACCTACCCCGCGCATGGTTAAAGTGAAAGTTAACGGCGAGGTTAAAAGTATTATGGCTACTAAAGGCTAAATCAACAAGAATCCCCCTCAAGAAGTGGGTTCGTGCGATTCCCCTCTTGAGAGAGCCTGTCCCGAAATTAATTCGGGAGGTGTAGGGGGTGTGTTTAACAAAGCGACGAAACACACCCCTACAGCCGCACATTCCTCCGCGCCCCCTCTCAAGAGGGGATTTTTCGAAATTATAATTAAACATTATAAACAGGAGATCCTATGTTTAAAAAGTACCTGATAGGGCTAAACATTATAGCCACTTGCATACCCGGCTTATGTATTGCACAATCACAACCATTAAAGATCTGGTTTAACCGCCCGGCCAATCAGTGGGAAGAAACCCTGCCACTCGGTAATGGCAGATTGGGCATGATGCCGGATGGCGGCGTTAAAAAGGAAACAATCACGCTTAATGATATCACACTATGGTCGGGTGCGCCGCAGGATGCCAATAATTACGAGGCTTATAAAAAGCTCCCGCAGATCCGTGCCCTGCTGCTGGCCGGTAAAAACGCCGATGCGCAGGAGATCATTGATAAGGATTTCATTTGCAAAGGCCCGGGATCGGCAGGGGTAAATTATGGCTGCTACCAAACCATGGGCAACCTGAACATAGCATTTGAATATTCCGGAGCTGATCAAAAGGACATTAAATACACCAATTATCACCGTGAGCTTTCAATTAATACAGCCGTAGCTAAATGCAGTTATGTGGTTAATGGTGTTACCTATAAGCGGGAGTACTTTACCAGTTTCGGCGATGATATCAGTATCATTAAACTCACCGCAGATAAGCCCGGTAAGCTAAACCTAAGTCTTACCATGGACAGGCCGGAACGCTTTGCAACAACCGCACAAAACAACCAGCTTGAAATGTTCGGGCAGTTGGATAACGGTATCGATGGTAAAGGGATGCGTTACCTGGCCAAAGTAAAAGCCAGTTTAAAAGGTGGCAGCCAAAGCATTACAGCAAACTCTCTGGTGATTAAAAATGCTACCGAAGCCATCATTTACATATCGGCAGGTACCGATTACAAGCAGCTTAACTACAACCAAAAAGCAGCCGATATCCTAACCGCCGCCATGAAAAAGCCATATGACCAGGAAAAACAACGGCATATAACCAATTACCAAAAACTGTTTAACCGGGTTACCGTCAATTTGGGCGGCAACTACAGGGACACCATTCCAACTGATCTTAGGTTAGCCAACTTTCATAAAACCCCTAAGGCCGATAATGCCCTGCCCGTTTTATATTACCAGTTTGGCCGTTATCTAAGTATTTGCAGTACCCGCATTGGTTTGTTGCCACCCAACCTGCAGGGCCTTTGGGCTAACCAGATAGCCACCCCATGGACAGGCGACTACCACCTGGACATCAACGTGCAAATGAACCATTGGCCGGTTGAAGTATCCAACCTGTCCGAATTAAACCTGCCCCTTGCCGAGCTGGTAAAAGGCATGGTTAACAACGGCGAAAAAACTGCTAAAGCTTATTACAACGCCGATGGCTGGGTAGCCCACGTAATAACCAACATCTGGGGCTGGACGGAGCCCGGCGAAGCAGCCTCATGGGGCATTTGTAAAGTAGGTTCAGGCTGGCTGTGCGACAACCTCTGGCAGCATTATGATTTTACCAACGATAAAAAATACCTGGCTGATATTTACCCGGTACTGAAAGGTTCGGCGCTGTTTTACAGCAGTATGCTCATTAATGATCCTAAAACAGGCTGGCTGGTAACCTCGCCATCTTCATCGCCCGAAAACGGCTTTTTAATGCCCGATGGCAGTGGCCGTCACGCCAGTATTTGTATGGGCCCAACCATCGATAACCAGATCATTCGCGAACTGTTTAACAACGTGATCACTGCGGGCAAGGTGCTGGGCAAGGATCAGGCATTCTGTAAAACATTGCAGGAAAAGCTCAAAAAACTACCGCCTGCGGGTATCATAGCCAAAGATGGCCGCATCCAGGAATGGCTGGAAGATTATACCGAAATTGAACCGCACCACCGTTGCATTTCGCACCTTTACGGCTTGTACCCGGCATCGCTCATCACGCCTGAAGCTACCCCGGCCCTTGCCGAAGCCAGCAAAAAAACGCTGGAAGCCCGCGGCGATGACGGTCCGAGTTTTGCCATCGCTTACAAAATAGCGTGGTGGGCAAGGCTGCATGACGGTGAACGCGCTTACAAATTGTTTACCGACCTAATCCACCCTACCCTCGCCACTAATATGAACTATGGCGATGGCGGCGGGATCTATCCCAACATGCTTTCGGCCGGGCCGCCATTTCAGATCGATGGCAATTTTGGAGCCACTGCGGCATTGGCAGAAATGCTGATCCAAAGTCATGCAGGTTTTATTGAACTGCTCCCTTCCGTACCCGCTAACTGGAAGCAAACCGGCGAAGTTAAAGGCTTAAGGGTAAGAGGCAATTTTACTGTAGATTTTAAATGGCAGGATGGCAAGATCACCAGCTATCGTGTTACATCAACCCAGCCACGAAAGGTTAAAATGAAGATAAACGGCGTGATGAAAAATGTGATGGCGCAAAAAGTATAACGAGCTCTTGTAAATAAAACGTTATGATTTAAAATAATCTTTGTGCACAATAAATAAAATGTAACTTAGACATTTAATAAACCTAAAATTCATGCAAAAATTTCTTAATCGTTTTATAATTGCTGTGCAGTTGTCCGGCTTGCTTTGCGTTTGGCGGCCGGCAATTATTTCAGCATCAGCCAAAACCATTACTACTCAGCAAACCCAGCAGGGCGATGTATCGTTTTCATATGGCCCCGCCGGTATTATCCGTTACGATCAAAAAAGCGGCACCTTCTCTGTTATCGAAAACGGCAAAACTGTACTTAGCAATTGTTTTAGTAAAGCCGGCATCAACGGAAAACTTATTACTTCAACAGCATACAAAAACATTTCTTACAATAAAACACTGGTAACTGATGGCTTTGGCAAAGGCGTAAAACACACCTTTACCCTAACCGGTAATAATTTGCCAAACATGGTACAAGTGTTTTATACCTACCCATCACATAAAGGTTACTTTTTAATTGAGGTTTATGTTGAAGGTAAAAATATTAAAACAAATTACATGGAGCCAATAGCCGGAAATATGGTAGCAGTACCCGGAGATACCCGTTCCCTCTTTGTTCCTTTTGATAACGATACTTTCATCAGTTATAATTCCAAAGCGTTTAAAGCACCGCTTACCAATACCAGTGCCGAGGTTGGGACTATTTTTGATAACGATAGCCGCAATGGCATAGTGTTTGGCTCAGTTGAACACGAAATATGGAAAACCGGCGTGCGCACTATCGCCAAAAAAGATAGCGCTAATACCTTTGAGGTATGGGGCGGTTATACCGAAGAGGCCGTGAACCGTGATAAAATAGCTCACGGTTATATCAGCGGTGATGTGGTTAAATCGCCCAAAGTATTTGTAGGTCGGTTTGCAGATTGGCGCACCGGCATGGAAGAGTTTAGTAAAGCCAACCGCATAGCCGAGCCGCCATACATTTTTAACTGGACAAAGCCCACTCCTGTTGGCTGGAACAGCTGGGGCGTTATGCAGGAAAAACTGAATTATGATAAAGCCATTAAAGTAGCCAACTTTTTTGCCGATAGTATCCCTGCATTCCGCAACGGTAATACCGCGTTTATTGATCTCGACTCGTTTTGGGACAATATGATCAGCGGTGGATGGGAAGGTGATTTCAGCAAGCTAAAATCATTTGCTGATTATTGTAAAAGTAAAGGCTTACAACCCGGCGTTTACTGGGCACCTTTTACCGATTGGGGCTGGAAAGGCGGCCCCGACCGCAAGGTATTAGGCAGTAATTATACCTATGGTGAAACATGGACAAAAGTTGGCAACAGCTACCACGATATTGACGGCGCCCGCGCCACCGACCCTACCCATCCTGGCACCTTACAACATATTGATTATGTGATAGGTAAATTAAAGGCCTGCGGTTTTAAGATGATCAAGATCGATTTTTTGGGTCATGCGGCAGCCGAATCCAGCCATTTTTATGATCCGAAGGTAACTACCGGGATGCAGGCCTATAAAAAAGGGATGGAACATTTGATTGATCAGCTGGACAATCAGATGCTGGTTTATGCAGCCATCTCCCCCAGCCTGGCAACCGGACGTTACGCACACATGAGGCGTATTGCCTGCGATGCTTTTAAAACTATAAAAGATACCCGCTATACCCTCAACAGCGTAAACTATGGCTGGTGGCAAACTTACCTGTACAACTATATTGATGCCGATCACGTAGTCCTCTCAACCGAAAGTGAAGGCGCTAACCGTGCCAGGATGCTTTCGGCCATTGTTACAGGTACATTTATAACGGGCGATGATTTTTCCACTCATGGCCAATGGTCTGACAGGGCTAAAGCCATGTATCAAAATCCCGAAATTTTAAAAGTTGTACAAAATGGTAAAGCTTTCAGACCGGTTGAGGGAAATACCGAAACGGGCACAACCGAACAGTTTACACTTAAAATTGGCAACAGCTTTTACCTGGCCCTGTTTAATTATGGTAACGAAGATAAAACCTATGCTATTGACCCGAAAAGGATTGGTCTTGAAGCCGGTAAAGCGGTAAATGCGAAATCGTTATTACAAGGTTTTAGTGTAAATAACAAAGGCAGCGTTGTAGTAAAAGCAGGTGATGCAGCGCTACTTAAATTTGACGGTTCCGAATAAAAGGCGTGCAAAGGCGCCGGCAACAAGATTCCCCTGTTAGCTGCCGGACGCCTTTTGAGGGGATGAAACCCTGTATCGTTTTTAACTGTTTAACTTAACCGATTTTGCCCGTTTGCATGCAAGCGGGCATTTTGATTTTTTAGCGTTCATACAGCATTTGTTTTTATTGTGTTTTATACTTGCAACGTTGGTTTTTTCTATCTGAAGTGTAGTAAAAAACAATCCGCCGGTAACGGCCAGTAACGTAAAAAATTTCATAGCTGTGTAGGTTTTAACTAAAGAGACGATGTTTTTTTGGGAATGTTACAGTGCATAACAGAAATGTTGATTTTCGCATATTTTGGGGCACTGATTAATCTCATATACACCCAGTTACTACAGTAAACGTCATTGCGAGGCACGAAGCAATCGCGAACTTTAGCATGTCTTCTCTGTCAATTGGGGATTGCTTCGTACCTCGCAATGACGTGTTGGAGAGTTACCTTTATCTTAAAAACAAAAAGTCAGTGACCTCGCGTTACTGACTTTTTCATTAACTATTAACTGACCAAATATCCTTAACAAAAAACTATCTGGTATTACAAACATAGTGTGTTAAAAGCGTGCTTCATGTGTGAAAAGCACCATCTTAACACTTAAAACAAATTCATATCAAGCTGACTGCCTGTACTTTAACGGTGTTATCTTATAATACGTACGGAACAGCCTGATGAATGAACTTGGGCATTCAAAACCCACCATGCCAACTACTTCATTTACAGGGTAACGGGTATCCTTCAGCAGCATTAACGAACGTTTTAAACGCAGCTGGATCAAAAACTGGTGCGGCGTTAAACCAAAGGCCTGCTTAAAAGTACGCAGCAAATGGTTAACCGAAAGACAAGCATGTTCGGCAAGGTCCTCAAGGCTAATGTTCTGGTTATAATTACTATACAGAAACTCCTTAGCCAGGTTAAGGCGGCGCAGGATCTCGATCCTGGTGCCCTGGTTTAAAAAGTCGAGTTTTTCGGCTTTTTTGCAGATCTCATCATTGTAAATGTGAAAATAGTTGATGAGCGTATGGTGCAGGTATTCATTGATCAGCATTTCATCCTGCATACCACTATCAAGGTGTTGCTTCAGGTGAAATACATTGTATTTGATATCACCCGCAAACGGGTAAATAGTTTCGTTAAATTCGGGCTGTGCTTTGCCGTTACCGTAGCCTTTGCTTAACAGGTTGTCATCATCAAAGGTCCAGCAATCCTTAAAATCCTGCAAAAACTGCTGATCAAAATTGATGGCGAACGATTGTACCTGCTGGCCCAGATCGGTATCGGTTGTATATTGAGTTCCCCTGTTCAGGATCAGAAACGAATCGGGGTATATGGATAAATGCCTGCGGCCAATATCATAACGTTCATTACCGCTTAAAACAAAGCGAAGGCTTAAATCTGAAGTATATTGCGGCCCCTGCCTCTGGCCGCCGGTGCGGCTTACAATCTTATTGTTGTTGCGTAATACTTTTGAATAGTCCATTGTGATATGTTTTATTATTCGTTATAATTTCTTTCTTCCAGTAACATAAATTTGTTCCCCGCCGGGTCCAAAAATTCGGCTGCCAGGCCAGCCGGTAAATAAGCGGGCGATTTGCAAAAAAACACGCCTGCCGTACGGAGCAAATGATAATCGTTCAAACAGTCGGCCGTGTTAATGATAATATTACTCTTATCACTATTGCTATCGTTATTAGTTACAAGCAATGCCACATTTAATTTATCCGACTGGATCACCGTGCTTTCCCTGCCCTCGTAAAATGTCATTGTACCTGTTATCCTGAAGCCTAATTTTTGAGTATAAAAGTTAAGTTGCCCCTCAAAGTCGGCTGTGTACACAGGTATATATTTCAATTTCATTTTGCAGTAGCTTTTAACCAGAAACCAGATTTAATAATGGAAACCAACCTGTTGGCTATAGGCAGCGTACAGGATAATTTTTCGAAGCGGGTTTACAGTAGCCGGTCAGTTAAAACTACTTAACATACCAAAGGTACCTTACCTGAAGGGGGATAGTATCCCCCTATTTGGGGGATTTGTGAATTAGTGGAATTTGGGGGTATGGAGCTATTATTGAACTCAGGCGATCCGTGAGGACACGGATCGGGGGTAAGTATCAGCCCTCGCCAATGTTGGAGACAACACCAATAACGTGGAAAATTGTATCGCCTTTACATTCACAAAACCACCAGATGTCCCTTATAACTTTTCATCAATGTTAGAAGAGTGTTTGTTATTTTGCAGAACAGTGAATATTCGTTGAAATTCTCAAAGAGGTTAGCATTGGATATACTAAAAAACTTGGAGTGTTATTACTTCCGGAGTGTTTATAAGTGATGTAAATGAATTGATAATTTGTTGAGCAGGTATCGCAGCGTAATATGGGGGCTTGCCTTTTTTTATGTAATCGTCCTGATTAAATAATTCTTGAGTCAACATTCCTACAACACATCCTTCATCATTAATAACTGGACTACCACTATTTCCTGATGACGTTTTAGCGGATATTAGAAAAAAATTATTCCCAGGGTAGTCTTTAACCATACTGTTAATTTCCCCTTTATGGGCAAGCTGTAAATTATCTATAAAAGACTTCTCCAAGGTTTCATTATTAATTTGTCCTTTATGAGCAACCTGGTAAGCATCTCTTGTAAAAGGGATACTTGGATACCCAATAGTTATAATTTCCGATAAAATCTCTATTTCAGGCTTTAATATAAAAAACGGGGGTGGTAAATTAAATTCTTCGACTTCTAAAAAAGCAATGTCATTATGTGGGTCTAAATATTGATTTACATGTCTTATAGGCTGATCTTCATTTGTATATAAATTCAGTCTGGTTGCTTCTTCAACTACATGATTATTAGTAACAATGTAAATCTTTCTTTGCCCATCACTTATCAAGTGGGTAGTTATGCAAAATCCAGTCCCAATACCCACAACTTCACCATTTACCTCCAACTCTATTTTCACAACAGAATTTCTATAAACTTTAGCGATTTCGGAAAAACCAATGAGTTTATTCTTAATTAAGATAGTTCCCCATTTACTCAAACGTTTTCCATAGTCTCCAAGCCGCAATGGCTTGCCAACTAACGACAGCATTTCAAGCATTATAGCACCATATGAAATTAAAATTTCATGATATTCCATATCAGCGATAACCTTACTGGCTAATACATGGTTAAAGGAACCTGACTCTAATGTCGATAGATAAATAAAAGCTTGACTCGCGCTATAAAAGCCATAGTTTATAGGAACATTTTGATTAAATTCTCCGCGCTTTTCGACATAAGATTTTGCACTTTCGAAAATCCTTGGGTAGCTGTGATTACCTGGAAAAGCATCAATATAATATCTGATGACACCATAGGTTTCAGATGGATATTTTTCAAAATCTTCAGAAGTAATATACATGACCGCGGTTTATTCAAACCTAACAAAAAAACGAGAGTATTAGAATTGGATTTTCAACTTAAGAGCTATTATTCCTCGTGTCTAAAGCCCAAAATGAATAATTAATCTTAGACTAAATCAACAAGCACAAGTATCAGTATGTATCACCATATCGTCATTAAAAGTGAAACTATTCTGCTCACTCAAAATTCCTCCGTGCACTTTTGAGGCGATAATATGAAAAGAAAGCAATATAAGAAACCTATTTATATCAGCTTATTCTGCCTTGCCAGTTTAATGGCATCGGCACGTGAGTTTACATCAAGTTTGAGGTAAATATTTTTGATGTGGCTGCGAACGGTTTCCAGGTCGATAAACAATTCATTGGCTATCTGGCCGCGGCTTTTGCCTTCGCCTATGAGTTCCAGGATCTGGGTTTCACGTTTGGATAGCGGCGATTCCTGGTTTTTTTGAAACGAACGGATCACGAGGCGCGCAATGTTGATGCTCATTGGGCCGCCGCCTTCCCGCACTTCCTTTATCGATTCGATGATTTTGGTTGACGGGGTATTTTTGGTAAGATAGCCCGAAGCGCCATTAGCCAGTGCATTAAAGATCTGTTTTTCCGATTCGTAAACAGTAAGGATCAGGATATAGCAATTGGGCAGCAGCTTTTTTAATTTGGGGATAGCATCAATGCCGTTAACGCCGGGCAGTTCAATATCCAGTAATATTACATCGGGCCTGTCGGCAGCTATTTTTTTAGCAGCCTCATCGTATGAGCAGTAAGTGCTGATCACATCATAACCCTCGGTAGCCCCAATTAAAAAGGCATAGCCATCGCGCAGGGTTTCATCATCCTCAATAATACTTACTTTAATGTTACGGGCCATGTTTAATTATTCAACTGGTTTTTACTAAACTTTAGCGTTACTGAAGTACCCTTACCTGCATGCGAGTTAATGAGCAGCGTTGCATTGATCCGTTTGGCGCGGGCATTAATGTTATTGATCCCCCGCCCGCGATGGACTGCACTGCTGTCAAATCCCTTTCCATCGTCGGTAACCCTCAATGCTATCTCGTTTTTATCGCTTTGGTCAAGCTCAAAAATTACCAGCCCGGCATCGGCATGTTTAAGGATATTATTTAACAGTTCCTTAAATATCATGGTAATGTTGCGGCTGTACTCCATGGGCAGTTTTATCAGCTGGATATCCTCATCAACGGCAGCAAACTCAAAATCAACCGGCACATCATGAAAAACCTCTATCCCTATCTCACGGATGTGGTTCAGGGTTTCGTAAAGGTTATCACTTTTAGGGTCAAGCGCCCAAAGGATATCCTTTGTACCGTTGTATAATGATGCCGCGTTTTGCTTGATCTGATCAACAATTCCGCGCTGATCTGCCTGCTCTTTATCTATTTTGGCGTTCAGTATCTCTGATAAGACGGTGATACGGGTTAATTTGTTACCCAGATCGTCATGAAAATCTTCGGCTGTTTGCTGACGGATCTTTAACTTCTCTTCCCGCTTCATGGCCTCAATAGCCTTTTGCCGTTTTATTTTACGTTGATGCACTAAATTTTGCACCCCGAAACCGAGCAACACCAACAATATAATAGCCAGCAACCTGAAGTAAAACGTTTGATAAAAGGGAGGAATGATCACGAAACTGAAACTGGCCATCTGTGGTGATACCTGCCCGTCCGGGCTGATAGCTTTTACTTTGAAAGTATATGTACCCGGCGGCAGCGAAGGATAATTAACCACATTATTACGCATGGGCGAACTAAATGCGCTATCCAGCCCAACCAGTTTATATTGATAAGTTACCGCATCGGGATTTTTTAGGTAAACACCCAGGAAAGATATCGACAAATGATTTTGGTTATGTTTAAGCTCGGCCCAGTCATTAAGGTCAATTGAAGAGCGTTTTTCACCATCTTCTTTCATGAGCTGTACCGATTTGATAAACACATGCGGCGGCGGTGAGGCTACCATTTTAGTCATGGTATTATATACCATAACAGCTTTGGTAGTGCTTATCCAAACCTGGCGGCCACGGTGCATGATAGCATTTTGGTTGGCTTCCACTACCGGTTCTTTTGAGCCAATGTTATCAATTACCCAAAAAGTTTTCTTTGCGGGATCGTATTGCATCCGGTTAATTCCGCGGCCGGTACCCATCCAAAGCCTGCCGCGCTCATCGGCCGCAAGGCTGTAAATGCTATTGGCCTTGAGGCCGTCATCAACATTGTAAATATTAGTTGCCCCGGTGGTCATATCCCAGGTGTATAAACCGCTATCGTCGGTACCTACCAACAGCAGGTCATGATAACGGATCATGCTATAAACTGCCGTAGCCGGGAATGATTTGAGTTTAAAGCCGGGGACTATCTTTTTACTTACGGCCAGCATAACACCATTTTGGGTGCCTATTAAAACAGAATCGCCCCCGAGGCCAAGCATTGAAGCCGAATATGAGGGAATGCCCTCCACCTGTTTCAATTCGCCGTTTTGATAATAGAAACAGCCCATAGATGTAGCCAGCCATATGGCGCCGCTATCATCGGCAGTAATAAAGTTATAGGCAAAAGATGAGCTGTTTTTTACCTGTCTGAAACCGTTTTTATCATATTGCCATAAACCGGTTTGGCCTGTACCAATCCAAACGGTGCCATTTTTATCGGTATATAAACACTGTACTCCCTTTAAATATGGCGAGCCGGTGGGCACGGGTACTTCACTGGCTTTTTTTCCGTCATAACGCAAAAGGCCTGCCCCGTCAATCCCCATTAAAACATTTTTGTTCCAATCCTCCGTTACCGACATTACAATTTTTGATTCGGGGATTCCCTGTGTGCGGTCAAAAACAGTATACCTGTCACCTTCACAGCGGTAAAGGCCATTGCCAAGACTACCCAGCCACAGGTTTTTATCGGCATCAAAATAAATATCAGGAATAGAGTTATCGGTTAGTCCGTTTGACGAGTTATAGTGGATCACCTCATCGCCCATAATACAATAAGCGCCGTTATCAGTACCCAGCCAGATGTTGGCTTCAGCATCCTGCTCAATACACAACAGCTGGCCTTTTATTTTTCCGGCAACGTTAGCAAGCGGTTTGGCCATACCATCCCTGGCACATAACAAACCTGCCTTTGTTAAAATATAGGTTTTGCTCTTATCAAAACGGTCAAAAAAGATCTTTTTTACAATTTGCTCATCATACTGTGCAGGGATATCAATTACCTGTTCCCATTTTTGCCCTTTGAGGCGGTAGATGCCTTTTTTATACACAGCTGCATATAAAATACCTGAACTGTTAACAGCCAAACCGGTAACAAAAACTTCGGCATCATCATTAATGGGTACATGCTGCATCTTATCATTTTTGACCCTGAACAGGCTCCCGGCCGATGTAACCCATATTGTACCCTCACCATCCTGGGTTATATTACCCACAAAATAACGCTTCACGGGTATATCCGGTTTGTACCTGATAATACGCCCGTTATAAAGCCTTGCCAGCCCGTTCATTGTACCAAACCAGGTGCAGCCCCCTTTATCCGAAAAAATAGTTGAAACGTAGTTATCCGGCAAGCCGGTCAGGCGGGTATATGCAGTAAAATCCTTGCCATCAAACCGGCAGGCCCCGCCAAAGGTGCCAATCCACAGACGATGGTCGGTATCCATTGACAGCTTGTTTATTTGCGACTGGATAAGCCCATCCTCAATATCATAATGCGCAAAAATGTATTTCTGTGCGTAGGCCTGGCCTGTAAACAACACCATACAAACCAGGGAACACAAAAGCAGAAAAATGGGGAAACGCGATAGCTTATTCAATTAAAAACGTAATTTAAATTACCTGTATGGGGGTACAATTAAAAAGTTAAATTAAAGCTAATTAAAATAAAAAAAATCACCCCAATAGGGTGATTAATTATTATCAGTTAAGGAAGTAAAATTTAGTTTTTGGCTACTACAGAATTATCGTTGGTTAAAGGTGTTTTTATATCCTCAAACATTTTACATACCTGGGTAATTTTCCAGTCCTGTTTATCATTTTTTTCGATGATCAGGTAATCATGCTGTATACAGTTTTCGTAGTTAAAATCAACCCGGGCAATTACCATGGCGTCGCTTTTGGCAAGCACTTCGTAGTTCGACTGGCAATTTTGCTGTGTGCCGGCATCCTTTTTCATCATGCTTACCAGGTCGTCTTTTTCCTGTATAAGTACCTTTTCGCCGCGGGGTATTTTTAATACTGAATTATCGCTCATTATTGATTTTAGCTTTTTAAAGTTGGTGGTCATGTGGCTGTCAATGAAATCGCGGATCACGCTGGTGTATCCTGTTTCGGTGACCGGACGGCCGTACATGGTGCTGGCTGATAATAATCCTACTATACATGCCAATAAAAATTTATTTTTCATTTGTGATATTTTTTTGATCAAATGTGGGCAGGCTTTGATTAAAAAAATATGCCTATCACACCTAAGCAAAGGAGTTGGGGCCGTTCACAGCTACCCAAATAGCAAGCAGGTGTTTTTCACCTATCAAGGCCGTTTTTCGCACATTTCTGGCAGATCTGCAATTAATCTGAAACCCGATGCGGATAATTCTTTAATTATCAATAAACAATATCAGAACCTATGGCAGATATTTAAATCTGTACGAAAATATCTTTATTTTTGAGAGCATCGTTTACCGAATAAAACTACTACTGCAACTTGGAACCTACTGAAAATTTTTTCCGAAGCATTGTTGAGGCCTCGCCTTTTCCCGTGTATATGTGTATGGGCGAAGACAAGCTCATAGCCATTGCCAACGACGCCACCTTGAAAGCATGGGGAAAAGACAAGTCGGTAATTGGAAAACCTTTTGATGAGGCACTGCCCGAACTTAAGGGCCAGCCCTTTAGCACGCAAATTAGCGAAGTATACCATACCGGCGAAACCTACTATGGCAACAATGAACCGGCCGAATTTATAATTGACGGCAAACGGCAAATCAATTATTTCAAGTTTACATTTCAGGCTGTGCGTAACACGCGCGGTAAAATAGTAGGCGTTATCTGCTTCTCAACCGATGTTACCGAAATTGAGCATGCCCGCCAGGCCATGGAAGAGAGCAGGCACACCTTGTATAACATGGTGAAACAAGCTCCTGTTGGTATCTGCATTATTAATAGTGATAACCTGGTAATAGAAGTTGTTAATGACTCATACCTTGAGCTTGTTGGCCGCCAACGTGCAGAAATGGAAAACCAGGTAGTCTGGGATGCCATACCCGAAGCAGCCGAATTATACGCTCCTGTAATGGACAACGTTATTGAAACCGGTTTGCCAATCACTGCCAAAGAACATAAATTATTGCTTGTACGTAATGGCATACCCGAAATGGTATTTATTGATTTTGTTTATGAGCCGGTTAGGGGCTTTGACGGAGAGATCAGCGCCATCATGGTTATTGCAATTGATGTAACTGAAAAATTTTTTGCCAGGCGAAAAATTGAAGAAGCAGAAGAGCGCGCCAGGCTCGCCGTTGAAGCCGCAGAAATAGGCACTTTTGATCTCGACTTGCTCACCGATGAGATCCTCACATCCGAAAGGTTTAACATTATTTTCGGAGTTGGGCGCGACGTGCCCCGCAATTTATTTGTAGAAGCACTCCATCCTGATGATCTGGAATTGCGCAATAACGCTCATAAAACTGCGCTTACCAGCGGGAAGCTCTTTTACGAAGCAAGGATCATCTGGCCCAACGGTACGCTACGCTGGATCCGGGTACAGGGCAAGGTTTATTATGGATCCATAAACAAACCATTGCGCATCCTGGGCACATTGCTTGATATTACCGAATTTAAACACCTGCAGCAACAAAAAGACGATTTTATAAGTGTGGCCAGCCATGAGCTTAAAACACCAATGACATCGATCAAAGCATCTATGCAATTGCTGGACAGGCTGATCAAGGTTGATCCTTCATCTGATAAAATTCCCCAGTTTATTAGTCGCGGCAACAGCAGCCTCAACAAAATGCAGCTATTGGTTGATAGCTTGCTTAACGTTTCAAAAATAACTGCGGGGCAGCTTTCGCTCCATAAAACCCGTTTTTCGGCAGCTCAAATGATCAATGAATGCTGCGACCATGTACGGCTTGCAGGCACACATGAACTGGAGCTTACGGGCAACACCGAACTTGAGCTGTATGCCGACAGGCAACGTATTGACCAGGTTGTTGTTAACTTTGTAAACAATGCGGTTAAATATGCTCCCGACAGTAACCGGATAGTCATTGACATAAGTAAAGAGGATGATATGGCCAAAGTATCGGTGCAGGATTTTGGCAAGGGGATCCCGAAAGAAAACATCCCGCATTTATTTGAACGTTACTACAGGGTTGATTCCTCCGGTATTCAATACTCAGGCCTCGGGCTTGGCTTATACATCAGTTCCGAAATTATTGAGCGGCATGGCGGCGAAATGGGTGTTGAAAGCGAAGTTGGCAAGGGCAGCACCTTTTGGTTTACAATACCGTTAAATTAAAATGTTGATTTTTATACTTACCTTTTATTAACATAGGCCGAAAACAGTTTTTTTTAATCCTTAGGCAATAATTTAACCTAAACAGTTAAATTATTCTTAATTCAACAAATACATCCATTTTGTGTTAGTAATATTCGTATTTTTAAACACAATCCCCGAATTTAAGACCCCAAATGGCAGGCACTTTAGACCTTAATCTCCAGGCCGATCTGGAAGCAATAAACCAGATCCCCGTAATAAGTTCAATACTGGAGGTAATTTGCCGCACCACCGGGATGGGCTTTGCAGCTGTTGCCCGCGTTACCGAAAAAAAATGGATAGCCTGCGCCGTACTGGATAATATTCAATTTGGACTGGTACCGGGTGGCGAGTTACAGGTTGAATCCACCATTTGTCATGAAATAAGGCAAAACCAGGAGGCTGTTATCATTGATCATGTTGAAAAGGATGATAACTTTCGTAATCATCATACGCCTTTGATGTATGGCTTTCAGAGTTATATTTCGATGCCTATCATCCGTAAAGATGGTACTTTTTTTGGTACGCTTTGTGCTATTGACCCTAACCCGGCCAGGCTTAATACCCCTGAGGTTATCAATATGTTTAAGCTTTATGCCGATCTGATCTCCTTTCATTTACAGGCAATTGAACAGCTTGCCTTTACCGAGGGAAAACTTTTAGAAGAGCAACAAACTGCTGAGCTTCGTGAACAGTTCATAGCTATTTTGGGGCACGATCTGCGCAACCCTGTTACAGCCGTATCAAACGTTGGTCAGCTGATGATGCGGATGCCGCTTGATGACCGGCTTAAACGCCTCGCCGCCATCCTGCAGGATTCATCCATGCGTATGAAAGGCCTGATAGATAACCTGCTTGATTTTGCGCGCGGCCGTCTTGGTGATGGTATCACGCTTGCCTTAAAGCATAATGAGCATCTCGAAAAAACACTTAGCCATGTAATTTCCGAATTGCACCTGGCATCACCGGAACGGGAGATCAATATTGATTTTGATATTACCGGGCCTGTATTTTGCGATGGCACAAGGATAGCTCAGCTATTCTCCAACCTGCTCTCGAACGCCCTTGTTCATGGTGAAAAAGGTGCACCTGTTCATGTACATGCAAGCAATGCGGGCAATAGGTTTATACTCTCGGTAGCCAACTCCGGCGAACAGATCCCGGTGGCAGCAATGGAACGATTATTTCAGCCGTTTTCGCGCGGTGAGGTTAAGCCCGGTCAGCAGGGTTTAGGTCTCGGCTTGTACATTTCATCAGAGATAGCGAAAGCTCACGGAGGCACAATTTCTGTAATATCAACACCCGAAGAAACGCGTTTTACTTTTCAGTTTCAGGCGTAGGGGTTATAACACATTTCCCAGCAATTGCCTTCCGGATCGGCAATAAAGCCACTGTAGCCACCCCAAAATGTTTCAGCCGGCATTTTCATTATTTGTACACCTTCCTGTTTTAATTGGGTTATTCTTTCATCAACCTTAGCCTTTGAAGCCAGGTTTATGGTGAGATAAAAAGGCTTACTCCCGGCATTATTGCTTATATTTGTGTATTGTGCAAAAAGCAATTCATTGCACAGGGTGAGCACCAAATTATCAAGCTTTAACATTACTACCTTTTCATTTTCGGCAAGGGTTTGCCATCCGAATTTTCCGGTATAAAATGCCTTGATCGCAGCAAGATCTTTAACAGCAAGTGTAATGGCAGTTACATGGCTCTGCATAGTGTCATTGTTTTTTATTGAAACCTTTTCTTATCCCAAAACAAGGGTCGACAGACATGTTTTATTTCACACTTAAATTTAATCGCCAATTAATACTGACGGGGTAAATTTAGTCAGCCAAATATAAAAACATGCAAATCAATTATTTCATAGTAGGCACTGTAATAACCCTGTTAATAGTATTAATGATATGGATAGTTAAAACCAACCTTAAAGATAAAAAAGGCTTTGAACGGCAGATCATTAACCGCGAACTTAAATCCAGGGAACACCCTAAGCCGCAAAAAGCCGAAAAAGCTATGTAATTGGGTAAAACCCGCTACCAACTCACGTAGTTTCACGCATTATTTTTTGATATCCGTTTTTTACATTTAGCAACCAAACCTAATATCTATCTCATGGCAGCAGATAAAACATCAGATCAGCAAGTATTTTATGTAGGACTTTGTATGGCCGGCGCAGTATCTGCCGGGGCCTATACAGCAGGCGTTATTGACTACCTGTTACAGGCATTAGCCGAGTGGGACAAGCGGCGTAATGAACCCGGCGTTCCATCGCACAGGGTACAGATCCCGGTAATGGGCGGCGCGTCGGCAGGCGGCATGACCAGTATCATGGCGGCATCTTCGCTTAATAACCCCATAACTCATATTGATAAGCCATCGGGAGATATTTTAGCCGAGCATCCCGAAAATAAGCTTTACCACTCATGGGTTGACCTGATCCAGGCCGATATGTTCACAAAAATGCTGGATACCAGCGATATTAAAGCTTCAGGCGTAATATCGGCCCTTAACTCTGATTTTATTAATGATGTTGCCAAACGTGTAGTTAGTGCCGATCCAAAACAATGGCAGCCCCTGCCTGCATACATTAAACCTGGTTTAAAGATCTTTACCACGCTTACCAACCTGCAGGGCTACGCGTATAATGTTCCCTTCAATGCAGCATCGCCCGAGCGTACCAAGTATAACATGCGTATTCATAATGACTATGCATGTTTTGAACTTACCGAAAACGCCATCACCGGGCATAACAATGGCTGGATGCCGCTCGATCTGAAAAATAAAGTTAATACTGATATAGCCGCCGATGCTGCCATGGCTACCGGTGCCTTTCCGGTTGGTTTGCAATCAAGGATAGTTAAGCGTGATGCTCAATATGTTAACAATAACCCATGGCTAAGCAACTACTTAGCCAATAGCCCTGTTGCTGCAGGCGGTTATCAAACCCTGAATGTTGACGGCGGTATGATCAATAACGAACCTTTTGATAAGGTAAGGAGTGTTCTGGATGACCTTACCGGTCAGCCTGATGTTGATTACAATAACTATAACAAGTTTGTTTCGACCGTATTGATGATCGAGCCCTTCCCTACCCAGGCACCAACACCTATTTCACAATCAAGAGCTGTATCAAACGTGATCGGTTTAACGCTGTCGTCCATGCTATCGCAAATGCGCTCAAAGGCCGTTAACATTAAAGACGCCATGGATGCGGATTGCGCAGGCCAATACCTGATCACCCCATCTCGCAGGGTGGATACGCCGGATGGTAAATCAACCGATCTTACGGGTGAACAAGCGATTGCCTGTGGTGCGCTGAGCGGATTTAGCGGCTTCCTGAACAAGGAGTTCAGGGTACATGATTACTTTTTAGGCCGTCATAACTGCAAGATCTTTTTGCGCGATTATTTTACCGTACCTGCCAAAGCGCTTACAACCAACCCAATTTTTAAAGATGGTTATGCTAATATTGATCTTAGTAAAACCAAATTTAAATCAACCCAAAACGATAGTTACCAGATCATCCCGGTGTTTGAAGAGGAGATTAAGTTCCCTGACATTAAGTTCAGTTCGGGCAACAACTGGCCTACCATCAAAGAACAGGATATCGACCGCTTTAGTGATGGCTTGAAAAACCGCATCCAAACCATTATGCTTAATGTAGCAGATTTGGGATGGCTTACCAAAAGTTTGCTGTGGATAGGTGCAAAAGTGATCCTGAATAAAATGGTAACCAATAAAATTATGGTGGTGATAAAAGGCGAACTTAAAACCTGGAAACTGTTACCATAGGTTGTTGTACAATCCAGACTTACGAAGTTTTAAAAACTTCGTAAGTCTTCAACTGCTTTACAGCGCCTTGAATACCACTATCCCGTTATGCCCACCGAAACCAAAAGTATTGCTCATGGCGACTTTTACTTTGTGGTCGATAGCATCGCTCAATACAAATTTTAATGTATCGGGAATAGCCGGATCAAGAACAGTTGTGTTAATGGTTGGCGGGATCACCTGATCCTGAATTGATTTTATGGCAACAATGGCTTCAATAGCGCCGGCGGCACCAAGCAGGTGACCGGTCATTGATTTGGTTGAGCCTATGATGGTATCTATTTTTCTGTTTTTGCTCACTGCAAGCAGGGCGTTGATCTCTGAAAGGTCGCCAACAGGTGTTGAGGTAGCGTGCATGTTCAGGTAGTCAACGTCGTCAATAACTAAACCCGATTCATTTAATGCCTGCTGCATGGCACGGGCTGCACCAAGTCCTTCGGGATGGGTGGCGGTCATGTGGTAAGCATCGGCAGTCATGGCAGCCCCGGTTACCTCGGCATAAATATGTGCACCACGGCTAACGGCATGGTCATAATCTTCTAATATCAAAGCACCGGCGCCTTCGCCCATAACAAAACCATCACGATCGATATCAAATGGCCTTGAGGCATGCTGAGGATCATTATTGCGGGCCGACATAGCTTTCATTGAACTAAAACCACCGATAGAAGCCGGTGTAATAGGCGCTTCCGAACCACCGGTAATGATGATTTTAGCTTTCCCTAAACGGATGTAATTAAAAGCATCCATGATAGCCGTGTTGGAGGTTGCACAGGCCGAAACCGTGGTATAATTGATCCCCATAAAACCGTTGCGGATAGAGATCATGCCCGAAGCCATGTTGGAAATAAACTTCGGCACAAAAAACGGGCTGAAGCGAGGTTGTCCATTGCCTTTGGCATATTCGGTTACCTGCTCTTCAAAAGTTTCCATACCGCCTTGTCCGCTTCCCCAGATCACGCCAACATCAAAGGGGTCCATTTTATTAAAATCGAAACCCGAATCGCGGATAGCCTCATCAGATGCTACAAGTGCATATTGGGTAAAAGTATCAGTACGTTTTAATTCAGCCTTATCCAGATGATCGGCTGCGCTGAAGCCTTTCAATTCGCAGGCAAATTGTGTGCGAAATAAGGACGCATCAAAACGGGTAATGGTGGCAGCACCGCTTTTACCGGCAACGATATTTTGCCAAAAGGTTTTAACATCATTTCCAAGCGGCGTCAAAGCGCCCATACCAGTAATAACAACTCTGTTTAACATGATGGTTTTATTAAATCGGCGCAAATATATAAATATATACCAATTGGTATTTTGAAAATGGTTGTGATAAGATAGGCTTGAGGTAAATATTACGAAGTTATGGCAACGATGACAAGCGGCGGTTTATAAATATCTCCACCTCGTCATTGCGAGGCACGAAGCAATCCCAAACTTTACAGGGAGATTTGCATAGCGTCTCTGCTAATCGGGGATTGCTTCGTGCCTCGCAATGACGCGTTTTAATTGTTCTTTACAAAGAAATCAATGCCCAAAAATCTTATTCAGTTCCGAATAAGGCACAGCATCATCCACAAAACTATAACCACCCTGGCTAAGCTCAACGGCGGCCCTCTGAAAAGCACCTAAAGCAGCCCTTGCCAAAGCCGAACCAAGGCTAACCCTTTTTACGCCCAAATCCGCAAGTTCATTAAAGCTGATATCAAAACCTGCCGCGCCAAGCACAATATTTACAGGTTTAGGAGCAACGGCTTTAACTACTTCGCTTATTTGTTCCCTTGTTTTAAGTCCGGGTGCAAAAAGCACATCGGCACCTGCATCCGCATAAGCAACAAGCCGTTTGATTGTATCCTGCAGGTCTATTTTTCCGTGGATCATATTTTCAGCCCGGGCAGTCAGCGTAAAATGGAACGGCAGGCTCCGCGCTGCTTCAACGGCTGCTTTAACCCTTTCTACCGAAAGGGCGAAATTGTAAATAGGATCATTTTCGTTACCCGTAGCATCCTCTATTGAACCGCCAACCAGGCCTGCTCCTACTGCTGCCAAAATAGTTTCGGCACAAATTTCGGGGGTATCACCAAATCCATTCTCCAGATCGGCAGCTACCGGTAAATGCGTAGCATTAATGATGGCGCGGGCATTATCAAGCGTTTCATCGCGACTGATCAAAGCATGCCCATCCGGTCGGCCCAGTGCGTAAGCCAGCCCGGCGCTTGTAGTGGTAAAAGCTTCAAAGCCTAATCCTGTTAAAATTTTAGCCGAGCCCGCATCCCAGGGGTTAGGGATAATAAACAGGCCATCGCGTTCATGCAGCGCTTTGAAAACTTCGGCTTTTTGATATTGGGGATTATTATTGTTCATGCTCATTTGAATACAGATAGATAATACCCGAAATTAAATAAAAAGCGGTTTACCTATTTCAGCAATAAGTAATTAAATTCACGCTGATGTTTCAGCTTTATAACAAACAGTTTCCGCAATTTAACCAGCTTTGGGACAAGTATGCCATGCTTTACCATCGCATTGAAGTACCTGCCAAAACCATTTTATTGAACGAGGGAGATGTTTCAAAAAAAGCTTATATCATTGAGCAGGGCTGCATCAGGGCCTGGTTTAACAATAAAGGAAAAGATGTAACCTTCCAGTTCTTTTTTGAAAATGAGGCGGTATCATCCATCGAAAGCTTCCGCCGCGGTACCCCCAGTTTATACTCCATCGAAACCATCGAGTCCTGCGTTTTATACTGGATCCATAAAAAAGACTGGCTCAACCTGCAGAACGAAATATATGCCATTCCCGAACTTCGTGAGCAGTTGATTGATATTACGTTAAACAGGCAGCTTAATTATATGCAGCATTTCATGTCGTTCATTAAGCATACGCCCAAAGAACGTTACCTTAATCTCGTTAAAGAAAAGCCGCAGATCATCAAGCGCATCCCGCAGCATTACATAGCCTCCTACCTCGGTATTACCTCGGTTTCATTAAGCCGCATCCGCAACGCGGTGGTAAAGTAAAACACGCATTCATTTCTTAACAATTGTTATCGCGGGGGCATTTGCTGCTTCCCAACTTTGCATAAAACAATTAAGCAAATGAAAGCAGCAGTATTATACCAAACAGGCAATACCCCAATATATGATGATTTTGCCGAACCCACAGTCAATGCAGGCGAGCAGGTTATTACCGTAACCGCAGCATCAATCAAAAACCTTGATAAAATGCGTGCCAAAGGTTCACATTATGATACCTACACCAATTTCCCCGCTGTGGTTGGGGTAGATGGTGTAGGTGTATTACCCGACGGCACACGTGTTTATACCGGTTCACGTACCGGTATGATGGCCGAAAAAGCGGTTGCAGGCAGCAAAATGATGGTCCCATTACCACAAAACCTTGACGATGTTACAGCAGCGGCCATAGCCAACCCGGCGGTATCAGCATGGCTGTCATTAGCGTGGAAAGGCGGGCTTCAAAAAGGCGGATCAGTTTTGATTCTTGGAGCAACGGGCATAACCGGTAAACTGGCTGTGCAATTGGCAAAACACATGGGCGCAGCCCGTATAGTAGCTACCGGCCGTAACCCTGAAGCTTTAAAAGTACTAACAACGTTGGGGGCGGATGTAACAATCTCCCTTAACCAGCCTGAAGATCAGCTACGGCAAGCTATTAGCGCCGAGATCAAAAAAGCGCCTTTCGATATCGTGCTCGACTACCTTTGGGGCAAACCGGCCGAACTTGTACTAAGCTTGTTAACCGGGCACGACCTTAATTCGGCAGGGCACTTAACCCGCTACGTACAGGTGGGAGAAATGGCAGGTGCCGACATTAACCTTAAAGCAGCTACGTTAAGGAGTTCATTAATTGAACTGGTTGGCGCAGGCGGCGGGGGCATAACCAAAGAGATCATGCTGAAACTCCCCACTGAAATATTGCCACAAATCTTTGAGCTGGCTGCCGAAGGGATAATTTCTATTGAGACAGAAGTAGTCGCCTTGAAAGATGTAGAACAGGCATGGGAGAAAAATGATTCCGGAAAAAGGATTGTTCTGGTACCGTAGGCCAAATTTCACATACATCAATGTCATTTCCTTTGGTAAACCAAAGGGATGGCATTTTCCATTACGCTACTTTATTTTCTACTTTCCTGTTAACTAACATATTCCCTATTATTGCAGCAATATTAGTCATGAAACAAAAAGTAGATATTGAAAACTGGATCAGGAAAGAGCATTATAACTTTTTTAAACAGTTTGAAGAGCCCTATTATGGTGTAAACATTAACATTGATGTAACGGCCGCCTATAAGTTTGTAAAGGATAACGGGGTATCGTTTTTTCTTTATACCATGTATCAATCCTTAGCTGCATCCCAAATTATTGAAGCGTTTAAATATCGTATGGAGGGTGATGAGGTTTTCATTTACGACCAGATTGACGGCGGCTCAACTATTCCGCGCGCCAACGGCACCTTCGGTTTTGGCGAATACTTGTTTTATCCTTTGTTTGAGGATTTTAACCGGGAGGCCATTAAAGAAATTGAGCGTGTACAAAGTAATAACCTATTGGAACGTTCAACCGTAAATAATATCATCCGTTTTTCTTCGCTGCCCTGGATCAATTTCACATCGCTGTCACATGCACGCATGTTTTCGTTTGTGGATAGCTGCCCCAAGATTTCATTTGGTAAAATGACCGAACATCATGGTAAACGCACCATGCCGGTATCTATCCATGTAAACCATGCATTGGTTGACGGGATCCATGTAGGCCAGTATATTGATTGCTACCAGGAATTATTGAACAAAGGCGTTTAGGCTAACCTTATCAAGCTAAGAAGTTGCGTACCTCTGGCACGCTAAAATCTTATTTTAATTTAATTCTACAAACCTTTTGCCCCTCTGGGGCAACCTTTCAGGCTGTAATTTTACGTGTAAAAAGATCTATCCTTTTTTAAACACATTTGCCTTCACCATAAACAACGGCAGCGAACCGTGATCAAGCACACGTGAATGAAAATCCCTGATATTAAATTGAGCGCCTTGTTTTTGTTGCTGCTCTTGCTTCCAGTGCAGGATTTGTAATGCCCCATATTTGTAGGTAACTACCTGTGCCGGCCAGCGGCGCATACGGGCAATCTCGCGCATGGCAATGTCATCCTGCCCGCGGATATTCTTTTTCCAGAAGGCAAGTGCCTGTTCGTCTGTCCAGCCGTAATAATTAAGGGCTACATCCAACGGCACCCGAACCGAGCGTACAATATCCCACTCCCATTTGCCTAACTCGTCATAAGGCGTTTTATAAACGCCAAGCTGCTTACCCAGCTCTTCGGTATAAGCGCCCCAACCTTCGGCAAAACCCATATAATAAAAAAGCTGCTGCACCGCCGATGTTTTGGTTTGCGCCTCGGTACTGGCCTGGTAATGGTGACCTGGAACACCCTCGTGAATAAAAAGCCAATCGACCTGCCGTTTATTGTAGGGCTTATCAAAAAGGTTGTAGTAAAACGCATTACTATCATAATATCCGGGCGTTTGGGCCAGTTGCCTGCTTTCGCCCTTTACAATTTTTAACGGCGCAATATTGGTATTGTTAAACAGTTTGGGCAGGTTGGCATAAATGATCTCCTTAGTTTTTTCAAACGATTGCTGCACTACTTTGGGATCGCTGATAAAAAATGAAGGATCATTGAGGTGTTTATAAAAATCATCTTCACTCAAGCCTGTTTGCAGGCGGATAGCTTCAATATGCTTTTGAACCCGGCTTACTTCGGTTAAACCAAACTGGTAAATTTCATCGGGTGTGGCATTGGCGCTTGTCCACCGTTTAAGCAGGTAAGCATACCAGGCTTTGCCGTTGGGGATGGTAATAATGCCGCCTGTAGGAATAATCGCGGGCTTATTCTTTAACCAATCCTGCTCAAGAGCTATCCGCTCCAAATTAAGACCGGTTTCATAGTTGATGAGCAGGTAATCTACCTTTTCCGGCCCGGTTAGCTCATCTGCCTTAAAAGCCGATAAATTAGCCTTTACTTTTGTAAAAAAATCCAGCTGTTTTTGTACATCAGCAGTTGTACCGATATGTTCTAACCCGCTTACGTAGCTTAATTCCAGTTGCGGCAGGTGCAGACCGTTATAGCCTGCTACAAAATCTTTGCAAAAGGCATCAAACGTTTGCTGCTTTTTGACCGGGAATACAGACAATATAAATGCGCCGAGAGCTACAATAAAAACCTTCATAAATTGGATCTGGTTAACAAACATAAATAATAAACTGTATTTTACTTATGCAAAACCCAATATCCCCCTGTTGGGGTGATAAGCCAGTAACCGCTACGGTATAAATTTGATAATCATGGTGTATCGCAAATTAATCCTGCTTTTTATTTTTATGCTGATAACCGGCAGTGGCTTTGCACAGGTAACATATCCTGATGCTTCCCTGCCAGCAGATACGCCGCGGCTGTTTGCTGAAGGCATCCTTACAGATGGCCTGAGCAACCGCGATTTTACCATATCCCCAAAAGGGGATGAGATCTTTTTCACCCTGCAGCAACCACGTTTTATAACCAGTACCATTTTACAGATCCAAAAGAAAAACGGCAAATGGGGCAAACCTGAAGTTGCCCCATTTTCGGGCCGTTATCGTGACCTGGAAGCAAGCTTTTCGCCGGATGGACAAACCGTTTACTTTTCGTCAGACAGACCAGTGAATGATACCATTACAAAAAAGGATTTTGACATTTGGCGGGTTAAACGTGACAAGAACGGTAAATGGGGACAGCCCGAAAACCTGAGCCCGGAAGTAAACTCAGCCAAAAGTGAGTATTATCCAAGCGTAGCCAAAAGCGGCAACCTGTATTTTACGGTAGAAGCTGATTACGGCAAAGGCAGTGAGGATATTGTAGTTTGCAAACCAACAGCCACTGGCTACAGTAAACCCGAAAGCCTCCCTGAAGCTGTGAATACCAAATACGATGAGTTTAACGCTTTTATTGATCCTGATGAACAGTTTATTATGTTTAGCTGCTACGGCCGGACCGATGACCTGGGGCGTGGTGATCTGTACATAAGCCATAAAGATAAATCGGGCAACTGGCTGCCCGCCAAACATCTGCCTGCCCCCATAAACAGCACAGCCCTTGATTACTGCCCATTTATAAGCGCAGATAAAAAGTACATGATCTTCACCAGCAACCGTATTAACAGCCAGCTAAGCAACGGCAAAACCAAATCATATCAACAATTACAACCGCTGCTAAACAGCCCCGGCAATGGCTGGGATGATATTTATTGGGTGAAGTTTAACGAAGCCTGGTGAAATAAGTTTAACTTATGTCGACTGGATATAGCTGTGCAGCTGCTCAATGGTTTCCCTTTGCGAATGAATGGTTTCGTACACCACATCGCTCATAGAAATAATACCGCACAACTGATCTGCCACATCAAACACCGGTAAATACCTGATATTGTTTTCGCTCATGATCAGCATACATTCATCAACTGAAGAGTCGGGAGTGATTCTCGGGAAATTAGTACTTATGATCTCTCCGGCAGTGGTTTCGTCAGAATGCTTACCCACTAAAATAATTTTACGTGAGTAATCTCTCTCGGTCATCAAACCCACATATTTGCCGTTTTCGGTCACCACTACCGAACCGATGTTTTTATCGGCCATTAATTTCAACACATTAAACACAGTAGTTTCGGCGGGCACAGCAGTAACATTGCTGCCCTTACGGGCCAGGATATGCTTTACACTTTTCATAAGTACTCAGGTTAATTTGGTAATTCCAATTTACGAATAAGTAGCAGAAAAACAATGGATTATTTTTAAAAACTACATTTCCGGGCATAATTTATTAACGTTGAGTACGGCATAAGCATATTATCCATCTAATTAATTAACGTGTCCATTGTTTGATTAAAGTATTGCCTTAACTTAGCTTCTACTTAACCTGTTATTTTACCTGAACCTGAATTATGAAAACCTTCCTGCTGCTACTGCTTAGCTTATTCATTGTATTTAATTTAAATGCCCAACAGAAAAAAATAGCCTCGATTGCCATATCTGTTGAAATCATAGGCTTAAAGGATCACGATAAATATTATTTAAACGGCCCCAGTATAATGGGCCTGGATTCATGCATAGTTCAAAATGGTCAAATTCACTTTAAATACACAGGCGAACCCGACCAGGTATCAATAGGCAAAACCAAAGACTCTGGCGGTGTTGGCGATGATCTTTTGGTTGGATTTTGGACTGATAAACAGGATATTAAAATTACCGGAGACAAAGCAAATCGCGAAAGCATGACCATTTCAGGCTCAGCCCTGTGGGATAACTTCATTCAATTAAATAAAATAACCCAGCCAATTCAAGATAAACGCAACGAGATTGTTATTAATAGCACATACCATAATCAGGATAGCGTAAAAAGCCGCCTGGACAGCGTTGCTGCTGTAAAGAAGACCGTGTTATTAACTTATATTCAATCAAACCTGCATTCATACGCGGGTATAATCCTGCTTTACTACAGCAAAATTGATAAAACTTTTACTACAGATGAAGCCAGGGGATTACTGAAACAATTTGACCCGGAACTTCAAAACTCAAAATATGGACACCTTGTGCAGCAATTGAATAAAAGTTACGATCAAACCAAAATAGGGCAAATGGCCCCCGATTTTGAACAGGCTAACCAGCACGGAAAGCCTGTAAGGCTATCCGCATTTAAAGGTAAATACGTTTTGTTGGAGTTTTCATCGTCATGGTGTGGGCCCTGCCGGGCAATGAACCCACAATTGGTAAAACTCTACAATAAATTTAAAAACAAAGACTTTGAGATCATCAGTGTATCAACCGATGTTAACAGGCAAACATGGCTAAAAACAATTAAAGACGATGGCCTGATCTGGCCGCAGCTATCCGATTTAAAGGGACAGCAAAACGAAGTTGCTACGCTTTATAACATCAATGGCATACCTCATAATTTCCTGATAGATAAACAAGGCAAAATCATTGAAGACAATATTTATCCAGATCAGCTTGCCGAAAAACTGGATACACTGCTAAAGTAAACATGCAACAAAAAAGCCCTTCAGTAATTAAACCGAAGGGCCACCAACCTATATAAAACAAACCTATTGTTTTCTCTTTCCCCAAATGGCTGTGCCATGGTTATCCAATCCGGTAAATATCAGGGTTGACGTTATTTTATTTTCCCAGTCGCGTTCACGTTCAACCTTCAGTTTGTAGGTGTCGCCGCTGCTGTATTTAAGTTCAAGCCAAGGAGTGGTGAATGTCCATTTATCTGCAGCATTGCCATCAATAGTACCTGCAGCATCAAGTTTAAAGGTTGTTGACACCTGAAAATCCGGATTGGTTTGCTCGGTACCGTAACCCGGCACAATGTGATAGTTCAGCGTGATCTTTTCATAGGTTCCGGCCACATCTGTAGCGGCTATAGCAGTTTGGGCAACGTTGGCATAGCGCTCGGGAGATACGATAGGCCAGCCGTCCGGTGTCCATGATATTTTACGCACATGCAAATCCATAAAATAGGAGTTAATGCCCGGCCTGCCCTGGTGCGCCATATAATACTGCCCGCTGCCATTGTCAAACACCGCGCAATGGCCTGTACCCTGCCAGCCGCTTTGATTAGTGAACTGATATGGTGCCAGGATCATCGGCCCATGGTCTTCATCGGTGTTGATATCATGCCCGTTATAATCATAAAACGGCCCTGTGGGACTGTCGCCCCTCCCTACCCTTACATTGTATTTGGTTTGCAGCCAATCATAACTGATAAACAGGAAATACTTTTTCAGATCGGGATTATAGATCACTTCCGCCCCCTCAATATTGCCATTGTATTTGCCGCCGGTAAAGCCACGGTTAGCTATGCGCTTACCCTTATCGCCCGATGCCGCAGCCAAACCGGTTGATGGGTCAAGCTTCAGGATATAGATCCCATCCCAGGCCGAGCCATAGTACATATACTGTTCGCCGGTTGTGGTGGTAATTACTGTTGGGTCGATGGCGTTAGTTTGGATACTGGCATCATTGGCAGATGTTACCACGAGGCCTTTTTCCGTCCATGGCCCATCGGGCGATGAAGCCGTCGCCATACCGATCACACTCAGCCGAGCCACTGCCGATGATAGCGAATAATACAACCGGTACTCTGATCCAACTTTCATTACATAAGGCGCCCATAAAGCATTGTAAGGCGTACCACCTTTCCCTGTAATATAAGCCGAGCCCTGCGCCGGTAACGACGAGAATACCCAGCCTACATACTCCCACTGTACCAGATCCTTCGACCGGCGGATTTGCAGGCCCGGCCTTACATCGGTACCAAAAGCCACATCAGTGCTATAGCAATAGTAATAATCGCCAAACTTTTTGATAGATGGGTCATGCACGTTATACACTGTCCATTTAGGATAGTAGGTAAATGCCGCAATATCCGCATAAGTGTCACTAATGCTGTTGATATCAAATGCCGTTGTTACCGGTGTTGTGGTGGTATCCGTTTTAGGAGGTGTTGGCGCAGGTGTATCCTTTTTTGAGCAGGAAAACATTACTGTTGCCAATGTTGCTATTAAGTATATATTTTTCGCTGTATTGGTCATCGTGTTCATCTCTTTCACTTGATTTTTTTTAATTCCCTCCCTTGGGAGGGGTGTGATGGACAGAGAAGTGGCAGGGAGGGGTTTCTGAAAGCGAGCAGTGTGCCTGACTTCATAAACCCCTTCCTCCTCCTTCCCCGGGGAAGGAATCGCACCTCCCCTCGCTCTCTTATTTAATACCCCGCATTCTGCACCAAACCAACGTTGGTTTGCACTTCGGTAAGCGGTATTGGCAAATACTCTTTACCCACAGTGTAAGTGTTAAATTCCGGATCGCGGGCCTTTAACCAGGCCAGTTTGGTTGCATCCTGTAACCAGCCCCAGCGGCGGATATCATCAAAGCGGTGACCTTCCAACGAAAACTCCAGGAAACGTTCGTGACCAATCTGCTCGCGCATATCGGCCTGGCTCATGCCCGGTTTAACAGTAGCCAGGTTTGGCAAGCCAACACGGTTACGCACCATCTGGATGTATTGATAAGAGTCATTTGTCTGGCCCAATTCATTCAAGCATTCGGCGTACATCAGCAGTACATCGGCATAACGCATCAGCCTTTCGTTAATGCCCGATCTCCAGTCGTATTCATCAGCCTGGCCAGTGTCGCCGTTTTCATACTTATGACAAAACAGTGCGTTTAATGATGAACTGCCTGCATAGCGGGTAGCAAAATCCTGGTTATATAGTTTTTCGCCGGGTTTGTTGTAATACATGGTTACATCCAAACGGGGGTCAACGCCACCGCTGGTTGTTTTTTCCTGCAGATACTCGTTATATAATACCGGAGTTGGCTGTACATCGGTAAAACCGAAACTTGCCGCGCCAAAGGTGATAGCACGGGCAGATGTACGTCCCCATCCTGATGAGGGATCGCCGCCCCAGCCCAGATCGGTACCACCGGCATCCCTCGAAAACTGAACCTCAAAAATCGACTCCGAGTTGTTTTCGTTGTTCGCAAAAAAGTTATCGTAATAATTAGGCACCAGGCTATAGATGCCCATATCAATAACCGATTTAAACTCGGCAGCTGCCTCGGTATATTTTTTAGTGAACAGGTAAGTTTTACCCAGGTATGCAGCCGCGGCACCTTTTGTGGCCCGACCAATCTGCCCATCGGGTGATAAGCCGCTGTAAGTTGTTGGCAGCATGCTTTCGGCAGCTTTAAAATCGCTGATCACCTGCGCCCAAACTACATCCTGAGGTTGCTGTTTCTGGAAATAATCAGCGCTTGAGGCAGCCGGTACCAGTGGCATAGGCACGTTTTTATAAAAATCGGCCAGGTGAAAGTAGAATAAGCCGCGTAAAAAATAGGCCTGGCCTAATACACGTTTCTTCAACTCTGCATCCATAGTAATGGCGGGTACATACTTCAGTACTTCGTTTGCGCGCAAAATACCCTGGTAGTAAGCTGTCCACGAAAACAGCACGCCATCGCCGGTGCTTTGCATGTTAAACTTACCCATGTTATAGATCTGGTCCCAGGGGCTATAGCTTGTAGCATCATCGCCCCTTGTGTTTTCCACTATCGGCGAAAAGCGCATGTATGAGCCATCAATAATCAAGCTGCCGTACGCTGCGTTTACTCCTTTTACAGCATCACTGGCATTTTGCCAAAATGTTTGGCTTGTTTGGGCGTTAGGGTTCACCGTGGTCAAATCGCCTTTTTTACAGCCCATGGCAAATACAGCTACCAACAATAGTGTAAATACCGCTTTTGTATATATCGTTTTCATTATAAATAATGTTAAATCGTTAATCAATTTTTAAAGCCCTACCTGTAAGCCAACTAATAAAGTGCGCGGGTTAGGGAACGAACCATAATCAAAACCGCGGTTAATAGTGCCATCGTTAATAAAATCCGGGTCGAAACCTTTGTACTTGGTAATGGTGTACAGGTTTTGGCCTGATAAGTAGATCCTTACACTTCTGAACACGTGCGTACGGTTTAGCAATGCCGATGGTAAAGTATAACCTAACTGAGCAGTTTGTAAGCGGGCGTATGAGCCGCTTTGAATAAACCTGTCGGAGTTGCGGTTATTGGCATTAGGGTCGCCGATGATCGGGCGCGGCACATTGGTGTTGGTATTGTTCGGAGTCCAGTAGTTCAGCTCATCGGTACTTGCATTCGTGTACTGACCAGTCATTAAAGACTGGTACACGCCATTGGCTATTTTGCTGCCATAATTGCCTTGTATAAATATGGATGCATCGAGATTTTTGTAGCTGGCGCTGAAGTTAAAGCCATAATACAATTTAGGAATGGCCGAGCCTAAGTAAACGCGGTCGTTATCATTAATGATGCCGTTATGATCAGTATCAACAAACTTAACATCGCCGGGGGCTGCACCTGTTTGAGTGGCATGGGCTGCTACATCGGCAGCATCTTTAAAAATACCTTCGGTTTTGAAAGCGAACAACTGACCAACTTCACCGCCTACTGCTGTTTTACTGTATGCGCCATAAATTGGGTTACCGCCGTTTCCTAATGATAATACTTTGTTTTTAACCGTTGAAGCGTTTGCGCTGATGGTATAGTTAAACGGCCCGGTATCCCTGCTGCGATAGGTTACTGTAAACTCAATACCTTTATTAGTAAACGAAGCAGCATTTACCAGCGGCGTATTAATGGCACCTACCGAAACCGGAATTGGCACAGGCAAAAGGATGCCTATAATTTTGTTCACATAATACTCTGACGAAAAGCTCAGCTGATCTTTAAACAAGCTTAAATCCAAACCGATGTTGGTAGTGCGTTTTTGCTCCCATTTGTTAGTTTGGTCAAACACCTGGGTTTGGGTAGCGCCCGATGCTAAGGTATTACCAAATACATAGCTGGCATTGGCATTTACCACAGCCTGGTAAGGATAAAATGCAAGCGCATTTACGTTACCCAAAGTACCATAACCAGCCTTTAACTTTAATTGGGTAATGGCTTCGGGCAGGTGCAGAAATTTTTCTTTATTGATGTTCCAGCCTACAGATACACCGGCAAAATTACCAAAGCGGTTATACTCCGGCAGCTGCGATGTACCATCGCGCCTGTAGTTTGCGGTTAGCAGGTAACGGTCATCATAGTTATAGTTTACACGGCCAAATATTGGCGAATAAAATTTACGCTCGTTACTGTTGCCAAATACGGTTTTATCAGTGGTGTTGCTTACGTTATCAAAGGCAAACAGGTAAGGTTGCGGCAGATTGTACGCTATGCCGGTAAGGTTATCATTTTTATCTTTTTGATAAGCCGTACCCGCCAATAACTCTATATTATGTTTTTTGATGTTGAATTTATAGCTCAGCGTATTTTCAACAAGGGCGGTGTAGTAGTTTCCGCGGGCATCGCTGTAATAGGCAGTGGTATTTGGATAAAACCAGCCCAGGTCATAAATCGGGTCGAAATAAGTATTCTTGAAATCGTTACGATCATAGCTTGCGCTAAGGCGGTATTTCAGGTTTTTGATAATTTCAACCTCCATCCAGGCCGATGCTACCATACGGTTACGCTGGCCTGTGCTGTTCAATAAATTGTTTACACCTATAATATTTAGGGAAATAGCCCTTTGCGTGTTTTGATCAACACCACCGTAGCCGCCAACCCGGTTAGGATCATAAATTGGCATGGTTGGGATAGCCGTAACCAGGTCGACTATCTGGTTGCCGGTACCGTGCAAATGTGGGTAAGCCAGGTTATTATAATCGCCTTCGGTATAGGCAAACTTGGTTCCGAATGATACGATACCTTTTTTACCCTGGATATTGCCGCTCAGGTTATAACGGGTATATGACGGACCTGATACGGTTGTACCGGTTTGGTTAAAATAATCTAAAGCAACATTGTAGCTCATGTTTTCATTACCACCCGATAAACCAAGATCATGGCTTTGGGTATGCCCTGTTTGAAAACCTGATTTTTGCCAGTCGGTATTTACATTGCTGATAAATTTGCTTGATGATGGATCATTGCCCGGCGCCAATGATAAACCAGCATTGGTTTCGGCGGCATTGGCAATTTGCTGATAGCCTACCCTATCAGTAACAGATAAGGTTTTAGGATTTTTCTGGAAACCAGCATAACCGTTATAGTTAATTTTCATGGCCCCGCTTTTTCCTTTTTTGGTAGTAATAATAATCACACCGTTAGCACCGCGAAAACCATAAATAGCACCTGCCGATGCATCTTTGATCACCTGCAGGCTTTCAATATCCGAAGGCGGAAAATCAAAAGGCTCCATGGTTGGTACGCCATCAATAATGTAAAGCGGGTTGTTATTAATCAAAGAGCTCACGCCACGAATGCGGATAGAAACGCCTTCGCCCGGTACACCTGATCCGTTCACCTGCACGCCGGCAACCTGGCCCTGTAAAGCCCTGGCAACATCAGGAGTGGTACGTTTAGTAGCATCCTTAAGGTTTACGACGGTAACCGAGCCGGTAAGATTTTCCTTTTTCTGCGTGCCGTAACCCACAACAATAACCTCGTTTAACGAGTTGGATGCCGCCTTTAACTGGATATTAAGTGATGAGTTGCCGCCTAAAGGCACCTCCTGGGTAGCGTAGCCTATAAAAGTAAATACAAGTACTGCATTAGCAGCATTGGCATCAGGTACGTTGATCATATAACGGCCCTGCACATCGGTCTGCGTACTTACATCCGTGCCTTTTACCCTGACGGTTACGCCGGGCATAGGCAGGCCTGTTTCATCAGTTACTTTACCGGATACTGCATTAGCCGCAAATACTTTTCCTTTTTCGGCAAGGATAACCAGGTTATTATCGCTCAGCGTATAGCCCAGGTTGGTATTGCTAAGTATAGCTTTCATCACCTCTTCAAGCGATGCATCTTTTGTATTTAAACTGGCCTGCACGTCGTTTTTCAACAACATGTCGTCATTGTACAAAAAGCGATAGTCAGATTTTTTTTCAATTTCCTTAAGCGCCTTCTTCAGGGGCACATTCTGGAAATTAACGTTGATCTTTGTCTGACCATATCCCTTTGAAAACGCCTGCAACGAAGAGACGAGGACCAGGATAAGGATAAATTTACACATAAGAAGTACTTTCAAGAATTGGTTCAGCCGCAATGGTTTAATGCGGTGTGCATTTTTTTTCATAATTTAGCATTAAGGTTATTTAACTATTTGGTTTATAGAAGGACTGGTAGTTAACTTGTACCACATTATAATGGGGGGATGCGGGAACATCTCTCCATTTTTTATGGTTTAAGGTTTGATACTTATGTACTCATAGGCTTTTTCATAAAGGTTTAATGATTAATAAATTACAATTTGGTTAGTGTCAATTTTATAACGGAACGCTACCGTTTTTTGCAGGCTCAATAAAGCCTTGTCAATTGGTTCTTTTTCAAACTTGCCGGTAAAGCGCAGCTTTTTTACCTCCTCATTTTCAAAAACGATATTCACATTATAGCGGCGCTCCATTTTTTGGGCAATACTTTCAAAATCTTCGGCGTCAAAGGCCAGTTTATTTTCAAGCCATAACGCTTCCGACGGCAAAGTATCCTTTTTGGCCTGGTGAATGCGGCTCAACGCTATAAGCGGGATTTCTTCGGCCACCCTGTTTGCAGGGATATTATTTTTAACCTGCGGCTCCTGGTTGTTGATAATCGTCAGTTTTTCTGAGGGGTTGAGAATGATCTTTTTTTCGGGATTTTTTAAAACGGTAAGCTCAATTTTACCGCGGATGAGCGAAGCCTCGGATGTTTTATCATTGTTGTATGAGCGCAGGTTGAACTTAGTACCCAGCACCCTTACACTGATGGTTGGCGTAGTAACTACAAAAGGATGCTGCGGATCTTTAACTACATCAAAAAAAGCCTCGCCCACAAGGGAAACCCGCCTCTGATCGGTACCAAAATCATTACTGTAGGTAAGCTTGCTGCCCATATTGAGCCAAACACGACTGCCATCCGGCAGTTGAATTTTACTGATCCCATTTTTAGGGGCGGTTATTTCGTTGGGCTTTCCCGGCGTGATAGTTTCTTTGCGGGTAAACCAAAAAACGCCCAGCATTAAACATGCCGCGGCTAATAACGAGCCCAGTTTAATTACCCTGGCTTTTTTTCTTTTGGTTTGAATGGCGATCACCTGCGCGGCCTCCTCGGCTTCCTTTTCTTCAATGGCATCGAGTTCAGCGTCGAAGGCATCCCATTTGCTTAGCAGCTTTTCATCCTCTGCAGCTTGCTGGTCATTTTTCCAGATCTGCTCCAGCTCATCTATCGGGTACATACCGGCAGCACCCTGTTGTTGCAACAGTTGCTCAAGTTCAAGTAACTCTTCGGGCGAAGCTTCACCATTTAACTTTTTACCAATAAGTATCCAGATGTTATTAATCATTATTTACAGCTCTATATATAAAGACTGTAAATAACCAGGATACCCCAGTGGGGAGATCAAATATTTTTAGAAATTTTTTCGGGGTTAACTGCAACCGGCATTTTTTGGAGATCCTTTAAACCAAGCGCAAGGGTTTTAAGGGCATTACCCATGTGGTATTCAACCGTTTTTATGGAGATATCAAGCAAATCGGCCACTTCGCGGTATTTCAAGCCATCTTCTTTTATCAGCTTAAAAACAAGACGGCATTGGTCGGATAGTTTGCTTAACGCGGTATTGATGAGTTTAGTAAGATCTTCGCAAACCAGTTTATCTTCGCCTGTAGCACTCGAATCAGCAACATCCACATAAACATCATCAATATTTATGCTTTTAAGCTGATTTTTGGCGAGGCAGGTAAGTGATTTATTTTTAACAGATGTGTAGCAGTAGTAAGTGAAATTATTGATCTCTGCAAGCGAAGTCCGGCGCGCCCAAAGGTTCATGAAAACATCGTTGGTGATCTCTTCGGCCAGTTCATCCTGCTTTACCAGCGATTTTGCCAGGTTAAACAATTTGCCATAATAAAATAAGTACAGCCTTTTAAAGGAAGCCCTGCTGCTATTTAAAGCAATATCATTAAGCAAGTACTTAATTTCGGTATCCAACATTCCTTTATCGGTTATAATTACGTTTATCAAAAACCGGAAACGGTTTCTGTATGGTTCAAATTAATATAATTGGTAATTGGCCTTCATTAAAGCGAGGCCGTCGCTCTAATTAAAATCTAAGGTATAATATTTTATTTTAATTGTTCAAAAAACAATTAAAATATTTTTTCTGCGAAGATTTACCCGCCAGTAACATGTCGTGCTAAATTGTTTTATCGGTTTTAAAAGATCATTATAAAAATGAATCATATCAATCCAAAACAAAACGCTTCATAAAAGCAAAATCAAATCCATTTATATTAGCTGTTAAAATTGTACTTTTAATTGTCAATTAAACACCAATACACATAAGTCAGGTTTCCCCTCCGCTAAAACCCGTTTCCTGCGGATAAAGCTTATAAACCTGTACTATAAATATTTTCATATCTTAGTTCCGAATTGTATTTAAACTAATGCCCTACAAACCTGGACTTCACATTTTATCCGAATTTACATCTGGTAAACATAACCTACTGTTATCCAGTGCGGATTGCCATACATTATTTAATGAACTTATTACACGCTTCCAGCTAAATAAAGTTGGTGAAGTTTATCATGATTTTGAAGGTGGCGGCTTTACTGCCGTTGTTTGCCTTACAGAATCGCACATGTCTATCCATACCTGGCCCGAATACGGCACAGCCACTTTTGATGTGTTCCTTTCCAATTATCAGCGCGAAAATGATGATAAGGCCCGCGCCCTGTACAGCAGTGTACTCGCGTTTTTTGAAGGTACTGAATTACAGAAAAACGAAATAAAGCGATAGTATGGCTACCTTAAATCCTAAAGCATTTCCGTTTTCGGACGCTATCACCTGCCCCGGCTGCAAAAAAAGCATTACCCTTTATGACCATATAGGTTGTGAGGCAGCGGCATGTGCATCATGCTACTGCTACCTGTTATTTGGCAACGATGGCAAACCTTATGTGAAAGAGCGCCTTGTTTCGATTCAAAACAAACCTGTTTTGCCGATAGGTACCGAAGGTGTGCTCCGCAATGTGGAGTATAAAGTTATAGCTTATATAGAAAAAAAGGAAGCTGCCTACACGCAATACAAATGGCGCGAATACATGCTTTACAACTACGCCAAAGGCTATGCTTTTTTGGCCGAGTATGACGGGCACTGGTCGCTGATTGCGGGAAAAAGCTTTCACCCTGATCTTGAAAAATCAAAAAAGAGCTATGAAAACACCGCTTTATACCAGGGGCTGGAGTTTAATCTATTCAACTCTTACAGGCCGGTAATCCACTCACTCATAGGCGAGTTTGACTGGGATATCCGGGAAGAACGGATCAAAGCGCATGAATATATCAGGCCTCCATTTTTATTAACATGGGAGCAAAACATGCGTACCCAACAGGAAGACTGGTACCTTGGCGAGTATATTCAAGAGCAGGAAATTGCTGCTGCTTTTAAAATTCCCCTGGGCAACTTCCCTTCAAGAACCGGTATTGGGGCCAATGAACCATCAAAACACCGGGCACGTTGGAATGGCGCTTTAACCATAAGCGGCATTGCTATCGTAGCTTTTTTACTGGTACAGCTACTGGTTGCTTCGCAGCGGCCCGAAACCGTTTTGCTTGAGCATTCCTTTTCACTTGATATGCCACCCAGGCCTGCCGACACTGCAAAAAGAAAAAGCATTATGGTTACAGGCGATCATAAAACAACCGACAGCACCTCGGCAGCCATTGGTAGTATCCTGCAGGATAGCGCTAAAGCTATTGATTCAATTAGTCCCGACAGCGCCGGTAATTTTGAGTTTAAATCGTTCAAAACGCCAACTTTCACTATCGAAAACGGGCCGGTACCATTGGAGATCGAGCTGTCATCGCAGGTTGATAATAACTGGCTTTCAACAACTGTTGAGCTGGTGAGCGAAAAGGATAACCAAACATGGAGCCTTACCAAGGATATTGAATACTACCATGGTGTTGAGGATGGTGAAAGCTGGTCGGAAGGCGGCATCCAGGAAACGGTACTGCTTTCGGAGATCCCACCCGGTAAATATCATATCAATATGTACCCTTACTCTGGCACCAGGTTATTAAATGCCCTTAATGTTAAGGTTACCGAATCCGTTACACTATGGCGCAATATATTGGTTACTTTACTGCTGCTTTGCCTGTACCCCTTGTATTGCTGGTACCGGGCGCGCAGGTTTGAAGTTAACCGCTGGATGAACAGCGATTTTTCACCCTATCAAAAAGACGACGACGAATGAAACTCATCAAAACAAACATAGCCTATATAATTATTGCATCCCTGATAGTAGTGTATTTTACTTTTGATGCTTTTAACGGCATAGCCTTTTGGCAAAGTAATGATGTGGAACGCAATGCCGGCTATCATGGCGCGGTTGCGCATTCAGGTTATGGGGCCAGGTTTTATCATAAATAACGATCATGAATAAAAAACTCCCCGTACTGTTACTTGTTTCGGTTTTTATAATTGCCACATGCGGCCTTATCTATGAACTGATAGCCGGCACACTGGCCAGTTACCTGCTTGGTGATTCGGTTACCCAGTTCTCCACCATTATTGGTGTTTACCTGTTTTCGATGGGCTTAGGCTCATGGGTATCCAAATATTTTGATAAAAATCTGCTGGGCTGGTTTATCCGCATTGAAATACTGGTTGGCCTTGTTGGCGGCACAAGCTCATCCATCCTGTTCCTGGTGTTTGAAAGTGTAAGCTCATTCAGGATCATCCTGTACGGCCTTATCTCCATTACCGGAATCCTGGTGGGGCTGGAGATCCCGCTGTTGATGCGCATCCTGAAGGACAGGTTTGAATTTAAAGATCTTGTATCAAAGGTTTTCACGTTCGATTATATTGGCGCGCTGATAGCATCACTGGTATTCCCGCTGCTGCTTATCCCCTACCTGGGTATCGTGCGCACTGCCTATATGTTTGGCATGCTGAATGTTTTGGTAGCCCTGATCACCTGTATCAATTTCAAACATGAAATTAAAGGCGCAAGGTATCTGCAAAGCGCTTCTATTATAAGTCTGGTAGCGCTGTTAACAGGTTTTGTCTATGCCAATACCATCACTAATTTCTCCGAAAGCTTAACCTACAGCGATACCATCATCTTTTCAAAAAGTACGCCCTACCAACGCATCATCATTACCAAAAAAGGGCGAGATCTGCGGCTATTCCTCAATGGCAACCTGCAATTCAGCTCGGTTGATGAATACCGTTACCATGAGGCTTTGATCCACCCGGTATTACAGGCCCTGCCCGATGCTAAAAATGTACTGGTGATGGGTGGCGGCGATGGGCTTGCTGTACGCGAGATCCTGAAATACCCGCAGATCCAAACCGTAACGCTTGTTGATCTGGATAAGGAAATGACCAAACTGTTCCGAACCAATGAAATGCTGCTGAAACTGAATAACCGTTCATTTCTATCGCCTAAAGTAACGGTTATTAATGCCGATGCTTTTTCATGGGCCCGCGAACAGCATAAAATTTATGATGCCATTATTATTGACTTTCCCGATCCATCCAATTACTCGGTAGGCAAACTGTACACCAATACTTTTTATGGTATTGTAAAACACCTGCTTAAACCCGATGGCATTATGGTGGTACAGTCTACATCGCCCTATGTGGCGCCAAAATCATATTATACAGTTGAGAAAACACTGCAATCTGTTGGTTTACATACAGTACCATATCATAATTATGTACCTTCCTTTGGCGAATGGGGCTATATTATGGCGATGAACAAACCAGTTTATAAAGTACCTGATCATTATTTGCCGGGCCTGCGCTTCATGTCGAAACAGTGCCTTGAACAAATGCTGTATTTCCCTAAGGATATGGCCCGGGTACCTGCCCAGGTAAACAAACTGAACAACCAGATACTGGTAAAATATTTTGAGGATGAGTGGGCGACTGTTTTATAACCGCACATCAGGGGTTAAACCTTTAAGCCGGCGATCATTCCTGCTGCAGGCAGGCTTAGTTACAGGCGCTATCTTTTTGAATGGATGTATCCGCAAAATAGGCGGCGGCAAACCGGCATACGCGCATATTAAAGGTAAACTTTCGGGACCGAACGCAAAAGCCGGCCATGCCCTGCGCGATAAGCTGCCAATGCCCGTTCCTTCAACGCATCAATCAGTTAAAACGCTGATCATCGGCAGCGGGATCTCCGGATTGTCGGCAGCGCGATGGCTGCTGAAGCAGGGCGAAACCGATTTTAAGTTATTGGAACTGGAAGACCACACCGGCGGCAACGCCTATTTTGGCACAAACAGCGTTTCTTCTTACCCATTAGGTGCGCATTATATACCTATTGTAAATAATGATGATAAGCCACTGGTAGACTTTTTACTGGAGAGCGGCGTGATTACCCACTTTGATGAAAAAGGGCAGCCCTTTTACAACGAGTTTTACCTGTGCTTTGATCCCGAAGAACGACTGCTTATCAACGGCCACTGGCAGGAAGGCATAGTACCTGATTTTGGTGTTACCGATAATGACCGCAAACAGGTAATACGCTTTTTCAACCTGGTAACCCAGCTCAAAAATGCCCGCGGCAATGATGGCAAATACGCTTTTGATATCCCACTGGATAACAGCTCGGCCGATGATACTTACCGCAAGCTGGACAGGATCAGCTTTCATGATTATTTAAAGGAAAATGGTTTTAACTCGCCTTACTTATTATGGTATTTAAACTATTGCTGTAAGGATGATTATGGCACACCGGCCTTAAATGTGAGTGCATGGGCCGGTCTGCATTATTTTTCGGCCCGGAAAGGTACAGCTGCTAATGCCGACCCTAACGCGGTGATTACCTGGCCCGAAGGTAACGGCTGGCTGATGAAAAAATTAAAGGAGCCTGTTAAACATCACATCCTGACATCGCACCTGGCCTATGAGCTCCAAATGGAAAACAATGGCAAGGTAGCAGTAAAAGTCCTTGATCTTAAACAAAACACCTCTGCGGTTTTTCATGCTGATAAGGTGATCATGGCGTCGCCGCAGTACGTTAATCAAAAACTGCTTAAAAATATACCACGACCGGGCTTTGATGTAAGTAAATTACATTACTCGCCATGGCTCATAGCCAACCTTACCGTTAACGAAATACCAACGGCTGCTAAAGGCATGGTACTTTGCTGGGATAACGTGGCTTATAATACACCATCGGTAGGTTATGTAAACGCCAACCAGCAGGACATAAAACTGGTGGAAGCAAAAAAGGTGATCACTTATTATTTACCACTTTGCGACAAAGAGCCCCGGTTGGCCCGGCTTGCCGCCTATACCCGTACCTATGAGCAATGGCTGGATATTGTAGTAACCGAAATGGAGCAGATGCACCCCGGCATAACCGAACATATTGAGCAGGCCGACATGTGGCTTTGGGGCCATGGCATGATAGCGCCATCGGTAAATTATATCTGGGGCGAGAACCGCAAACAGGCAAAGGCGGCTATCAACAACCAGATCTTTTTTGCGCATACAGATTTGAGCGGCATCTCCATTTTTGAAGAGGCCTTTCACCAGGGCATCAGGGCAGCACAACAGGTTATGGAACATGGCAATGGAGCAGCTTAAAACAGGCAAACAACCCTGGGTAAAAAACGGCCTTACCGACGGGATCTTCATCCTGTCGCCACCATTTATTGCTTTGTTTATTGTAGCGCTTTTCCCTGCCCAGTTCAAAAATTCGGTACTGATGCCGGTGCAGTATTGGGTTGTGCTGATTGTAATGATTGACGTAGCCCATGTTTACAGCACCCTTTACCGGACATATTTTAATCCACCTGAGTTTAAAAAGCAACCGCATGTACTTATAGCAGTCCCCCTGTTTTGTTATATAGGCGGTGTGATGCTTTACCTGGCGGGCGGCATATTTTTTTGGAGGGTGCTGGCTTACCTGGCTGTTTACCACTTTATAAGGCAGCAATATGGTTTTCTGCGCATTTACTCGCGCCGGGAAAACCAAATACCATTGTTTAAGTACATTGATAATACCGCCATTTATATAGCCACTATATACCCCCTGCTATACTGGCATTTTGCCGGCTCCAAAAAAAACTTTAACTGGTTTGTTGACGGCGATTTTGTTTTATTTCATTTTGATGGCTTGCTTATTGCCGCCAAAATTATTTATCTGGTTACTATAGCACTGTTTGCTATAAAAGAGGCCTGGCTTTACATTAAAACACAACAGTTTAATTTACCCAAAAACCTGGTAGTGCTGGGCACTTTCCTGTCCTGGTATTTTGGGATAGTATATTATAATGGCGATATGGCTTTTACCACGCTCAACGTGGTATCGCACGGCATCCCTTACATGGCATTGGTTTGGTTTTATGAACAGAAAAAATTTACCGGCTGGAAAAGCTACCGTACCAGGTTCATGAAGCTTACCTTTAGCAGGTATGGCGTACTCTCGTTTGTTGGCCTGCTTATTTTGTTTGCTTATGTAGAAGAAGGCCTGTGGGATGGGCTCATCTGGAAAGAACACGTTTCGGTATTCAGGATTTTTGCTACGCTCCCCTCCATTAACAGCGATATGTTGCTGGCCCTAACCGTTCCGCTTTTAGCCCTGCCGCAATCAACGCATTATGTGCTTGATGGTTTTATATGGCGCATGCAGAAACAAAAACAGGCCGAGGGGCCGGTTACCACCGATATAGCAGCATAATCGGGTTACCAACAACTGTTGATCAAATACTTTTTTAATATTTTCGTATCTTTAAAAAACTAATTGATTTTTAATGCGGGATAGTGCTCACAATAAGCTTTCTGTTGTTTGGTCGGAAAAGATCCATGTATTTGAAACCGCTTTTAATGAGTACTGGAACGAGCTTTACCGCCATGCCTATCGCAAAACCCAGGCCGGAGATGTATCGAAAGACCTTGTGCAGGAAGCTTTTATGGTGCTTTGGGATAATCTCGATAACCTGGGAGCCCCACAGGAGATCCTGCCTTTTTTATATGGCACACTTCGCAATAAAACACTGCGCGAGTTTGAAAAATCTGAAATTCATTTAAGGTATACACAATCGGCCGCTGTTACTGATAGTCCTTTTGACCCCTCCTCAGAAAACCTGTTATTAAACCAGGAGCTGGAAGCGGTAATTGCCGGAGAGGTAACAAAAATGCCCGAACGCATGAAAGAGATTTACCTTTTAAAGAAAGAAGACAACTTTTCTATCCGTGAAATAGCCAAAAAGCTTGGTTTATCTGAGCAAACCGTAAAAAATCAACTCCAAAATGCCTACGGGAGGCTCCGTTTATGCCTCAAAGACTATAATTCGCCAATCACTACTGTTGGTTTCATGGTTTGTTACATACCTTTATTACTTCACCATTAATTTTTTTCAAATAAATTGTAAAATCGCATAGTACTTTTAGCTTCTTAAACGGATATGTATATATAAACAACATATTGTGGAAGAGCAAAAGTTAAAAATACTGATTTCAAGGTATAATTCGGGTGCTGCAACGCCCGAAGAACGCGTGCTTGTTGAAAATTGGTATGAATCATTAAACGGTGCCGAACTTTCTAAAAGCGATGATGAGCTTGCAGAAATTAAGCAGGACACCTATAAAATCCTGCAAACCTACATCGGCACATCTAAACCGAACCAATACCCCGCTCAAAATAACAAGGTCATTTCCCTTACCTATGTAAAATGGATGGCGGCCGCAGTGCTGCTATCCATTAGCATTACCTTTTATTATTACAGGCAGCATTCAATACAGCAAACCAGCAATACAATAGCTCAAAATGACATAGCACCGGGTGGTAACAAAGCCATCCTTACCCTGGCCAATGGCTCAAAACTTGTACTTGACGACAGCAAAAACGGTAAGCTGGCCACACAGGGTAAAACAGTTGTTCAAAAAACCGGCAGCGGAATGCTCGCCTATCTGGCATCGTCACTTAACGCAGGTTCAACCGCCTCTGAAATAACATATAACACCGTCACAACCCCGCGCGGCGGTCAATACAACGTGGTTTTGCCCGATGGCACACAAGTTTGGCTTAACGCGGCATCCTCGCTCAAATTCCCCACAGCCTTTAATGGCAAAGAACGTAATGTTGAGTTAAAAGGCGAAGCCTATTTTGAGGTGGTAAAAAACAAAGCCATGCCATTCCACGTGTCATCTTCGGGGCAGACCATAGAAGTGCTGGGTACTCATTTTGATGTAAATGCTTATAATGACGAAGCTGCTCTTAAAACAACCTTATTGGAAGGATCTGTGAAAGTTGCGAAAGGTGGTTTATCGGCTATGCTTAAGCCTGGCCAGCAATCATCCATCAGCAACAACGAAACTAATGCCCTTATCAAAGTAAGCGAAGTGGCCGATATAGATGAAATAATGGCCTGGAAAAATGGCAATTTCCATTTTAACAATACTGATATTAAAACGGTTATGCGCCAGGTTAGCCGCTGGTACGATGTAGATATTGAATATGCGGGCAAGCTTCCTGATGATGACGTGTTCACCGGAACTTTTTCGCGCAACCTTACAGCTGCCAAAGCTTTAAAAGTACTTGAATTTTCGGGTGTTAACTTTAAAATAGAAGGGAGAAAGATTATCGTAAAATAATTACTCCATAGTATACACACCAGAGCGGCGAGGCCGCCAGTGCTGCGGTAGCACAACAAAAAACCGGAGAGTGGTTGCAACACTGTCCGGCGATAGTTTGGGCCAACCTCATTTGACTTATCTGACTAAACAAACTTTACTGAAACCCAAAACCGTACAAAAGTATGCATTTTTCTGCTTCTTGTTTGCTGCGTATTACCCATACGCAACTAAAAAAATTACTATTGGTGATGAAGTTAACCACTTTGCTTATTTTAATTGGTTTCCTGCAGGTTAACGCCGCAGTTTATGGCCAGCGCATTAATTTAAATGCGAACAACATAAGCATGGAAACACTTTTCAAACAGCTTGAAAAGCAAAGTGGTTATTCATTTTTTTATAAAGCCAGCACGCTCAAAAACCTCCCCAAAATTGATGTGGAGATCAACGACGCCACCATCGATGAAGTGCTTCAGAAATGTTTTAAGAACAAGCCGCTTGATTATCTTGTAGTGGATAAAAGCGTCGTGATCAGGCGTAAGGAACTGCCGCAAATAGCGATCACCGTGTCGCAAAACAGGTTGATAAGCGGCAAGGTATTTGACGATAAAGGCAATCCCCTTCCCGGTGTTAATTTAAAACTGAAGAACGCCCAGAACGTATGGATCACCAATGAAAAAGGCGAATTTATAGCGCTGCTTATTGATCCTAAAGATGATGCCATATTGCAGGTGAGCTACGTAGGCTACGCCACGCAGGAATTCATTATAAAAGATATTAAAAGCCCGCTTATCATCACATTAAAACCCGATATCGGTAAACTGGATGAGATCCAGATCATAGCTTACGGACAAACAACCAAACGTTTCAATGTAGGCGATCAAACTACTATCACCGCCAAAGACATTGCCAAATACCCGGTTACCAATGTACTTGAAGCATTACAGGCCAGCGTTCCCGGTATGAATATAGTTAAAACAACAGGTATGCCCGGTGGTGTATACAGTGTGAAGATCAGGGGACAAAACGGTATTAATAACGGCACTGGTACCGATCCATTATATATTGTGGATGGCGTACCATACCAGGGCGGATATTACGACCTTCAAAATGGGACTTTAGGTAGTTTACCCGGTAAATCAGGTATCGGAGGAGACGCGCTTAACTTTATCAATCCACAGGATATAGAAAGTATAAATGTGCTTAAGGATGCAACTGCTACATCAATATATGGCTCGCGTGCGGCAAATGGCGTTATTTTGATCACCACTAAAAGAGGAAGACCCGGCAATGTTAAAATTGACCTGAATGTTTACCAGGGAACAAGCAAAGTTACGCGATTACCCCAATTTCTGAATACACAGCAATACCTTGAGATGCGCCATGAGGCCTATAAAAACGATGGCCCATCTTTCGCCACAGCTTATGATATTAACGGCACATGGGATACCACAAGGTATACTAACTGGGCTAAAGAACTCATAGGAGGTGCATCGCATACAACCAATGCACAGGCAACTATATCAGGAGGTAATGCAAATACACAATTCCTCATCAGTGGCAACTACAATACCCAGTCAAACCTGATGAAACTTGGCGGTTCATACCAGAATGCATCTGCCCACTTCAGCATCAACTCGGCAACGAGCGATAATAAGTTTTCAGTTTCGTTTACCGGGGGATATTTGTATAACAACAATACCATCAAAAACGTCGACTTTACCAGTTCTGTTTCCTTATCACCGGATGCACCTCCAATATACAACCCGGATGGTACGCTCAACTTTCAGAACGGCACCTTTTATAACCCCTATACCTCGACCCAGTTAATCAACAACACACCTGCAAGTAACCTGACAAGCAGCGCCATATTAAGCTACAGGCCAATTAAAGGTTTGGAGATCAAGCTAACCAGCGGTTATAACCGCCAGGAAATAAACGAGTTCCTGGGTTCGCCAACAACCTCTTACGCGCCCTTTCTAAATGTAACAACGGGATCAAGCAGGTTCACGACTGACGTTAATTCAACATGGAGCGTTGAGCCACAGATAAACTATAACCGGAGAATTAGTAAAGGTGATTTTACCGCAACCGTAGGTGCCAGCTTACAGGAACAAACTTCGGCATCAACCCAACTAACGGTAACCGGCTACACCAGTGATGCGCTTTTAAAAAGTATTTCAGCCGGAACAAAAATAACAACTACCATTCCTTACGGATATGATAAAAGCCGGTTTGCGGCATTGTTTGGGCGTGTGGGTTATATATGGGATGGAAAGTACATTCTTGACGTAAGCGGCAGATATGATGGCTCAAGTAAGTTCGGCCCTAACAGGCAATACCACTTATTTGGCGCTGTAGGTGGCGGATGGATTTTCACTAAGGAGAAATTCTTAAAAAACTTACTGTCCTTCATCGATCTTGGTAAACTTACCGCCAGCTATGGCATAACCGGTAACGACCAGATTGGTTCATATCGCTTTTTGCAAAGCTATTATTCCGTAACGGCCGCTATACCTTACCAGGGCGTGCCGGGATTAGCCGCAGGCAGTCCTGCAAATCCAAACTTGTCATGGGAAACTACAAAAAAAGCCAAGTTAGGTATCGATCTGCATTTCCTCAATGAGCGCATCGAACTTGAAGCTGATTATTACCGCAACCGTACTTCAGATGTATTGTACGGCTATCCATTAAGCATTATTACCGGTTCAACGTCTATCACATCAAACCTGCCGGCCCTTGTACAAAACAAGGGATGGGAGTTTACGCTAAATACAGTTAACGTAAGGAGCAATAACTTTTCATGGTCGAGCACCGGTTTGCTGACAGTACCACGTACGGCGCTGATCAAATATCCAAGCCTTAACACTACCTCGTTTGCCAACGCCTACATATTGGGTATGCCAACTACTATACAAAGGGTTTACCGGTTTGCCGGTGTAAACACCCAAACAGGGATATACCAGTTTTATGATAAAGATGGCAACATAACGGCCAACCCTGTTGCGGGCATTGATAATACAGCAATCATCAATACCGAGCCTAAATTTTATGGCTCGTTGCAAAACAGTTTTGCATACAATGGCTTTACGCTTGATTTTACTTTCAGGTTCATTAACCAGGTAGGTAGAAATGCTTTCGGGCAAAATGGGTTATTGCCTCCCGGCCTCGGAGCCGAAAACGTAACAACAGATATGCTGGCCCGCTGGCAAAAGCCAGGCGACGTAACCAATATCCAGCGTTTTGGTACAAGTTTCGCGCTGTTGACACCGGTTTCAAACGCCAAAAACAGTACTGCGGCCTTTGGCGATGCGTCTTATATCCGCTTCCAGAACCTATCGCTGGGCTACTCATTCAAGCAATCGGTTTTAACGAGGCTCCATTTGCAAAATCTGAGGGTTTATATACAGGGAGATAACCTGCTTACCATTTCAAAATATGGCAACCTTGATCCGGAGAACCAAAGCGCCTACCGCCTGCCGCCTTTAAGAACAATTACTGCAGGTTTACAAGTCACACTATAAAATTATAACGATCATGAAATTAACTAAAAATATATTTTCAGCTCCGGGTTTTAGAAGGTGCATGAGCTTTATCCTGATACTTTTATCCATTACAGGCTGTAAAAAGGGATTGCTTGATGTTGGCCCCCAGGTTGGCGCTGTTGATGCCCAAAACGCATATACATCAAACGGAACAGCCCAATCAATACTGGCCGGCATTTTTGATATCATGGGTGCCACCGGCTCATTTTATCATGGCCAAAACAGCATAAGCTTATTAATGGGCCTATCGGCCGATGAATTGGTAAACTATAGCAGCAGTGTTGTATACGGCCAGTTTTTCACCAATAGCCTCAGCGGCCAGGGAAATAACAGCAACTACTTTTGGTCAACCATTTATCAGCAGCTTTATAATTGCAATGCCGCCATAGCGGGCTTAACAAGTTCAACAGCGCTCACCCCGGCAGTAAAAAATCAATTATTGGGTGAAGCCAAGTTTGCAAGGGCTTACATTTATTTTTATGCGATAAACCTTTATGGTGATATGGCAATGCCTTTAACAACCGATTATCTTACAAACAATAGTCTTGCACGTACCCCTAAAGCGCAAATTTATCAGCAAATAATACAGGATTTGAAAGATGCCCAGGGCTTATTAAGCGATGCTAAATACCAGAACGGCACGGGCGGCTCAACTACCGACAGGTTAAGACCAAACAAGCAGGCAGCATTGGCTATGCTTGCCAGGGTATATCTTTATACCGGCGACTGGGCTAATGCCGAAACACAAGCCAGTTCAGTAATAAGCACCTCGATTTATGTACTTGAGCCAAACCTTAACCAGGTATTTTTGAAAGCAAGCCGCGAAACCATATGGGCGCTGCAACCTATTACAACCGGTTATAACAATGCTGATGCCTATACACTGGTGGTAACAGCATCACCGGCGAGTACAGTATTAACCCAATTGCCACTTAATCAAACATTAGTAAACGCTTTTGAAAGCGGTGATGCAAGGTTTACAAACTGGGTAGGTCAATATAATGCCGCTGCAACCGGTACCACGCCTGCTACTACTTACTATTACGCCTATAAATACAAAGCAAATACCACTTTTGGCAGCAGCGCACCGGTTACTGAATGGCCTGTTGAACTGAGACTGGCCGAGCAATACCTGATCCGCGCCGAAGCCCGTGCGCAGCAAAATAATTTAGATGGCGCTAAATCAGATCTTAACGTGATCCGTTCGCGTGCATCACTTGCAGCTGTTACAGCAAGTACCCAAACCGATGTAATAGCCGCCGTTGCACATGAACGCCAGGTTGAACTGTTTACAGAATGGGGACACCGCTGGTTTGATTTAAAACGTACCGGGAAAATTGATGCGGTAATGGGTGTGGAAACGCCTAAAAAAGGAGGCACATGGGCTGCTTACAAAGCACTTGTTCCCATACCGGCATCAGAAATACTAATCGACCATAATTTAACCCAAAACCCGGGCTACTAAGCAAAAAACTTCTTGAATTATAGCAGCATAATGGCCGTTAACCCGGTTACTGTGCTGCTATTAAAGCCACTGCTTTGCCCAATTTTTAACTACCAATCAAACAGAAAAACTAACAAACTAATGTATAACTACAAAAAACAAGCGTGCCGGATGCTAATGCTCTCGGCTGCATTGGCCCTGGCATTTGGTACCGCCGATGCCCAGAAAAAATCGAAATCAAAAACACCACCGGCAGCCGCGGTTGATACCGCCAAAGCAAAAGCACTTGCCCTGCTTGCGGCAAAACCTCCTACTGCCCTTAAACCGTACAAAGAGGTTGTACCTGCCACAGCAAAAACCATGAAGAGTTTTTTTACGCTGCATTTGGTTGCCGATAAGTACCTTTTTGAGATCCCCGATTCGCTTTTAAAAAAAGACATCCTTATTGTATCACGTATTGACAAAGCCCCGGCAGGTTTCAGGTTACCCGGTGGTTTGATGAGCTATGCAGGCGACGAGGTTGGTGAATCGGTAATTGAATTTGAAAAGATCCCCGGCGATAAAATCGTAATGCGGTCAATCGCGTTCAGGGAATTTTCAAATGATACTACCGAAAACGGTTTATCGCGTTCGCTCATCAACAGCAACTACCAAACTATACAGGGGGCATTCCCTATTAAAGCCCTTAATAAAGAAGGTAAAAGCAGTGTGATAGATATGACCGATTACATCAACTCAGATAACAGTATTTTTGCCCTTGGCGATCCCTTTGTACGGGGTTTGTTAGGTTTTTTGGCTGTAGACAGGGGTTTTGTTGATGATGCAAAAGCATTTCCAACTAATGTAGAGATCCGGTCGGTAAAAACTTATAATTTAAAACCTGGCCCATTTGGCGGTACACCGCCTCCCGTAACATTTGAATTCAACAGCTCTATTGTGCTGCTGCCTGCAGTGCCCATGAAAGCTCGTTTGGCCGATCCGCGGATAGGTTTCTTCTCCAACTCCTATGTTGATTTTGATGCCAACCCGCACGGGGTTTCCAATACCAGCTATATCTGGCGCTGGCGGTTGGAACCTAAAGCTGCAGACATGGAAAAATACAAACGCGGCGAACTGGTTGAACCTCAAAAACCTATTGTTATTTACATTGATCCGGCTACGCCAAAAAAATGGGTGCCATACCTCATGCAGGGTATTAACGACTGGCAGGGAGCCTTTGAAAAAGCAGGCTTTAAAAACGCCATCGTGGCTAAGGAACCGCCGCTTAATGATTCAACCTGGAATATTGACGATGCGCGCCACTCAGTACTGGTTTATAAGCCATCATCAATACCCAACGCCAGCGGACCAAGCATTAAAGACCCGCGTACAGGCGAGATCCTGGAAACCCATATCAACTGGTACCACAGTGTAATGACCCTGGTACAAAACTGGTATACTGTACAGGCAGGTGCCATTGACCCGCGTGCCCGCAAACCCCAGTTAGATGATGAATTGATGGGCCAGCTCATCCGCTTTGTATCATCGCACGAAATTGGCCATACCCTTGGCTTGATGCACAATTTCGGTGCATCATCAACGGTACCGGTTGCCAATTTGCGTAATAAAGCGTGGGTTGAGGAGCATGGTCATACGCCATCTATTATGGATTATGCCCGCTTTAACTACGTTGCCCAACCTGAAGATAACATCAGCGAAAAAGGCATCTTCCCCCGTATTGGCGATTATGATAAATGGGCCATTGAGTGGGGCTATAAGCTGATCCCTGATGCAAAAAACACTAATGACGAAAAACCTATTCTCAACAAATGGATGGTTGATAAACTGGCATCGGGCAAGCAATATTTTTACGGCAGCCAGGTTGATCCGGCAACCAACGACATCTACAAAAACAACAATCCCGATCCCCGCGACCAAAGTGAAGACCTTGGCGACGATGCTATGCTGGCCAGCACTTACGGGATCAAAAACCTGAAAAGAGTTGTTCCTAACCTTACCACCTGGTTAAAGGAACCTAACGAAAACTACGATAAAATTGCAGATATGTACAATGAAGTAGTAACCGAGTATCAGCGTTTTATGGGCCATGTATTAAAAAACATAGGCGGCATTTACACTACCCCAAAAACAGTTGAACAGGCAGGCCCTATCTATGCAGTAGTTGAAAAAGAGAAACAAAAAAGAGCGATGGCATTTTTGCAGGAGCAGCTTTTCACAACCCCTTACTGGCTGATGGACAGTAAACTTTATGACCTTAGCACTGCCGATTTCAGCTCGGTCACCAAAATACAAAAGGGTGTGCTGTTACAGTTGATCGGTGCACAGCGCATTACCACTATGCTTAACGAAGAACACCTTTATGGCGATAAAGCATATACCGTTACCGAAATGCTGAACGATCTTAAAAAAGGTGTATTCTCAGAACTTGCAACGCATAAAGCTATCAGCATTTATCGTCGCGACCTGCAAAAAGTTTACGTTGAGGCGCTGATCAATATCATCAGCAAGCAATCAACCGGTTTGGATAACGATGGCTTATCAATAGTAAAAGCCCAGGCCAAATCACTGGCCTTGCAATTAAAAGCGGCAGCGACAGGTGCAAACCCAGCTACCCGTGCCCACCTAACAGATATGTATGAGCGCCTAAACAACGCGCTTAAACCAAAGCAGGACAATGCTTAAAACCACCGGGACAAAATTTTTAAAATACTCCTCGTTCTTTATTTTTTCAACCTTCAGTGAAAATCAGTTTTAGTTTACCAACAATAAGCGCCGCCTGGAGTGGCGGCGCTTAATTTTACACTGCCCCGGTTACCTGGTAAACCACCTCATGTGCCTCCCACAAAGCCGGGATCTCCAGCTTATCAATGAGCCTTTCCAATACGGCATCAGGTATCGCGGCTTCACGGCTCCTGTTCTGTTTTATCAATCCGGCATAAGGCACTTCTACATAAACAATCTTTACAGCTGCCTTGTAAGTGGTAAACAACTCAATCAATTGCAGGCGCATTTGCCGGGTGATATCAGTAGCATTCCAGATAAAGCTTTTTTGCTTCCTTAAAAATACCCGGGCCTGTTCCTTGGCTTCCTGTATCACCATGCCGTTGCCGCTTTTATCAGTAGGCAAAATGCCCCGCGCTACACGAATATCATCAAGTGATACCACCGGCAAATCCGGGTAATACTTTTGGATATAAGTATTTTTACCAGCCCCTGGCAAACCACTCATCAATATTACTTCAACAATGGGCTGCTCAAACGGTACATAATCCGGGTAAGCACCTTCGTGCTGCGTGTAATACATTTTGGCTTCATCCGTTGCAAAGCTGCGGGCAATACCCCAGCAGTTTTGTTCGCGGCAAAAAGCTTCAAAGCAATCTATCCTGTACAGCATCTCATCCTGATCGTTACAGATCCTTCCCAATACATCGGCACGGGCAAGTAAGGCTAACCATTGTGTATTAACCTCCATGCCTGCCATAATAAGGGCTTTTGCCGGATCTGGTTTTTCAAATACCCAAAGTGGCAAACCGTGATAGCGTACCAAACCAACTACCTGCTCACGTATTGTAAAAGGTGCCGGTATCTCCCGGTAAAGGATTTGCCGCGCGGTCATTGCGCCTTTACGGGCATGCCCGTTTGAGCTGATCCTGCCATCGGGTTCAATTACCGTGGTGCTGTACTTTTCAACATCATGCAGCAAAGCGGCGGCCCAAAGTATTTCCTGCTCCTGCGCCAATAACTGCCGATAAGCAGGTTGCCCCCTTAGCGCTTCAAGCACCATTTTGGTATGGATAGCTACATTACCTTCGGCATGATATGTGGCATCCTGCGGCACATCCTCCATCCGCTTAACCCAATCAAAGCGGGTTTCAAGATACGCCCAGTCTTTATTTTCAGTAATGGCCCACATAGGTACCTCCTTCATTTTTTAAAGCTGCACGTTTCCAGCTGCGTGTCCAGTGCTGGTTAGTTTTAACGTGCCCTTTTCGTACATATTTAAATACATTATGCGCAAAATCATCTACCGCGTAAGCATCCGCATTGCGGGATACTATTCCCTCGATGGTTGCAGGCTCTCCGCTCAGCACATCATGAGACTCAAAAGTCCCCCTGCCTTTGGTAAGCGTCAAAACATCCTGCTCAAATGTAAACTGATCTGCCGGCCGGTGAACAATCCCCATTTCGGGTACAGTCGGCAAGCCAATCATTGCTGCATAAAATTTAGTCTCTTCCCAGCTTAACCAGCGGTCGTGTTCCCGGATGCCGAACACGTAAAAGTGATGTTCGAGGTTCCGGTATTCGATGGAATGAATGGCGTAGAGATTTTCAAGGAAGATATCCAGATCGCCAAGGTCATTTTTGATCAGCTGCCAAAACCGGCGGATACTCTCCGTCCAGGCAGAAACCGTTGGCGCCGCGTGCGAACGCGCAAAAACGCCATGCCGCGATAAGCAGTTATTTTCTCCATCCAGCTTTTCGGTATGGATAAGCGTGGGTATTTTTTGTATGTGTTGCCAATAGTCGTGCTGTATCCTGTCATCGCTGGTTGTTCCCGGCGAAAACGGATAATGATACGTACGACCATATTTTTGTGATATAGCCATGTTGTAAAATTTTAATTAAAAGAAATAGAAATTCACCTCCTCCCCGGGGCGGGGAAGCTCATTAAACATTTTATGCTAACGAGATTACATGGCTCAAATTTTTGAGAGTTTTTGTTTTATTGAGGCAAAGATAGCAAAGCGATCTGAAAATAGCTACTCGCCGCGCCTTATTTTGGTTGCAACTACGTTTGGGTAGTTTATATGAGGCTCGATATCGTACTTGAAAATAAAATCCCGACAATCGTTTGTATTGATATTAAAATAGAAACCGATCGTTTTTTTCATCTTCATGATCTTTCCCGTTTTCACATCTATAATCACCTGGCCAGTAAAATTTTCGGAATCAATATCAGCAATAAAAAAACGATTTCCCGGCAAAAAATATCCACCCGAAAAAAAATCAAAACTAACACCTTTAAAACCCGCGTATCCGTTTGCACCGGATAAAAGGCATACTGTCCGGGCTTCATCTCTATAATATAAGCCTGTGCTGTCATTTTCCAGGCCTACCGTTGTAACTACACCGCCCAGGTCGTACCGGTTTTGATTAAATGACTTTGGATGATAATTTAGATAAATACTATCCGCATTGATACCTTTTAATCTTAAACTATCATCGCTAAAATGTTCGGATAGGATTTTCCGCGTTTTGAGATCGATTTTTTTAAAAGCGAGGTCGCCTTTTGGGGTGGCAAATTCATAGTACAACTTCGTTCCATCAGTACTTAAAGCAAAATATTCAATTACCTCTTCATCAAGATCCATAAACGGTTTAAATGATTTATCGGCTAAACTATACTTATAAATACTTGATCTGTTTTTCTTGCTATAATTCCCGTCCCATACTTTATCCTGTAAAACCAAAAAGGAGTCTGAATTTTTGCTCCACTGTACCGACGAAGCAATAAACCTTCCACTATCCCGATTTTCGCTCACAGCGATTAAGTTGGTACAATTATCTATTTTAAAAAGCGACTTCCCATTATTGTCAATAAGCAGTAACTTATTTTTATTATAAATAACAGCATATTTACCATCCGGCGAGATATAAGCCTCTTCAATTTCTCCTTTCCAAACCGGCTTGAGTTGATATGTAAATTTCCCATCCATGGCACAATACAATCCGCTATCTATTTTAAAATATAGCGGCTTTGAAGATGAAACCTCAAAATGGCTTTCATGAAAATTGGTTAATTCCGGCTGCCTATTCAGATTGGTATGCAACACGAATATTTTAAATGCCCACCACATTCCAGCCAAAACAATAATTAAAATAGCGAGTATTATGATATTTTTTTTCAAAGCGACAAGGGTTAAAGCTGTTAAAGTTACAGATTCCATATTTCTGTAATCTTACCCTATTGTTAACACAAAAAAGCCCCCCGACACAAATCGGGAGGCCAACAACAATTTCAAACTAATTACGCTATTCAATCACCACTGTAGCAATTGAATGCGCAAGACTTTTGGTTTTGGCAGCTTTGCCCTTGATCCACAACTTGTAATCAATATCCTCATCTGTTTTGTTCATCACCACAACAGCCAGTTTGCCATCGGTATTTACATAAGCGGTGGTAAGCAGGTTATTGCGGCTCGATGAACTCGCTATCCGTTTTGCACCGGGGTGGATGAATTTGGAGAACTGACCTAAGTAATAATAAGCGTTGGTATAGATCAGCTTATCGGCTTTGGTATCATAATGGATAGGCGCCATGCAGAAGTTCCCCACATGGTTAGGGCCGCCTTTTTCGTCAAGCAATACGTTCCAGTCTGTCCAGGCTACGGTGCCGATGTTAAAGTCATTGATCATGGAAGCACCGTATTTTTCGCCGAAGCTCCAGTCGGTATATTTTTCAGGATTAAAATCAGCGGCGCAGCCTTCAGTTAACATCAGTGGTTTATCGGGGAAGGTTTGGGCAACCATGCGTTCATTTTCAAAGTTCATCCCGGCGCCTTTTGCGGCAATATCTTCATACCAGTGATAAGCCACGCCCCATACGTATTTGGCAGCTTCAGGATCTTCCAGTACAGTGCTTACGCGCTGGTACATCAAATCCCGGTTATGGTCCCAGATCAATAGCTTACGATCGGCATAGCCGGCTTTTTTCATGGCAGGGCCTAAAAAGTTCTTGATAAAATCGCGCTCCTCTTCGGCTGTGAACACGCATGATTCCCAGGTTTGCACGGCCATTTCTTCGTTTTGAACGGTGATACCCCAGATAGGGATGCCCTGCTTTTCATAAGCGTTAATGAATTTGCCATACAGGTTAGCCCAGCTCTGGTTGTATTCGGCTTTTAATTTACCGCCGTGCAGTGCGTCATTATTGGTTTTCATCCAGGCGGGCGGGCTCCATGGCGATGCAAACAATGTTAATTTACCACCCGCAGCAGCCAACACTTCCTTGATGAAAGGTACACGGTATTTCATATCATGGCTGATATCAAAGGTTTTCAGGGCAGCGTCGCCATCTTTAACATAAGCATAAGTATCGCTCGAAAAATCACAGCTTTGAATATTGGTACGGCCAAGCGTGTAGGCAATGCCTTTATCCTTATCGTAATAATCGGTGAGTACTTCCTGCTGCTTATCTTTCGGCATTTTGTAAAACACCTCGGCCGAGGCATCGGTTAGCGCGCCGCCTATACCCAGCATGGTTTGGTAGGTTTTAGAAGGATCAACAAAAATGGTGATCTCGTTTTCTAAAGGCTGCGGATAAGCTTCAAACTGCAGCGTTCCTGTTTCGGTGATCTTGTTATTGGTGTTTTTAGCGGTTACATAAACCTTAGCTGTTTTGCCATCAACAGCAAATGGGGCTTTTTGGGCATTGGCCAAACCTGCCGACAGCAGCAAAAGGGCCAGCCCCAAAGGGCGGGTATAAAATTCTCTTCTCATTATCAGGTTTATTGGTTGGTTTATTTATGCCAGTATGTTGTTGATTAGTTTCAGCTCTTCACTGGTAAATGAAGTGTTTGCTAAACAACCGATAGAGTCCGTTACCTGCTCAGGTTTACTTGCCCCAATCAATACCGAAGTAATACGCTTATCTTTCAATATCCATGACAATGCCATTTGTGCCAGGTTTTGACCGCGCTGCAAGGCAAGCTCATTCAGCTTTGCGGCTTTAGCTATGTTTTGTTCGGTTATGGCATCTTCATCAATAGCGCCATTGCCACGATGGGCAGCAGCTCTCGAACCTTCAGGGATCCCTTTTAAATATTTGTTGGTTAACAGCCCCTGTGCCAGCGGCGAAAACGGGATACAGCCAACGCCTTTATCTTCCAGCACATCCAATAACCCGCCTTCAACCCATCTGTCGAACATGGAGTATTTAGGTTGATGGATGAGACATGGTGTTCCTAATTCTTTTAATACCGCAACCGCTTTTTCGGTTTCGGAGGCACTGTAACTTGAAATACCCACATACAGGGCCTTTCCCTGGCGAACGATGAGATCTAACGCACCCATGGTTTCCTCGATAGGCGTTTCAGGATCAGGACGGTGATGGTAGTAGATGTCTACATAATCAAGCCCCATGCGTTTCAGGCTTTGATCCAAACTGGCTACCAGGTATTTCTTTGAGCCCCAGTCGCCATACGGGCCTTCCCACATGCCCCAGCCTGCCTTGGTGGAAATCACCAATTCATCGCGATAGCTTTTAAAATCGTCTTTATAAATGCGGCCAAAAGTTTCTTCGGCCGAGCCTGCTGGTGGGCCGTAGTTGTTGGCCAAATCAAAATGGGTGATGCCTTTATCAAAAGCTAAACGTAAAATATTGCGGGCATTCTCCAGGCTGTCGATACCGCCGAAGTTATGCCACAGGCCAAGCGATACCGCAGGCAGTTTTAAACCGCTGTTACCGCAACGGCGGTATTCCATATCCTGGTAACGGGTTTGATTGGGTAGATAGGTCATATTTGATCAATAAAAATTATATGTTGTAAAATTGACTTATCTATTCTTAAAATCCATTGAACTGGAACAAGAAATGAAATTATTTACCCGCTAATATTTGCAGGTATGGCCGTAACCGGGCTTATATTTGAGCCATGTTTCAAAATATCAATAATTATGCGGCACGATCGGTTAGTTTAACTGCAGAGGAAACTGCGCTGTTTAATGCGATATTGGAATACAGAAAAGTACCTAAAAAGACCCGTCTGCTGCAAGCTGGCGACATCTGCAATTTTGAGGCCTACGTAAACAAAGGCTGCATTCGCGAATATATTATTGATGAGAACGGAGTGGAAGTAACCCTGCAGTTTGCCGTTGAAGACTGGTGGGTAAGTGACTTGGCCAGTTTCCAGGATCAAAGCCCCTGCAGCATGTACATTGAAACCATGGAAGATTGCGAACTGCTCATTCTCAGCCGTGATTCAAAAGAGCGCCTGCTTAACGAGGTGCCCAAGCTGGAGCGCATGTTCAGGCTTATGCTGCAAAGGCACCTTACCGTAATTCAAAAGCGGCTGTTTAAAACCATCTCTACCACGGCTATGGAAAAATACCTGGAGTTTATTAACCGCTACCCAAGCATCCCGCAAAGGGTGCCGCAGCATTATATAGCCTCTTATCTGGGTATTTCACCCGAGTTTTTGAGCAAGCTGCGGACGAGGAATTTGAAAAAGTAAAGGGCACACTTATGCCTTGCTCTTAATATAGTTTAAGGAAAGATTTAATCTAAAAGCGTCATTGCGAGGCACGAAGCAATCCCCGATTAGCAGGTTCGCTCTGTATAGCTTGGGATTGCTTCGTACCTCGCAATGACGCCTTAATTAACAGCATTAGCTATAAATCTATGCTACTATTTAATTCCTGTGGATATGTAACCCATTAAACTGCCTTTGGCCATTTTCATAGGATGTGTTGCCTTTGGCAAAGCGGGGATATTTTTCGCTGTATTTTTTAAACACACTGTCGGGCTGTTTTTTACCGTTTATGATCAGTTCTTCGCCGTTAAAGGAAAGGTCACGCAGCGCTTCTTCGTTCGGGATAATATGATCAGCCACAAAATCGCTGATCATCCGTTTTAATACACGCTGATCTTCGGCAGCCTGCTCCTGGTCTTTCTTGGCCTGGATCTGATCACGAGCAGCTTGTTCCTGATCGCGGGAAGCCTGCTCCTGGTCGCGTTTGGCTTGTATTTGATCTTTTGCGGCCTGTTCCTGATCACGTTTTGCCTGTTGCTGGTCGCGTTCGGCCTCTTCCTGTTCAACTTTTGCATGCTGCTGATCGCGGGCTGCCTGCTCCTGGTCGCGCTTAGCCTGTTGCTGATCGCGGCCGGCTTGTTCCTGGTCACGTTTGGCCTGTGCCTGATCCTTTTTTGCCTGGATCCTGTCTTTCCTGATCTGCTCACGGATAGCCGCTATAACAGTGCTGTATTCGCCCCATTTGGCCGAGGGAATAATTTCACCATCAACGGCCAAAGCTATCAGCTTGTTGTTTGCCAGCTCCATTTGGTAAGTTTTACCTTTCCAGTTAGTTTGGATGCGTTCGCGTCCCTTAGCATCAAAGGTGTCGTAATTGTTATAAGATACGTAGGCTGTTTTTTTTCCTGGTTTCTGAGCGTTTGCTGCAGTTGTTAGCGCCGTTGCAGCTATTAGCAGCAGAGCGCTTCTTAAATAATTTACTTTCATTTTTCTGTTGATTAAAATTTGATAAAAGGCAGTGGTGCCTTGTATTGGTTATTGTTGATTATTTTCCTTTTAGTTGGTTCAATACCTTTTTACCTCCTTCATTTTGAGGGTTCAGGGCTATTGATTTTTCATACATTTTTATAGCTTCTTCTTTTTTACCTGCGCCGGCAAGCGCTTCGGCATAGCTGTCATAAGTATTAAAGCTTCCCGGATACAAAAGGGTATTGAATTTAAATGCCTCCAGGGCTTCGTTGAGGAAACCATCGTTCATGAGGTTATAACCGAGGCGGTTTAGCTCTTTTTCGTCCATAAAATAATGACTGGTATCCGCCTTTAGTTCATTAAAAAGCACGGCTGCGGCATCAGCCCCTTTCTGGTGCAACGTTATCACATATTCTTTAGCCAGCGATCGCTTACCATGATAAATATTCCCGTTATTCAAAATGTAAAAAGCATTAAGTCCTTCGGGATGCAAGCCCCGGTGAGTTACATTATCGAGTACAACTACTGTTTGTTTCCGGGTTATGTTACGAAGGAAAACTGTGACCACTCCCGACGACCCTCCTGAATGCCAAACTACTTTACCATAAGTACTATCCTGCAAAATCATCCACCCAAGCCCGTAGTATGATTTTGTATTTGCCCAGCCCATAGCCACTTTCTCGCCATTGTTAAGTAAAGCCGGCATAAAGGCTTTGTCAAGTACCTGTTGTTTCAGCAGTTTGCCACTATACAAGGCTTCGTCAAACTTCAGTAAGTCGCCGGTAGTGCTTACAACAGCAGTAGGCCCAACTATAGCCCCTAATATCACCGATTCAACCCGGTCGCCTTTCACTGAATCGATGCGTTTTAACTGACCTGGCGAATAACTGAGAAATTCATAACGTTGCGCCCGGTTCTTATCTGCTACAGACAACAAAGGTGTTTCAATGTAGGTATGCACCATTCCAGCGGGCTTGAAAATATTTTTAGAAAGATAATCCTGAAATTTCATACCGCTCAGTTTTTCAACTAATAATGCAAGCAAACCAAAACCGGTATTTGAATAACTGTACTTTTCGCCGGTTTTGAATAGCAGTCCTCTGCTGTCATTTTTAAGCGCAGGGATCAGGTCATTCAAAGAATAGATCTTTTCAGGGTTTTCGCTGTAGGGCTTTTCAAATATCTGGAAATCGGGCAATCCGGAAGTATGTGATAAAAGATGGCGTATAGTGATCTGCGCCCAGGGAAAATCAGGAAAATATTTAACGAAAGGATCATCCAACTTAAGCTTTCCGGCTTGTTTAAGCTGCAAAATAGCAACAGCAGTAAACGTTTTTGAAACCGAGGCCAGGTTAAAAGCCGTTTGATCTGTATTCAATAATTTCGCCCCTGCATCGGCGTACCCAAACGAATGCCGGTAAACAACATTACCTTTTTCGGTAACCAACACATTCCCATTAAACTCGTGCTGATTAAACAGGTTTGTAAACAAGCTATCTAAACGCACGCTTTTATTCTGAGCCTGCGATTCACAGGTTATGCCGTTGAAAAGTATAAGCAAGAGACATGCAATCACCATACCTTTCGGTAAATAATGTTCCTTCATTTCGTGTTAAATTTTGCTGTTAAATAAAAGACAATACAATGCCGCCCCGCTCAAAGCGGCTTCTTAAAATTCCGGTTCTGTTAGTTTTTAAAATTTAAAGCTTCGCCTTCAGGTATCAATACCTGCAATTACAAAGCCTGGTGTTGATTGATTTACTGAACGCTTACACTGTTTTTGGGTTTCGCCGGTTTTGCTGCTATTGGTTGTTTCACTTGTAATTGATCACGCTTTGCCTGCTCCTGATCCCGCCTGGCTTGTACCTGATCTCTTTCTGCCTGTTCCTGGTCAAGTTTGGCCTGGGCCTGATCGCGCGCGGCCTGCTCCTGATCACGACGGGCTTGTTCCTGGTCTATATTTGCGTGTTCCTGGTCGCGCTTGGCTTGCTCCTGGTCGCGGCGGGCCTGTTCCTGCTCGCGGTTAAACTGTGCCTTATCAGCTAAGTTCTGCCGGTTTTCCTGTTCGGCGCGATGCCTTGTAGCCGATGCATCGCTCTCAAATTGTTCCTTTGGAGCAACAGGTTCGGCATTCGCCATAACTACATTTTCATTTGGGCGAACAGGTTTCTGAATATCAGCAATATACTTGTGTTTTGCACGTTTTGGCTTGTCAACCGGCTTAACAATTACTGCAGATTGCGTAACCGCAGGTTGTACCACACGCTGTTCCTGTTTGTATACATGAGCACTGCTGCCTTCGGGGTAATTAACTTTCCTGATCTGTGCTATAGCAGCGGTGGCTATAATGGCCGAAAGGATCATAACACCGCTTATCAAAAACACCTTCTCGCCTGAAGTTACCGTTTTGTTTTTATTACCAAGGATGCGGCTCACCCTTTGCAGCAGCTGGTTCTTTTTACCGGAGAAGGCAACTGCATAGTTTGTACCATAAAGCGAATGCTCTTTAAAGCTGATAAGTGCCTGAATAAATTCCCGCTTATTTTTTGTTTGGGCTATGGCGATATCATCACAGCAGTTTTCCCGCTCGTCACGAAGCAGGGCCGAGATCCATAGCAAGCCGGGGTTAAAGAAAAATACCGTTTCGGCAATGGTTTGCAAAAAGTTAACAATATAGTCATGCCTGCGAATGTGGGCCAGTTCATGCAGCAATACAGCCTCAACTTGCTCGGGTGGTAACCCGGCCAGTAAACCCGCCGGGATCAGGATAACCGGTTTCAGGTGACCTATTACCATAGGCATTTTTACATAACCCGATTCCAGCAGCTTAACAGCCCGCTTTAATTGCAGCTTTTCGCAAAGCAATTCAACCCTGTTTTTCCAATACCCCACAGGCTCTGATACCTGCCTGTGTTTGGCTACATGGATAAACATGAGCCCGCGCATCATCCGTACCGAGCGGAACAGGAAAAACACAAACCACAACAGCACAACCATCGGCGCATTGGCGGTAAAATAACCGATACAGGTATTGGCAAAAGCCCGGATCCCATCGGCATTAAGGCTTAACAGCTGCGTAGCCCTGCCTCCTATGGCATTACCAAATTGTACCATACTTTGCTGTGGCGGCTTGTTCCACTCCCAGACAAAAGTGAACAGGCAGGCACCTACAAATAATAAAAACTGTACAAGTACCAGATTGTACCTTACTGCCGCGCTTGTTTTTTTGGTAAGCAGCATGACCACCGCGCTGATAACCGCCAGCAACAAGCCCTGCCATAGTGAATGGATCAGCATCCAGCTAAAAGCCTGTATCAGGCTATGGGAAATGGTGTTGGCGTTAAGGAGCAGGTACATATCTGTAAAGGTTTAATTATTTATCGTCCATGTTTTTGAGCAGCTCTTTTATTTTTTTGAGTTCTTCGGCCGATGTTTTATCGTTGCCCAGTAAGGCTACCATCAAATCGCTCGGCGAACCATTGTACATCGAGTCAACAAAGCGGTCAAGCATATTGCCCTTTACCTTGCTTTCTTCAAGCACGGCACTGTAAACGTGTTTCATATTGGTTTCATCACGCTCCAGCATCCCCTTCTCTTTCATTACCTGCATCAGCTTAAGGGTACTGGTATAAATTACCGCTTCCTTTTGCTCATTAACCTTATCATGCACAAATCTTACTGTCGACGGCCCATACTGCCATAACACCTGCAATACATCCATTTCGGTTTTGGTAGGCGTTAAATCAGCAGCAATATCCTTTTTAAACAAACTCATAAACCAAAGGTATGTATTAAAAACGTACGTTGCAATAGATAAGCTATTTTTTATTGAAAAAATTTACTTCATAACAAAACAACCACCCTAATACTAAGGTGGTTGCACATTATAAATAATAAGATCAGTGTTTTAAAAACTCTTGGCGAAGGTTAAACCCACCTTGCCATCCTGGTAAGTTGGCAGCAATAAAGAGTTATTATTGCTTTTCTTATCATTCCCACCGCGAAACACACTGTTACGGATAAGCGGGTACAGGTAATACGCCGCCTTGGTTGAAAGGATGCCGAAACCGGCGCCTGCTACAATATCGCTAAACCAATGCTTGTTGTTATATACACGCAATATAGCCGTAGCGGTTGCAAAGCCATAGCCTACACCTCCGTATATTGGCGAGCGGTCGCCATATTCCTGGGCCATAAACTCGGCCGAAACAAAGGCGTTGCCGGTATGGCCTGAAGGAAACGAAAACTTATCTGACCCATCGGGCCGTTCACGATGGGTAACCCGTTTTAAGCCAAAGGTAGTACCGGCAAATATGGCTTCTGAAAGTACAAGCAGCATAGTACGGTCAATAAAAGTATTTTTACCATGTACGCCTGCCAGGTTCAGCGTATACACCGATACTATTGGTGCATACTGAAGGTAATTATCCAACTTGGTATGAAAGCCCGGATGGTCTTTATTCATATCATTCCGTACACGATAGTCGATATTGCGTATGAACCCTACTTTTAATGACAATAAACCGTAGGCAACAAACGCAGCGGGTGGTATGTATGATGGAAATTTACTTTCGAGATGTTTGACTGTATCCGGTAAAGTGAGGATATTCCTGGCGGAGTCTTTTTGTAAAGAATCCTTTTTTACCGCATTTTTTTGTAATGTATCCTTAACCTGGGCATACGATGGCAGCGAGAATGACGCTGCCAATAGCATCGAAATAAAATAAAACCTGAACTTTTGCAAAGAATCCCCCTTATTAAGCGCTGATAAACACAATTATACACTCCAATTCTGTAGAATTTCTGAAGTATATAAACAATAAATTAACACGCTGTTAACGTAAATTACACCTCATATGTTGTGTGTCCTTTTAAATTGATTTTGAGGCCGATAGATTTCGTTTTAATTGTTCTTTTAACAATAAATAAAAATAACTATGTTTGGTAGCGCTTCCAATAAACCACCAAACTACCTGAATGAAGATTATCAAACTTATTCCCTGCCTTTTGCTGCTTATCAGCGCCCGTATTTTTGCCCAGGAGCAAGCCCATATCACCATCAATTTACATGACCAGGTTGGCGATATGTACCCCGTTTGGGCATGGTTTGGCCACGACGAGCCTAACTATACCTATATGAAGGATGGGCGCAAACTGCTGTCAGAACTGGCCGCGTTAAGCCCGGTACCGGTACGCATGCGGGTGCACAACCTGCTTACAAGCGGCGACGGCACAGCTGCATTAAAATGGGGATCGACCAATGCGTATACCGAAGATGTTAACGGCAAGCCTGTTTACAACTGGCATTTGGTTGATAGCATATTTGACACTTACGTTAAACTGGGAATGAAACCCTACGCCCAGATAGGTTTTATGCCCGAGGCTTTATCAACCCATCCTAAACCCTACCGCCATTACTGGAAACCCGGAGATAATTATGATGATGTTTATACTGGTTGGGCCTATCCGCCAAAAGACTATAATAAATGGGAAGAGCTTGTTTACCAATGGGTAAAACATTCAGTACAACGCTATGGCCAGGCAGAGGTTGAAAGCTGGTACTGGGAAGTTTGGAACGAGCCAAACATTGGCTACTGGAAGGGTACCATGAAGGAGTTTTTTAAACTGTACGATTACGCAGCGCATGGTGTAAAACGGGCCTTGCCTACTGCGCATGTTGGCGGACCGGAAGTTGCAGGTGGCTCCAGTCCCGGCGGGATGAAGTTTTTAAATGCATTTATTAAACATTGCATTGCCGATACCAATTATGCAACAGGCAAAATAGGCTCGCCTATTGATGTGATCTCTTTTCACGCCAAAGGGCAGCCTACACTTGTTAATGGAAAGGTACGCATGAACATGGCCCCGCAGGTCCGCGATATCAGGGAGGGCTTTAAAATTGCAGCATCATATCCTGAAACTAAAAACACGCCAATAGTAATAGGCGAATCAGATCCGGAAGGCTGCGCGGCTTGTGGTATGGCTACCAATCCCTCAAATGCTTACCGCAACGGCACCATGTATTCGAGTTATACCGCGGCTTCCATAGCAAGGGAATATCAACTGGCCGACTCATTGGGCGTAAACTTTATGGGTTCGGTGTCCTGGTCGTTCGAGTTTGAAAACCAGCCCTGGTTTTACGGCTTCCGCGATCTGGCTACCAACGGGGTTGATAAGCCGGTACTTAACGTTTTCCGGATGCTGGGGATGATGAAGGGCAAACGCTTGAAAGTAACCGGCGACAAGATGTACCCGCTTAAAACCGTAGCCGATTCAAGCATCAGGGGGCGTTCAGATATTGGAGCAATAGCATCTGTAGATAAAAAAGAAGTTACCGTACTGTTGTGGAACTATCACGATGACGATACCCATGATGCAGGTAAGACTGTACAGATCAGGATGGAGCATATGCCACATACGTTTGTCAAACTAACCCAATACCGCATTGATGATGAGCATAGCAATGCTTATGAGGTATGGAAAAAGATGGGATCGCCACAGCAACCCACCGCCAAACAAATTAAGGAACTTGAAAAAGCCGGGCAATTACAAAAGTTCGGCAAACCGGTTATACTACTGGCCAAATCGGGGCTATCAGGTGCTGATGTGTTATTACCGAGACAAGGCGTTGCGCTTTTAAAGTTTACATGGTAGGTAAAATCCATTTATCAGCCATCACACAAAAATCGTCCCAACCAATGTAACCGCAATATATGGCCAAAACATCAAGTGTATAGGGCGATGGCTTAAACCTGGCCGGTATAATGCCAAAAGCTTTATTCAGGGCATAGAGATTAATTTCATGCCCTGTTTTTTCAATAATTAAATCCTTAAGGATTTCGGTATCAAAAAACTCGCTATCAAATTCAGCGTGGTGCAACGCCCTGCCTTTGAGTGCTTCAAAGCAGGTGTCAGAAAAGGGTTTAATCAATTTAGTTAAACTTATCAGGGTAAAATAACAGATACCGGCACCGGCAAATACAATCACAAATTGTAAAAATGAATTTTAAATTCCAAATTTATATCATCATGTGTCGATGAACCGGCACTTTGTATCAGTAAAGCCGGTAAATCTGTTTACTTTTTCAAAATAAGCTCTTCCTTGGCAGCCCAAAGGCCTACATCCTGTTTGGTAAGTGCGGCGGCCATCAGGTCGGGAAATTTATCGGGAGTGCAGGCAAAAACCGGCACACCCAGATCAGCCAGAAACTGTGCGTTATGATGATCATATGACGGCGAGCCATCATCGCTCAAAGCAAGCAGCACAACCAGCTGCACACCTGCCGAAACCAGTTCAACAGCGCGGCGACGCATTTCGGTGACGTTACCTCCCTCATAAAGGTCAGTAATCAGTACCAATACGGTATCGGTAGGGCGGGTAGTTATTTGCTGGCAATAGGTTAACGCCGCGTTGATATCCGTACCTCCGCCTAATTGTACGCCAAATAAAAGATCCACGGGATCGGCCAGTTCTTCAGTCAAATCAGCAACAGCTGTATCAAACACCACCATTTTAGTTTTGATGGCAGGAATAGAAGCCATTACACTCCCAAAAATCCCCGAATAAACTACCGATGACCCCATAGACCCGCTTTGATCCAAACACAGGATCACATCTTTTAACGACGATCGTTTACGCCCGTATCCTATCCTTGTTTCGGGGATAATGGTTTGGTATTGGGGCTGGTAATGTTTAAGATTTTTGAGGATAGTAGCGCCCCAGTTTATTTCATTATGCCGTGGCCTGGTATTGCGGGTGCTGCGGCTTAAGCTACCTGTGATGGCTTGCCGGGTGGGCTCGGCCAGTTTTTTGATCAGCTGGTCAACCACCTTGCGTACCACCTGTCTTGCAGTATCCTTTGTTTTATCGGGAATAACGCGGCTCAGGGTCATTAAAGTTGCCACCAAATGAACATCGGGCTCAACGTTTTCCAGCATCTCCTTTTCAAACAGCATCTGGGTTAGGTTAAGCCGTTTCAAGGCATCCTGCTGCATTACCTGCACCACACTTGAGGGGAAAAACGTACGGATATCCCCAAGCCAGCGGCTCACGTTTGGCGATGAAGCGCCAAGGCCGCCGGTGCGGTCGCTGTCATAAAGGGCTTCAAGTGTCCGGTCGACTTTAAGGTCGGCTTCATCAAGGCTAAATTCGGTGCCTTCATTTTGGTTGCCGCCCAATATTAACCGCCATTTACGCAGGTGTTCTGGCTCAATTTCCATTTGTTTCGATAGTATTTATGGTTAAACCCAGTAGTTGCATAATAACCGGCAGGCCTTGTTTAGCCCGTTCGGGATCAAAATTTGCGCTGATGTTTGTATGCTGATGCCCTGATCCTCCGCCCGAACGCGCCTTTTCACCCAGCTTTCGCCTTTCGGGATTGGTGAAGTTGGCAAACGTGCGGCGTAGCAAGGGCAGCACCTGCATAAAAATATCATCTGTAAGGCCGGCAACCCAGTTGTTAATCACCTGCCAAAGGTCCTGATCAAGCAATAGTAAGGTACCGCTGCCTTTCAAAAAACCTTCGAGCCAGGCCGCGGCAATAACCGGGGCAGTGGCCGATGACATAGCAAAGCTGAAATACTGCATCAGTTGATCGCCCTCCAGTTGCCGCGCATCATGCAATAAACGGGTACTATAGCCACCTATAACCGGCGAAGTGCTTTTATTGGCAGCTATCATTATCAATGTTTGCTGCCACATGGCAGTTATCTCCTCATCCTGCAAAAGGTTAATACCATCGTTCAGTTTAAAAAACAGTTCCAGCAATTTTTGCGAGGCATCTTCATCAATGGCAATACAGGCATTGGGTAAACTGATACAAATACGGGTAATAATACTGTTGATGATGCTAAGCACCAGCTCGGCATCTGTTTTACGCACGTTGCCATACCTTGCCACAGTTATCAGGCCTGGCACTACCTCCATCAGTTCAATAACATCGGCAGAGGCTGCAGCTAAATTATTAAGCTGATTGATCAATGCCTCAATAGCACCGGGCAGCTCGGCAGGGATAGTTTTTTCAAGCAGGTTGCCTATGGCTTTCAGCTCTTTTGCTTCTTTTGCCTGGTTGAGCACGCTGCTGGCAGCGGCTTCGGCCACAGTATTACCCAAATTACCGCGTTCAATGATCTCGACGGAATAACCAGGGTCCCATTGCAAGCGCCATTGTTCTTTAAACGTACCCTTGCCCGTAGTATATTGCTGCCTGCCCCAGTTGATCCCCAGTAACTGCAGGCGGTGCAGGAAAATGCTCCGGTCAAGGTCGGTATCTTTCCGCAGATCGAGTGTATAATCTTTATAATCTGCTGTGGCGGGCAGCCTTAATTTCTTTTGTTGTTTTTCAATATCGAGTTGCAGCGGCGGTTTGGGAATTTCAACAGGCACCTCCCCTATCTGGTGGCCAACTATCAGTTCATCCTGCACCAGTTTCAACAAAATGCTTTCGCCGTTACAGAGTACGCTTAGCGTTGCCCCATTCAGTTCTTCCAAACCTACCTTGGGCAAGCCGCGCAATGATGCCAGCGCGCCGGCCAGCCTTACCGCTTCAATGATATGCGCAACAGAAGTATCCATCTGCTGCTTGCGGAACAATTGCGCTACATTGGCCATCCATAAAGTGCCGTCATCATGCGGGTGGTTCCAGATATGGTTGTACCAGCCCGGCGAATTGATGCCCGCACCATACCCGCTGTAAAAACTCAACCGGCTGAATGTCCAGGGGATCCAGGTGCATTCTGTTTTTACTTTGGGGAGGCCTTTTAATATTTCGTTATCATCCTTTTGCGATGATTTGCCCTGTAAAGCAGGTACGTGCCAGGCACCGCAGATCACCGCTATGGTATGAAACATTTCCTTTTCGGCCTGGCGGATGGTGCGGCGCATATAGGCCTCGCGCATCAGTTCAAGCTTTTTATCTTTTTGGGGCAGGCTTTCCCGAAGCGCCTGCATAGCTTCGGCCACGGCATCAAAAACATCCTCGTTATTATTGCGGTACTCAAAAGTATGCTCCCACCATTTCTCATCGTCGGCAAAACCGGCGGCATCAGAAAGATAGCTTATCGGACTTTTGTATAACTGCTCAAAATTTTGCCCCTCATTATTTATCTGATCTGCATCCGGTTCATCCTCCTGCTTAATCACTTTATGCTCCTTTTCAACCAGCATCTGGTTACCTGCAGGCAAATCCATAAAACGTACGTGGATATTTTGCCTGCGGGCATAAAGAATGGCTTGCCACTCTGGCGAGAAATCGGCAAAAGGGTAAAACACCGAACGCTGCGGGTCATCAGGCTGATAACAAAGCAATGCGACAGGCGGTTTAAGGCCTTCGTTACTTACCCATTGCAGCATAGCATCGGCTTCCGGCGGACCTTCAACCAAAACAATATCAGGCTTAACCGTTTCCAGGAAAGCTTTTACATTACGCGCCGAACCCGGCCCGTGGTGCCTTATGCCTAAAATATGTACTGCCATTGGCTTAAGGTTGTTTGGTTATAGATCGCGGCAGGCACGGTAAATATCGGCCCAGTCGGTACGGGGTTTTACAACAGTTTCCAGATATTCCTGCCAAACCAGCTTATCCTGTACCGGATCTTTTATTACCGAACCAATGATGCCGGCGGCAAGATCAGCAGCTTTTAACTGCCCATCGCCAAAATAGGCTGCCATTGATAAGCCACTGTTCACTACCGAAATAGCTTCGGCAGTGCTTAATGTGCCCGATGGTATTTTGATCTTGGTTTTGCCATCCAGCGTAACACCTGCCCGAAGCTCGCGGAAAATGGTCACTATCCGGCGGATCTCCTGCAATGCTGGTGGTTCGGCAGGCAGTTCCATTACTTTTTCAAAGCTTTCAACCCGGCGGCGTACAATGTCTATCTCCTCCTCTACAGAATCGGGCAGTGGTAGGATCACCGTATTAAAACGGCGTTTTAACGCGCTTGATAATTCATTTACGCCCTTATCGCGATTGTTGGCTGTAGCTATAATATTAAAGCCTTTAACGGCCTGCACTTCGATATTAAGCTCCGGCACGGGTAACGTTTTTTCGGAAAGGATGGTGATCAAGGTATCCTGCACATCGGCACCGATCCGGGTAAGCTCTTCCAGTCTCACGATCTTGCCATCCTTCATGCCGCGCATTACAGGTGTTTCCACCAATGCATCGGGCGATGGGCCCTGCGCAATTAAACGGGCATAGTTCCAGCCATAACGAACAGATTCTTCGCTGGTACCGGCCGTTCCCTGGATGATCATGGTTGAATCGCCGCTTACAGCCGCCGCCAGATGCTCGCTTACCCAGCTTTTTGCTGTGCCCGGCAAACCGTATAACAGCAAGGCACGATCTGTTGTGAGGGTAGCTACCGCTATTTCCATTAACCGGCGGTTACCGATGTATTTTGGAGAAACCTCGAAACCGTTCTTCAGCTTACCACCCATAAGGTAGGTAACTACCGACTGCGGGGAAAGCACCCAGTTGGCGGGGCGCTTATCGCCATCCTGCTTTTTCAGTTCTTCCAGTTCGTGTGCAAATAATTGCTCTGCATGCTGACGTAATATCTGTGACATGTTAAAGTTTTTATGCGTTAAAGGCTTTAAGCGTTTGCTGTTTTAAGCTGAGTAAATTAATTAAATGATTGCGGGTTTTATCCCAGGTAGGCTGAAGGTTAGCCTGTTGTGATGTGATATTTTCAATATGGTTCAAAGCCCCAACAGGGATGAGCCTGATATACCTTGTAAAAAAGCCACGGTTATATTCATAGGGCCAGTTAGCCATTTTAAGCAGGGCCGCAACGGCAAACTCTGTCCCCCACTCATCATTAATACGAACTGCATGGGCAATTGCGTTTTGGGCATCATTGCTCAGTGCCTTCAGCAAATATTTTTCCTGCTCCCTGCCGCTTAGCATCTCAACAAAATCAGGATAAAACATCCGTTGACCTACAAAAAACGGCACCCAGCTTTTTTGCCCAAACTTTGCTACTGCGTTTGCCAAAGCCGGAACCATTTCCTGGGCATATTTTTCAAAATATTCAACTACCTGCACGGGCGTTGCTTCAAACTGTTTTTCCCAAAACGCCGGCGGCACGCTACTGATGAGCTGGTAAATAACATAGTTCTCGTCCGTAACGGTACTTTTTGGCCCGGATAGTTTTTCGATGCCTGATTTGTAGATGCCTTCATCAACTACCGCAGGAAGTTTTACGTGGACAGAAGTTTTGGTGGTTAAGCCCAGCAAAGCTTTCTCTTTTTTAAGCGTTACCGACTGTAGCAGCAACTCTTCATATTGTTTGATAACTGATGAACCGGGGATGCTTTTAAGCAGCGCTAAAGCTTCGTCTTTAACTTTTTGTCCTTTTTCGTTCAGTAAGCTTTCCAACCATGGCAGGTCATCGGCATTGCTGTTTATTTTCAGGGCCTTCAATAGCTCCAGTTTACCGGCTGCGTTTTCCTGCTCCCAGGTTTGCTGCAACCATTCCAGCGCTTTGACGGGTTCATTTTGCCTTAAGCGTTTTAACACCTCTGCCCTCTGGGCGGGACTGCCGGTTTGCCAAAGTTCTTCATCGGGCAAAATGCTGAACCAGTTCCATACCGGGTTCATCTTACTGAGCCAGGCCCCCCTGTTACCGCTGCATTCAATAACAACTGAGCGCAATGAAACATCTTTTTGTGCTTTTTCAAGTACTGCAGGCAATACATCAGGCATTAATAAGCACCCAACTTTACTGCATTGGTTTAACCAGAGTTGCAGCAGCTGATCGTTCTCCTCGTCCAATATAGTATTCAAAACCCTGACAGCTTCGGGTGTGCAATAGGATTTTATTTCTTCAGATGCCTTGTTTACCGGCAAATCATTTTTTTGAAAGGGTACAAAACCCGATTGTCTGTAATTATAGATCACAGCCGCTTTTTGCAGGTAACGTTCTTCCTTATCTAATGTTGCTGCGGCATCTATCGCGTTAGCTATTACCGCCACATCTTCAGGCAAATCGGCAATGGCAGGCGTGGGTTTATCAGTGCCCAGCATGGCGGTGTTTATGATACTTTCCCAGGCCTTCATCAGATACTTTTATAATTATTTTGATGCCATACGCCAAGCGGGTGGTATTCGTTTTCCTTACCTATTACGGTCATGGTTACGGGATCGCCTCCGCTTATGGCCACCAGTTGCCAGATATTGGTGTAAGCTGCAGATACTTTGCAAAGGCAGCCTTCGTTATCCTGCAGCCACCATTGTTTTTGATAATAAACAGGGGTTAGCGATGCAATCACAACAGGCATTTCGCTCCGGAATGGCAAACGGCTGTTCAATATGGTTTCGTACCCTGCAACCTGCTGCCAGCCGGTAAAGGTTTGTACCGTAATGGCATCAGTCTGCCTTACTATATTATAATCTTTCAGGATGGCCCGGTACGGTAAAGTTGAGGGAAAATACACCAGCGTTGCATCCAGGTACATACCTGGCGAAAATGCAAGCGGCGGGATTTGTCCCTTAACCGTAAACTGCAGCACCAATGCGTAACTGTTGGTTTTTAAACCGTAAAGCCAGTTTTGTTCAATAGTTAGCTGCTGTTCGTCACGGTTTTCTTTGCCAATTACCAGCCAACTGTCCCTTACACCTGCTTGTGCCCTCAGCTCTTCCTGGTTGGTGGTGAAGCCTATGGTTGTGCGGAGGTCCTGCTGTAAATCCGGATCAATATTTTGAATGTTATTGTAACCTTCGGCCACAAGGTATAGTTGCAGCAGCTTATCCATAAAGCCGCTTTGCCAGCCTTCGTTCCAAAAGTTGGTAGCAGCAAGGTTCCTGACCATACCGGCCAGGCCCGATGCCTGGGCATCAACCATGCGGCGGGCCATGTTATCCCAGTAAGCGGGAGTTTTTTCGGGGATAGTTAAAATACCGCCGCGTACAATATCTTTGATCCAAACCATCAGCTCGGCTATACCTGCGCTTACCTTTTGTTCACGTGCCTGCTGGCGTTTGGCCTGCGCGTTTTCATCGACAGGTCTTTCTACCGCTTTTTCAACTTTCTTTTCTTCTTTTTCGGCACGCTTGTTTATCCAGTCGTTTACCCAGGCGGGCATGGCTGTTTCGGTAAACAAACCCGGCTGCCGGACACATAAAAGCATTAACCCTAAACCATGCTTACAGGGAAACTTACGACTTGGGCAGGAACATTTGAAAGCAATAGCACTAAGATCAACCTGGGTTTGGTAAGGTTTGCTTCCGCTGCCCTGGCATTCGCCCCAAAGGGCCTGTTCATTGATGCCCTTGCTTACCCATTTAGCCGGATTAGCCAAATCACGACCAGCTTTTTTTGAAGCTTCATCGGGCGCGAGGGCGTATATCTGATCTTCCGTTAGCTGCAAAACTTGTGGTATTTAGTATAAAAACGGGTTAGGTATTCCGATCCTAAAATCAGGATAAAATAATTAAGCGTCAAGCCGGAATGATGTTTTTTAAACGCCTTCCATGTTATATATCGAAATCCGGTTGTCTGCCTCTAAAAAAGCGCAATGATGCCTTTTGGGTGATGCAATTATCCTTTCAATATTTTTTTCTGTAGATATAGTTGAGATCTGCTGAGGCTGTTTGGCCGACAGGTCATATACCTGGGCCTGGTTGCCGCCGGTTATAATCAAAAGGTTATCAGTTAATATTTTAATATCAGTAGCAGCAAAATCCTGTGCAAAAAAGTCACCGCGAACCCTCATTTCATTAATGGCCGGAATAATCACCATACATCCCTGGTCAGTTAGCAAAGCTATTTTCAGTGAGGTATGGTATCCTGTTACCGAAAATTTAATGATGTTGGCCCCGATCTGCAAAACCTCCATATTGCCTTTGGCATCAAAGCGTAAAAGCGACATATCAAGGCAGTAATAAAAATGTTCTTTCCTAAAAACCATAGGCAGCGGGGTGGCAATTCCACTTCCAAATTTGACATCCTCACCATCTAATTTGCAATGATGGCTGGCTTTTAATTCGCCTTTATCCCTAACCGAAAAATGGCCAAGTTTTGCAAATCCATTTTCATGATATAAAAATGTTAACGCGCCTGATATACTGATACAAGATCCTATTACCCCAGCCGGCAAACCTGGAAAAGCTTTAAGAAAAAAGCCCCTTTCAAAATAAGTAAAGCTTTCCATTTTCTTATCTATCAGATAAGGGACTTCCTTACCCACTAATATAACATATTCAGATATACTTCCCGTAATCAAGCTAAATGCTACGTTTGGCTGCCATTTAAATAAAAACTCATACGTTGCCTTACCATTCCAGTTTGCGCGCATTAACATCAGGTCATTACCTTTCAAGCCAATAGCCAGGATCTGGTCATGGTAAACTACGAGGTCGATACATTTGGTATTGTTTTTAAAATCAAGGTATGTTGGTTTAGTGCTGATCTCAGGCAGCTGCTTATTGTTGCTTACAAAGCGATTAGCATCGGCAGTAAGCAAACGGTCGCCGGGCACAAACCTGTTCATAAGCTTTAGTCCGCTCATCTCGCCGTTCTCTACCTGGGTATGCACAATTTCATAGGCAATATTCAGCGATGTATCTTCCAGCTGCTTACCCCTGTACTTTTGGGTTATATCGGCCAGTACATTTAAAAACGATGTGCGTTTTAGACGTGGTACATGGTCCGCATAAATCTTTTTAACCTCATGAGACAGATCGTCATCTTCCGGTTCATGGCTCATTTCAAAATACGCTTTCAGACAGGCCTCCGGATTAGCAGTATCCTCCCAACCGGTTAAAAGCAGCTGTTGGGCCTGGTGTTTCCGGTTCATTTTATCCATACTCAGCCTGGCAGCTTCCTGGTAATGCTTACCGGTTTTAAGGCGGTCAAGAGTTTCATCGTAATATTTAAAAGCGTTTTCCTGCTGATCCAGCTGCATATACAGGTCGCCAACTTTTTCGGTATGATCCAGTTCTATATACAAAGGGATGGCCTCGGTTAATAAGCCGCCTTTTTCCAGGCATTCGGCAGCCATGCGGTTGTTTTTTAAATGATCTTTATACAAAGCTGCCGCCTCACGATAAAGTTTACCCTGCTGCAACACCGTACTGGCCGAATAAAAATCACCAAGCAGGTGGGCGTAAATATAGGCAGCCTTTTTAAAATTGCCTTTATCAACAGCCTCCCTGGCCGATTGCTGATATCTGGCCCTTAACTTAGCGTGATAATCACCAACATTCCAGCTATCCACACGACCGCCACCGCCAAGCCGGCGCAGGTTAAAATCAAGCGAGTTCCGGCGGGTCAGTTTACCTGATTTTGGCCCATCGCCCCTGTTCAGGTAAGGGCTATCAAGCGGAATAGCATACTTCAAAGCCTCATCCGAATCAGAATCGAACATATTCATGAGACGTTTCAATTCGCTGTCGCGCTGTTTATCCAGATCAGCAATTTTCCTGTTAACCCAATTTTCCAATTGCTGCAACCATCCCTTTCGCTGGCTGTTACCAACTGGTTTAGCCGAAGGAAATATGGCGTAAAACATAAAAAACAGCACTTTACCTATAAAGCCCAGCACCATAAGCAAAAACAGCGCAATCATGCTTAGGGATTTCAATATTGCTTTGATACTTCCAGGCAATTCAGATCCTTCACCGGCTGTTATGTCAGGGATCTCATCAAGCGGTTTGCTTCCAACATCTTCTTTAATATTGTCCAAAACATCAGCAAATTCTTCGGGTTCAAGGGCGATCATTCTTAAACCCTGGGGCTGAACCAAACCCGGATGCGCCATGTGCCAGTTATTTTGTTTGGACTGAGGTATTGCGATCAGGGATGAGAGTTTAATTTCATCCTTTTTTTCAAAACCCACCAAACCTATAAACGGGTGAAAAACCTGCAATTCCCAAAGCAGCAGTACTTTAAGCTCATCATTGCCAATAACCGGGTAAAGTGTTGATTTAAGCGGGATAAAAAGTTTACCAGCCAGCATGCTGTAAGGATATTGAATGAATTGGGCAGCGGGGACATGTTTTTCATGAAATATGACAAACAAACCCGCACTCTCATTAACCGCAATGCTTTGCGGCATAATAAAGCAGCGTACTGTTTGCAGGTTAATATGCCACAACTGCATTTCCCTGAACCAGGCGGCGGGCGAAACACCCGGCAAAAAGGCCGCATTAACCTCCCGGTTACCCTGCCCGTTATATTTCAGTTGCAATAGCATATTACTTTAATCTGTTGATAAAACTTTTAATATAAAGCTCATAAAAATCGGCCACCGGTATGCCGTTGGGTGGATTTTTACCTGTAAAGTATGGTGAGCCGCAAACCATTCCGTCGGCGCTCCAGCATGCTGAAGTTTTTTCAAGCACCAGGACAATAGTTGCCTGAGGTATAGATTGATCGATACTTTTTAAATGCAATAAACCTCTTGAGTCAAGCACCGCTTCGCTACCATTAGCCCATATAAACTTAGTGAATTTAATATTAGGCAAATGCTCAACCTCCATAATTTCCTGCTTTACCGGCGATATCAAATCGATGGGATCGGTCCTGTTTTCTTTAATTTTAATATGATCTCCTTTGGGAGAGATCCACAACTCATGCTGATCAAGAAAAATGCGGCCGGTGGCATGGGCATATATCCTTTTTGCCGAATTTATTACACTATAGCCGTTGTTAATAAACTTTTTTGTTTGGCTAATAATACTAAAATGCGGTGTAAATTTAATCCCGTTAAAAAAATCGTCCGGCATTTGTTGGCTCCCTTCCCCACCCGATGATAATTGTGTCGCAGGGAATGGCTTTTTCATACCGGTTAAGGGGTTGATGGAAACCACACCATCACTTGTTTTTATATGATAAGTATTGAGAAGAAATTTAACGGCACCAGCCCTGAGTTTTATTGCCTGAACTGTACTCCAAACGTAATTTGAAAGGTTAAAATTATAAATGGTTACCAGTTGGTTAGCCGTATTATTTACAAGCAATGACAATGCATGTTTGCCGTCAAAACCCCAATAATATTCGCCACGATCAATATAACCGGCAACTTCTATAGCGCCCCATTCCTTATTTTCCCATAATAATACCCTGCTATCCTGGGTAATAACAAGCACCTCGTCATTTTTTGTTTTAAAGGTATTTTCATGCTTCAGTTTAATTTTTGATGAGGGAAAATACAGCGTAAAATCATGCGACTGCATGATAGCAGGTAAGCCGGTAGTGGTATATCTCCGGTGATTAATTGTCCTTTTGGCAAACAAAACTTCATCAAGATCAATAGTTGCCTGGTTAAGCAGTTTATGCCGCCCGCCCTGGGTTTCAAATAATTCGATATGCCCATCGCGGCTTACTACAACCAAATAATCTAACTGATCCTTTACCGGTAAAAAATGCGACAGGAAATCCAGATCCTCCCGGTAATGATCGGCCGTGATCATGATGTATTTACCTTTCACACCTTTTTGCTCTGCAAGCAATTTGCTTAGCTGCATACCGCAGTTTAAAGCAGGGTCAAGTATTTCAAGGCTGTTTATTATTCCTTCTTTACTGTGCAGATCAATAGCTACCGATTGTTTACCACCTAAAGCCCAGGCATTCATTGGCTCTTTACTTTTACGCCCTTCACTAAAGGCCAACCCGGCAGAAAGGCCAAATACCCTCGGGATCCCCCACATTTTAAGCGTACTATCCAACAGGATATGCCATTCCTGGCTATTGTTTACCGGTAGTTCTTCACGTTGCAAAAACAGCGCCTCGTTGTTGGCCAAACGGGCGGTAAGCAGCAGGTCATCCTGCGCCAGCTCACTTAATAACAGCTTATCATAATGCCCGCGGTTGCTGATATCAGATACCCCGCCGACTGATTGATCACTGCTGCCGCTCAAATGCATGGGGATGCTTAACGCACCGATGATTTGACGGGCCAAACGGCTTATACCCGTTGTTTGCGCATCCGCATCCAGTGCCTCAAATAAATCGGCAGGTACAGGTGCCGGCACCGGGATCTCAGGTGCTTTCGGCAGGGTAGTTAAACCCGTACGGAGCTGCAACTCCAAAGTATCCTTATCCGGAAAACGTTTTAAAGCATCAGCCAAAGGCTTTAAATCGGCCTTAAAACGGGCAAGGCTTAGTTCTTTAGTTTTATGGAATATGATCTCATCAAATTCACCGGTTCTGAATTCACGCAATATTGCAGCCAGACCACCGGGGTCCGCAGCATCAATAGCCTCAAAAATAGCCTGGTATAGCGGGATCCTTTTTAAACCCATCCGGTATTTATAAGGCAAGGCGTTAACTACCCTCAGAAAAGAAAGGGCATCCTTTATAAGCAACTCGAGATCATCACTTTCCTTCGCCTCCCTGCGAACACACAGGAATAACTGGTGAAATACTACCCGGACAGGGTAAATAGTTTCAAAATTATCCTTACAGGCACAAAAGAGCAGTATAAAAGTACCCAGTGGTACCGGTTGCGGCAAAGCAAGCGACTCCAGTATGAAAGTCAGGTCCTCGCGATAGCAAACAGTTTTGTGGGTTGGAAACTCTATAACGCTGCCATTATCGGCCCAGTGCCAAAAATTGGATTGGGAAGATTGAAAATAATCAATGGTATTTAAGCTCAGGTTATCCATGATCAGGCAATGCGGGTTAAACGTACGGCACTGCGGGTAACCTGTACAAAATCGGCAATAGGGATATATTCATATCCCCCATCGCTATCAAACAATATATAATGGTTGTTATCGGCGCCTAAAGCATCGGCAATTAATGAGGCAATAGCGGGCGGATCAAAATCAAAGCCTAAGGGCAACAACATTTGCCCGTTTTGCCAGTGTCCCTTACCCTTTAACAGCGGTAATGGCGAGCCTGTAATGAGTGTATTACCTGACGGTGAAACGGCGAACTGAAGCCGGCCAAGCCTGGTTAAAGGAGCCGTTTCGGCATAAGCTTTCCAATCATCAAGACTAACCAGCAGGGCGAAAGGCTCCTGCACCTGGCCCGAACGGGAAAGCTGCAGTTGTATCTTAGCCGGAGCAGTACCCGGCATAGCTGAAACAGGCATTTTAACCGGGATAAAGGCTTTGATGGGCTGCCAGTGGAGCGGCTTTAATTTGCCAGTTGGCGTGAGGCTCCCGGCCGGAAATAGCCTGTCTTCCGCATCAAGCACATATGATTGTACAACCGGTAAAGAAGCCAACAGCGTATCGGGCTTGGCAGCAGGTGTAATGCCCCTGAGCCAGATATTACCCTCATCTGTAGCGGCTTTTAATCCCGGGATGCCACGTACAGCGCCCAGGGTATCCGCGTAGCGGGATTCCAATACCAGTACAAGCTCCTTCACGCGGTATGCATTATCTGTTTCCAGAGTTCATCGATAGGCTTTTGTACATAGGCCCGTTGTTCTTCATTCCGTATCCATTCGCAACGGCTGTTCAAGTGCGACAGGCGATCTTTGATCAATGACCGGTCGGCCATGGTGGTTTCCGGTTCCTGCCATTGCTGCGTTAGTTTTTGTATCTCGCTAAAGATTTCATCGGCATTGGGCAGGGTATTTAATGAGGCACGCGGATGCTGCCCCGCCGTTTCTCCATCGGCACCAACAACCGTATTCACAATATTGCTGATGATCTCGCGCTGTTCTTCGGTATCCCAGATATGCCTTAAAACCCAAAGGTCAGACGATATCGCTTTGTCTCTTTTGCAGATAAGGGCGCTTGCAGCTATCAACCTTTGCAGCTTAACTGCCCGGCGATCGGATACCTGTAAACCTGCGTTCCTGAGTTTTTGGATCAACTCAATATATTGCGGCCTGATATCCTGCAGATCAACAAACGAGGTAAACTCCTGCATCTGCCTGATCTCATCAGTACTGATACTTGGCCTTTCGGTCACCTTTTTTTGTTCGAGCATCCAGCCCGCGTTCAACAGCGCATTTAAATGCTGCGGATCAACGTTATCACAACGCACACGGATCAGAAACCTGTCAAACAATGCCTGCAGGGCTTCATCCTCGGGCAGGTGGTTACTGGCCCCTATCACCATTAAGGCAGGCAGTTGCCTGGTTTCGCGGCCCCGCCTGAAGATCTTTTCATTAAGCACCATCAGCAAACTGTTCAATATGGCACTGTTAGCGTTCAGCAACTCATCCAAAAATATAAGCGATGCCTCGGGCAGCATGCCTTCGGTATTGGTTACCAGCTCGCCATCGCGCAGTTTGCGGATATCAAATGGGCCAAAAAGTTCGTTGGGTTCGGTAAAGCGGGTAAGCAGGTATTCAAAAGTTTTACCGTCAAGCAGTTTGGAAAGCTCACGTACAGTTGCACTTTTAGCCGTGCCCGGAGGGCCCAGTAAAAACAAGTTTTCGCGCCCGACAAGGCAAATGCCCATCAGGTCAATGATCTCATCCTTATCAACAAAAGTATTTTTGAGGTGCTGCAGAACGGCAAGCAGTTTATCAATAGTTGTGAATTGGTTAGGTGTTTCGGTACTCATAAATTATAATTATTCGGGATGGGCAAGTAAATCAAAACCGGGCCAAAGCAGGGCCTGGTGCATGCCCATAATTTCATCAAATGTATTTTTTTCGGGTTCGCCCTTTAAGCGGGCATGGTCTTTATGTTGGATGATCCTATCCAGGTAAGCATATTTAAGGGAAGCATCGGTAAAAATAGTATCCGTAGTGGCTAAAGGTTCAATTTTGAGGCCTACGGATGAAAACGGCCAGGCTGCCATAGTTTCTTTCAAACGCTTTACCAACGGATCATCGGGGGCAAGACCGCTGCTAAATTTAAAAAGCCCGCCGATATGCCGGAAGATCAGATCGACAGAATAGATAGCAGCCGCAGATGTTTCGCCCGGGTAAGGCTGCAGGTATTGATCAATTACAGTTTCGTCCAGGTCACGCAATAACACCAGTTGGGTGGCTTGATAAAGGAAACGGGCAGCCCACAAAGCAGCATCCGGCTCAAAAACCGGTGCATGAAAGAGCATCTCCAGTTTATCGGTATCATAAACCTGCTTTAAAACCCGGATCGAGGCTTGCAGGTCATCTACATCAAAATCAGTCATTTGGCGCGGCACTTCAACCAACCCATCACTAAACAACCGACTCAGATATTTATTTAATTTCACTCCGCTTAAATTAAACAAATTTAATTTGATTGAACAACGGGCGGAGGATAATTTAACATAGACAATTACAATATCGCTAAATAAAAAACCCTCCCCCGGTAAAACCGGAAGAGGATCAGTCAACCTAACATCACCAGGGTGAGGCTGGCTTGTTAGTTAGTATTGTTACGTATATCGAATTTATAAAGCAAATCCGTAAGCTAAACGCAGGCCAACCATGCCGAAATGATCCTGGTTAGCACCCGAAAAATTTTCATAACGCACGCTTACATCCCAGGTTTTATTGGCCCAGCCTAAACCAGGTGAAAGGTCAAGCCTGTGCGGGCCCCAGCCTTGTTCCAGTTTTTCGTAAGCTATACCAACTTCGCCGGCAACATATACACTTGGCACAAAAAACTCCTTGAAACCAAATTTGATAGGAATTTCGCCAAAGCTTCCATAACGTTTATCTGATCCGGGGATTTTTTTAGGGAAAAAGTGATATCCACCCATAGTGTAGGTAAGCGCAAAACTATCGCTTATACCATATTGTAAACGGGCAGTACCCCCTAATGTAAAGGTAGTACCCAGTTTGGCAACACCTGTGGGCAAGCCGGTTTCAATTCCTAAACCTAAACGGAACGCATTTGCAGGAGTGGTTTGCGCCTTTACCGTATTTGCAAAAAACATGGCCCCTATTACAAGGGCTGCTGCTGTTAACTTTGATAGTAATTTCATGTAGTAATATTTTGTGTACATAATGATTACTACCATTTTAGCAAAGGCGTTGCCTCGGGTTGCAGATTTTTTATAAGGGAAGGATATTTGCTACACTTTTATGTAATGCAGCCCAATAACAACATCAGCAAACGTGGTGCTTTTTTCCAGTTTAAGCTTTATTTCTACGTTGGCAAACAGCGGGATACCGGCACCGAGTACTATCGGGTTTACAAACAGCCAAAATTCATCTATCAGCCCTTCTATCATTAAATAACGGGCAAGACCGGGGCTGCCAAACATAATGATCTCGCCACCATCTTGCTTTTTGAGGTCTGAAACCTGTGCTTTTACATCACCACTGATAAATTTGAGCTTATCGGTATTTTGCCTGGCAGCAGTTTCGGATACCACATACTTAAGTGTTTTTTTATACCAGGTGGAGTGTTCAACATCGTGCTTTGAAGCACCGGGCTTATCGGCAGCCGTAGGCCAGTAGGCATCCATCATTTCAAAAGTTTTACGGCCATATAAGGCAGTATCGGCTGCCTGGGTGCGGGCGCTGGCGTACTCAAACATCTCATTGCTAATTTTTATCCAATTCATAGCGCCATCGGCACGGGCAGTAAAACCATCGAGCGAAATGTGCATAAACAATGCTAAGTTTCTCATAATTATTTGGTTAATATTTAAAAGTAAATTTAAATATAACATGGTATACATCCGATGGCTTAATCTGCCAATAATGGGGTGCTATCAGGACATCGGATAAAAAATAACCGCATTAAACCATCGGGCCATATCTGCCTCAAAGCAATAAATATCGCCTATGTAAATTATACCTAAACCATCCCTATCAAGTCAAAAAACATAAATCTTTTTAAAATTCAAACCAAAACCTTTTTATTACTTTCGCAACCTTTATGAAAAATCTTAAACCTATACTTTTATTACTATTGCTTTCAAGTTTATTAACAGCCTGCAAAAAGGACAACAAAATAATGCCTGAAACACATGAAAAACCTGATCCTTTAGAACTTGCAACCGACTCAGGTTCCTACACACTTAACGGGAAGGTTTATACTTTGCAAAGCTCCGGCAACATGAGGGTTTTGAACGCCGATCCAAATCTAAAAGTAGACTCAGTTATTAACCGTGCTACTTATATTTCGGGGAATAAAGACTCTGTTTTCTTTGCGCGCACCTATGCAATGTCTAAGGTTAACGGAGCGGGTTTAATGGAGATCTCTTTCTTCAAAAAATACAGCAAAAAAGAGATGAATAAAAACCCATTGGGACTTTATGTCCCTATTGATCTTCTCGACCTTATTCATGTTGGCAAATATGATTTCCAGGTAGATTATACAAGAGTGAACGCACATAACGGCGTAGCTATTGACCTGTTTGGCAATGGACAAACTTTTAGCAATAGATCTTTAGCCGAACCTACCCAAATAAAGCAGGAAAGTGAGAATGGAACTCATTTTGAAGTAACAACTTTCAAAAGCTTAAAAAGCGGAGGCATTTTATTAGAGGCAAAATTTGATGCCGTTATTTTCGACAATGATGAAATGCCACAAAAGGTTACTAATGGATACATCCGGATGAAAATCCTTTAAGCGCTAAAACTATTTAAAAATCATAGATTCAAAAAGACGATATAGTAAAACAAACGTCATTGCGAGGCACGAAGCAATCCCTAACTATACAGGGCGAACCTGCTATTCGGGGATTGCTTCGTGCCTCGCAATGACGCTTTTCTTGCTTTTAAACTATTTGTAAAATTACAGGGCTATAATACTTACAAAGTAGCCATATCAATTACAAACCTGTAACGTACGTCGCCTTTTTCCATGCGGTCATAAGCGGTTTGAATATCTTTGATATCAATCATTTCAATATCCGAAACAATGTTGTTTTCGGCACAATAGTCAAGCATTTCCTGGGTTTCTTTAATACCGCCAATGCCTGAACCTGCTAAACTTTTACGACCGCCCAATAAACTGAAAGCAGCAATTTCGGCTGGTTTAGGCGGTACGCCTACACAGATGTGGACGCCATCTGTACGTAATAATGACAGGTACATATTAAAGTCATGTTCGGCCGATACAGTATCCAAAATAAAATCGAACGAATTTTTAGCTGCTTTAACCTGTTCAGGATCGGTAGTCACTACAAAATGATGAGCGCCTAATTTTTTAGCGTCTTCCTCTTTTTTCGGCGATGTACTTAATACAGTAACATCGGCACCAAAAGCTACGCCAAATTTAACAGCCATGTGACCAAGACCGCCCAGGCCAAGCACAGCCAGTTTATGGCCTTTGCCTACTTTCCAGTGCCTTAACGGCGAGTAAGTTGTGATACCGGCGCACAACAACGGGGCAACAGCGGCCAGGTCAACACCCTCTTTAAGGTGCAGTACAAAATCCTCAGTAACAACAATGGTGTTTGAGTAACCACCGTAAGTAGGAGTTTTATGATCCTGCTCAAGGCCGTTGTAGGTTTGTGAGCTGCCATTGAGGCAATATTGCTCCAGGTCGCGTTTGCAGTTTTCGCACACCCGGCACGAGTCAACCAGGCAGCCGGTAGCGGCCAGATCGCCAACTTTAAAGCCTTTTACATGCTCGCCAACTTTAACTACACGGCCAACAATTTCGTGGCCTGGTACCATTGGGAAAATGCCGGGAAACCAGTCATTTTTAATCTGGTGTAAATCTGAGTGGCAAACGCCACAGTACAGAATATCAAACTGCACATCATGAGGGCCAACTTCGCGCCTTTCAAAAGTCCACGGAGCAAGCGGCGTGGTTTCATTTTGCGCGGCATACGCTTTTGTTTCAATCATAGTAGTAAATGTTAAGTAGTGTAAATGATGATTTATGAATCCGGAGAGGATCTCCCTAACAAATGTACAATGATATTTTTATAAATATTAGCCTGCTGTAGCGTTGAAATAAAAAAGTGACACTTGAGGGGAATGTTAACTACAGGTAAATGCAAATTTTTAATTTAGCATACAGATCAACATCGCATGAAAATAGCCATAGCCACTCCCCCTTTTCCGAAATCAATTAATGACGGTTTGCTGCAAGCTGAAAAGCTGATTAAAGAAGCAGCATCACAGCAGGCAGAAGTTATTTGCTTCCCCGAATCATACATACCTGGATACCCGGGCATGATAGCCGATCCTGAACCAACATCGCCGGCAATACTACAATCGGCACTGGATGAAATATGCAGGATGGCTGCTGAAAACAAGATAGCGGTGATTATGCCTATGGATTGGTATGGTGATAACGGGCTTTTAAACATTGCGCAGGTAATATCCCAAACCGGCGAAACACTTGGCTATCAAACCAAAAACCAACTGGATCCATCGGAAGATGCGATGTGGGTGCCGGGTACCCTAAGAAATATTTTTGAGGTGAACGGTTTAAAATTTGGTGTTACCATTTGCCACGAAGGCTTTCGCTATCCCGAATCTGTAAGATGGGCGGCACGCAACGGCGCACATATTGTTTTCCACCCGCATTTTTCGGGCAGTAATACCGAAGGTGTGCTGCTTACCGAATGGGGCAGCATGGCAAATCCTTATTATGAAAAGGCGATGATGATGCGCGCACTGGAAAACACCATTTATTTTGCCAGCTCCAACTATGGTTCACTTTATCCCGAATCAGCAAGTTCAATTATAGCGCCCGATGGTACTTGTTTAGCATATCAGGCCTATGGAACAACAGGCGTAATTGTAACTGATATCGACTTAGAAAAGGCTACGGGCTATTTGGCCAAAAGGTTTAAACCACAGTTGTATGATTATTAACTGCCGCGAAGTTCAAAGCACCATTTACTGAGTCTAACCTCAGATTATTATTACTCCCCCTATTTATTTGAGCATTATTTGAATTTTGCAAATAATGGATTGATTTATCCAAACACTTGTTTTCCAATCCGTTTTACTTTTGTATCAAACAAAAAAAGAAAATGGAAAACAGAAATAAAATTGCGGTAGTAACCGGCGGAAGCCGTGGCTTAGGCAGAGATATGGCCTTAAGACTTGCCGAAAAAAGAATTGATGTTATCATAACATACAATACCAATGCAGAAGAAGCTGAAAAGGTTGTTACCCTTGCAGAACAAAGCGGAGTAAAGGCAGCCGCACTGCAATTAAATACAGGGATCATTCAAAGCTTTGATTCCTTTACAGAAAGGCTCAAGGAAGTTTTAGCTGAAAAATTTAAAACCGATCATGTTGATTTCCTGGTGAATAATGCAGGACAAGGTGGCTACAGCACCATTAGTGAGGTTACCGAAGAGTTTTTTGACGGCCTACTGAATGTTCACTTTAAAGGAGTATACTTTTTAACCCAAAAACTAATTCCGCTTATTGCAGATGGCGGCGGTATTGTGAATGTATCTTCGGGCTTAACCCGTGTATCGGTTCCCGGATCATCGGCCTACGCTTCAATGAAGGGTGCTATTGAGACCTTCACCCGCTACATAGCTAAAGAACTTGGGGCACGGGGCATCCGGGCCAACGTGGTTGCTCCCGGCGCTATCATGACCGATTTTGGCGACGGCCATTTACGCAACAACGAGGATCTCCAAAAAATGGTGAGCAGCGTAACAGCATTAGGCCGGCCAGGCGTTGCTGAAGATATTGGCGGCGTTGTTGCTTTCCTTTGTACCGAAGATGCCCGTTGGGTTAATGCTCAGCGTATCGAGGCTTCGGGAGGTATGTTTGTTTAATAGATAAAGATTTGAATTGGGAGGGGCTTAAGTATTTATGGCCTCTTCTCAATTATACTGCTATCTTTTTAATAAAGAAAATATCATTAAGCCTGTGGTCGGTATTATCACCACAGGGGTTCGGAAGATTTTTTAATTCCCTCCCCCGGGAGGGTGCGGCTGAAATGTGTGTTGGCAGGGAGGGGTTTGTACGCCATTTCGAACGAATAGACCTATCGATGAACCCCTCCCTGCACCCTCCCAGGGGAGGGAATCGCACAATCCCCAGCTTTTTTATTTCTTCCGAATACCGACAACCGGCTAACTTATAAGATATTCCCTGTATTGCGGGAGACGCAATTATGCGCCACCTACGAAAATGAAAATCAATTTAACATTTCCAATATCACAATCACTGCATTATTGCTCAGCGCTTCCAGATCGGCTTCTTCCAGTTGCCACAGTGCTAAACCGTCACGCTCGTGCATGAGGCGGCCCTGCAGTTCAAACGCCCCGGAAAGCACAAATGCATAAAACAGCGAATTATTATTTTGGAGTGGATAAAGTACATCCACCCTTCCGCCAAGCAGTCCGATGTGTATGCGAAACAGATGTTTTTCGCTGTTTGGGATCAGGTTAATCAGTTTATTCTGTCTTCCGGTAAAATCGAATTTAAAAACATCACCAGGTGGCAAATTTATATCTTCATCCTCCTTCAACTGCAAATAAATATAATTGATCCAGTCGCTTTTATAAAGATTGATCAGTTCAAGCTCCTCACCGGCAATTGCATGCCCTACAAACACTTCTCCAACATCAATCAGCCGGGTTCCATTTGAGCTTTTTAATAGCACTTCGCCGGTTACCGGCATTAAAACAAACCAGCAGGAGTTTTCGACAGTAATAATGGTTGATTTACCGCCCGCCAGCATTTCATCATTCAATACCTCCAGCCTGCCAAAGGGCCTACGATACTCGTTAAAGTAGTTGCCATAGTTAAAACTGCTGTAACGCCTCATGTACTGGGTCTTTGTAAAGCCTCTTTGGTCGGCCAGGTGTATTTGTCCCGGTGAGATCTTTTCCATTTTAATTAAGATATTGTAATGAACTGATATTTACGTAGGGTTGTAACTGCATAAGATTAGTGGGCATGCTATCATTTTCAGCAGATAATTGATTTTCAGCCATATCTTCGGATATCAGCAGATAATTATCAATGGTATCATGCCACACCAGCGGTCCGGAATAAAAATTAACCGCAACCTGGTGTTTATCCTTATCATGAATATCAGAATTGATGATCTCCAGCTGAAACTTGCTGAACGTAAGGAACCGCCTGCCAATATTATTTAAAACATCGGGCATAATGCCGCCAAGCTGCTGTATATAACCTGTAACCGATGGCGTAACCATGCCGGTTAAGCGCTGGGCATTGGGTACGTTCCTCAGCAAGTCGGCATAGGAAGTGTAAGCTGTTCCATGGCTAAAATTCTGGGCCTGCATTTTAAATTCCAGGTAAGTACTTTCAAACACCAGCTTATCCCACTGTTTAACCGACCGGATATCAATGATCTTACGATAACACAAAACAATCACACGCTTTTGCATAATAAGGATTAAAAAACCAGGACGTCAGCAACCGCTGACGCCCTGTTACAAAAAACAAAATGAAAAATCTTAAGCCGGTACGCTAAAGCTGATAGCCAATACAAAACCAGCGGTGGTGCTCCCGGTTACGGTAGCAAGCTCAAGCGTATAACCATCGCTAAATACACCGTCAGTGGCATTGTAGGTATAACCGCTCATGCCTTTGCTATAACCACTAACGGCAGCCAAGGCCGTACCTGTACCTTCCGGAAAAGCAATTTGTGTTACTTTCAATGATGTACCTGATGAGTTATACACATGTACATGGATGTGTGTAGCCCTGCCGGTATACCAGCCCGGGAATATGGAAGTAAAGGTTACCAGTCCGTTTGAATCAGTAGTTTGACGTCCGCGTAAAAAGTGTACCGAAGTATAATTGGTTGATTGCGTACCGCTGCCGCCATATTCGGAGTAATTACCTTCTGCATCGCAATGCCAGATATCAACCAATGCTGACGAAAGTGCGGCGCAGCTATTATTACTGTTTTTTATTGTAATGTTCACGGTAAGCTTATACCCGGTACGGCCATCGGTAATATCACTCCGCACATATGATGCCGGTGAATGTGTTGGGTATGGCCCCTCTGTTTCTGTAGGTACAACGCTGCAGGTACCTGAATCAGTTGAACCCGAACTGCTGCCGGAAGATGAACTTCCCGAAGTTGTAGTAGTGGTGGCGGTATCTGTATCTTTTTTGCAGGCTTCAACCAATGCTGAAGTTGACACTGCGCCAATTACCAGGCTTTTTAAAAAGTTCTTTCTTTCCATTGTGAGTTCTCCTTATAAGTTTAATCTAATTTGTTGACTCAAAAGTAAAAGCGGCACGGTTAGTGTTGAAACATGTGTCGGTTATTTGCCTCTTTGTGTCGACAAACGGTAAATTATTGCAGCATGAAAAAGACAGGATTATATAAACATACAGTTGCATGACAACTTTAAACCGTCAAATTTCCCTATCTTTGCATGTTTTTTTGAGAATATATAATATTTATGGCATTAAAAAGTAGCGCAGTTATTACCGGTGTAGGCGGCTATGTTCCTGACAACATTTTAACTAACAGCGATTTAGAAAAAATGGTTGAAACTAACAGCGAATGGATAGTTTCACGTACAGGGATCAGGGAAAGAAGGATCCTTGCCGACAAATCACTTGCTACTTCAGACATGGCAGCTTTCGCGGTAAAGAGTTTACTTGAAAGTGCCAAAGTTGATCCTTCTGAAATTGATTGTGTAATTGTAGCCACTTCAACACCCGATTACCTGCTGATCTCTACCGCCAGCATAGTTTGTGACAAATGCGGGTTAAGCAATGCATGGGCATCTGACGTTAATGCGGCCTGCAGCGGCTTCCTGTATGCCTTTACTCTTGGCTCAAGCCTGGTTGAAAGCAACCGTTATAAAAAAGTAATAGTTATTGGTGCCGATCAAAACAGTGCTATTGTAAACTATGCCGACCGTAATACCTGTATCCTTTTTGGTGATGGTGCCGGTGCTGTATTGCTTGAACCTTCAACCGAAGACATTGGCGTTATTGACAGTGTGTTTAAAACCGATGGTCACGGCCGCGAACACTTATACGTTCCGGGAGGCGGTTCCATGAACCCGGCTACAGGCGAAACTGTTGACGGCAAACTACATTACATACGCCAGGATGGTCGTGTGGTTTTCAAGGCAGCTATAAAAGGCATGACCGAGAGCTGCACATCCATACTGCAACGCAACAACCTTACTATAGATGATATTAACTGGCTGATCCCTCACCAGGCAAACTACCGTATCATCCACGCTGTAGGCGATGCTTTGGGTTTACCCGAAAGCCGTGTTAAAATCAACATCGACCGTTACGGTAATACTACGGCCGCTACTATTCCACTGGCCTTGTGGGATTTCAAAGAAGATTTCAAAGAGAACGACAACGTGATCCTGACCGCCTTTGGCGCAGGTTTTTCATGGGGCGCTACTTATTTGAAGTGGGGTAAATTGAGATAACCCCCACCCAACCCTCCCCGGAAGGGAGGGCTTAAAATAAAAACTTCTTCCCTATCCCAAGGGGAGATTTTCATGCCGCAGGCAGATTTGATACAAATCCTTATGACAACCGAAGAACGAATTAAAGAAGCGGAATCGCGGATATTTAAAACGGTGTTCCCGAGTGATACCAATCATTACGACACGCTTTTCGGAGGTTCGGCAATGGCAATGATGGATGAGGTAGCTTTTATTACAGCCACCCGCTTTACCCGTAAACGGATGGTTACCGTATCGTCCGACAGGATCGACTTTAAACGCCCAATCCCCGCAGGTACCATCATTGAACTTGTTGGCAGCATATCACACATCGGCAATACCAGCCTCAAAGTTTCAGTCGAAATTTATATTGAAGAAATGTACTCTTTTGTGCGCGAAAAAGCCATAACCGGTACTTTTACTTTTGTTGCCATTGATGAGCATAAGCACCCGATAAGTGTTTTGTAAGCTAAAGGCAGACTATGAATTAACCCGATTTTTTATTAAATTTGAGTTAATATCATACCCAACAAAGTTTATATGAGCGAATTGGAATTACTTGAAAATGTTGCAACATCTGCTGTTCACCGTTTACGAACAGAAACATTGAATGCTGGTCAGCCATTTATGATCAATGTTGCGGGCTTGCCTAAAAACCAGTGCTACCTTGAGTTTCCAGACCAGTCAATACAGTTGGTCTCTTTTGAAAAATATAAAAGTGACTTCTCGGTTATAAAACAACTCTCCTCAAGAGACAGTATCCGGTTAAAGAAAAGCCTTGGTTTGGTTTAACAGAACTCATGCCAACGCTTTATTTGATAACAGGTTCAAATGGTTCAGGAAAATCAACCGTAGGGCCTGATTATTTACCCAAACACATAACTGATAACTACCAAATTTTTGATGGCGACAAACTATTTATGGCCAAAAGAAAAGAGCTATTCCCTAACATAGTTAAATCGCCTAAAGAAGCTAAAAGAATTGCCGCTGATTTCGTTATCGAAACACTTGAATCTTTATTAGAAGATGCATTAATGCGTAATGATCATTTTGTATACGAAGGACATTTTCCGAGCTATGCAACCTGGGATTTTCCAAAGCGATTTAAATCAAATGGATATACCATTGAAATGCTCTTTTTAGGTTTGAATGAGATTGATATTTCGGAAATGCGTGTAGGAATAAGAGCTAAAAAAGGCGGTCATAACGTACCTCGCTGGGATATTGAAAATAACTTTTATGGCAACCTCGAAATGTTAAACGAGCATTATCAGTTATTGGATCATCTTCAAATCGTCGACACTTCAGAATTCTTGCCAAAACCATTGGCTTCATTCAGAGGCGAAAATTTAGTTTCAGGCGTCGAGGCGGATGAATTACCTCAATGGTTTACTAAATATCTTCCACTTTTAACTTCAAAAATAAACCTCAGCTCCTAATGTAGTTTCTTCCGCTTTAACAAGCCACCCGTAGTATCATCAATGCTTTGCTGTACAATAAAGGCTTTGGGATCTATCCGCAAGATCGTTTGCTTTAACGATGGGATTTCCAAACGTGTGGCCACCGTGAAAACAATATCTCGTGGATCGTTAACATGACCATCTTTACCATAACCACTTTTGCCCTGATAAATGGTAACACCACGACCAAGCGTAACAGTTATTGCCCTGCGAATAGCATCACTTTTGGTGGAGATAACGGTAACGCCAGAGTATTGTTCAATACCGTTCAGCAAAAAGTCGATCATTTTGGCGGCGGCCATATAAGTTAATATCGAATACATGGCCGGTTCAACACCCAATACCGATGCCGCTACGCCAAATATCAAAACGTTGAGCAACAAAATAAAATCGCTCACTTTAAGCAGCTGCGTTTTTTTGCTTACCAATACGGCGGCTATTTCGGTACCATCAAGTACTGCACCACCACGCATGGCCAACCCGCTGCCGGTGCCAATAAATACGCCGCCAAATACAGCTGTGAGTAACTTATCATGTGTAACATCAGGAAAGCTTACCAACGCAAGGCATAATGCAAGCAATGCAATGGCAACTGTACTTTTAATAGCGAACCAAAGCCCAAGCTTCCGGTAACCGATCCACAAAAAAGGCACGTTGATAACAAAAATCAAAACAGAGATGGGAATGGAGGTTATATCAAAGATAAGCATGGAAACCCCGGTGGCTCCGCCGTCAATAAAATGACTTGATAATAAAAACCCTTTAAGGCCAAAAGCTGCTGATAAAATCCCGAGTCCGATATTTGCTGAATCCCTGATGATGTTAATTGCCTTCATGCCCAAATATAGCCTTTTGAGGCTAAAGGCGGGCATGAAAGGATGAAATAGGCAAGACTAACCAGTCTAAAAAGATATTTAATATGGTCTTCAGTTAGCAAACTGAAGTCAACAAAATGTTGTTGCTCTACATCAAAGCATTTTGTTTTATACAAATTTCCTATCTTTATTTAAATAATTGCTTATGATAACTGCTGAAGTGAAATTGAAAGAAAAAGATGCTGAAATGATTTTGAAAGTCATCTCAAAATTAGGAGGAAAGGTTAAAGTAATAAGCCCTGAAAACGCTAAGGAATCTTCTGCAAAAAAAAAATTCAAAGCAGATCTTGAAGATGCTTTTCATGAAATCAAGCTACATCAGGAAGGAAAAATAAAATTAAAGACCGCAAGAGAATTACTCGATGAGCTTTAATATTATCCCAATTGCAAGTTTTAGTAAAGAATTAAAACGACTTGCTAAAAAATATCCTTCTCTAAAAACAGACTTTTCTAATTTGCTTGATATTCTTGAAATTACCCCTCAACATGGTACTCCAATTGGAAAAACCTATTTCAAAATACGCTTATCTATTGCAAGTAAGGGCAAAGGAAAAAGTGGTGGGGCAAGAGTAATTACCCACCTACTTGTTAATTTAGATAATGAAACACTTTATCTTCTTAAAATATATGATAAAGGCGAAGCAGAAACGATAACTGACCTCGAGTTAAAAGAACTTTTAAACTCAATTAAAGATTAATCACCTCACTACCACCTGTATCGTATTCCTGCTGATCTGTTCCAATAAAATAGTTTTGCCTTCGGTTAATTCTTTAATGGTGTTTACCCCGTCATGGCGTACTGTAATAAGCGTTAACCCATCATTGTATTTCACCTTAAAATCCTGTTTAAGACCGATTAACAGTTTTTCAAAGCGTTCCTCATTCAGGTCAAAACAAACCGAAAAACTCAGCGCCGAGGTTTGCATTACATTTACCTTGACATTATTTTGAGCAAACAGCCGGAACACATCGCTCAGGTGATCTTCGGTAATAAATGAATAATCCTTGCCCGATACCGATAGCAATACCTGCTTCTGCTTCAGAATGATCACCGGTTTGGTAAACTGATTGCGGCCATCCTCTTTAATTACCGTACCAGGAGCCGATGGATCTGTAAAGGGCTTCACCAGTAATGGTATCCTCGCATTCTGTAATGGTTTGATAGTTTTGGGATGGATAACACTTGCACCGTAATAGGTCATTTCGATGGCTTCGGTATAGGAAAGCTCATCAAACTTAACAGTATCAGTAAAATATTTAGGGTCAGCATTCAGGATGCCGGGAACATCTTTCCAGGTAGTAACCGATTCGGCACCCAAACAGGCAGCAAATATGGAAGCGGTATAATCCGATCCTTCGCGGCCGAGTGTAGTAGTAAAATTTTCAGATGTACCGCCTAAAAAGCCCTGGGTTACCACGATGCCTTTTTCGAGCACCGCCGGAATATCCTTAATAATACTTGCTTTAGTTTTATCCCAGTCTACTATCCCTTCCCGGTAGGTATTATCTGTATGCACGTATCCACGTACATCAAGCCATTTACTTTTCAGGCCCTCTTTGTTCAGATAAGCGTTAACAATGCGGGTTGATACCAGTTCGCCGATGGATACGATCTGGTCGTACACAAAATCGTGGCTATCATGCGGTTCATCCTCAATAGCCCAGTCAATTTCCACAAAGGTATTGGCAACTTCATCAAACACCGGGTGCCCGGGCTCAAACAATCCGTTCAGGATGTTGTAATGATATTCCTTGATCTCGTTGAAGATCTCATGCATATCATCAGCCTGATCCATATAGGCTTTGGTAAGCTTTTCGAGCGCGTTGGTGGTTTTGCCCATGGCCGATACCACGATGAGCAACTGTTGATCAGTATATTGTTTTACAACATTAGCAAGGTTGGTAACACCCGCAGCATCCTTAACCGATGCCCCTCCGAATTTAAAAACAAGCATTTATTTGATGAATTGACTTACAACGGTGTTTGGCCGTAATAATGATTTGATTTGTGCGTAGGGTATAAACAATTCGGTAATACCGGCCGCGTATGGTTTTATCTCGTACTGGTTGTACAAAAACCTGATCCCGATTGGCGTAATAGAAAAGTTTTCGTTAAGCGCGAATTTATCATCCTTGAAAAAATAATTATCCTTTAGTGATGCTGTATCGCTTAATTTTTCATCCTTCCTGAAAATCTTTTCGGCAACGGCATTTAATTTCTCATGATAACCGGCTGCAAAAACATCGTCAAGCCTGAGGTTTTTACCGGCCTTTACATCCCAGTTAATAAACCCGGTAAATGAGCCTCCATGAGCCCCTCCCTGGTAACTATAACCGCTCACCTGAAGTGTGGTAAGGCTCGAGTCCTGGTGGATCACTTTAACCGAATCATCCAGCGTAAAAAACATACCCGATCGCGAATCATCCTTCTTAAAATCGTCATATGATTTCAGGAATTTTTTGGTCATCAATTCCAGGCTGCTGTCTGGTTTACCATCCATAGCAAACATCGATGTAAGCTTACGGGTTATAGTATCATTTAAAGCTTTGGCGTTGTCAAAAAACGGATAGTTAATTTTCACTACAGTACAGGCACTATCAGGCTTTGTGCCGCAATCTGCCGCCCGCGCTTTTATTACTTTATAGGCATAGTGCAGGGTATCAAACGACTTTTCAGCAACCTTATTCGGAACTCCCCACTGGCACGATGATAACCCCAACGCAACAAAAAACAACAGGCTCAGATTTTTCATAGGTATTATGTTTTAGTAGTTTAACAACTGCTCTCTTGAAAGCGAGGCATTTAACCAGCCAGCCTCAATACTCGCGCCGTATTTGTTGTAAAAATTAATGGCCGGCTCATTCCAGTCAAGCACCTGCCAAACCATACCGCTGAAACCACGCTCCTTAGCCTCCCGGATCAACCTGTCGAAAAGCAGCTTGCCGATTTTTTTACCGCGCATATCTTCGGTTACTATCAGGTCTTCAAGGTACATGCGGCTTCCTTTCCAGGTTGAGTAGCGGATATAGTATACCGCAAAACCCACAACAACACCATCAACTTCGGCAACAAAGGCTTTCCAAACGGGGTTAGGGCCAAAACCGGCTTCTTCAAAATGCTGCAGGGTAACGGTAACCTCTTCAGGAGCTTTTTCATATAAGGCCAGCTCGTGTACCAATTCCATCAAGCGTGGGCAATCGGCCTGAATAGCTTCCCTGATAATTACCTCCCCCGCTCCCTGAAGGGGCTGCTGACTTTCAATTTTATTTTCTGTATTATTCATTTTAATTTTTTCGCAATTATTAAAAAGCTCACGGGATTGTGCGATTCCCTCCCTTGGGAGGGTGTAGGGAGGGGTTTGTCCGCCAGACTTATTTGCTTTAATGGCGCATAAACCCCTCCCTCCCAATACACATCCCACCACACCCCTCCCCAAGGGAGGGAATTAAAAAATCTTCCGAACGCCAGTGGTGTTGTCACCAACAACTTCCTATCTGTTTTTTTTAGGTGTTCAACTTTTTAAAGTGTGAACACTTGCAATTATTTTCAAAATAAACCCCATTGATAATCAGCAGTTTAACTTCAACACCCATTGTGCATTTAGACAAAATGAACACACATGCACTGATAATCAAACACTTAACTTTTCGCAATTTTAAAAGCTGAACACCCGTTTTTGAAAAGTTGAACACTTAAATTCCATTTCAAAAAACATGTTGTTGGTAACAACACCACAAGTGCTCGGAAGATGAAATTATCTCTTAAAAAAATATGTCATTGCGAGCGTAGCGCGGCAATCTCGTAGCCAATGCATGTCCGATATGTAGAGCTACGAGATTGCTTCGTCGTGCCTCCTTGCAATGACATGGCTTTTTAAACCAACATTTTCAATTGATCTGAATCTCCGGTTAATTATTCTTCCAATGCTTAATCACCCGGCCGCCAAATATTGTGCTGCCCAGTCTCACCATATTACTGCCCTGCTCAATGGCCAGCTTATAATCCGACGACATGCCCATCGACAAGATATCAAAACTTTCTTCCTTCCTGAAATAGCTTAGCTTAATACCTTCAAAAAAGGTATTAAGCTCGTAATATTCTTCTTTAATCTGTTTCACGTTATCGGTATTGGTAGCAATGCCCATCAATCCGCGGATGCGGATGTTGTTCATGGCGGCAAACTCGTCTGAGCGGAGCAATTCTATCGCTTCATCTAAACCCAGTCCGTATTTAGTTTCTTCGTCGGCAATATAAATCTGCAGCAGGCAATCAATTACCCTTCCGGCTTTTTCGGCATGCTTGTTTATCTCGTGTAAAAGCTTCAGGCTATCAACAGACTGGATCATGCTTACAAAAGGTGCAATATATTTTACCTTGTTGGTTTGCAGGTGACCGATCAAATGCCATTCAATATCTTTGGGCAGCTGCTCATGCTTTTCAACCATTTCCTGCACTATATTTTCGCCAAACAGGCGCTGACCTGCATCATAGGCTTCCTGTACATCCGCAACTGATTTTGTTTTTGATACTGCCAATAATATTACCTTATCTGCTTCCGTTTCCTTTTTTAAGCTTTTGATGTTATCTGCAATGCTCATTTATCCGTAAATTTGCTTAATTAATCAGCCGCTAAATTACTGAATGCATAAATATATAACCTTGTTTTTTTCTGCAGCACTTTTTTTATGTGCCTGCAATGGCAAAAGTATTCCCGGGGATGTGCTTAAACCCGAGGCAATGGCGGGCATATTAACCGAGATGCACATCATCGACGGCAGCTTGTATAACGTTATGCAGGCGCCCGATAGTTTGTATAAATACGGCGCTGGCAAGTACATTGCCATGTTTAAGCGCCTGCATACCGATACTGCACATTTTAACCGAAGCATGCGATTTTACGCCACACAGCCCGATAAGCTGCTGGCCATTTATGACCAGGTGGATATTAAAATTAAAAGTAAAACCGATTCGCTTGCTAAAGTTCAGACCGAACAGAGCAAGGCCGCCCACAAAGCCGATTCGTTAAAAAACTTAAATATTAAAACTAAAACCGATTCGGCAAGGAAAATTATTCCTCACGAAAACCCGGCTGCCCGCAAAGCCGACTCATTGGAAAATTTAAAAAGTAAAACAAAAATTGATTCGGCCAGAAAATCCCATCTTCATAAAAATAAGAAGAAGCACAAAGCCAAACCGTTAATTAATCCCAATATATAACCTGATGCTTTACCCCCCAAACAGTGTAGATAAGCTGGGTTTTACCGAAATAAAAGAACTGATAAAAGCGCATTGCCTGAGCGAAATGGGTCAACAAATGGTTGACAAGATCCAGGTGATGAGCAATTACGACCAGATATATAAGTTCCTGAACCAGGCAAACGAGTTTAAGAATATCCTGGTTAATGATGAGGCCCTGCCCATCCAGCATTTTTTCGATATTAAGTCCCTTGCCAATAAAGCCCGGATAGAGGGCGTTTTTTTAAGCGAAGAAGAATTTTACCAGGTACAGGCTTCGCTGAATACCGTATTCGCCGTTATAGCATACTTTAACGAGCGCGAAGGTTTGTACCCCAACCTCGAAGCCCTTTTTGAGCACCTGCCTATTGAAAAAGCTATCCTTAAAAAGATAGACGCAGTGATTGATCAAAAAGGCAAGATCAGGCCCAATGCCTCGCGCGAGCTGATGGAAATTACCAGTGGTATTGCCAAAGCAGAACAGGAAGCCCGCAAAAAAATTGATATGGTATTTAAAAATGCCACATCAAACGGCTGGGCGGCAGATGGCTCCTTAACCGTGCGCGATGGCAGGCTGGTGATCCCCCTGCTGGCCGAGAATAAACGCAAGCTGAAGGGCTTTGTTCATGATGAATCGGCATCGGGCCAAACAGTTTACATGGAACCCGAAGAGGTGTTTGTGCTCAACAACCGCATCCGCGACCTGGAATTTGAGCGCCGCCGTGAGATAGTAAAGATCCTGACCGCTTTAACTACCGAATTAAGGCCTTATGTGCCTTTGCTGCTCTCCTACCATAGTTTGTTAACCAAGCTTGATTTTGTGCGCGCCAAAGCCCTGTTTGCTATTGATATTGAGGCCGAAATGCCACAGGTGGTTAACGACGCAAGGGTTAAGCTGTATAATGCCCGCCACCCGCTTTTGTTCCTGAATTTTAAGGCCGAGAAAAAAACGGTTGTCCCGCTCAATATGCAGATAGATGAAGGTACCCGTATCATCGTGGTATCCGGCCCTAATGCGGGCGGTAAATCTGTTTGTATGAAAACCGTTGGCTTGCTGCAAATGATGGTGCAGGCCGGTTTACTGATCCCTGCCGATGAGGCAAGTGTTGTGGGTGTATTTAAACAGCTTTTTGTTGATATCGGCGATGACCAATCGATAGAAAGTGATTTGAGTACGTACAGCGCCCACTTATCCAAAATGAAGAATTTTGTAGAGCAGGCCAATGGCAAAACCCTTGTCCTGATAGATGAGTTTGGTACCGGTACCGATCCTCAATTTGGCGGCCCGATTGCTGAGGCCGTGCTCGAATCGCTTAATCAAAAAAAGGTTAAGGGTATGGTAACCACCCACTACTCCAACCTTAAAATATTCGCCAGCAATACCGAAGGGATTGAGAATGCCTCCATGCTGTTCAACAACATTGAGATGAGGCCGCTGTACCAATTGGAAATTGGCAAGCCCGGCAGCTCATACGCTTTTGAAATTGCGCAGAAAATAGGCTTGCCGGCCAACGTGCTAAACCTCGCCAAAAATAAAATAAGCGAAGGACAAAAAAAGGTTGACACGCTGTTAGTTGATTTGGAGCGTGAAAAGCGTGCTATTTTTGAAACCAAACAAAAACTGGATAAGCAGCAACGCAAGGTAAATGAGCTGCTGGCCGAAAACGAGAAACTGAAAAGTTATCTTGAAGAAAATCAACGCTCGCTCATCAGGGAAGCTAAAGACCAGGCCAAGAACATTATCCTGAATGCCAACAAGCTGGTTGAAAACACCATATCCGAAATTAAAAGCAGCAATGCCGATAAGGAAAAAACAAAACAACTGCGCGAAAATCTGAACGTTGAGCTTAAAAAGAATACCGTTAAGGTTGAAACACCCAAACCAACAGCCCCGGTTGATGAGGAATTAAAACCGGGCGACTGGGTAAAACTTACCGACTCGGAAACTACAGGCCAGGTGATAGAGATCATTAAAGAAAATGTGGTGATTGCTATAGGCGATTTGCGCACCGTTGCCAAAAAGAAACGGGTGATCAAAGTTTCCAAATCGTCGGTACCTAAAGAGATCAGGCGGAGTTTCAGCGCGCAAACCAATGATATGGCCAGTTTTAGTCCGGAGATTGATGTGCGTGGCCAGCGTACCGAAGATGCACTGCATGCTATTGAAAAACTGTTCGACCGTGCATTGATGATGGGCTTTAACAACCTCAAGATCATTCACGGTAAAGGCGATGGCATTTTACGCAAAATGATCAGGCAATACCTCAAAAAATATGAGCAGGTTGACCGGATGGAAGATGAACACGCCGACCGTGGCGGGGATGGAATAACTTATGTATATTTGAAGTAACCATAACGTTAAAATATCATAAAAGAACCGTCATTGCGAGATACGAAGACAACCGCCCGAAGGGAGCTCATTAATACCTATAAAAAACAAATTATAAGTATTAATAATCCCCGATCTGCGGGGCCGCTCTGTAAAGCTTGGGATTGCTTCGTACCTCGCAATGACGCATTTTGTTTAACACCAGTGCAACCTAACTTATTTCAAAATATGTCTTTAAAATCCATCGCTCCCATGTTATATACCCGGCAGGTACGGGAAAGTGTCGACTTTTATATTAATAATCTTGGTTTTACCTGTATTGGCTATGATGAGGACTGGGGATGGGCTACCGTAAGCCGCGATGATATTGAGATCATGCTGGCTTTACCAGTTGATAATACATCGTTCACTGTACCTAAGTTTACCGGCTCGTTCTATATCCGTACCGATAAGGTTGATATTTTATGGAGCGAACTGAAAGAGAGGGCTGTAATTTGCTACCCCATTGAAGATTTCAATTACGGCATGCGTGAGTTTGGCGTTTTTGATTACAACGGCTACCTGCTGCAATTCGGGATGCCGATTGAATGATAATTTGCCAGCACAATACCTGTGCTTTATTTGAATACCTCGTCTGTTTTGCCTCTTTGGGCTGCATCTGATTTCCAAAAAACGGAAAAGATATTTAATATAGTTTTTGCCATTTATACATAATAATTGTTAATATTGATAAAACTACAAACGTGAAAGAATATATTGATACTTTAAGAGATGATTCAATATATATCAAACTCCAGTCTGATGAAAAATTTGGGGGGGCTGTTGATGTTGATAGCCTCATTAAGGCACTAAATTCACTTAATCAATCTTACAAAAATTACCTTTCGATAGAATTAAGCAAAAATGACAATGTTAAGAGCACCACTAAAAAAGGGAAGAAAGAGCTAAGTAATTTTATTGCAGATTCTCAATTACTAATTGTTGATTTAGACTTTGCAAGTTTTGGAGCTGCAATTACTCCTAATATAATTACGACACATCCTTATAGTACTATCAAAGATAGTCTTAACCTCAAAAAGCAGTCATTTAGAGATTATAAAAACGATGTGTTTTATGCCGATTATACTGACGATTTATTTTTACAACGAATCACCGCTAAATATACGGAGGAAGAAAGGGTCGAAATTTATAAACCAATCATTGATAACCTCATTGATACTGAAAAATTTAAATTTTTCTTCGGCTCAAATAAAAAACATTTAAAAAGGATGTCCAAAAATGTTCTAAAGAATAAAACTTTAGATAAACTCGTCCCTAAAGTACTTCTTGAAAAGAATGTAACCAAAGATGAAGATATGTACATCATATATGTTACAAGCAGTGACGAAATGGATTTATTTGGAAAAAAACCTAAATTTTCAAAAATTCTTGCAACAACTAAACTTGAAACCCCCGTTTACCCGTATCAATTGCATGAAATAAGAATCGATAAAACTGTATATACGTTCCAAAAAACTCTTAGCGCAAATGTTTCATTTGAAGATGAAATCTTTTTTATTGAATACCCAGATTTAAATATAGAGGTATGGGGTGATAGTAGACCGGAAGCTGAAGATGCATTTAATTTTGCATTTCAATCAATTATTAAAAATATCTATTTGGAAAAAACGAAAGCTTAACAGATAGAGCAATAGGTTTAAAAACACATCTTCAGACAATTATTAAATAATGCGAGCACGAAAACCTTTAGATATCGAGAAAGCACTTTTGAAAAAGGGTTTTGTAAAAGACGGCGAATCACATCACAGATACTATTATTTGGTGGTTGACGGAAAAAAGACCGACTTATATACCTATTTAAGTCATGGTAAAAATTCAGTAGATTATGGCCCTAAATTAATGGGGAAAGTAAAAAATCAGTTAAGGTTTACTGATTCTAATAAAGCCGAATTATTTCTTGACTGCCCAATGTCTAAGGAACAATATATTGACATGTTAAAGGAATCAGATGTAATTTAAACATTATTTTAAATAAAAATCCCCTTTACTGAAACGAACATATACCATTCAAGTATAATCTCATCATGAATAAAATATTCAATGATGGGACAGGCATAGTGCCAGAACATCTAAAACAACAGTTTAAAAATTTGATAGTAAATAACTATCATAACTATTTGGGTCAAAATGATTCGTTTGTAAGAATAGATACACCTACCGTTTTGTATCGAATCAAATTTGAAATTTCAATAGACCCTCTTTTATTATTAATTCATATTTTGGAATACAAGGAATTTCCGAAATAGCTTAACAAAACTACCTGGTGGGTTTAACCGGGTAGTTTTGTTTCAAAAATCGCCTGCCCATACCAATAGGCAATTTTAGGGCATATACTCTCAAGAGGGGATTTTGGCTGCATTAATTTAGCATAATTTCCTATTTTTAAGCCAGGCAAACCTTAATGCTTACTTATAAAATGCGCAAGCTATATTTTCTTATACTTTTCATTGCATTTACCGGCTCAATAAATAGCTGTAATGCCCAAAGCGTTATACTTAGAAGCACAGATCAACGCATCCGCTACACCGGCAGGATCAATCAAAGCGATGGAGCAGCCGAACTGTACTGGACAGGCACGTCATTAAAGATCAACTTTAACGGAACCGGGGTATCAGCCCTGATGCAGGACGAACGCGGCGAAAACTATTATACCATCATAGTTGATGATAAAGTGATCAATACCATCCACCCTGATAATACCAAACAGGCCTATACCCTTGCCGAAAACCTGCCTGCCGGTAAGCATACCCTTGAGCTTTTTAAACGCACCGAATGGGATAAAGGCAAAACCCTTTTTTACCAGTTTACTTTAGCGAAAGATGCCGCCGCCCTACCTCCACCGGAAGCTAAAAAACGCAAGATCGAATTTTTCGGCAATTCTATTACCTGCGGCTATGCCGATGAAGATACTACCGGGCAGGATCGCGGCGGCGCCCCTTACGAAAACGGCTACCTGAGCTATGCGGCCCTAACCGCCCGCCACTTTGATGCGCAATATGTTTGTACCTCAAAAAGCGGTATTGGCATTACAGTGAGCTGGTTCCCGCTCATCATGCCCGAAATGTATAACCGCCTCGATCCTACAGATCCTACCAGTATCTGGGATTTCAAAAAATATACGCCAGATGTTGTGGTGATCAACCTGTTCCAGAATGATTCGTGGATTGTAAATCAGCCTAACAATCCGCAGTTTAAAGAGCGCTTCGGCAATAAGGCACCCGAGCCCGACCAAATTATTAAAGCTTATAAAGAGTTTGTAAAAAGCATCCGTAAGGTTTACCCCAAAGCACAGATCGTTTGTGCGCTGGGCAGTATGGATGCAACCAAAGCAGGTTCACCCTGGCCGGGATATATTGAAAAAGCGGTCGCCGCTTTAAATGATAAGGAAATTTACACCCATCTTATTCCTTACAAAAACACTCCAGGTCACCCAAGTTTAAAAGAACAACAGGCGATGGCCGATGACCTGATCTCCTTTTTGGAGAAGACGGTTAAATGGTAGGTAAAAGTTAATAAAAATATGTCATTGCGAGCGATAGCGCGGCAATCTCGTAGCTATACAGGGTAAACATGCACAGCCGTTGGCATGGCTACGAGATTGCCACGTCGCCCCAAGGCTCATTCCTACTCGCTCCTCGCAATGACATAAAGTTTAGTCTACCCCCCCTTATCTTTTGCTGGCCTGCGGCTCATTCAGGGCCTTGAATATTAGTTCGCTGTTTATTTCCCCCTCCTTGGCGCAAGTCTTGTGTGCTGGATTGTGCGGAGTTGACTTGTGGCCACGATTGTCCAAATCAACCTTATTCGGCAACCCAAATCAAATAATATCCCCTACATCCATAAAACACAAATCCATCCTAATTAGTTATCTACATAACAATAAGCTTTAGGCTTATTTTACTTATTTTTATAACAACCAATTATAATATATGAATAAAGTAGTTAGTGGTGCCGATGAGGCCATCCGCGACATTACCGATGGTATGACCCTCATGCTGGGTGGCTTTGGTTTATGCGGATTGCCCGAGAATTGTATTGCCGCACTGGTAAAAAAGGGGGTTAAGCAACTCACCTGTATCTCCAACAACGCCGGGGTTGATGACTTTGGCATCGGCCTGATGCTGAAACAGCGCCAGGTAAAAAAAATGATATCATCATACGTAGGTGAAAACGCTGAGTTTGAACGCCAGCTATTAAGCGGCGAACTGGAGGTGGAGCTGATACCGCAGGGTACGCTGGCCACCCGCTGTATGGCTGCCGGTTATGGTATGCCCGCCATATTTACCCCCGCAGGCATTGGTACCGAAGTGGCCGAAGGCAAAGAAGTACGCAATTTTAACGGTAAGGATTATTTAATGGAGATGGCCTTTGATGCTGATTTTGCTATTGTAAAAGCCTGGAAAGGCGATACGATGGGTAACCTCGTATACAGGTCGACCGCACGCAACTTTAACCCCGTAATGGCCATGGCCGGTAAAATAACTATTGCCGAAGTAGAAGAATTGGTACAACCCGGCGAACTTGATCCGGATCATATCCATACACCGGGCATTTATGTGCATAGGATTTTTAAGGGTGTTAATTATGAGAAAAGGATAGAGCACGCAACGGTAAGGAGTAAAAATTAAATGACACTTAACCACCACGTCATTGCGAGGTACGAAGCAATCGCGAACTGTACAGAGGGACTTGCTTAGCCGCTCTGCTTGTTGGGGATTGCTTCGTACCTCGCAATGACGGGAGGAGTTAAAACATTTTCAAATTGAATGTATGTTAGACAAACAAGGCATCGCAAAGCGAATTGCAAAAGAAATAAAAGACGGTTACTATGTTAACCTTGGCATTGGCATACCTACATTAGTAGCCAACTATATCCCGGATACCATGGATGTAGTGTTACAATCAGAAAATGGCTTATTAGGTATGGGCCCCTTCCCTTTTGAGGGAGAGGAAGACCCGGACACCATTAACGCCGGCAAGCAAACCATTACCATGCTGCCTGGCTCGGCCATATTTGATTCGGCCATGAGTTTTGGGATGATCCGGGCTAAAAAGGTAAACCTCACCATTCTTGGCGCCATGGAAGTATCCGAAAACGGGGATATCGCCAACTGGAAAATCCCCGGTAAAATGGTTAAAGGCATGGGCGGCGCTATGGACCTGGTAGCATCGGCCGAAAATATCATTGTAGCCATGCAGCACGTAAACAAAGCAGGCGAATCAAAGCTGCTGCCCCAATGCACCCTGCCCTTAACCGGCGTACACTGCGTTAAAAAAATCGTAACCGAGCTTGGCGTATTCGACGTTTTGCCAGAAGGTGGTTTCAAACTCATAGAGCGTGCCCCTGGAGTAAGTGTTGAGGAAATTAAACAGGCCACGGCAGGCAAACTTATTGTTGAGGGAGATGTGCCGGAGATAGCGGTTTAACTTATTACTCAACCGTCATTGCGAGGTACGAAGCAATCCCCGACTTGCAGAGTGGCTAAGCAAGTCCCTTTGTACAGTTCGCGATTGCTTCGTACCTCGCAATGACGGTTGGTTTTACTAAACCTTTATTGGACGAAGTTACGCTATCGCTAAACTTCGCCCAGCGTTTCATCATACTTTAAACAAATCCTATCTTTAAACTATGGAATTTATGTTTGGTATATTCGGAATGATGGGCATGGTAATATCCGCGCTGCTATATTTCATACCTGCTATAATTGCACGTGAAAAGGCCGATTTTAAATCAATATTCCTGTTAAACCTATTTTTAGGCTGGACAATCATCGGCTGGATCTGGGCGCTTATCTGGTCGTTTGAAAAAGAAAAAGAACCCTTAAGTTACTATAAAGCAGGCTATCCGGGCTATACTACCGAAAAAGCCCTGAGGCTCCATGAAGTGCAAAAGCAATTTGATGCCGGGGTTATTACCCGGGCCGATTATGACAAAGCACTAAAAGAGATTTTAGACCATCAGCCTTAAAACAAACGTTTCCTCAAATCGGCCGAGATCTCTTCGGTTATCACCATGATATCCTCAGCAACGTGGGTATTGTTTGTGATCACGCGGTCGCATTCATCTTTGTAGGGCAGCAGGTATTCTTTATAAGCAGGTACAACGTGATTGATCCATTTATACATCACATCATCGTGCGAGTAGCCGCGCTCTATCAGGTCGCGTTTAAGGCGCCGCTGCAAGGCAACGTCTTCATCAGCATCGATAAAAACCTTAAGATCCAACAGTTCGGAAATATCTTTAAAATGCAGAATGAACAAGCCCTCCACTATCAAAATAGGTGCTGGCCTGATCTCTATCATTTTAGGGATAGCATCAGGATTGTTAAAAGTATATTCCTGTTTCAGGATAGCCTGCTTATTTAAAAGCTTACTGATATCCTGCTGAAAATGTTCATGATCAATAGTTGAGGGAAGATCAAAGTTGTATAACCTGTTCTCCTCCTTGGTCATGTTATGTGCTACCGGGATGTAATAATCATCCTGCGATACGAGGCTTACCTCTTCGGCAGTAAAATGTTCTAAAAAGCACTTCAAAAAAAAGGTTTTGCCCGATCCGCTTCCGCCGGCAATTCCAATAATATAAGGTTTATTCATTCGGGCTACCGTAGCTGATATTTACCTGGAAACGTTTATCTAAAGCACCTAAAGCATCGGCAGTGTTCTTGGTCATGATGATCAGAACATTTTTGTTTGACTCGTTATCGGTAAAACGGCCAACAACCTTTGCAAAGGTGGTATGATTGTTCATTGGGTTGGTAATTTTAATAATGGTGCCTATAGGTGCTGTACGGTGCAGTACCAATTCCTTTTTAGGGTCTAAACCGGCATCATCCATCCAGGTGGCAACACCTTTCTCAATTTTTTCGTACAGGCCAAAACGGTTGGCTTTACCATGATCGCCGCCGGTTGTATCAGGTTGAGCAGCCACTGAAGTTGAATCGCGCTGCATTACAGGTTGTTTAGCTTCCTCCGGAGGTAAGCCAGTGCGTACATTAATTACCTGGCCTGGGTTCAACGAATCAGAGCTTAATTTATTAAGCGATTTGATATCATCTACCGAAGTATTAAAACGCTTGGCAATAGAAAACAAGGTCTCCCCTGCTGATACTTTATATTGCTGCACGTTAAGCATGCTGATTTTTTTAACGGTATCGGCAGCGGCTTGTTGCGGTTTGTTTGCAACAGTTTGAGATACAGGGGCAGGTGAGCTAACAGGGGGCTGTACCTGTGGTTTGTTTTGCTGAACGGGAGCTTGTGTAACCGTTTTTTGTTGCACAGGTGCAGGAGTTGTCACAACTTGTTTTGCAGGTGCGGTTACAGCAGGCTGCGTAGCTGCTTCGCCCGAAAAAGGTAGTTCGGTAGGCACTTTTACAATACCGCCAATTTTAAGGGGCGCGTTATTGTTAAACTGTATAATAGCTTTTGGGCTAACGTTATAACGGCGGCCTATAGAGTAGTAATTATCTTTGGGATCAAGCTTGTGAACAATCACTTTTTTGCCGTTAAGGTTTTCAACACCTATTGAATCGACGAGTGGATTTGCAAAAACGGATATAGAGAATGTAAGTAAAGGAGTGACCAATAATAAAATCTTAAATTTCATAATAAATTATAATACAGTAATTTACAAGTTCAACACTATTAAGCCCGATCTGTTTTTTAAATAGATGAGCTGATTATTATGTAGTACAAACGCCTCGGGTTGCATTTTTTGTATAGCGTTATTTAACAAATCGTGATACAAAAGGGTACCCTCCTCGTTAAATATAAACAAGTGCTGTTCAAGATGCTCCTGCAAAAGCGTGTGCAAAGATACAATTCTGAAACTATTGTAGCTGATATAATGAACCGCATTTGCATGTACGCTGAGCGGTAAATATAAATTATTTACCTCCGCTGCTGGCACAAGTTCAGGGCTGATGATCTGGTTATACTGTGGCTGATCAAGCACCGGCTCATGCCCCCTTAGTGTATTGCCTGTTTTAACATCAATTAAAAATAATTTCTTTGGCTGTAACTGGGTGTTATAAACTACAGGGCCATTTACTGAAAGATGATCAAAGGCTAAAGTAAAATTGCTCCACAACTCTTTACCCGATGTACCGTCAATAGCCGTTAAGCCTTTATGTACCGGCCCTGTGGCCGATTGGTAATTGTGCAGCAGCAATACACCGTTATACACCGCTTCGATACCGGTAAGCCAGCGCTCGGGCGTGGTTAAACCTTCAAAATAAGTATCGCCGTTTTGCAGGCTGAGGGCCGAAAAACTTACCTGTTTAGCTTCATGATCCCTGATTTCGAGGAACAGCGTTTGACTGCTTTCGTCAATTTCCATACGCCAAACCGGGGCCTGGTAAATTTTGCTGATGAAGGGTAAAATCGGGGTCATAAAGACTGCAAATATGCTCATTAAAATCAAAACTGTTTATCTTTACCAAACATTGCCCTTAACGGCATGTTACACTTAAAAACATCACATTTATTTATGGACGCTAAAGAAATAAGCCTCGAAGAAGTTAAAGTAAAACCTGTAGTTGACCACCTGAATGACCTGCTGGCCAATTACCATATCCATTACCAAAAACTACGCGGCTGCCACTGGAATGTTAAAGGCGCAAGCTTTTTTACCCTGCACCTGAAATTTGAAGAACTGTACACCGCAGCCCTTGTTACTATTGATGAGCTTGCCGAAAGGATCCTGAGCCTTGGCAAACCTCCTATCAGCACATTTAAAGATTATATTGAAACATCAAGCATCAAAGAGATCCAAACCATTGGCTTAAAAGATACCCTGATGGTGAAGGCCATTATTGATGATTTGGCTGCATTAATTAAAATGGAACGCGAGATACTGGATATCACTGCGGATGCCGGTGACGATGGCACCAATGATATGATTAACCGTTTCATGCAGTTCAACGAAAAAAATACCTGGATGCTGCGCTCGTTCGTAAATGAGGACTAATCCGCAAATAATCCTACTGTAAAAAAGCCGCAGTTCAGTTAAATGAGCTACGGCTTTTTTTTAAATTGGGTTTACACCAATTTGCATAATTGATATATTTGCAGTGAACAAAATAGCCCCCTCTTTAGTGGTGCAGATGTTCTGTTATTTTCCTATGGTGTAATGGTAGCACGTCAGATTCTGGCTCTGAAGATTGAGGTTCGAGCCCTTGTAGGAAAACATTATTTTGGAAAGCCTTCCGGTAAAACGGGAGGCTTTGATATTTAACAGACTTTTTATTATATCGAATAAATTGTAAATTTGTTATATGGAGACCTTGGTTATAAATATCCCTGATAATAAAAGTACTGTTGTTAAACAAATACTTAAGGAATTAGGTGTAACTATTCAACAGGCATCCCAATCATCGGTATCTGACTACAAGAAAAAAATATTGCAGGCATCCTACTGGAGTGAAGAAGATCTGAAAGTTTTTGATGAGACAAAAAAAGCATTTGAAAATTTCAACTCCCCGAAATGGTAATTGATACCGGAATTTTTATTGAATATCTGCGCATCAAAGACAAAAGCGCATCTACATTATACAAAATTCCAGACAACTCAAATCTTTTTGTATCTGCTATAACTTCCGATAAAACGAGAGGCAAACTCGTGCACTTTTTCAAGCGACAATCTGCTATTTTTTTTCAATATCGTTTATTGCCTCTCTTAGTTTCTCTCCCCAAAAAGCAATCTCTCCAAAACTATACAGGCAATCTCTTAATGTTTGCAGATTTTCAAGATAGGGTAAAATATATTGCTCGAAATCTATTTCTATTTCCGATAAAAATTCATTCTGAATTACGTCATTTGTCAAAGTATAACCCGACTTATTTCTATATAGATACTCTTTTCTTTGATCGGGCAAATAAAACCCTTCCCTAAGGTAAACTGTAAGATCGTGAACAGTAGGGTTTTTATCAGCAATGCTATCCCTTTTAACTACTATTCCAATATTGAAGCAGAAATCAACTCGTTCCTTGCCATTCCACGAGTAATTCTGTAAGTTAATTAAAATATAAAATTCACCTTTATCTTTCCACCATGTTTGTCCGCTGGTTTTATATGCATACTTTTTTAATGTTGGCTTTAAATAATTTTTTATGAAGTTGGATTGTATTTCTTTCGCTGTCATTTGGCGTCAAGATGTCTGTTCCATCTCAGCTTCCGCAATCGCTTCCAGTCGGTGAGTAGTAACCCGAACAATAAATCAAGTATGGCAATCATATATTTGGTAATTGGTGAATGAAGATACCGATTAAATTACAACTAAATCATTTTCAGTGTTAAAGAATCCCTCCCCCTACTTCTTCAAAAACGACATTGCTGCCGCACTTCCTACCCCCAAAGTCAACCCTGCCGCCACATCTGTAGGATAATGTACGCCAAGGTACATCCTTGAATAACTTGTAGCCCCTGCCCAGAAGAAAGACGGCGCTATCACATACCATTTAGGATAAGCTACCGATAAAGCCGTTGCCGTAGCAAAGCTTGATGAAGTATGCCCTGATGGGAAAGAGGTACCGCTGGCCCTGTAAACCGGGGTAATATTGATATTTTGAATAAACGGACGCGGACGCTTAACCAGGTGTTTGATCAGCAGCATAAAACCGTACGATACTGCCGTACTGCTGGCCACATAACCTGCATTTTGTCGCATTTCTTTATTATTACTTATAACGCCGCCCACTAACAACCCGGCAGGAATACCAATGTCGCCATACAAAACATTTTTACTCAGAAACATGAAAAAACCGGTCTGCCCGGGTGTACGCTGATTTTGCAGATCGATCATCACACGATCGTCCCAGCGCTGAACAGCCGGGGGAATAAACGCCGGGCTATTTACAGTTATCTTTGCCGAATCGGCCTGGGCAAATGCCTTATTTGTAAAGCAAATAAACAAGCCCTGCAAATGAACTAAAACTACCAGGAATTTAAGCGGGGAGATTTTTTTCATAGGCGATTTGTTGCTTTGCTAATACATAACAGCAAAATATACAACTATTGTAATTATAAATTGGTCCTTTTGTTTTTAAAGACAGTCATTTATTCATGATAATAAAAATCCCCAAAAACATCAATAAAAATCGACTATTGAAATGCTATTTTCCGAATTTGGTTGTTTTTAGTATCAGCTACATACACGCTTCCTTCTTTATCCGTTACAATTCCTATTAAATAATTAAAACTCGATGCATTAGCAGCACCATTAACCGCACCTGATGCCTGCAATCCGGCAAAAACCGTTACATTAATATCTTTATCTATTTTTCTAACTTGATTGCCATCAGTGACATAAAAATCACCGCTCTTATCAATCGTTAACATGTATGGTGCGTAAAACCCTGCCTTATTTCCCTTTCCGTTAACAACACCTTGCAAACCATTACCCGCAAAGGCTGATATTACGCCCGACGGCGTTATTTTTTTAATATTATAATTAACAACTACATAAATATTGTCACTTTGATCAATGGTTAAGCCTGAAGGAAAATAAAAACCGTGAATATGGTCATCAACTCCGGGAATCAAACTTTTTGAAAATGTACTAACTATTCCGCCTTTAGATATTTTCCTGATGGCTTCATTGACATAATCAGCTACAAATACATCTCCTGTGCTGTTAAGCACCAAATCCGTTGGCCCAGTAAACGACGCTTTTGAAGCATTTCCATTATCAAAACCTATGGCTCCAGTACCTGCCAGAGTTGTTACATTCCCGGATGCGTCAATCTTACGAATAAGGTTATTTGCATAATCCGCTAAATATAAGCTTCCATCATTACCAGCCCTTATGCCGGCGGGGTGATAAAAAGTAGCAGCCGATCCTTTACCATTTACCGAACCTGTAGTTCCATTACCCGCAATGGTAGTTACTTTACCATCGGTTGATATTTTTCTAACAGCATTATTGCCCTGTTCTGTCACATATAAATTGCTGCTGCCATCAATGGTGATACCTACGGGTTGATCAAATGTAGCTTCAGTTCCGGTACCGTCTTTAAATCCAGGCGCACCGCTGCCGGCAAAAACACTTGTTATCCATGATGCTTTATAATTAAAAACAGATCCGAAAACTTCTGTTCCGTCATTTACTTTTACGCTTACTTTCCCCGTCCCGGCACTTAAAGGTACCAAAACTATTAGTTGTGTTGCAGTAGCGGTTGTTATAGTTGCAGGCTTGCCATTAAAAAACACCTTATCGTTTGCCATAATGTTGCTAAAACCTGTACCTACTATGGTGACAGATGCGTTATACACACCAGAATCGGTACTCAGAGATGTTATAGCAATCTTAGGTGTTGGATCAACAGGAGGCGGAGTATTATCTTTTTTAGAACATGCATAAAAAGAAAAAAATGCGTAAAGCAGAAAAGAGCCAATAGCAATGCGCTTTGTAATGGGTATATTCATTTTTTGTGAGAAGGTTAAGTTAATTGGATAAAATACTTTGGTAAAAGTAATGTTTATATACTTCTTCTCACAAAAATCATTTCCTGTCAGCCAATTTTTTTATTGATCAAGAGTGCCCATTGCAACGGGCACTCTTGATCAGTAAAACTACCCCATCTTCTCAATAATTTCGGCAGTAGTACCTACCTCGCCTATCCTCGGGAAAATGTATTTGAAACTGTGGTCATGCGCTTCGGCAAACATATCGGTCATGGCATCGCTTGCAAAGGCGATATTGTAGGCGAACTCATTGGCTGAACGGGCAGTACCTTCCACGCCTATGCTTGTTGCTACGCCGGCCAGTACAATTTGTGTAATGCCCCTTTTTTGCAGTTCTTCATGCAAACCTGTATTATAAAAAGCACCCCAGCTTTTCTTGGTGATAAAAATATCTGTTGGTTCGGTTTTTATTTCGGCGGCTATTTCACTCCAGTCGGCAGGGAGTTCGGTCATGCTGTGACCTTCGGCGTTTTTTCTTGTTTTGAATGCGGCACCGGTTGGCTCCACATGAACAATAACAATAGGTTTACCGGCTTTACGGAAAGCTTCAACCAGTTGGGCCGATTTTTCAAGGATACCGGCCATAGGATGTGCGCATGATAGTTGCACGATATATTTTTGCAAGTCTATCAGTACAAGCGCTGTGTTTTGATCAATTGTAGTTATCATGGTAATTTGATTGTTTAATGTTTAAGAAATTACTTCGGCGGGGTGTTGTTGCAGCGCTACCATGGCTTCTTTTTTGAGCCTGTTGCGCCTTAAAAAACTAAAATGTATAATGCCCAAAAGCAGCGCTACCATACCTTCGGCCATAACGGTATCTGGTACACCTATCTTTTGTGAAACCGCGCCGATAAGCAGACCGCCAAGCGGCTGCATCCCAAAAAAGGCCATCGCATAAAAGCTGATCACCCGGCCACGCATTTCGGGACTTGCCGTAGTTTGAATAATGGTATTGCCGATGGTGATCTGCGACATCATACCGAAACCGGTAATGGCAGCAAACAATAGCGCAACAGGATAATTATGCATATGCGAAAACACGATCAGCCCCACCCCAAACACCAGCGTGTTAATAGCGAGGATCTTTTTCAGATCAGTACCGGCGCTCAGCGAAGCCAGGAAAATCCCACCGCCAAAAGCGCCAAGCCCTATCACGCTATCTATAACCCCAAATGTTGATGCAGTGCCTTTAAAAATATCCTTGGCATAAACCGGAATCAGCGTACTGAAAGGCAGTACAAATAAGCTTACAGAGGCCAGCATCAGCAGTACAAACTTAATAACGGGGGTATTTTGAATATATTCAAAGCCATCCTTCAAATCAGCCAATACGTTTTTACCATGAGGCTTAACAACGGCTTTTGGCAAACGCATCATGAGCAATGAGCCTATTACAGCGATAAAACTTACTGCGTTGGCGCCAAAACAAACCGAATCGCCAAATTTTTCAAGTATTAGTCCGGCAATCCCCGGCCCTATCAGCCGCGACAGGTTCACCATCGACGAGTTAAGGGCCAATGCATTGGGCAAGTCGGCCTTATCGTCAACCATTTCATAAACCAGCGACTGGCGGGCAGGCACATCAAATGCATTGATAAGCCCCAATACGGCGGTCAAAGCCATAATTGCCCAAACCGAATAATAGCCAAAAAACACCAGCGCGGTAAGCAAAATGGCCTGTACCATTGACGCCACCTGGGTAAATAGCAGCACTTTAAAGCGGTTATACCTGTCGGACACTACACCGCCCAAAAACGAAAACAGGAACGACGGGAACAGGCTGGCAAACAAAGTTAGTCCAAGCATAAACTTGGAGTGGGTTTGCGAATAGATCACCCAGCTTACTGCGGTTTTCTGCATCCAGGTGCCTAATAATGAAACGGATTGCCCCGTAAAATACAACCTGTAGTTGCGGCTTTTAAAAGCGTTGAATGTGCTTATTTTACTCATCTGTCTCTTATCTCTTCTGTCAATTTTATTATTCAAACTCCAGCAGTTTGGTCAATGGGGCAAGCGCTTTTTTCAGGGTCTCCTGCTCTTCGGCAGTGCAGGTAGCGTCAAGCGCCCGGTTAAGCCATTCGTCTTTTTCACTTCTTGATTTATGAATAAGACTGATCCCTTCCTCCGAAAGTGAAATGATCACCTTGCGTTTATCCAGCTCAGAGATGCGCCTTTTGATCAGTCCGAGGTTAAGCAGGTTACTCAGGATTTGTGACATGGATTGCGTAGTGATCTTCTCCATAGCGGCCAGCTCATTAGGCAGGATTTCTTCATGCTGAAATATCAGTGCCATGGTTGACCGCTCCGTAAGTGAAAGCCTTTCGGCAGTGGCCGAAGTCTTTTTGATCTTTTTACTCAACCGGCCAATGACAAACCTCAATTCGGACGCCAGTTGGACTTCTTTTTCTTCACTCATAAATTTAATCAGTTAAACTTGTAAGTTTACCTTACAAATATAGAAATTGTTTTGTTAAGGAAATGTCAAAACCTGAACCTGGATTTGGGGGAATTTTCCGGATTTAGGAGATTTTGATTTGCACGCTACTCAGGCAATTTCCTCAAGTAAAACCAAAATGAGCTAAGAAAATCCGGGGAATCCGAAAAATCTACCCAAATCCGGGTTCGTTTCGTAATTTTACCCCGTGCCTGCTCCTGAAAAGAAAACACTTGTAAAAAAGAAAGCGCCCGCCCGTAAAAAACCGGCAGTCAAAGCAAAACAGCAGGCTGTTTTTTCCACTCAGTGGATAGTGGCTATAGGCGCTTTGCTACTCATCCTGCTCTCCCCATTTTATTATGGCTATATTTTAAAATTCGGCAGCGCCACCTGGCGATGGATCATGGATGCAGGCGAGGATACCCACTACCGCAAATACAAAAACTTTGCTATCCATATTCCTGACGGTTATTCGGTATATGGTATTGATGTATCATCGTACCAGGGCCGCATCAACTGGAAACAGGTAAAGGCCATGCGCGAGGGCGATGTTCATATCAGCTTTGCATTTATAAAAGCTACGGAAGGTGTATTAAGTGTGGACCCGTACTTTCAGCGCAACTGGCGCGAAGCTCCAAAAGCCGGGATCATGTGCGGCGCTTACCATTTTTTTCTGCCGCAAAAAAGCGGGGTATGGCAAGCCAAGTTTTTCCTGCAAACCGTAAAAACTGAAAAGGGCGACCTGCCCATGGTGGTGGATGTGGAACGGTTATATAAAACCAGTCCCGAAAAAATGCGCGAGCAACTGGAAAGTTTCATCAAAACCATTGAAACCCGTACGGGTATCAAGCCCATCATTTACACCAACCTTAAATTTTACCAGGATTACCTGGAAGGTTATTTTGATGGCTATACGCTGTGGATAGCTCATTACTATCAGCCCAAACTGCTTGTATCAAATAAAACCAACTGGAAATTCTGGCAGCACTCGGATAAGGCCCATGTTAACGGCATTAACCACGTTGTGGATTTCAATGTTTTTAAGGGAGATAGTACTGCGTTTGAGAAATTGCTGGTACCGTAAGAAAATAAACTTACTTAGTTGATACCGCTTATCGATTTTGGCTAAAGCCGATTGTCTGTTTATACTTTAACCGTCGGTTAAAACCGACGGCAATGAAATTTGCAAATCTTCAAAAAACATTTACTTGGATAAGTATTACTTTACCTTAAGATGCAAATAAGAACCATCTTAATAAATTAGATATATAGTAAAATTGCTACAAAATAAAGGCTTCATTGCCGTCGGTTTTAACCGACGGATGTATTTAGAAACCAGAGGGAGCTTTAGCCAAAATCGACCCGGCTTAAGCAGCAAATCAATCGGTAAAGGTCCTTTTCTAACTCACAATAAACCTGTATATTGAGTTTCCTCATTAAGAAACATTAATGACACATAAAAGAAAAATAGCTTTATCATTTCGCCATGTTCTTAAAGAAGATGAAGATCATCTTGATGTAGAATTTTGGCTAAGTAAAAGTCCTTCGGAACGACTGGCGGAAGTAGTCCGTTTGAGGTGGTTATATTTTACTTCATCTGGTAAAACCTTTCCGTGCAAAATTGAAAAAGTTATTTTTAGAAGAAAGCTACGATAATCAGAACAGAGCTATTCATTTGTAAATTCTCTTATTTTGCCATCTCCTAATTTATTAATACTACTTACCTGGTTCTATTCTTTTGTGATAGAGAAAATACGATCCTCCCAAAATTACCAAAAACACCAGCGGCATAACCCGGTTGGCCACCGGATCGCCCGATACAGTATGCGCTATAAAGGCCGAAACAAAAACTATGGTAAACCCGGCGTAGGCCCATTCTTTTAATCTTGCGGCTACCGGTACTAATAATATCACAGCTCCAATAAGTTTGGCTATTGCCAGTTCAACACGGAAGTAATCGGGGAAACCTAAATGGTGAAAGGCGGCAGCCATTTCGGGTTTTGATAAATAGGAGTAGCATGAAAAGGCCATCATCAATGCTACAATAGCTGTCAGTACCCAGTAAAAGATCTTAGTAGTTTTCATTTATTGTTGATTATTTGCTGCAAACTTAATTATCTTTGCTATCAAAAAGATACTACTATCCTAAAGGATACTGGTATCTTTAAGGATAGCAAGCATGAACAACAAACCAATCATTCATACAAAAGAAGCCTGCAATGCTGCTGTAAACGCGGTACGTGATACCCTTTACGTGGTAAACGGCAAATGGAAGTTACCCATGCTGGTAAGCTTGATGACCGGTCCGAAAAGATTTAAGGAACTTCAGCGTGAACTGGAAAGCATCACTCCTAAAGTACTTTCCAAAGAACTGCGCGACCTTGAATTAAATGGTTTTATTAAAAGGACTGTTTATGACACTACACCGGTAACTGTAATTTATGAACGGACAGATTATGCTGATTCTCTGAGCAATGTTATTAATGAAATGCGTGAATGGGGTATGAACCACCGGGAGCATATTAAACAGATGAGCCGTGATGAAGCCGAAGCGAGAAAAGCTGTGGCAGTTTAATGTTATTCTTAAAATCCTGTTGAGCTTTCATAATAGCTATATTAAATTCAACAATGTTAACATAGTAAATACAAGCCAGGTGCAATTGAGTTTTATAAAATTGCCCTAAAACTATTCGTAGCTGGTAATTGCATTGTTAACAAGCTCCATAGCGCCCTCTGCCCCAAGGCGTTCCATCAAATTAAATTCTTTAGATTCCAGGCGGTTGTAATTGGTGAAAAATGCTTCTATTTGGTCTACCAAACTTGGCGGCAGTTGCGCCGCATCATGCAAACCGATAAAAATCTTTGACACTTCGGGTACTGCCAAAAATCTGTCGTTTCGGTAACGCTTTCCATCAGGGCTCGTTTGTTCTACCTTAAAAGCCCCTATCAGCCGGCAATCTATCACGCATCCCGGAAATGTACCTATTTCAGATATGACCAGCACATCCAGCGGATCACCATCACCACCAATTGTATTTGGTATAAAACCAAAATCAAAAGGAAAAACCATCCCCGCCGGTAACAGCTTTTTAAGCTTAAACTGGTTTGTGGCAGTTTCATAATTATACTTGTGCCCGCTGCCCCTTGGCGTTTCAACAATCACTGTGATCTTATTTTCTAAATTTTCCATACTGCATACGTTTTTATAAACCGGGGATCTTTATCCCTGCCGATTTTATATCCTGTAAAATATTTTCCTGAACGGCCAGTTTAGTATCCTGAAAACCATGTGCATGAACCCACACATTAACCCCTACCCTGTAGCCATCAGGATCCAATCCGGCAATGCCAATCCTTCGGTCGGGAGCCTCCAGGATATTTTTTGATTTGTCGATGGCGGAGTTGATAACCGATTTCACCTCATTAAAATCGATATTATTGGTAAACTTCAGTTCAATATCCAGCCTGCGCGTCCCTTCTCTGCTGATGTTAATGATCACTTCATTTGATAGTTTACTGTTTGGCACGATAACTATCCGGTTATCAAAGGTTTTTACAATGGTATAAAAGATCTGGATAGCAGTTACTGTCCCTTCAAGGCCCTGGGCTATGATGTTATCACCTACAACAAAAGGTTTAAGCAGCAGGATGAGCACACCACTGGCAAAATTTTGCAGCGTCCCCGATAGTGCCAAACCGGCAGCCACACCAAAAGCACCAACCAATGCGGTAAACAGCGTAATGGAAACCCCCATGATCTGCACTACGCCTAATATCAGCAGTACACGCAGCACTACACCCACAAGGCTCTGCAAAAATGGTTTTATGGTGGGGTCTATTTCCTTTTTTTCCATATGCGCCCGCCACCATTTAAGCAGCAGGTTAATAAACCATAAGCCAACAAATAAAACTACTAACCCTACTAAAAACCCCGGCCCATAACGGAGCATCCAAATATATGCCTGGTCATAAAACTTTTCTATCTTCATAAAACAAACGTTAAGCTTCTGAATAAAAAATCACTTATGCTTAACGCTTATTTGGGGGAAGGGTTTGTTTTAACACTCATTTAACACTTCAACCCTCTAAGTGTTAACAAATGTTAAAAGTGTTAAATTTCAATACGTTACCAATTTTAAGCCCTAATTTGGTATTAACAATTTGAAAAAACTTTACACTTTATCATGAGCTACAACAAGATCAACAACCTTTTGGGCTGGCTTTGTTTTACCCTTGCATCCTTAACTTACATCTTTACTTTAGAGCCCTCTGTAAGTTTTTGGGATTGTGGTGAATTCATTTCCTGCGCCTATAAACTCCAGGTATCGCATCAACCAGGTTATCCCCTTTTTGCCATGATAGGCAAAGCTTTCTCCCTGCTCTCAATGGGCGACAGGACTAAAGTTGCCTACTTTACCAATCTTGGTTCGGCACTGGCCAGTGGGGCTACCATTATGTTTTTGTTTTGGAGCATAACCGCCCTTGCCAAAAAACTGCTTGCTATTAAATATACCCCTGTTAATACAACCCAAACCTTACAAATTATGGGTGCCGGTTTAACCGGCGCCCTTGCATTTACCTTTACCGATACCTTTTGGTTTTCGGCTGTGGAAACCATTGTTTTTGCCTGGTCGTCGTTATGTACTGCTGTGGTGTTCTGGGCTATTTTAAAGTGGGATGCTGTAGCCGATGAGCCACGTGCCGACAGATGGCTGGTTTTTATAGCCTATGTAATTGGTCTTTCTATTGGTATTCACCTGTTAAATTTGTTAACTATACCGGCCCTGGTTATGGTATATTACTTCCGCAGGCATAAAAAAATCAATGTTAAAAGCGGGCTTATAGCATTTGCGATAAGCATCCTGATCCTGGCCTTTGTTCAGTTTGGCATCAGGGGATATTCCATCGGTCTCGCCGCCCGGTTCGATCTGTTCTTTGTGAATACACTTGGCCTTGGTTTTGGCAGCGGTGCCTTGTTCTTTTTTCTGTTGATCATCGGCTTGCTCGTTGCCGGGATCCGGTATAGCATCCGCACAGGGAAACATTTTTTAAATGTAAGCCTGCTTTGCATTGTGTTTGTTTACTTCGGTTACAGCTCATTTGTTTATATCCCGATCAGGGCATCGGCAGGTACCAACCTTAACAACTCCCACCCCAGCGATGCTTTTACCATGTATGAGTACCTTAACCGTACCCAATACGGTGAAACGCCATTACTTAACGGCCCTTATTTTGACGCCAAAATAACCGATGTTACCGACGGCACGCCGCTTTACCGCAAAGGCAAAAACAAATACGAGGTTGCCTATAACAAACCCAACTACGTTTATGACCACACCAGTATTTTGCCCCGCATGTGGTCGACAGAGGAGAATACTACTTATGCCCAGGATGCGCAATTTTACCGCGACTGGCTGCAGTTGAGTGATAAAGCTACTCCTACTTTTTCGGATAATTTAAAGTGGATGTTCAGCTGGCAAATGTACCAGATGTACTGGCGCTATTTTATGTGGAACTTTGTTGGCCGGTATAATGATGACGATATGGAAGGCCAAACCAATATGAACGGCATCGGCGGCAACTGGACATCGGGTTTGTTCAATAACGTTTCCAACACCCCAAAATCCATATTGAATAATGTTACCTATACCCCGCTTTATGCCCTGCCTTTAGTGGTTGGTTTACTGGGGATGCTTTATCATTTCAAAAAGCGAAAAAAAGATGCACTGGTGATCACGCTGCTTTTCTTTTTCACAGGGATTGCTATTGTATTATATGTTAACCAGCCATCGGTACAGCCTCGTGAGCGCGATTACTCATACGTGGGCTCGTTTTACGCTTTTGCCATTTGGATTGGTTTAGGATTGATAGCGCTGATTGACCTGGTACCTAAAAAGATCAATCCGCGCTTTGCAACAATTGGGGCCTTTGTTATCTGCTCCATTGTTGGCCCTGTTTTACTGGCCAGTAAAGAATGGAAAAACCATGATCGTTCAACCAAAATGGCGGCGCATGATATGGCTTACAACTATCTGATGTCCTGCCCTAAAAATGCTATTTTGTTTGATTTGGGCGATAATGAAACCTACTCGTTATGGTACGACCAGGAAGTAGAGAACATCCGGCCAGATGTGCGCATTGTAAACCTGAGCCTGCTAAGCGCCGATTGGTCGGTAAGGCAAATGCAACGCAAAATAAACCAGGCCGACGCACTGCCCATAACCATGAACTTTGATAAGTACAAGCTGGGTACCCGCGACGTGATCAGGTATAACGACGCCAAAATACCAGGCTATACCGATGTGAAAGATATATTTGATTTTATCACCTCGGATGATAAACGTACCCAGGTTGAATACACCAACGGAACTACAGAAAATTATCTGCCTACCAAAAACTTCAAGCTTGCGGTTAATGCCGGGGATGTAATGAAAAATAAGGTTATCACTCCCGAACAAAAAGGCATGCTGACGGATACCATGAAATGGAAATTTCCACCTGCATACATCACCAAAGAAAACCTTGCGTTGATAGATATCCTGGCACATAACGATTGGAAACGCCCCATCTGTTTTACAACATCAATCAGCCCGTCAAGCATGATTGGCTTGCAGCCATATTTATACCAGGAAGGGTTTGCCTATCGTATGCTGCCTTTTAAAACTGATTCGTCCCTGAGCGATCAGCTTTCAAAAACAAACAGCCTGGTGATGTACAGCAATGTGATGAACAAGTTTAAGTTCGGCAATTTTAAAACAGCCAAATATCTTGACCAGCAATCAACCCAGGTATTTTACCCGCAACTGGTATCAACTTTTTCCGATCTGTCGGCAGGGTTATTAAAAGATGACCATCCCAACCTTGCGCTTAACGCACTGCATAAATACGAAGAAGTGATGCCAGATATCAACCCCAATTTTATGGCAGCACAGGGTAAAATAACAATGGCCGATACCTCCTACAAGCTCGATTATGCCAAACTGGGCAACAAACTTATTAAAAGCGTAAACGGCTACCTAACTGATAAGCTTGATTATAACTACCATCAATTACAAAAGGATACAGGCCGGTTAAGCCCGCGCGATGTACAGATCAGCATGACACTGCTCAATAACATGGTTGCTGTTACGCATAACAGTAACCAAAAAGAACTAAGCGGACAATTACTTGCCCAGCTTAATGATTACGCCGAAAAGTTTAAAAGTATTCTCCAGCTCTAAACAACCAACATATATATGCTATGGGGCAGGCTATTGATTTAGCCGGCCCCTTTTTATGTTTTAATAATTTACGTACTTTTCGTCAAAAGTACCATCGGCATACAGGTCAATCAAACCATAGCCAGGAGCTGTTTCGCGGCGGTTGCCTTCCCACCATGCGCCCGAAACTGCGCCGTTACAAAGGTAGGTAACATTGTTATAAACCACTTTATCGCGCATGTGCAGGTGCCCGCTTAAACATAGCTTTACGTTGGGGTGCTGGTAAAACAGATTGATGATTTTAGCGGTATCAGTATGCATATCGCCGCCAAGCATTGTCCACTTGTTTACAATATCATCCTCTATCATCAGCAAGGCGGTCAATATCGGTATGTGCGACATTACCATCACCGGCATAGCGGCATCAGTAGCCTTCAGTTCATCACTAAGCCAGTTAAACTGCTCATCGCCCAGCTTGCCTATATACCAGGTATTATCAATATCCAAATGAACGCTGTCAAGCACTATGATCTTCCAGCCGTTTTTAACCATGCTATAGTAAGGCTTTACAAGCTGGAGCTTATCAAGCGCATATTTTTTACCGTAGATGGCTTGTCCTTTGTCGTCCTCGTACCACCAGATATCATGATTGCCTAAACAATAATGAACAGGCAGGCTGCATTCATTTTTCATGATGTTTTGCACCAGCTTCCATTGATCATTAATGGTGCCGATGTTTTCCTTATTCATGTCAAAAACAATATCACCGCCATTTAATACCATATCAGCCTTTGGGGTTTGCTGCTGCAGGTGGTACAGGCACCTGGTAAACCTGGCGGGGGCATCAAACTTATCTTTCAGGTGCACATCGGTAATATGCGCTATCCGTAATGATGGCTTTGCTGCTGATTTTGTATTACCAAGTGCTAATGAAGGCGCCAGGAGCAGGCCGCCTATATTTTTCAATGCTGATCTTCTTTCCATAGTTTAAAAGCTGCCTGCAAAGCCCAGGCAAAGCAACGTCAAAAATACATTTATAATGTTGCCGAGATACCTGAATTGCTGTTAAACTTTTATTAAGAAATAAGGCCTAACCCTTGTAAAAACAAAAAGCTCCCCGGATTAATGGGAAGCTTAATGTGATTTGTGTAGGGAAGGTTAAAGTATTGTTCCGGGACACTTGTCATTATTTTATTTTAACTATCACAAGTATGGCCTGCCTGTTATTTAATCATTTGCAGCCCCTGCAACATATTTTGTTTCATAAATCGATTCTTTGTTTTGCAGTACAGATTTATAATAAAGCAGCAGAAAATCATATACGCCCAGTTCGTAAACCCGCTGCCTGGTTTTAAACAAACGGTTCATGCTCATTTGAATAAGACTGATCACAAGCAGGTTCAAATCCTGCGATACTGTACCAGATGAAATTAACTCATTAAGCAGTAAAGCTGCCGGCCTGTTATTTAAACTCCGGTACCTGAGCAAGTCATCGCCGGTAACCACTGCTCCTTCAGCAAAAAGCCCTTCAATCCGGCTTCGGTAGTGCCGGTATTTAAATGTTAGCTGTTTCGAAAGCAGGTTATCATAATTAACGTCAGGATATGATGCTGCAACAAGCAATTCCATAAGCTCGATCTTTTGCTGAAACTGAAAATCAAAATCATTCAACAGCCTGTCAATCGATAAAAGTCCCCAAAGCCACCTCACTTCTTCAAAGTTTTCGGTCATATCGGTCCTTGATATAAGGCTGGCTATGGCAAGACTATCATTAAAGAACAATTGTTCAACAAGTTCAATTGATGCCTCTCCATAGCGTTCCAGTTCACGTTCGTAGGTATCGAACTGAACCTTCCAGATCTGCTTTGATTTAATTAAGGCCGAAAATGAGCTATTAATACTTTGAATTACCCTGCCCAGCGCAAATACCGAAGCAAGGTGCACCCTGAAACGGATATGAGGTTCAGGATCGGCATATCGCACGTAAAACCACTGATCGATCAGGTCTTCGTGGTAAAGCTTTTTGCTTAGTTGAATAAGCTCGTTGCCAATTACATGCTCGGCAGTTTTAATGCCGCAATATAGTTTTACATATAACCACTCATCGCCCGGAAAAAACTGGCGTTTAGCCGCATTTGCACTTATTGGCACCATGCCTGCATATTTGCCGGTTGTTTTTTCGCCCCGTTTTAAAACAGCTACAAACTGGTTACCGATAAGCTTTTCATCCTTTTTTTTAAGAACAATGTTATTGCGCTCGCCAATATACTCCTGCAAAATAATTTCATTCCTTTTTTTGCACGATGAAAGCCATGCAGCAACCTCAAGCCTGCTATTGGTATGCACAACCAGTTCACTGTCGGTATCTGTAAAAACAAAGGCCCCGGGCAAGTCCCAGTATTTAACAAACTTTGCCCATGCCTTTTCATAATCAACAGCCAGCTCTTTTAATAGCTGCTGCAAATCGGCATTGGTCATATACCAGGTTTTTAACGCTAATATTACACCTTCATAAACCACCCTTGGTGTTCTGGTTACCCCAAGTTTAGGTAATATATCAAGGTTAAAACCAAGCTGGTATTTTGAATCCTGGCATTGCAAATCGGCCAGGAACTGGTATACCGGCAAGGCTGTCATACCATAATTATATGCTGTATTTAAACGGGGGATGATTCGTTTACCCAATTTGGCCGAACGCAGTATAATATTGTTCCCTTTAACGGATACCAATAAATCTGTTAAATTTACTTCCTGCTCGCCGGCGCTTACCTGCGTTTGTAACTGGTAATTACGGTACGGCGCGGTGGTAAAGTTTCCCAAACTGTCATCAGGCGTATGTACAATTTCGGCCACTATAGCCGGCTCGTAGATCCGGGCTTCTGTTTCGGCAATCTCATTCAGGATCTGACCGAAATTTTGCTCGGCACTGGCCAAACGGCCAATCATGGCGGTACCAGCCGGTAATCCGCAATGTTCAAGATAAAGCAAAGGTTCATCATGGCCCGAAATACGGAACATTACCGAAAAGCTTGGGGGCAATTCATCATCGCAGGCCTTAACATTATCAAACTGCGATTTTTTTATATGGATAACCTCCTGCCCGGGATTATTAACAATTTGCCCGATAAGCCACTTTACAGCATTGGTATATTGCGGATCTTTATCATCTGTTATATGGCCTGATGAATCCGTATAACGTTTTATGGCATAGCCGATACCTTTTTCAGGATCAAGCACATCTGTTAGCAGAACCTCCTGCTCATGATACCGGTCGCTGAAACGCTTTATAAACGTTTTTAAATTTTTGCTTTGATGCCTGGGCGAAATCCGGTTAAGCATATCAATAGCATCGAGCAATTGATCAGCATAAGCTTTATCAAGCGTAGCCGAAGCCCCCTGCCTAAAATAATCAACCTGCAGCAGTGTCCCCTGTGAGGCATCACCTGACAAATCTTTCAAAATCATAGCTACCTTGTTATTTTTTGTAATTACACTATCGGTGCCTGTAAGCACCGTTTTAACCTCATTCAGTTTTGATAAACAGGTTTGTGCTTTCGCACTTTTTTTTGCTAACCTGATAAAAATGCCTATTGCCTGGTCAAGGTATTCTTCACCATCAATCCGCGGTTCAAGCTCACTCCATAAAACCTGGTTTTTAATCAGCCAGTTCACAAAATCTATAGCATCTTCTTCGGTTTTCCAAAGTGTTTCCGTTATAAAGGACTTTATTGAATTGTATGACCTATCATTTTCACAAAACCGGATAACCGCCTGAAGATCATCAGATGTTTTTACCGACGACGCTTTATATTTGCCGCAGTTTAAAGTTTGATAGTCAATTTTGCGGTATGTACCGTTTAAAGTATGCAGGGTTTTGTTCGCCCTGTAGTTCAGTAATATCCTTATATCACTATCATTTAAAAACTGACGGGCCATATTAACAGCAGCAGCAACATTAAGCCTTACATGCTGATAAACATCGCCAAGCTGCAAATCGGTACGCTCGCCCCATGTAACCGGGGCACAACCGGCAAATAATCCTAATGGACTGGCGCCTGTTGTGCTCCGGTTTATAAATTTGGTAAGGGTTATTTCAAGTTTCTCCAGTTTTTTTGCATCGGTAATAGCATCCATATGCAAAACAGCTTCATATAAATCTTTTGAGGTAAGCCAAAGCGCCTGCATAAACAATTCATCTCTAATGAATTCCCTGATGGTTTCCTTATCAATTGTTTTCACACAATCAAATGCAGGAAACCTGAGCATCAAGCCCGATGAAAATTTATATTGTTCAGATAGTTTAGCTGTTTCCATAATGGTTACCCGTTAATGGTTCATATTATAAAAACGGACATACCCAATGTGATTTATACCCGTTCTTTAGAACCCTGTAGAACTCATCGTATTTTCTGTTGTGGTAGCCGTCATAGCCGCATTAAAATTTGCGCCGCCACTATTTTTCCCGGTGTTGTTTACAAGCGCCCGGTTTAAAATCTGAACTTGTTTAATTTGGATCTTTGGTAAAGATGCTTTGCCATAATTTTTCATACTTTTAAAGTTTAAAAAGGGGGTGAATGGTTATTTATCTGTTGTTATTTAGATAAATGTGGCTAAGTGTCTGAACGATAGAAAAAAATTAGTACCAATGCGCCGTTTGAGATGACCAAACCCGTCAAAAAACAGTACAAAAAATTTATGACAATAAGTACAAAGCGGCCAAAAGCCAGGGTAAAGATATTTTTTCAACACCTGCTGGGATGGCTTATTTACGCACTATACGAAGAAGCAATTGTCTCTTTTTCCAAAATAGACATCAGTACTTTTTTTGCTTTTGTTATAAACGCAATTGTATTTTATAACACCTGGCTAATTTTAAGAGCAATAAGCAGGAGGATCAGGAACCTTTTTTTACTGATACCTGTTTTATTTATTGTATCAACAGCAATTATTGCTGTAATAGCACTGTTGAAGCTTGAAATTGACTCCCTTGTATACCATACCCCGGTTATGGTTCTGGCTACCCCGGCAAGAATTTCCAACCTTATAATGCGAACAATTTATTTTGGCGGAATGGGAGCTGCATTTGGCTTTGCAAGAGAATTGATTCAGCGCGAACGGGAAGTGGCCCAACATGGTATAGAAAAAGCGCAAATGCTTGAACAGCAACAAAAACTTGAAAAACAAGCATTACAGGCCGAACTAAATGTAATAAAATCACAGATTAACCCACACTTTGTATTTAATACCCTGGGCTTTTTGTATGCAGAAACCTACAAAAAACTTCCGGAAGTAGGGCAGTCAATTATTACATTGTCAAACATTATGCGATACGCCTTAACTAAAAATGAGGATGGGTACAGCAACCTGGAAAGTGAGCTGGCTTACATTAAAGATTTTATAAAAATTCATGAAAGCCGGAGCAAAGCTTTTTTTATGAAAATAGATATCGAAAGCAACATTATACCGTATAAGGTAGTGTCGTTGGTTTTAATTACCCTTATTGAAAACATGTTTAAACATGGCATTTTTAATCAAAACACAAAGGAAGCCACTTTGAACATTGCGGTTGAAGATGGAAAATTGCATTTTTATTCGCTCAATTATAAAAACAATAACAGCGTTAACAAAGTACAATCAAACGGGATAGGGCTCAATTATATTCGCGAAAGATTAACGGATGAGTATGGCCGGGAAGGATATGAACTATTGGTGAATGAAACACATAACAGCTATGAGTGCAAACTTACTATGCCCTTAAAAGTATCATGAAAGTAATTAACTGTATTATAGTTGAGGATGAGCCGTATGCCATTGATATTTTAAGCGATTTTATATCAAAGGTCCCTTTTATTAACCTTACCCGAACGTTTACAAACCCTATTGAGGCATTATTATATCTGAAAGAGTCGGCAGTTGACCTCATATTTCTTGATATTAACATGCCCGAGCTTTCAGGTATCGACCTGATCAAAATGCTGCCTAAAAGTACCGAGGTCATCATAACATCAGCCTTCAGTGAATTTGCACTTGCCGGATTTGAAAATAATGTACTTGATTACCTGCTCAAGCCTTTCGCCTTCGACAGGTTTTTACAGGCTTCGCAAAAGGCGCTTGATAAAATTTTACTGCTTGCAGCAAACAAGTATGCACCTGTAATTGATTTGCTTCCTAAATCCGATTCATTTTACCTGAAAACCGATCGCGGTAAAATAGTACGGATAAACTTTGATGACATCATTTATATTGAGGGGCTTAAAAATTACTGTTCGGTTTTTACAGAAAGTGAACGGCATATTTCGCTGGTAAGTATGAAAACCCTGGCCGACAGCCTGCCGCCTGAAGATTTTGCACGTACCCATAAATCATATATCATTGCATTAAAACGCATTAAAGCTATCGATGGCAATATGGTGATCTTTGATAAGATCAAAGAAAAAGTACCTATAGGGGTTACTTACCGCGACAGTTTTTTTGCTTTGCTCAATAATAAAATGTTCAAGTAAATTATGCTTTCCCTTTCCTGGCTTTCTCCGACTTAAGGAACTTTAACAGCAACCCATACAGGATACACTCATGCAGGCGTTGCCGGGTACTAAAATAGCGGTTAACTGCCATATGGATCACACTGCCTAAAAACTTCGCATTCCAGTTGATGTTGTACTTTTGCAGCAGCAGTTCTACCTGTTCTCTTTTTTGCTGCAACAGATCATCGTAGGCTAAAAGCAGGTTATTTAAACTGCCATGGTATTTTCTGTATAACTGATCAATCTGTATTTTAACTGCCTTGTCATCAAACTCGGCAAAAAAGTAAGCCTGCTGCCTTTCAACAAATTGCAGCTGATCGTTGATATCAGTACTCATCAGGTTCAGGTAATCTTTGATCAGCCAAAAAATCAGGAGCCAGTCTTCAGTATCATAACGGTTACTTTCAAGCAGCCTGAATACATTGCAGCAAAACGAGGTTTCGATGCAAAAAAGGCCTTCAGCCTGTTCAATCTGCAGCCCGTAACGCTCCAGTTCGCGCACATAGGTATCAAGCTGTACAACGTGAACCTGTCCGCTTTGCAAAAATGGCGACAGCACCTCTCTTATTGCCAGGTAAACCTCCTGAAAATCAACCTCATCAAGCAAATTAACCCTCACCCGGATATGATTATCGGGATCATGGTACCTGATAAAAAACCATTGTTTTATTTTAACATTATCCGAATAATTTAACAGCTCATCAAGTTTTAGCAGCACATCATTGGCAATATTGCTGCTAAGATATAATTTGATGAACAACCACTCGCTGCCGGGAAAAAAATTACGCTGAATGGTATTTTCAATATGTTGAAAATATTGAGGGCTTAGCGGCCTGTCGAAATGAAAAGGAGCAACAAACTGGTGCATAAAAGGGTTTCCTTCTGCATCCTTTACAACTGCCTCATGCTGCAGGTGAATGCACTCAGACAAAATCAAAACCGGTGCCTGCCTTGCTATTTCCTTTGCAAGCACCTGCATACTAATTTCATTTCCGGTATCAATCAATAATTCGTTATCGCCTTTTACAATATAAAATTTATCGGGCAGAAGCCACTCATCCCTAAAGCTGCTAAATAAACCGGCGAATTTATCCATGAACTTTTCGGCTTTGCAAAGCTCATCCAAAACAGCGGGGGTAAATTTCCAGGTTGCCCGGTGCAGGATAAGGCCAAAGCCGGTTTCAACGCGCGGAAAAAACACAAAATCGGTTGATAGGGCCCCCCAGTTAAAACTTAAGCTGCCGTTGCCCCGCTGGTGCTGGATATCACACAAAAAAGTGTAAATAGGATGCTGCGACCTATTATAATTATAGGCACTGCTTAACCGGGGGATCACTTCCTTTTGATGTTTTTTTGAAAACAGCTTAAAAACATTTTGTTCCAGCTTAATGTAGATATCATCAAGCCATAAAACCGAACTGCCCTTGGCATCATCAATATAAGCCAGCTCATGAGGCCAGAAAGGCGGATGCATCATAACGTTTAAGATCCGCTCTTCGGGCATATGAATTACTTCGGCAAACATGGCATCCGGGCTATGATCAGCTTCTTTCGCCGCTATCTCTAAACCTGTTTTATATATTTCGGCATCACCAACTGCAAACCGCGCTATCATGCTTAACGCCCCGGGGCCTGTAACCCTTTCCAGAAATAACAGATCGTTTTCAAAAAGCTGAAAAAGCGCACACATCGAAAACGGCAGGTTATCCGTGCTCCGTTCTTTAACAAAACTGTCGGGTATAACAACCTTATATTGTTTTTCAATTTTAGCGCGGTTTAACAGGTGGAGCATTTTAAAATCAATCTCGGTATAATCAACCCATGGCAGTGCCCCCTCACTCCCGGCATACAATCCTTCTGTAAAAAGGGTTTCATGCTCATACCATTGCCCGTATTCAATCCCGGTATCGGTATCAAATGCTTCCAGGAGCGGTACACTTTGCTCTTCATACCTTTTCCTGAACCTGCTTTTAAACTGCTCAATCCTTTTGTTGGGGACCGGAGGGTTCAGATTATTGAGCAATGCAATGCCTTTGGCAATTTTCCATTGCAATGATTGATCAAGCTCCTGATCATCCAGTTCATTAAACCTGGTTATATGGATCTGATCCTTAAGCTCCCGTCCTGTTATGTGGTTGGTAAGCTGTTCAACCAAAGTATAAAATGAAAACCAGTCCGGGCTATCAGGATTATAGCTATTCACTTCGTTAATCAGGCCGATCAACTCATTGATCGTATCATTTAACCCTGCATGATCTGTTTTTTGCAAAAACACAGGGAAATCATAACCTATTGCCGGTTCAAATGCCGGTTTTAGTAATTGCCCTTCAATAAGATCATCAATAAAAGCAATAAAATCGTCAGGTTCAAAATCCGGAAACCTTTCCAGTAACTGATGTTTATTCCATATTTTATCCCCGGTCAAAGCAATGATATCATCAAGCACTTCGTTGCCGGCAATAGCGCTTACCTGGTAAATCCTTTGATCATCAATAATCTGATAAGTAATAAAACGCAAATCGTCCCCAACTTTATAAAGGGTATTATTAAGCTTGTACCCTGCCAGCAGCTGATTAGCATTTTCAATTTGTTTGGCAAGTGAAAAGCTCACCACCGCATCGGGTACAGTGTATTTCCTGAACCTTGCAGAAAGTTTTACTTTGTTAGCAGCGCCCCAATAAACAGAAGAACAACCTGCAAACAGGCCAAACGGCGTGGCCCGGTTAGCCATACGGGCCATATATTTGTAAAAGCTTGACAGTAACTGGGCTTCCTTTGCATGGGGCTGCCCACTTGCAAAAAGGGCATCAAGCTCATTATAAAGCGACTTGCTCGCTATATAAATGCTTTCCTTTATTAGCCTGTTATTCCATAAAGTAAGCAAATTGTTTTTTCCAAGCTTTTGCCTGTAGGTCAAAGCAGCCGAGCGTAAAATTAAACCGTTAATAAAATTAACTTTCATTTGTATATAAAAAAGGCAAGGTCAGGTATATAAATAGCGAACTTAAGTTAAGCTATTTTAATTAGCGCGCAAAAAACTATGTTAATCTGACACATAATTTAGCAAAAAAACAGGGCAGGCGCCTGCATAAGGACCTGCCCCACTTGTGGACAAATGTAATAAGCAATTGGGATTTAATATCTAATAATAAGTATCCATAATTTGTTTCAGGGCAAATAATTATTAATCTGCACGGCTTTCCCCGCTCCTGAATATCATCCTTAGTGCCTGATCTCTTGTTAAAAAAGCCACGGCCCAGTTATATAGTGTTTTAATTTTATTATTATAATTTACTAATGATATCAAATGAATAAATAGCCATACAAAAAGGGCAGCCAGGCCACTCAGGTGTACCTTATGTTTAAACAGGTCAACAACGGCATTGTGCCTGCCAACAATGGCCATATCGCCCCTGTCAAAGTATTTAAATGGTTTTATGTTTTTACCTTTTGCAGTAGCTATAAAGTTTTTAGCGGTATTGCGCCCCATTTGTATAGCAACCTGCGCCAGCTGCGGATGGCCTTTAGGATAAAGCGGATCGGTAATTTGCACGCTGATATCGCCAATGGCATATACATCTTCCAGGTCTTTCACGCGGTTATATTCGTCGGTAATCATTCGGCGGCCTATGCCCAAACTGGTAACCGGGATCCCATCAAAAGTATTGGCAATGATACCTGCAGCCCAAATCAGTGTTTTAGCCTCAAGTGTTTCGCCGTTGGCAAAGGTTACCACACCATTGCTAAAGTCGCTTACATGGGCGTTTAATTTAACTTCAACGCCCAAATCAATAAGCGCCTGGCGGGTTTCTTTGTGCGTTTTATCGCTCATAGGGGCAAGTAAATCCGGGCCGCCATCAACTATGTAAATTTTGCCTTTGGCATCTGTTAGCTCAGGGTAATCCTTTTTCAGGATATAGTTTTTCATCTCGGCAAGCATCCCGGCTACTTCCACCCCTGTGGGGCCGCCACCGGCAACTACTATGGTTAAAAGCTTTTGACGCTCAACCGGATCGGTAGTAATAGCAGCCTTTTCCATTGTTTTAATAAGGCTGTTGCGCATGCGCAATGCATCGTCAATTTCTTTAAGTGATATGGCATTTTGTTTAATACTTTCAATACCGTAAAAATTAGTGCTTGCACCGGCCGCAAATACCAGGTAATCATAAGAGAGTTCGCCATCGGTTAAGTAGATGACCTTTGCTTCGGGATCAACCTTAACCACGGCCGCCATCCGGAAGCTCAGCTTTTTTTCTCTGAAAAGTTTACGGAACGGATAGCTGATGCTTGATGGTTCAAGAAAGCTGGTTGCTACCTGGTACAGTAAGGGGGTGAAATAATTGTAGTTATTTTTATCAACCAGGGTAACATCATAGTGCTTATTTTTATACAACTGCTCTGCAACGTTAAGCCCGGCAAAGCCGCCGCCAACTATTACTATCTTTTTTTTGCTGTTGTTAGGTGTTATGCTTGTCATGATATTTAATATTTGTAGTGATCTTTTGGGTAGATAAAGCAGGGGCCGGCTGTATCTGAAAAAAAATATTCAAGCCTCATTTGCTTCGTTTTACTATAATAAAGTTACAAAAAAACCTGTTGCGAACATGGTATCCAGCCTCATCTTAGTGTAATTATTACACATTAAAAATAAACTTATTATCAATGCTTTACATCGATTTAACAATACAAAGTTGCGAAGCAAAAAGCAATTGAAAAGGGTTAAATGTTTGATGGTTTGGCCGATTTGCCGGTTTAGGCTAATTGATGATCCGGCCATGACATACAGCCAGTTAAAATGCAAACAAAACATTGTTTTCAATTATATTATACCGCATGTTTGCTGCATTTTATATTAAACTGAAAACAGGCTGTCCGATATGCTACCGGCGAGCTGCCTGTATGTTTTTGAAAAAAGGTTGAAAAGTTATTGGGGTCGGCAAAACCAAGCTGATTGGCAATTTCTTTGATGATAAAAGAAGAATTGGCAAGCAGGAGTTTTGATTCGAGGATGATCCTGTTGTCGATACTTTCTTTTGCACTGAGGCCATTATACTTTTTCAGCAAAAAGTTCAAATAATTGGGATGCGTGTTTAACACGTTAGCATAAAACTGAACACTCCGCTCGCTTCGAAAATTATTATCTGCCAGTTCGGCAAATTGCTCAATAAGCGGGTGCGATTTCATGTCGCTCGCCGTTAATTTAGCATCGTTAAACAAACGGTCGCACTGAATGAGCAGCTCTAATACCTTTACGGCTATCATTTCTTTTTTCTCCAGCCTGTCAATGGCGTGCTCCTGCATAATTGATTCAAAGGTGGCTGCCACGGTATCGGCCTGCTGCTTATTCAGGTACAGGTAAGGCCTGCCCGAACTTTTAAGTACTTTCCTGTTCAGGATACACTGTTTTGAAAACGATGAATTTAAAAAATACTCAATGTTAAACACCATCACGTAGCCCGTACAATCTGTTGAGTAATATTTACTGGTATGCATTACCCGGCGCGGTACAACAAAGAGGGTATTATCCTTTATAGGAAAATTAAACTGACCTATCGATTTTTCGCCCGATCCTTCTTTGATCAGCACTATCCAATATGGTGTTTGACGTGTGGGCGGGATATCCCCGTTAATTAACGGCACAACATCCTCCAACCGGTAGATATGAAAATCAAACTTGTGCCGCATGCGTTTATCAAGGTCGATAATTCCTTCATCGCGGTATTTATTATAGATCTGCTGATATTTCCGGAGAATCAACAAATCAGATTCTACATGATTTTGTACGAATTTCAGTTCCATAGTACCGGCTATTAAAATTTAATGATGTTGCTGCCGGTAACATTAGCAATGCATCATTATCACCCTTCAAATCCACTGTTATGATCCGGCAACCCGGAAAAGGAACCAATTGGCATACCATTCATACAAATAACTTAAAATCAACAACTTAAATAGCAATACATCATATCAACATATCGACATATCGTTATATCATGATTGCTGTTTATGATATTTCGTATCTAAGGGAGCTGTTTAAAAATGCAAAATATTCATTGCCGTTGGTTTTAACCAACGGTAAATAAGTTGAAAGGTCTTGGCTTTAGCCTAATTATGCAAGCGGATTTGGGCTGAAGCCCTCTTATCGCTATTCATTGTTCCGTTGGTTAAAACCAACGGCAATGAAGTTTTATCTACCTGTAAACTATATTTACCAATTTTTGAATGTAGAGACGCATAATTGCGTCTCCCGTATGCAAATCGAGGCAGTTAAACCTCTTGCAAAGCAGCTTGTCCTGTGTGAGACGCAATTATGCGTCTCTACATAAAAACTTCTCAAACCAAATTTAAACAGCTTCTAAGGGAGCCTGTGGTAGCTTTCGGCCCTTGCATTAGCCCTGCTGTTTAATTTTTTGAACAGATACTTTGTAAGTACAATTAGTGATATTAAAATGCCTGCAATAATAACATAACCTGTTAATTGCTTTGATGCGGCAAGTGTGGCCTGCTGCTGCATGGTACGGTACAGGTTAGCCGCACCATTTACATTTGCAAGGTAATTGTTGGCATCAAGCTTACCGGCCAGGTAATCGAGATGTTTTATCCGCTGATCATACAAAAAATAACCATACAATGCCGAAATGATTCCCCCGCCTATAAATGAACGTACCACAATCATCGCTCCTGCCGCGCTCAACACTACGGTAAGGTTTAAATTACGGGTAGTGTATAAACCAACGGCTACGTAAAGCAATGCTGTACCAAAGCCTTTAATAATTAAAGGCAGCCAAAAATCATTGATATTAAAATCATTGGCAAAGCTGTTGTACATCATAATATGGTAGATAACAAAGCATAAAAAACCGGCTAAAATCAAGATCTCGGCATCAAAACCTTTGTAGTACCAGAAGAAACACAAGACACACCCGGCAAAAATTCCCGGCACCAGGTAAAGATTAAGCTCGCTATTGCGAATGGCTTCATAGTGCAATATTCCGGCTGTAAAGGTTGATTGAAAAGTACCTGGCAGAACTACTCCTAAAAAAATGAAATATAAAAGACCGGAACGAAAAGTTGCCTTCCCGAAAATTGAAAAATCAAAAAAAGGTCGCTTGAGAATTAGCTCCCTTCGCAAAAAGAGCAAAAAAGTAATACCGGCCCCCCAAAAGGCCGCAATGATATTATTGGAAGCGCCCCAGTCTTCAACTTTACCGTTAACTGTCGCGTAATCAAGCATCATCATGGATGAGCCAAGCAATATCAACCCGATATAATCAATCTGATAAAATGGAAACTTACGTTTTAAAGGATGATTTTCGGCAAAAACCAGGACCAGCAAAATGCAGAATAAAAGCAATATAAACACCACAATGTATGAATAGCGCCAATTGTATGTATAAGTGAGCTGCGTAGTTAACCAGGTCATAAAGTACAAGCCGCCAAGTGCTGTAAAATAAATAAAAGGATAAAGTCTGCTGGTATCAAACTTTTTGCTCCATACCAACAGCCATATAACATAAACTTCAACCAATGCCCATATTTTTACAAAACCCAGCACCAGGCATGCAGTAATGGTAAGTATAGTGTTGCTTGTTGTAGCACATATAATATTCATAAGCAGCATCATTAACAAACCTGTTAATAATAACTGCTTGTTGCTAAACCTCAGCTTAAGCCGCACGTGTGCAATAAGCCCCAGCCCCATACCTATATACATGGCGTTGTAGGCTTGTGTATAGGGCTCGGTGTACACTCCCAGATCGCTGTAAATATCGGTAGTGTTGCCCAAAAAAATCCCGTTGCATACCAGGATCCCTAATATGAGTATAAATAATACCGGCAGCTTTATATAAACCGGCACCCATTTGTAAAAAAGGTCATACAGTTCCATATGCAGTTAATTTGCCAGTCGTACCTCTACATTCATCCCGGCTATCAGCCGGTTAACATCATCGGCTTTGCCGGGCAGCAATTCAATTTTTACGGGGATGCGCTGTTGCACTTTTACAAAGTTACCGGTAGAATTATCAACCGGTATGGCCGAATATCTTGAGCCGGTTGCCTGCGAAATAGCCACCACCTTCCCCATCATTTCCTTATCATCCAAACCATCAATTTTAAGCCTAACCTTTGCCCCTATATGAATTTTACCTATCTGGGTTTCTTTGTAATTAGCCACCACCCATTTGTTGCCGTTCCGTACAAATGACAGCATGTTTTGCCCCGCCTGCACCAACTGGCCTTCCTGCACATTACGCCTGCCGGTTACGCCATCATAAGGCGCGGTAATAATGGTATAGGATAAATTAAGTTTGGCCAGATCAAGCGCGGCGTGGGTGCGTTTAATGTCGGCCTCGTTGATATCCACTCTTTTTGATGTTTCGCTGGTTGAAAGGCTGGTAGTATTGCGCTGGCGCTTTAAAGCAAGGGTTTGTGCAAGCAGGGCATCATACTCGGTTTTTACCTGGTCAAACTGTTGCTGGGTTGCAGCCCCCTCTTTTAATAAGGCCTCATAACGATTGTAGTTTTGTTTAGCATTCCACACACGGGCCTCGGCAGCCTTGATATTAGCATCGGTAATGCCAATGTTGCTCTGCACTGTATTTACCGATGATGAGGTTACTGTTTTTGCAGCCTGCGCAGCAAGATAAGCAGCTTCGGCCTGTTCAACCTGGATCTTATATTCCCGGTCATCTATCAAAACCAGGGTATCCCCTTTTTTCACCTGCTGATGCTCCTCAAATTTCACCTGTTTAATATAACCCGGGATGCGTACGTTTATAGGATTAATGTATTCCTCAACCTGGGCATCATTGGTATAAACATCTGTATCAAGATTAAAATAGGTAGATATGCCCCATACAATGGCACATATCACGCAAACAATAAGTAAACTGTTCACGAGGGTGATCAGGAGCTTTCTGTTTTGTTTTTTATCTGTAGTATTTTGATCGCTCATAGCTTTTATTTTTAAAGGGTACCAACCGCTTTCAATAACTGGTAATAGGTATAAACAACATTGATCCGGGCGTTAACAACCTTGGTTTCGGCCTCAATTTTTGTGCTGGTAGCATCAATAAGGTCGGTAATGAGGGCCAGCTGGTTAAAGTATTTTTTCTCCACTATCCGGTAATTTTCATCGGCCGATTGCTGGTCGCTTTTCAGGGTGGTAAATTCATCAATGGCTTCGTTGTATTTAATATACCGCGAGCTTACATCAACCCCAACATTTTGCCTTTGCAGCAGTTCCTTTTGCTTTGATTGCTCCAGCTGAATTTTACCCAGCTTAATTTTCCGGGGCGACTGATAAATAGATGAAATATTATACTTTACACCGATACCTGCCTGCCATACATTATAAAAAATATCAATAGCAGGTATAGAGTTCAGGAAAGGGCGCTGCAGGGCGCTGCCGGTAAAAACAAAGATCTCGGGATACCTGTCGGTACCAAGCAATTTGATATTGGTTTCGGCAATAGAATTTTCAACTGCGGCTATTTTAAGCTCATGATTTTCGCGATAAGCTGCTTCGGTAAACGATGTTACACTTTCGGCAGGTTGTTGCTCATTAAGCAATGTGCTGTCGGGGATCAGCCGTGATTCATCAGCCTGGCCGGTAACCATATTGAGTTGCTTGTTAAGGATAGCGATGGAATTGTCCGTTTTCCGGATAGCCAGCCTGAGATCAGAAAGGGTAAGCTGGGTACGCAGTACATCATTCTGCGTTACTATGCCCTGCTTTTGCATTACAAGAATATTTTTAAGCCGGCTTTCGGCCAGTTTAGCATTATTGATGTAAACCTGCTTCAGGTTTATGGCCCGATAAATATCAAGGTATTGGGCTGCTACCAGAAGCTTGATATCCTGTGTGCTTTTTTCGAGAGATAACACGGCAACCTGTTCTTCCAGGGTTGATTTACGGATGCTGTTGTTAATTTCTCCCCCTTTAAAAATAGCTTCGGCAGCCTGTACAGTTAACTGGGTAAACTGATGGGGGATATGCCCCTTCTGATGTTCTGAAAATGAAGGGTTCCAGATATCGGCATTACTGATATAGCCATAATTGAGCCCGGTTGAGATGTCTGGCAATCTGTAAAGCTTATCAATTTCGGTTTTTTGTTTGGCCAGTTCGGTATACTTCTCAACCACTTTAAGCTGCACGCTGTTATTCAAAGCCAGGTTAAACACCTCCTTCATAGTAAGCATTTTGTGGCTCAGGGTATCCTGCGCCAGCAAACCGGAACAATGCAGCAGCAATAATGAAACTATTACTATCCTATACCTGTATTTCATTCGGCAGATCATCGGGAAAAACGCTTTATTAAAAGACCAATTTGTATTTTATCCTACAAAATTAGCCTCCGCCAAAGCGCTTAACCTTTTAAAATCACCTTAAATCCTTTTAAAATCAAAGTAAGTATATCAGGATAATGTTTAACGTGATCCTGCGCTGCTTATACAGTTGTATGTTCCGCCTTGTTTGTTTTATAATACTGCTCCAGTTCTTTTAACCGTTCAATTTGCTCCGGGCGGGGATTAATAAAAGTGCGAACCTTTTTTACAAGATCAAAAGCATCCTGAAAAGTAAGGCCCGTTTTAAGAAGATAGGCAATTGTCATGGTTGGCCCCCGGCCTAAACCCTGCCTGCAATGAATATAAACTTTGCCGCCTTGTTTTATTTCGGCATCTGCAAAATCCGCGCCTTTTATCAGGGTATCCATTGGCGGCGGTGTATTATCAACAGTGGGCAAATGCAGGTAATGAAAACCTTCGTATTGAGCTTCGCTATAAATTGAATGCATCCGCATATTGATAATGGCGGTTATGCCCAGGGCCTTCATTTTTCTTAATCCCAATAAATTATACTGACTGCCTAAAAACAGATTGGCCGTGATCTGGCTTCTTTTAAGCGTAGGCATACCTGCAAAAACACGGTAAATGTTGTCATATACCTTTTGAAAAAATATAATAATAAGCGTTATGATGCTTTTAATTTTACTTAGCATATCAACTTTTATTACGGGGTATTAATATGTTTATCGAAGCCGGCATCACTTTAATCTTTATCTTTTTTGCCTGTTGTTCAAAATCATCACAAATAAATTTCTGATTGACATTCATACTGATAACAACCTCCCTGCATTGCCAGTGTTGCACCGCATCGGTTTTGTTTTGTAGCAATGCGCTCCCGGCTACTTTAAGTATGGACATAAAACTATTATCCTTTAACAAAATCACATCCAGTAAACCATCTGTAATACTGATACCGGGTTGTAGCGTAAAATCGCCAATGCCTATATTGCCCGAATTAGTTACAGTTAAAGAAACCGCTTCTTCTTCAATCACTTTATCATCTATTTTAAGCTTATACTTAACTTGCTCGGCATCGTTTATGGTTTTGATAGCGGTAATCCCATAGGCCAGCTGGCCGATATTATCTTTCAGTTCCCTATCGGCCTGCAGCACCATATCGGCCATAATGCCTAAATTAACCCTCAACAGAAATGGCTTATCATTCATCAAGCCCATATCAATAGCCTTGAGTTGACCGGCGTTACCTTTAAGCAATTCAAGCGCCAAAACGGTTTCCTGCGGAATCCCCAACTCTTTAGCCATGACATTGGCCGTACCTCCGGGAATTATGGCCATTGGTGTATTTGTACCATGCAAAGTGGCAGCCACTTCGGTAACGCATCCATCGCCGCCATACACTGCAACCAATTCTGTTTTTCCTATAAGGTCTTTAGCTATGCTGCCCGCACTTGTATTTCTTTTTGTCAGGCAGATATCCCAGTCGATACCTGTACCATCCAAAACTTTGTTGATGTATGATAAAATGGGTTCTTCTTTGCCAGAAGCTGGGTTGATGATAAAATGGATATGTTTAAATTTCATTTGCAGGCTGTTATGCATTGGGTTAACAGCAACAGATGTTGATGGTTTTATTTAAATAACAGCATTTTGTTGCTGCGATCATTAAAATATTAACTTTATACGTATTATCACTTGTTATGAAAATGATCCCGCTTTTTAAATGCCGAAACCTGCGGCAGGCTGTCGGCTTTTACACCAATGTGCTTGATTTCAGGCTCAAATATCCTGAAGAAACAGCTGATGATGGCGTTGTTAACCTAATAAGCGAATTTGGAGAACTGCAGTTAACCGCATATGAAAACGACCGCCTGTTTGGCTCGGTAGTAAATGTTTGGGTTGATGATGTGGATAGCCGGTTCACAAAATACCGTTCGCGCGGGTTGGATATCTCAGGCAAGAAAGAATCGCCGGTTCACCAGGGGCCAACCGACCAAACCTGGGGAACCCGCGAGTTTTATGTAACTGATATTGATGGCAACACTTTACGATTTTGCCAGCCCTTAAACTCTTAACTTCCCTATTTTTAACTACATAACGGAAAAGCGTGGCGATGTTTAGGCTAAAGCCATATCTATCACAATTTTTAACCGTCGGCTAAAGCCAGACGGCAATGAAAAAAATCATTGAATTTACTTGATTTCATTGCCGTTCCTTTTAAGGAACGGTTAATGAAACTAACGGCTGGCTTTAGCCTAAATAAAGAGTTAAGCCCTATTGAATTACTTTAACCCCTGCCGGTGCGTTAACCGTGGTTTTTACTTTACCATTAGCCTGCTTAACATGTTTGATCTTCACTATACCGTATGGTGTTGGATAAGTACCTTCGGCAAAGCTCAGATCGCCCAGATGAGGTTCAATTTTAATCACCTTACAACCCGGCTCCATAACTTTTACCCCAAGCACATATTCGGTTAACCAGGGTGTTGGCCCCGAGGCCCAGCCGTGCGACAGGCTGTGCCTGAAACCTTTGTAACAATAAGCACCATAATCGCCATGGATATCCTTCTTTCCGTCGGGAACCAGCTCATCAATCCGCGAGGCATTGGGCAGCCAGTCTATATTAAAATCTTCCCAAAAAGTGGTAGCACCAAGGTTAAGCATCGGTCCCCAGAAATTGCGGATAGCCTCAATACCGCCCTCATAATCGCCGGCTTTGGCTTTGGCCAACAGCATATAGTATCCAAAAAAAGTTGAGTAGTTATGCACCCCACCTGCCGAAAGGATTTCATTAGCCTTTTGCGCAGGCAGCAGGCCCGACAAGCCCAATAAGGCTGCTGCCTGTTTTGAACCATTGGCATCGGGCACATTGGTTTTAAGTTTCGCAACGGCTGCTTCGCATTTGTGAGCAGTAGCTGGGTCGTTGAGTATTTTGCAAAGTTCGGCACCTGCGTTCAGCGTCATTATCAGCATGGCTTGTAAACCGGCATGGATGGCAGGTTTGTTTTCGCTCGATGGCCAGTCTAAAAACCGGCCGGCTCCGTCCAGTTTCTCGCTACCGTTTGCATCAATCTGCACAGCATACTGATTCAACAACTTTACTAAATAAGACTTTTGCTGCTGCAGGTATTTTAAATTACCTGTGTGCATATACCAATCGCGCTGGATCAGGATCCACCACATGGAATAGGATACCATGCCGTTCATATAGCCGGGCAGTGGGGTAATATCACGCGCAAGGTCAAGGCTTTTGGTTACCACGGCATTATCACCAAATACGGCAGCAATAGTTGATGTTTCTGGGTGCATATCGCCTACCCATACCAGGCGGTCGCGTTTGATGCCATCCCAAAGGTAATCCTGCATATTGAGATGTACGGTGTATGCCCCCGTAAGCCAGATCTTGTTGAGCAGGGTATCACTGCATTTAAATGAGCCGAGGTAAGGGATATCGCGGTAAATAAAAATGGCGCGTGCTTCTTTCAGTTTAAGCTGGCTGTTATCATCCACCAAATCTATCCGCACAAAACGGAAACCTGTATTGCCAATCTCCAACTTACCCAGCCATGGCAGTGATACGATCACATCACGCATGGCATGATCGTTAGTAGCCCCTTTTATAGTATCGATATTTGACATAGCCTCGCTGGCCGATTCACCAAAACGGATGCGCACCCTTACCGGCTTGCCGCCCCTTGACTGGTCAGTTACCAATTGCAGACCGCCATGCAATTCCTTCCCAAAATCAAGCAGTAAACCGGGTTTGCCCTTTTCATCACTTTGCAGGATACACAGATCATTGCCTGAAAGATCAGCCTGTCCATCACCTTGTTTCAGCAGCTTTTCGGCATTCACAATATTGGTGGCCGCATCAGGCGATTTCCATAAGATACGGACTGGCGACAGGTATTTCCTTACTGTTTCTGTTGATTGTGCTTCGGCAGATCGTTTGGCATCAAAAACCGGGGGGAGTTGTTGGGCCTGGCTGATAAAACCCACAATGGTTAGGGCGATGATGGATAATATTTTCTTCATTTAAATGCCTTTTCAGTTTCTCAAACTATGTCATTGCGAGGCACGAAGCAATCGCATACTTTACAAAGTGGCCATGCTTCCGTGCGATTGCTTCGTGCCTCGCAATGACATGAATTTTGATATTCGCCACCACCCGGCTGAAGCCGGGCGGTGGCTATATGTTTATTACTTTATTAGTATTAGTACACTACCGATTTAATAGTCACCGGCCCTGTCAACCCCGAAGCCTCAAGCTGGCTTTCTGGCTTATATGGGTTTATGTTAGTCCATGTATGGCGTTCATTAACCGGTAATTTACTATCGCCAATTAAACGGTTAACCCAGGTATTTACAACTTCAATATCCACAGTGTTATTGCCCGGTTTAAGCGCGTTGGTTACATCAAGCTGATATGGGGCTGTCCACACGCCGCCAACGGCAACACCATTCACCTTTACTTTGGCCATGGCTTTTACCAGGCCCAGATCAAGCAGCAGGTGTTTGCCTTTTTCAATTTGGGCAATATTAAATGTATTATGATAAACCGCCGAACCTTAATAGTATTTAATCTCATCCTCAGGCCTCAGCGTCCAGTCGATCAATTTATCAAAGGTAACCGGGTTTGCAGGCCCCCATCTTTTTGGGTCGAAGGTAACCGCCCATGGAGTATTTACATCAACCACAATCTGTTGGGCCGGGAAATTATCAAGTTTACCCGCGCTTGCATTAGCCGCCTTCCTGAATATAATAAATGCGCTTTGATAAGCGTCAAGCTTAAGGGGCACGGTAGTAATACCTGCCTCCTGTTTATAATCAGGCAGGTTACGGCTGCTGCCGGTTGTGGCATCCCAAAGTTCAGGCGCTTTACCCCGTACCCTGAAAGCGGCGCTAATGTCTATATTCTGCGCGGTTTGGTTGGATACAAAATACATATCGCCATTGCTCAGTTTACGGTGGATGAACAGCGCCTGCCCTACAGTATTGAACTTACAATCGGGTGCTACTTTGAGCAGATCAAGCGCCTGCTGCAGATCCATTCCATTAATCACCAATCCTTTTCCATATTGATGCGTTTTTACTGAAACACTATCAATATTATCCCAAAGTGCTGAAGCCATTTTCTTAATCTCCAAATCAGCCGTGGCATAATTTTGCAGACTTGGCGAACGCTTAGGTTTGGGGCCTAATACCGTTAAGCCATCATTAACCAGTTTGGTAATGGTTTTTAATAACTCCGGGCGCATTGTTGCCAGCTTGGGCAGCACCAGTAATTTGTAGCTCATGCCACCGGGCAGTACCAGTTTGCCACTGATCACTTTGGCCCGGCCGTTCAATACTTCAGCATTAATATAATCAAACGAATAGCCTTGCGGCAATTCCGGATCACGCACGCCGGTCATTTTGGGGGCGTCTTCGCCAATAAAATACGCTACATCGGCTACGTAATTGCCCTGCCTCAGCATATAATTACAGCGCTTGATATAGGCCAGGAACAGATCCATATCATAAAACCAGGTGTTGTTGCGGTTAAACTCGTTCGAAAACCAGGCGTTTGCGCCGGGAACCCTGTTATCGGCAGGCTGCGAAATAAATACATGCAGCAGGGTATTGTTAATCCCCTCGGTAAAAAAGCGGTCGCCACGCTGTTTCATCATGGCCGGGTAGCGTGTAAAAGATCCGCCGGCACAGGTAAATGACTCGGCCGAAACCCTGGTTTTACCATAGATATGTGCAGATGATGAAGCGGCCCGGTTTTCGATATTGCCCAGATCACCCTCGCTCCAAAACTCGCCCCCTATCTCGTCCGACTGCCCCCCGTATTGCAAAAACTCACCCGGGAAACCCCAATGTCCATAATTTTCCAACCAGGTTGTAAGACCATGTTTATGACTTGCCTCACGCAGGCCTCCAACATAATCATAAGCAACTCTATCGGCAACAAAACGGCGTAAATCCCACAAAAACCTATCGCTTTGATCCTGGCTGCCTACCACACTACCATTTAATACCGGCAAGTAAGGCAAAGCATCGTAGCCATATTTAGCTTTAAAGTTTTTGAGCATATCGTCCGTCCAGTTTTGGCTTCCCGTCTCGTAACTATCTTCAACAGTTACTTTAAAGCTTTTGCGGTCGGCAGCAGGAATACGTTTCAGGATCTGGCCAAGGAAAGCGTCAAAATGTTCGGCAATGTGCTTTTTACTCATTTTATCAATCTCCAATCCACGGCCTTCTGGCGGTGCCGGGGCGTTGGTAACCTGTGTTGGTGTCATGCCGGTACGCATAATGATCCAGTTGCCGGCCGGTACCTCCCATTTCAATGTACCATCGGCCTGCATATATTTCGAGATGTCGATAACCTTTTGTGGATCGATTACATATTGCTGATCGTCAACCACAGGCTGAGGTTTCCATTGGTATTCTTTCCAGTAAGGCAGCGGTGTAGGGTACATTTTGGCCAGTGTTTTTTCGGCATAGTTTTCTACATAAGGTGATGCCGAAATTTTAAGCTCGGCTATATCACTGCCCTGTGAACCGTTACTGAATACTATCCGGAAGCTTTGGCTTGTTGTTGTGGGGACAGATACCGCAGCAGGCGCGTATGGACTAAAACCTACGTTAAGGTTAGGATTGCTCCTATCCACCACAAAGTGTTTAATGGTTTGGTAATTGCCAGCGGCATTCCGCGCCTGGATCTCACCCTCAAACCTTAAAGCTTTATGTGCAGGGTAAAAAACAAAGCTGCGGGCAGGGTAAGGCGAAGCGGCATCAATAGTTACCGATGGCTTTGGATCATTAGGAATGGTATACACCGTATTTTCATTATCATCAGTTAGGTTATTTACATGCGCGTCAACAGGTAACGCGCTAATAAAAGAACTTGCCATCTGCTCACCGTAACCCGCGGGTGCCGGGAAGGCGATCACCTTTACGTCCTGAAATTGCTTTTGGGGCTGATCCAGTTTTTTATCAAGACTCAGCGGCCCTTTAACTGTTAAAGCAGAAGAAGTAAGATACCTCATGGACTGCTCCGGCTTAACCCATGGGCCGCCGGACTGGCTCCAGCCGGGACCATTGAAGATACCGATATCTATTTTAAGTTTGGTAGCGGTTTTAAGCGCGGTATGCATAATATCCCACCATTCGGCCGAAAACATTTTTACTTTTCCATAAGGGACCTCATCCAGGCCAATGTTACCGATAAATGCCCGGTTGATGCCCACCTTTTTCATCGATTCAAGGTCTTTAACTACCCCCTCTTTAGAGATATTACCGGAGATCCAATACCAGTACACACTGGTTTGAACAGAATCGGGCGTAGTTTTAAAGCCGCTGTACAGTTTATCGGCTTTGGATGCTTTGGTTTGGGCGATACAGTGTTGAGTTAAACCGGTTACGCCAAGCGTTAACAAGATAGTAAAAGCCTTTTTGTAGATGTTTTGCATCAGATAAATGTGATTATAATTAAGATCAACTAACAAACGCCGTCATTGCGAGGAACAGCCTGTTCCGAACTGTACAGGGCGGATCTGCTAATCGGGGATTGCTTCGTTCCTCGCAATGACGATTTTTATTAAAGCTTTTCTGCTAAGTTTATAATTAAAACAATACTAAAGCTTTCATTATAATTTGGCATCCTGTACTATCTTATCCGTATTGATATACGATACTATCAGGCAGAATATCTATTTTACGTATCAAATGGCTCATTTATGAATGATTCAAAAGAGCCTATCCTGTTACCTTTGTTAAAGCTTTCACTAAAAGCGTAGCTGTTTATGGAAAACTATACTATTGTTATATTTATACTGGCTGTCATGATCGGCCTGTCGGCCATGGCCGATAAGGTAAAACTACCCTACCCTATTTTACTGATCATAGCGGGCATAGCGGTTGGCTTTGTTCCCTCTATCCCCAATATTGAGCTTAATCCCGAGATAATTTTCCTGATATTTTTGCCGCCATTGCTGTACGATGCTGCCTTTAATATCTCATACCCAACCTTTAAAACCAATATTAATACCATAGGCACGCTGGCCATTTCGCTGGTGTTTATAACGGCTTCGGGCATAGCGGTATTTGCCCATTACATTATACCGGGCATGACCTGGCCACTGGCCTTTGTATTGGGCGCCATCCTTTCGGCCACGGATGCAGTGGCCGCCATGAGCATTACCAGGGGACTTGGGTTATCGCACAGTACCAACACCATTTTGGAGGGCGAAAGCCTGGTGAATGATGCCTCGGCGCTGGTGGCCTATCGTTTTGCCGTGGCTGCTGTAACCGGCACCGCTTTTGTGTTCTGGAAAGCATCATTACAATTTTTTGTACTAATGGGAGGCGGCTTTTTGGTTGGCATGGTGATGGGGAAAATATTGGCTTTCATTATTAAACGTGTACATCAAAACGACCTGGTAACCATCAGCTTTATGCTGTTGATGCCATTTGTAACCTACCTCGTGGCCGAAGACCTGCACGTATCAGGTGTTATAGCTGTGGTTATTTTAGGGCTGAGCATTGCCCGTTTCAGCGCCAAAGTTTTTCCGGAAAAGCTGAAGCAGCAATCCAAATCCATTTGGGATATTATCATCTTTTTACTTAACGGATTGATCTTTATTTTTATCGGCCTGCAATTTCCTTACGTGATCAAAAGTATTCCAAAGGCACAGGTATGGCCTTATGTGGGTTACTCTTTCCTGATCACCATTATTGCGCTGGCGCTGCGGATGCTGCGTGTTTTCCTTCAAAAAGTAAACCTGCAGGAGGCTTTTAAAAAAGGCAAACACAAAATAACCAAGGATGCCCTGCTTGATTTTAAGAGCAGCCTGATCATCAGCTGGTCGGGCATGCGTGGAATTGTATCACTGGCCATTGCCATCGGTTTGCCGGTTACCCTGGCCGATGGCAGCCTTTTCCCCGAACGTAATGCCATTATCTTTATTTCGGTGGTGGTGGTTTTATTTACATTGATTGGCCAGGGCCTGAGCCTGCCCTGGCTGGTACGACGGCTGACTGACAAATAGTTTATGAAGAAGGGTAAATGACAAAGCGAGGTAAGACTTACGAAGTTTTAAAAACTTCGTAAGTCTGGTTGTTCAATAAATTTCATGTTACAAGCGCAGCGTGGCAACCGCACGGAAGCATAGCTACCCTGTATAGCATGCGATTGCCACGCTGCGCTCGCAATTGTAAAGGTTAGATAATTCGGTAACAGAATTAGCTTTATATAACTAAGCTAATTTTGTTATGCGAATAAACACCAATGATCTGACGCTAAAGCGAAACTATCTAAGTAAGTATCGTT
>NZ_JBHLTS010000017.1:0-331076 GCF_042434235.1 Mucilaginibacter angelicae | reverse complement strand
TTGCCCGGTTGGCAAACCCTTTGGAAAGGTTATTCATTTTTTCAATCCTTAGTAATCGGATTTAACTATGCTAACAACAGCTCATAATTTTGTGGGTTAACTTTAACTCGCAGAGGACCCTGAGGTTCACCGCGTTCTAAACATCAAAAACGAATCTGCATGGCGTATACATCAGGGTCCTCTGCGAGAGACCCTGATGGGACGTTACTTAAATCTGTGAGAGACCCTGATGGAACGTTAAGCCCTTACTTAATTAACGTAACAAGTGGCTTATCTTTTTCAACAATATAAGTAGCAAGCTCACTTGCTTTGGTGCTACCAACATTTTTTACCGAATGCACAACACCGTAAGGGATAAATAAAACATCGCCGGCTTTAAGTGTTACCGGTTGCTTGCCTTCTAACTGGTATTCCAGTACACCTTCAAGTACGTAAATAATTTCTTCGCCGGGGTGTTTGTGTTGTGGGTAAGCTTGTCCCTTTTCAACATCTACGCGTACCTGTACCATTTCACGGCCGGGAGTGCTGAGGTCATGCCGCTGCAACTCGGTGCGGCCTGATGCGGCTTGCTGTGCAATAACGGATGAGGGAAGTGTAAAAACTGCAAGGGCAGCAATAATGATGGCAGCAGCCAGTTTGTTTTTGTTGGTTTTCATAACTTTTGGTTTTAATTGTTACAACTTTAGTTAAAAACAGGCAACGCAATTGCTGCGTTGCCTGTTAAGGAAATTAACGTAGCGATTTGAATGCTGCACGTAATTCTTCTGCAAATAATTGTGGTTGTTCCCATGCGGCGAAGTGCCCGCCTTTGTCAACCTCGTGGAAATAGGTAAGGTTGGGGTAGGCGCGACGGGCCCAGGTTTCGGGGGCACGGTAAACATCCTCCGGAAATACGGTGATTGCTACCGGTAATTTGATATCGGCGGTTTTTTGTGCAGTGGCGCTTATCGGGCCGCGACCGGCATTTTCCCAATACAGGCGTGCAGCCGAAGTACTGCTGTTTGTGAGCCAATACAAAGTAAAATCGTCCAGTACTTCATCTTTTGTAGGGTATTTGTTAGGGGCGTCACCGTATGTCCATTGTGAAAAGCCGGGATGGATCAGCAACCAGGCTGCAAGGCCGGCCGGTGAATCTGTTAAGCTGTATCCAAGGGCCTGCGGCCTCGCAGTCATTATGATACCATATGCAGCAGATCCTGTTTTTCTGTAAGTGCTTAGCGCATTATATACGTCACGTTCTTTTTCGGAAAGTCCGGCTGGAGCGGGACCACCGGCGTTAAGTGCTGCATCTATCTCGGCGGGTATTGTTGCCGGTAAATTGAGGTGAATGCCTGCCAGGCCTGCGGGGGCCTGCCTGCCCATTGCCTCGGTGATAACAGCACCCCAGTCGCCGCCCTGTGCTACATAACGGGTGTATCCAAGCCGTTTCATAAGTACATCCCATGTGCGGGCAATACGTTCGGGTCCCCAGCCGGCTTCAGTTGGTTTACCTGAAAAACCATAACCCGGCAGGGATGGGATCACTACATCAAAGGCATCCTCAGCCCGGCCTCCAAATGCCGTAGGGTTAGTAAGCGGGCCGATGATCTTGAGCAGTTCAAACACAGAACCGGGCCAGCCATGTGTAATGATGAGCGGTAAAGCATTTTTATATGGAGAACGCACATGGATAAAGTGGATGCTCACCCCATCAATAGTGGTTGTGAATTGCGGCAGGGCGTTTAGTTTTTCTTCCGCCTTGCGCCAATTGTAACCAGTACCCCAATAATTTACAAGCGGCTGCAATTTTTCCAATTGAGCACCTTGTGAACGGTCGGCAACGGTTTCATGGTCTGGCCATCGGGTTGCTGCAATGCGGTGTTTAAGATCAGTGAGTTCTTTTTGGGGGATATGCACCTTAAAAGGGCGGATAGTTTCGTTTGATAATACTTCACCCGAAGCTTTGGTTTGTGCTTGTCCGGATGTGCTATGCACCATGAAAGCGCCTGCTATAAAGGTGCTTACAAGGAGTTTTTTTGCATTTTTCATTGTTTGAGCTTTTAATTTTTGGTAAAACTACAGCCGGAAACCACCCGTAATGAAGCACCATATTGGCGAAGCAGACTAAATTATCCTCCAGGCAGACATCTCTGCTCCTGAAATAGTCAGGTTAAGGCAACAATGAAAAAAATTGGAGGCAGGTAGTATACGCAGTGGCAAGTAAAGAAATGCTTTGTCCATATTTATGCGTATCTTGGTTTAGTAACAATTGTGAATAACTCTACATGAAACTAAAAGAAGAACTGGCATATTTTAGAGGTGAATGGACGGGCCTCCGTTTGCACCTGAAAGCTTTTGATAAAAAAGGCAAACAGGAGGACCTGCACCGGTTTAGGGTACAAGTAAAAAAACTGCGGGCTTTTTTGGTGCTGGCCGATAGCGGTGTAGCTGCGGGGCAATTGCAGAAGGAATTGAAGCCCGTTCGGAAGTTATTTAAAGCTGCCGGAAATATCAGGAACGCCTATATAAACCTTGAATTAATAAAGTTATTACAGCCTTCTTTCACAGAGATAATGCAAGATCAGCGCAGCCTGATGAAGCGATCTGCACATGACTTCCGGGCAGGTGCGGGTAAACACCTGCAACGGCTGCGCCGGGCACAGCGCAAACTTAAAAAGGCTATCCCAAAGCTCAACGATGTTCATATTGATTTTTACTACAGGCAGCAACTGGAGCAGATTGCGGTTTGCCTGGCGCCTCCTTATGCTGATACTTCCCTGCACGCCTGTCGCAAGCAATTAAAAATGCTTATCTATAATTATAAACTGGTTAAACCGGTGCTCAACCAGCCTTTTAATGAAGCTTACCTGGATGAAGTGCAGAATGTTATAGGCGAATGGCACGACAAACAAGTTGCCATTGATTTGTTTTCGACCGGAGGCACTGAAAATGATGGATTGGTAAATGCATTGAGAAAGGAAAAGTCAAAGTTGAAACGTCAGCTGACAGTGCTGGTTAAGGATTTTTATAATAAGGCGACTACGGTAAATGAATTGCCGCTGGAACAAATTGATTAATATTTAAAGAAGCTGTTTAAAATTGATATTATTCATTGCCGTTGACTTTAGTCAACGGTAAGAGGAGGTGGCATTGCGGGCTTTAGCCCCAATATTCAAGTGGTACTTCGGCTAAAGCCCTTTGTTTTTCGTTCATTAATCCGTTGACTGAAGTCAACGGCAATGATTTTATATTTTTCATAAATAATCCGGATCAAATTTAAACAGCATCTAACAAGTAGCAAGGTTATTAAACTACAGCCACTTACTAAACCAATCCAGTGTCATTTTAAAATGCTCCGGCGTAGTGGTATGGAATAATTTTGGGGTTACATCCCGCTTAATTTTATCAGTTGCGTTTTTTGATGTGTACGCCTGTAAGGCCGAAGCATAGGCTATGTTTGCACCGGGCAATGGACAGTTAGGATCGTTTTCGGTTCCTACAATCAAGATAGGCCGTGGTGCCATCAGCCGTAACAGTGAGGGACAATCAAACTCGCCGGTAATATTGGGAAGCAGTTTATCCCATACAGCTTTTACGTTTTGTTTGTTTAAGGCCGAGTCGCCAAGATCTTTAGCAGCTTGCAGGTGAGCAGCCTGGATAGTGCCTGCGCGCCCCTGCCATTTATCGTTATCTAAGGACCATTTGAAACTTTGTACAGAAATATCCAGCACCACTACTTTTATTCGTTTATCTATTGATGCGGCAAGCCATGTCTCGATACCACCCATTGATATGCCGCCCATACCAATGCGATTGGCATCTACATCCGGTCTGCTTGCCAGGTAGTCGGTTACCCGCCAAAGGTCAAAAGCTGTATCAAACAAAAACGGATGGGTTTGGCGGGCTTTATCTTTGTTTTCCCAGGCAGCAGTGGCAGCAGCTACATATTCCCTGGAGCCATGCGCACCTCCGGCAATCCGTTCGCCGTGAAAGCGGGCATCGATAGCTACGCCGATGACCCCTCTTTTAACAAGCTGGTATAAGATCTTTTTGTTGTCCTCCTTTTTGCCTCCTGTACCATGTAAAAAAATCACAGCCGGGTATGATTTTGCACCAGTAATCGGTTTATAAATCAGGATGGGTACCCGTTCATTCTTTTCGCTGTAAATAAAACCATGCTCTATAATAACCGAATCCGTTTTAGTTACTTCAAAAGAGGGGTTTAACGGAACGCGCGGCCTTTCCAACAGTTTTTTAAAATCAGCTGCTGCCTTATCTGCAGGGGGATGGTTTACTTGCTGTGCTAATGAAACCAGTGAGCATAACGATAACAGAACACCTGTACAAAGTGCCTTGATCTTGAATGACATAGCGGGATTGATTTACAGGTACAATGTATAAAACATCCTGCTTAGTCAGTGTAACAATTTACCCGCCAAAATACTCTGCTGAATTATTTTCAGTTTCATGCAACCTCACCGAATGCAGAAAAACGCCTTCATTCACCTCTATCGGTGCTTGCAGCTGGTTAAAGATCTCCATACAAAGCAGTTCTGTAGTAGCCATTTTTCCTTTCAAAAAATCAACATCCAGGTTCAGGTTCTTATGGTCGAGCTTTTCGATCACGTGATCCTGTATGATCATCTTAAGCAGTTTCAAATCGATCAGGTAACCGCTTTCATAGCTGATTTCACCTTTAACAGTTACAAAAAGGTTGTAGTTGTGGCCATGCCAGTTGGGGTTTGCACATTTGCCAAATACGGCTTCGTTTTGCTCCGCGCTCCATTCTTCCCGGTACATCCGGTGCGCGGCGTTAAAATGTTCCCTGCGGGTAACATGTACAATCATGATTAACCTTCCTGTTTCAAAAAAGGACAGTGGGAGGCAACTCCCGCTGTCCTTAGTATTAAATTATACTTCTATAGAGATCTGCTCTCTTGCCTGTTTGGCTGCGGCTACCATGTTTTCTAAGGCAGCTTTTGTTTCAGGCCATTTGCGGGTCTTTAAACCACAATCCGGGTTTACCCATAAATGTTGAGCCGGCAGCAGGTCGGCTGCTTTGGCCAGCAGCGAGGCCATTTCTTCGGTAGTTGGTACACGGGGCGAATGGATATCGTATACGCCCGGGCCAATCTCGTTCGGATATTCAAAATGGGCAAAGGCCTGCAACAATTCCATTTGTGACCTTGATGTTTCAATCGTAATCACGTCGGCATCCATGGCCGCGATGTGTTCAATGATATCATTAAATTCGCTGTAACACATGTGGGTATGGATCTGGGTTTTATCCTGAACACCGCTTGCTGTGATCCGGAAGGCATTAACCGCCCAATCCAGGTAATGCGGGCGCTTCGCTTTGCGTAAAGGCAAACCCTCGCGAATGGCTGCCTCATCTATCTGCACAATGCCGATACCTGCTGCCTCTAATGCTAAAACCTCATCATGAATAGCAAAAGCGATCTGGTTGGTGGTAACATCTCTTGGCTGATCGTCACGTACAAACGACCATTGCAAAATAGTTACCGGGCCGGTTAACATGCCTTTCATTGGCCTGCTGGTTTGGGCGGCGGCAAATGTGCTCCAGCGTACGGTCATATCTTTCGGGCGGCTTACATCGCCATAAATAACCGGTGGTTTTACACAACGGCTGCCGTAGCTTTGTACCCAGCCGTTTTTAGTGAACAGGAAGCCGTTAAGCTGCTCGCCGAAATATTCAACCATGTCGTTACGCTCAAACTCACCGTGTACCAGTACATCCAGGCCAATCTCTTCCTGCCAGCGGATGGCATCAATGGTAGCTTGTTCTATTTCCTTTTCGTATTGTTCAAGGGTTAGGTCGCCTTTTTTAAACCTGGCGCGGAGCTGGCGGATATCATCCGTTTGCGGGAATGAACCGATAGTAGTAGTAGGGAATGACGGTAAATGAAAGCGCTCGCGCTGTATTTGCTGACGTACCGGGAAAGCACTTTGGCGGGTAGCATCAGCTGCAGTGATTGCGGCAACACGGTCTTTTACTACCTGTTTATGTACTTTTTGTGATGACCTCCTGCTTTCGATAGCTTTTTTGTTGGCTTCCAGCAAGTCATTATTTCCTTCAGTAATTTGTTTCAGTTCACTTACTTCGTTCAGTTTTTGTTTAGCAAATGCCATCCAGTTTTTAATTTCCGGATCGATGGCTGTTTCCAGGTCAAGATCTATCGGGCTATGCAGCAGCGAGCATGAAGGCGCAACGATCACCCTGTCGGTACCCAGTTTTTCAACAGCTTTTTGGATCAGGCTTACTGATTTTTCATAATCATTTTTCCAAACATTGCGGCCATCAACCACACCTATTGATAATTTAAGGTGTTCGGGGATCAGGGCAAGCACTTCATCCAGTTGTTCAGGGGCACGTACCAAATCAACATGTAGCGCTGCAACAGGAAGGTTAACCGCTAATTGTGTATTGTCCAATAGCGCTTCAAAATAGGTAGCTACCAAAAGCTTGACGCCGCTTACCCGGTTGGCAATTGCCCGGTAGGCAAATTCAAATGCTTCTTTTTCTTTTTTGGAAAGATCAAGCGCCAGGCAAGGCTCATCCAGCTGAATCCATTCGGCACCCTGCTGTTTCAGGCGGTTAATGATATCGATGTAAACAGGAACCAGCTTTTTGATCAGGTCAATGCGCTCAAAGCCCTGCTCTTTTTCTTTACCCTGCAGCAGGTAGCTTACCGGCCCAACCAGTACCGGTTTGGCTTTTTGTCCGAGTTGCTGTTTGGCGCTGTTGTATTCGCCAAACACGTTTTCATGAAAAATACGGAACTCCTGGTTTGCAGTAAATTCGGGTACGATATAGTGGTAATTGGTATCCAGCCATTTGGTCATTTCCATGGCGGTAATGTCGAGGCCGTCTTTCTGATAGCCACGGGCCATGGCGAAATAAAGGTCGATTTCGCTATTAGCTTTTACTTGTGACAGCACCGGTGAATAACGCTGAGGGATAACGCCCAGCATCAAACTGGTATCTAATACCTGGTCATAAAAGCTAAAATCATTACAGGGGATCAGGTCGATACCTGCGTCCAGTTGGGTTTGCCAGTTTTCTTCTTTGATCTTACGGGCGACTTCTTTCAAGTCTTTCAGATCGATTTTGCCTGCCCAAAATTGTTCGCAGGCTTTTTTTAGTTGTCGTTGGCTACCTATTCGCGGATAACCCAGGTTTTGCGTCAGCATTTCTTTAAAGATTTAATTAGAAAAACAGTTAAGTGTTTTTTACAAACTTTACAATGCTTCACGAAAAACAGGGCATACTGCAGTCTTTCATCCAGGCAGATTACTACCCATGAAAACCATCAGATCAGACCATTTGCTTTATTCAGCGAAAGCATTGTCCTTCCAAAATAGGCAGGTATCCTGGCTTATAACATTTCAGCCATCCTTCCCATCCGTTTGATACAGACAGTGGACATTGCCGGTTGAAATCTTTGGCGTTATTTACAGTTGCGCGACAGCCCGTGATTTGCACACGGTTCCCTTTTAATTACCCCTTGGCTAAAGGGGTAAACCTTTTCTGATAGAAAGTAAAGAACTATTGTTATGATTTTGTCCTATCTTAGGATTAAATTCTAAGCAAATCTAATAAGTTGGATTTAATAACTATATAATGGTGGTTAATTAGGTGTAAAAATCTAATTTTGTCATTATTTTAGATTGTTATACTTTGTTTGTATAGTAATCATCACAATAAAAGAAAATTATTCTATGGACGAACTGGACGACACGGACAAACAATTGCTCAAGCTACTGGGCGAAGATTCTGAAGTAACTATAAAAGAACTGGCAGCCAAAGTGAACCTTTCGCCAACGCCGGTTTTTGAAAGGGTAAAACGGCTGAAGGCGAATGGTTACATCAAAAAATATATCGCATTGATCGATGCTGAAAAGCTTAATTACGGGCTGATTGTTTTTTGCAATATCAAGCTGAAACAGCATGATAAAAGCATCGGTCATAGCTTTGTGACTGATATTATGAGCTTGAAAGAAGTTGTTGAATGTTATAATATTTCCGGAGATTTTGATTTTCTGCTTAAAGTTTATGCAAGGGACATGAAACACTACCAGGATTTTGTGTTCAACAAACTGGGCTCGGTTACAAGTATCGGCAGCACGCACAGCACTTTTGTGATGTGCGAAAACAAAAACTCTTATAATATCAATTTATAGCTATTAATCAGGCAGTCCGTAAACAATCTTAGAAGCTGTTAAAAAAATGCAAAATATTCATTGCCGTTGGTTTTAACCAACGGTAAAAAAAGTTAAAAGTTTTGGCTTTAGCCTAATTATGCAAGCGGATTTAGGCTGAAGCCCTTTTATTGCTACTCATTGTTCCGTTGGTTAAAACCAACGGCAATGATTTTAAAAATAATCGCAATCAATTTTAAACAGCTTCTTAGTAAAGTCAATTAAGATGTTTCCCGCCCGGCTGAAATGCCCCGGCAACCATTGCGCCCAACCTGCCGTATTTATCCACGTGCAGTTTGTTGGTATTTACACATATAATTGATGATTTACGTTTCAGTAACCTATGATTACTCTCCCGGATTTGACAAGGCCGAAAATTGGTTTCACCGCACCCGCGCTTACACCGGGATTTTGCAATGTTTAGGGGAAGCAGAAACAGTGATCAGCATAAAGGAAATTGATGTTGAAGGCACTATTACCCACAGAAATGTACAGCATGAGTTCGTCAGCTTCGGCAAAAAGAAAAGCTGGTTTCCTTTTAAGCGGAACCGCTTTATCAAAAGCCTGAACCCGGATGTGGTGCTTTTGCAGGGACTGCTTTATCCTTTACAGTTTTTGCAGTTACGCTTGCTATTGAACAGGCGTGTCAGGATCATCGCACAGCACCATGCCGAAAAACCTTTTAACGGTATTAAAAAATGGGTACAGCGGCTGGCCGACCATTATATTGATGCTTACCTTTTTGCTTCGCATGCACTTGGGATGACCTGGGTGACCAATGGAAATATATCCTCGGCCCAAAAACTCCACGAGGTAATGGAAGTATCATCCATTTTTTATCCTGTGGACAGGTTATTGGCGCAGGCAAAAACCGGCGCTAAAGGGCAACCTGTATTCTTATGGGTTGGGCGCTTAAATGCCAATAAAGATCCGCTGAACGTTGTAAAAGCCTTTCTGAAATTCATTCAGATCCAACCGGGTGCAAAGCTTTACATGATCTATCATACCGATGAACTGCTGGAAGAAATAAAAGCGCTCTTGAAAGATCATCATCAAAAGGAAGCCATCATACTGGTTGGACAGGTACCTCATGACGATCTCTTATACTGGTATAACAGCGCTGATTTTATAGTATCAGGTTCGCACTATGAAGGTAGCGGAACAGCTATTTGCGAGGCGATGTCATGCGGTTGTATCCCGGTGGTAACTGATATCGCATCATTCAGGATGATCACTGATAATGGCAACTGCGGCATTTTATATGAAGCAGGGAATGAAACAGCCATGCTGGCAGCATTGATAGCCGGCATGCAGTTAAACCGGCAGGAAAAACGTGTACTATGCCTCAATTACTTTAAAACCAATCTTTCCTTTGAAGCCATCGCCGGCAGGATCCGTACTGTAGCTGCTTCGCTTTGATCAAATAACTTTACCATTGCCTTTACGTTTCGTTCTATGGTGAAAGGCAAAACGCTTTGATAGGTGGTTTCCTGGCTTGTTAAGATCTTTTCCAGCCTTTTTACCATTGTTTGCTTGTCAGCAGCAATATGCCAGTTTTCAATCGCTGCATCCATCGGTTTTACAAAGCTTACTACCTGTGCCCCTGCATACAGGGCCTCCAGGCAAACAGCCCCGAACCCTTCGTAGTTGGACGTATGTACAAATACTTTAGAACGCTGCATCCATTGTAATACTTCATCATGGGCCAATCTGCCGGTAAAGGAAATATTATCAGCCAGGTCAAGCGCTGTCACCATTTTCTTTAAGTGCTTCATTTCTGATCCATCGCCAACAATCACTGCTTTTATATCAGGCATGGATATTTTCAGCATGGCAATCACTTCTAAAAAAACATTATATTGTTTTAATGGGATCAATGAACCGGCCCCGACAATATCAATATCCCGTTTTGCATAGGATTTCTTAAAACGCGTAACATCAATACCAACCGGGATAACATGCGCGGGTGTTATTCCATAGTTTTTAGTAAACTCCCGTACCAAAAAGTCAGACAAAGCGATCAATCTATCCGCAGTTGGCTTAGCTTTGGCGAAATACTTGTTTCCGGCCTTTGCATCCTGTCCCAACAGCCAGGTATAATGCTTTAAATCATATTTTTTTGCAAACATGTTACCTATATAGGCACATTTACCCAGCCAGAAACTCAGCATCCCAATGATGTGGGACTCTTTGTGCAGCTTATGCAAAACGGTAAGCACTTTGAGCCCGGTAAAACGCCGGATTATCCTGCTATTGCTGGGGTGGCCGAATGCAATAACCCTAACACCATGCCACTCATATTCACGGCTGAAAAAAGGATATTGAAAGGTAAGCACCACAATATTTAATTCCGGATGTAACTCTTTGAGCGCCTTCACAAAAACCTGCTGCGGCGGGATACAGGTACTGTCGCCTTCATGTTCGGGAAAGCCGGGTGTTAAAATGATCAGTGTTTTGTGCTTCATTAAAAAATAGCATTTAATGCTTTGCTAACCAGTATAAGTTTTTCAAAACATTGTAATTACTATTAGTTACGTGGAAATTTCATGCCCGGTTGCTTATTGAAAAACGTTTTTATAATGGTGCTGATTTAAAAACCCCATAGCTAAGAACCTGTTTGTTTAGATTTATTTTCTAACTTGCCTGCCGTTCTTTTGTTGAGTAAAAGAACTTAACAAACGTGCTTTTTCTAAAAAGTTTACGATGCAACCAAATAATCCTAAATCGCCGGGCCAAAAGTTCCGCGATGCCCTTCAAAAAGAAAAACCGCTGCAAATTGTTGGCGCTATCAATGCCAATCATGCTTTACTGGCACAACAGGCTGGCTTTAACGCTATTTATTTATCGGGCGGCGGGGTAGCCGCCGGGTCGTTAGGCATCCCCGACCTGGGCATTACAACCCTGGAAGATGTGCTGATCGATATTCAACGGATCACCAATGTGTGTGACCTGCCGCTTTTAGTAGATGTTGACACAGGTTTTGGCCCTTCTGCTTTTAATGTTGCCCGTACCGTCAAATCTTTGATTAAAGCCGGGGCCGCCGCGCTTCACATTGAAGATCAGGTAGGTGCCAAACGCTGCGGACACCGCCCGGGTAAGGAGGTGGTGAGCAAAGACGAGATGGTTGACCGTTTAAAAGCCGCGGCAGATGCCCGTACAGACGAACATTTTGTGATAGGTGCAAGAACAGATGCCTTTGCCAACGAAGGATTGGAGAAAACCCTTGAACGGGCTGTTGCATACAAGGAAGCAGGCGCCGATTTTATTTTTGCCGAAGCGGTTCCCGATCTGAGCTATTACCGGAAATTTGTGGAAGCAACCGGCATCCCGGTATTAGCCAATATTACAGAATTCGGCATGATCCCGATGTATACTGTTGAAGAACTTGGCGAGGCAGGGGTGGAGCTTGTACTTTACCCGCTTTCGGCATTTCGGGCCGCCAATAAGGCTGCCCAAAATGTATATCAGCATATCCGTACAGATGGCACCCAAAAAAATGTGCTTAATACCATGCAAACCCGCGAAGAGTTATATAAAAGCATAGGATATCATGCCTATGAGCAAAAATTAGACGACCTTTTTAAGAAGAACCAGGATGGAAAGTAATACTGAAAATACGTTCAAACCTAAAAAGAGCGTGGCTCTTTCGGGGGTTATTGCCGGTAATACGGCCCTTTGCAGTGTCGGAAAAAGCGGCAATGACCTGCATTACAGGGGATATAATATTCTTGACCTTGCAGACCAGGCCGAGTTTGAAGAAGTAGCCTACCTGCTCATCTATGGCACGCTGCCCAGCAAGCCGCAACTGGACAATTATAAAACAAAACTGAAATCCTTACGCGGTCTGCCAAACTCGGTGAAAAATATTCTGCAGCAGATTCCGGCAGCGGCACATCCAATGGATGTAATGCGTTCTGCCGTTTCGGCCATCGGCAGTATTCAGCCCGAAAAAGATGACCATAATGTTTCGGGTGCCAGGGATATTGCAGATAAGCTGCTGGCCTGTTTCAGTTCGGCATTGCTGTACTGGTACCATTACGCCCATAACGGCAAAATCATTGAGGTAGAAACCGACGACGACACCATAGGTGCGCATTTTCTTCACCTGCTGCATGGCCGCAAGCCTTCTGCATCATGGGAAAGGGCAATGCAGATCTCTTTGAACCTGTATGCCGAGCATGAGTTTAACGCCTCCACTTTCACCAGTCGCGTAATTGCCGGAACAGGTTCTGATATTTATTCGGCTGTTACCGGGGCTATCGGCGCATTGCGCGGGCCTAAACATGGAGGTGCCAACGAGGTAGCGTTTGATATCCAGAGCCGTTATAATTCGCCGGATGAGGCCGAAGAGGATATCCGTAAGCGCTTAGCCAACAAAGAAGTGATCATTGGTTTCGGACACCCGGTATATACCATCTCCGATCCGAGAAATGTGGTGATCAAAAAGGTTGCAAAAAAGCTTTCGGAAGAATCGGGAGATATGCTGTTGTTTAACATTGCCGAACGTCTGGAAACCCTGTTGTGGAACGAAAAAAAGATGTTCCCTAATCTTGACTGGTTCTCGGCAGTATCATACCACCTCATGGGGGTACCCACCTTGATGTTCACACCGCTTTTTGTAGTGTCGCGCATTACAGGATGGAGCGCCCATATCATCGAACAGCGGCAGGACGGGAAGATCATCCGCCCAAGTGCTAATTATATAGGGCCAGAAAATAAAGAGTTTGTTCCCTTGGAAAAAAGGAATTAGCGATTAACAGAAATCTTTGAATATAATAACCGAAAAATCTAAAATAATTCATGTCAGCCCATATCTCAAACGAAAGACCACAACCGGATAAAGTACTAACAGACATTGTAGATTATGTATTAAACTACGAAATTAAAAGTGACCTGGCCTGGAAAACGGCACACTACTGCCTGCTGGATACTTTAGGATGCGGGTTTGAAGCTTTAACCTATCCTGCCTGTACCAAACTGTTGGGCCCTGTTGTTAAAGGGACAATAGTACCAAACGGTGCAAAAGTTCCCGGAACATCATTCCAACTGGATCCTATCAAAGCTGCATTTGATATCGGTGCAATTGTTCGCTGGCTGGATTTTAACGATACCTGGCTGGCCGCAGAGTGGGGGCATCCCTCAGATAACCTCGGCGGCATATTAGCCGTTGCCGATTGGCTTTCCCGTACATTGGTTGCAGAAGGCAAGCCTGCATTGCTGATGAAGGATGTACTGGATGCCATGGTGAGAGCGCATGAAATACAAGGCGTACTGGCGCTTGAAAATTCATTTAACAAAGTGGGCCTTGATCACGTATTTTTAGTAAAAGTAGCTTCTGTTGCCGTAGTGGGGAGGCTGATCGGGCTAACGCGGGATGAGCTGATTAATGCAGTATCATTGGCCTTTGTCGATGGGCAGGCGTTACGCACCTATCGCCATTCGCCAAATACGGGCAGCCGTAAATCATGGGCTGCGGGTGATGCTACTTCAAGAGCAGTACGCCTGGCCTTAATTGCCCAAACAGGCGAAATGGGCTATCCTTCGGTGCTTACAGTCAAAACCTGGGGTTTTTATGATGTTTCGTTTAAAGGGAATGAGTTTAAATTTCAGCGCGATTATGGCTCCTATGTAATGGAACATATCTTGTTTAAAATTTCGTTCCCTGCAGAGTTTCATTCGCAAACAGCGGTAGAAGCAGCCATGACCCTGCATAATAAACTGAATGAAGCAGGTAAAACAACAGATGATATCAAAAAAATCACCATTCGTACCCACGAAGCAGCTATCCGTATTATTGATAAAAAGGGGCCATTAAACAATCCTGCTGATAGGGACCACTGTATCCAGTACATGATTGCCGTGCCTTTGATCTATGGAAGGTTAACGGCGGCAGATTATGAAGATAACATTGCTGCGGACATAAGGATTGATATACTGCGTGATAAAATGACCTGTGTGGAAGACCCGCAGTTTACCAAAGATTACCTCGACCCGGAAAAACGCTCTATTTCCAATGCCCTTACAGTAGAGTTGAATGACGGCACCATACTGGACGAGGTGGTAGTTGAATATCCAATCGGCCATAAACGTCGCCGGGAAGAGGGAATACCACAATTGCTTGACAAATTTAAAATCAACCTGGCCAGGATCTTTGACGAAAAGCAACAGCAAAATATTTTGAATGCTGCATTGGATTATGATAAGCTGGTGAATATGCCGGTTGATGAATTTGTAGATTTGATGGTGGTATAGACTATAGGTGTTCGGAAGAAATAAAAAAGCGATGGATTGTGCGATTCCCTCCCTTGGGAGGGTGTAGGGAGGGGTTCATTGATCGGCCTGTCGTTTGAAATGGCGTACAAACCCCTCCCTGCCAGTACACATTTCAGCCGCACCCCTCCCTCCCAAGGGAGGGAATTAAAAAAGCTTCCGAATAATGAAATATTCATAATAAAGGCTTCCCGTTTTGACTGGAAGCCTTTTATAATTTAGCACCATTCCTCAAGTTCCCTCAGGGTTCGGGTACTTTGCAGATAGCTGTTTTGCCAGGCCGGGTCGCTGTTAAGCTGGCTCCACGGCTTTTTGCCGGCAGCAAACGTGTCATGTACATAAGCACGCCAGCGATAGTGGGCATAAGTAGATATACAGGCTACCGCATAATGCTTTGCCAGTGCTTTGTTTCCGGCAATTACAACAAAATTTTCATCATTTGCCTGGCTGGCACTTGATGAAAAATTATGGGAGCCGGTAATAACAATTGGATGATCGGTAAAAGCATCTATAACAATCATTTTGGCATGTGTAATTGCGAAGCCGATCTTACTCAGAAATATATTCCTGGTAACTTCACCTACCCACCAGCCAAAATCATTACCTATTCCTTCCGGTTGCACAAGGTCGGTAGTATAAGGTTTATCTTTGTCTTCGTCCAATAACCTGAAGTTTTCCTGGTTGCTGGCAATTACAGTACTCACCACTCCCCGCACGTACATCCCGTTTTGTGCAGCCTTTTTTACGATACTTGTTAAAGGCTCACCTCCCGGCTGGAACATCACATACAGAATAGATTCTTTTGCATTATCGACCAGGTTTTGCAGGAACTTGATATCAACAGGAGTAACCTTCTTTGCAGCTTTGGCCGTCCTTGTGAACCATGCGCTTACGTTACCGATAGTTTTGGGAACATTGCCGTTAAAGGTCACCAGGTCTGGTGTAAAAGCGCTTCCGGCTTGCTGAAGTTTTTTCCAGTATTGGTAATATAAATCGGCTACAGCGGGATCTTTTAATAGTATACCGTTATTTAATTGGGTGCAGAGCCCTGTAGGCGACCAATTGGTACTGCCTGTCCATGCAGAAATCGCTGTATCTGTACGGTTATCAACAGTGATCAGTATTTTATTATGGCCTAAGCCCTCTTTAGCCAGCAACCGGTCTGATACATTTACGCCGGCTAACTTCAGGTCGCCCCGTACATCTTTGTTTTCATCAACGTAAGTAGTATGTCCTCCGGTTGTTTTTGTGTTGGCACCGTCCGATAGGATGATGTGTGCCCGCGGGCCTATTTGTTTCAGTTTACCTATCAGTTCAGGGTCTGACAACTCAAACAGTGCAGCATGAATATCCAGAAATGGATTTTGTATCACGGTATCCAGCAATTTAAGCAGGGCAATCCTTAATTCTCCGGATAGAAAAATCCGTAATGGTTCCTGGATTAATTTGACGTTATTAGAAATGTCATCAACTGTCCATTTTTTTTCGCGGGCTATCCTGGCTATGTATTGCGACATCACCGCTCCCCGGTTAAAATAAACTTCAATATCGTCGCCGGCGGCTGCACTCACATCAATCTTGTCGGTCCAGGATGACTTGGCGATTATCTGTAGTTTAGTTTTTCCGGGTATCGTATTTGCTCTCTTCCCCATACAGGAAATCCGGTAACGGACACTATCATTGTTATTTGCCCCATGTTCGGTCCAGCTATATCGTTGAAATGGCCAGATAGACGAGGGCTGTGAGAGCGACTCCGGTTTTTCAGGATCGACATTAGATGAATCAAATCCTACACGGTTGCGGAGGATTTCCGTTTTTCCCCACCTGGTTTTTACTTTTCTTTGTCTTTCAATCATAAACCCTAAACAGCCGTCTACAGGGCTGTCGGTATTCGTATTGTCGAGCGTGCGCCAGGTAAGCTGGACGTCATCACAGTTACTGCAGGCAGTAACCTTGATATGGATATCAGCAGGTTTTTTTAAAGATAAGGGTGACATGGTTATGAATTTAAGGTTGCAGGAATAATTGATATAAATATACCCAAAGATGGATTGAGTATGTTTGAATAATACAAACAATTATTAGTAAAAATTACCATAAGTATTTCATTATCTGTATGGTATTTTATGTGTGGTTGGTGTTAATGCCTGGGTTTATTGATGGCCGAATCCAGAAAATGAAGATTATGTAGATTGAGCAGGTCAAATTTGGTAAAGATCGTTTTTGATAGCATATAACACCAATCCTACGCGGGATTTTACCTGTAGTTTTATAAAAAGTGATTCACGGTGATTATCTACCGTTCTGGGGCTGATACACATTTTTTCAGCGATCTCTTTATAGGTTAGCTCGGAGCAGCAAAGTTTCAGAAATTCATTTTCTTTAGCTGAAATATTTACATCTGTGGGTTTAGCGAACGACCGGAACATTTTGCCGGATACCATTTCGTTAAGGTAAATACCCCGCTCTTTTAAGGCGATGACTGCAGCTCTCAATTCTATAGGATTACACTCTTTTAATACGTAACCACCAGCGCCCCTTTTTATCATTTTAATAACACTGTTATCGTCCTCGTACATACTCAGGGCAAGTACAGCAGTGGTTGGATGGTGTTCTTTCAGCCAGGCCGTGGTTTCATAGCCATCCATAACAGGCATGTTTACATCCATCAGGACAACGTCAGGTGATTTACCTGATTGAAACAATTCCTGCAGCTGTTTTCCGTTGCCGGTCTCACCTATAACCTCCAGCTCATCGTAGTCTTTCAGTAATGCGATCAGGCCGCGCCGGAAAAGCATGTGATCGTCTACTATAACTACTTTAATGGGTTTCATTTCCATGGTGCTCTTGATAAGGAACGTGTAAAGTAATGGAAGTGCCGGCTTCGGGAGTGCTCAGGATTTCGACGGTCGCGTTGATCATACCCGCACGGTTCATGATATTGGATAGCCCCATGTGCCCGGGCATCGCTGATTTTTCAGCAACATCGAAACCGCAGCCGTTATCATTAATTTTTAATGTCAGTTTTTCCGGCGAACAATCTATTGACACAGTAATAGTGGTAGCCTCAGCATGTTTCATAATATTATTAATGGCTTCCTGAAAAATGCGGAAGGTCATCAGTGCCCGGTTCGGATCAATGAGGTCTGCCCCCACATTGTCGGGGCAATCAATTTCGACAGATAAGGTGCCTGATTTGGCAAGCCATTGTAATTCGTGCCTGATAGAATTGATCAGCCCGTCTTTCAGAATTTGCTCTCCCTGGAGCAGTTTGCCCAGTAACCTGAGCTCCTGGATTGATTTGCTTGTTAGTGTAACAGCGGAGTCGACCTTTTCCCTGGTTTTTTCGGGATTGTGTTCGTCTATAGATTTAAGGGTGAGGTTAGTCAGGCTAAGTAACTGGCCAATATGGTCATGAAGGTCTGACCCAACCGTTTCCAGGGTTTGCTCATGCACTTCCACCCGCACCCTGGCAATTTCCGTTTCAAAATTCTGCTTCATCATAATCCTTTCGTCAGCATATTTCTTTTTTCGCAGATTATATTGGTTTACCAGCAAGATCAGGGTGATAGGTGCAAGTATAAAAACTGCGGTAATCAGTACTATAAAGAGTTCGAGTTCTTTTGTAGATATCTGCATCGGAAGGAGTAGCTCCGGAATGCATACATCAATGTGTTCAGGGCCATATAAATATACGAATAAAGCTTACTGCTTATATGTCCCTGTAAATGAAAAATAGCAAAAAGCAGGTCGGTTGCGAGCCCGCCAAAGTAATAGATTAACGCTCCTGTTGCCCACCAGAAAGGAGCGTGTTTACGCAGTACAACATATCCTTCACTTCTGATGAGAAGGTATATATACAGAAACCCATAAAAGGAGAACACCACCGACATGACAGTGATGGTGGTGTTCAGGTACTCCTGGGCAATAGGGTGTTTATAGCCTTCAAAAATGTAAGATCCCATGACCAATACCAGGCCGCCAATAACCAGCAAAAGCGGTTTTGTATAATCTTTTAAAATTTGATAGAACATACCGCTGACAAAAAAAGCTTCAGGGATAGTCAGTAGGTTATAAACCAAATAATTTTTTTTGCCCTGCCCGGTGATATTGAAATGCCTCCCCATTTCTTCAATAATGATTACGATCAGGAGGAATATGATATTGGCTTTCCACAATAAGTTATTTTCCTTTCGAAGAAAGATAATGGCTGAGACAAAACAAATAAGTTCCCAGGCAATAGTAACGGTTAGGTATTGCGTCATATCAGGTGTTTACAATTTTGTACCGGCACACTGGGGCTGGCATAATTCGCCCCGGTTTTCCGGTATTGCATGTATAGGCAATTGAAGGCCTTCAAAATAATCTTCGTGAAACTCTTTATTGTTTTCATCAACTGCCTTTCTGGTAGAAACAAAAACAACCGTGTTCTTCCCTTCATTCGAAGGATCCATGCCGTTTAAAGTATCTTGAGTATACTGGGCGAAATATACCCTTAAACCATCTGTCCCTGCGCCAATTAAACTTTCTGCTTTCAAAAGCGTAGTCAACTGGTCTATTTGGTCTAAACCAAACCATACTGATTTTGATACGCCTTTAGCGTCTGCGCCATAGGCTGCTACCATTTTTTGTGCATCAGCCTCGCTGATTTCACCAATTAAAGGTCTTGTTGTGAGTTCCATTTTTCTGTGATGTTAAATTGTTTAGGATCAAAGTTATTCCCTTTGGATTCTTCTAATATAGTGATAATTACGGTTTTATGTACCGGGAAAAATACCCCCTCCGTTTTGCGTTACGCCCCCTGAAATTGCTATTCGGTCCCCTGCAATTTTGTATAAAAAATTATCGCTATGGATCTTACATTAATTATGAAGCTGATCTCGATAGTACTCGCGATCAGCCTTGCCAGTGAAAGACTGGTAGCTTTTTTTAAAACTTTGATCCCGCCTTTGGCAGGGCCTCAGCCCCCAAACGTTGAACCGGAAAAAGGCCCGTGGGAGTGGGGCAGGAAGATCATCGTAATGTTAATCGCTTTTTTTGCTTCATGGATCGCTGCCGCCTTTCTCAATGAAAAGTTTGATTTAAGAGGTTGTTATTTGCTAAGTACTACGGGACCATGTATTCCTTTTGTTATCATCGCACTGATGGCTTCCGGCGGTTCTGCATTCTGGACAAACCTGCTCGGATACACAAAGGCCATTAAAGATATTCAAGGCGAAAAGATCACGCAGGAAAAAATTGCAACACAGCAGAAAAGTGATGCTTTTGCTTTTAGGAACAATGGTTTGCGGGCTTTTAGTGCGGCCGGCGGAACTATTGGAATAGTGAAGAAAACTATTCAGTTCGATGTAGCTTTTTCCGGCGGGATTGGTGGTAACCTGACTGTACAGTTTGAGAACGGACTGGGGATGCTAAACTTTTCCGGTGATGGAACTCAAACCCTGGATCTTCCGCAGCAGGCTTTAAATTATACTATTTCGGGTAATGCCCCAAACGGGCCGGGAGGTGGTGTGCAGCTCAGTATCTCGGGCGATGTCATCAGCAATTCACCACATAATTTCGGTTCCGGGATCATCTTGCCGAATGTTCAGTCCATGATCGTAACCTAAACTTGACACCATGAAAACTACATGTTTCAAAATGACCCTTATTGCGGTGTCGTTTGCTTGTACAGCTGCCGCGCAAGCCCCCGAAGCCATACGTGACAAAGCTTTAAAAGATGGCCACGCCTTCAATACCGGTACGTTTCAGGACATTTTGACGAATTATCTCCAGGTGGCGGCCAAAAACATTACGACTGATGAAAACGGCCTGCAGCTGAAACTGAACTGGTTTGAATTGAACAGTATGGCCGATAAGTATAGTAACGTCAACTTTTTGCGTACCGCATGGCAGCGAAATGGGGAATTCATAGGCGCACTTGGTGCGGATAAGGACTTTAAGGTCAAATCTTTTCAGCTTGGGCTTAATTATAATGTTTTGAATCGCCGCGATACCGCGATGGCTTTTTACGATAAAGTCTTTATTAAACCTTTTAATGAAGAAAATAAAATCCTGCTAAAGGCGGTTGCCCGTCAGCGTCCTACTGTGGTAAGTTTGATTGAGCCTAAGATTTCAGATTATATTAAAGGGCTTTATTCAACACGGAACCCGGTTACGGCAGAAAAGGCTAAAACTGATCTTACTGCCATTCTCCCCGGGCTTTTTACAGGAAAGCCCTCGGATCTGCAGGCAATGAATTACCTGTTGACGTTGGTAACGGTGGATATTAATAATGGTAGACCATTCAATGACAGCGTAAGTGTCAGGATCCATGTGGTTACAGATCACTTTGCCAATGAAATAATCAACGGTCCGATAAATGATTATATTCATAGCCTGGGCAAGTCGCCGCTTAAATTTAACGGCTATGTTACTGATGCCCAAGCTTCAGACCTTATGAAGTTTATTGATGCAGAAGTAAGAGGAAATGCTTTCCTTCATGACAGCCTCAAAGTTTCGACTTTGAAGGACCTGAATGAAAAGGTATTGACTGATTACACCGACCTTGTCAATTACGTCAGCCGTCAGCCCTTGCTAACATTCGGATATTTATACACTCATGGTAAAGGGACTCTATTATCCAGTCATGTTGCCGGTTTCAATTTCCTTTACGGCACGGGAGGATGGAAAGCTAAAAACAGCGGGCAGTTAAAGGCTTCCCTTACCGATACACTTAACAGCAATGATCCGACCGGTGCAGTCAGGAATTTTAAACGTAATATAATTGCCGTTCAGGCGGGTTACAACCAGGTACTTATAACCAGCGGTACAAAATCAATGGCAGAGCTGAGCGGGGCTGCAGAGCTTGACAAGGCTACCAGCGGTTTTGTTGTTGATGACAGAAAAACGAGATTTTATTTTAATGCTTCGATAAGGGGAAGGCTACCTTCAACGCCATGGTTAAAAGTTGATCTCAAATGGGATCCCAAAAATGGAAATGTATTTGGCCTGTTTGACTTTACCTATAATTTGGATAAGTAAACTCAATATTTTAAGTGAAAGGTGGGATTGGAAGGTGCAAAAGGCACATAACAGATGTGCCTTTTGTAAAAGAGTTTAAGAGTTTTGGTGCAATTAAAAACAAATGGACGGAATTATCTGAACACATTTATGGCTGCCTATATAGCATTCCCCACTCCAAAAAATCAAACAAAATCAACAACTCAAATATTAAACATCAGTTTGAGCAGTATAATCCTTCCCGGCAGGGTATACGAACTGGCCGTTAGCGTATTGGCTGTTAAGTAAAGCGCGTTGTAAGTTTTTACATTCAGAAAGTTGGCGGCGCTTAGCTCCAGGTCGGTTTTCCATTTTTCAATTCTCAATTTTGCCGTGGCGTCTGCAAAAAAGTATTTCAGGTCAGGGTTGCCCTGTTGGCGGGTGAAATAGTGTTCGCCCGATAATTTGAACTGCAAATTGGTAACAGGGGTATAATTGACCGAAGCCTGCTGAAGCAGCTGGTTGATATGATAAGCTGATGCTACGGCTGCCGAGTGGCTGTCTGTTTGGGTAAATGCGGCCTTATAGCTAAAGTTTACCTGCTCGTTCACTTTGGTATCGGCGCTTATATTAACAGTTTTGGAAGTAGTATTGAATGGCAGCAATGTATTATTCTGGATCTGCACCGATTTGTTACTTTGCCATTGTATGCCGCCACTAAAAGTGGTTTTTAATGCAAAGGAATATTTGCTAACCGTACTGCTCAGCGTCCACGAATCGGTGTTGTTTGGGTATGGCAATACCACACGCTGCTGCAGGTTGTTGGTGATCACTGCCGAAGCAATATTATTAGAAGAAGTATGGTTATAAGTAGCATTCAGGCTGACGAAAAACAAGGTAAGCGCCTTCCGGTAGTTAAAGCCAATGGCAGCCAGTTGGTTCTGCCGCTCGGTAAGGGCGGCATTATTGGCGTAAAGCGTCCGGTAGTCCTTCAGGATATAGCCCTGGTATATATCTTCTATGGTACCTGTTTCATTACGGTAACTGTAAAGAAAGGTTAGATAGTTCTCGAGCCCGGTTTGATATTTTACCCTTAATTGGGGGGTGAAATAAAGCCGTGTCAAACTCTTTTTTAATGAATACAAACTATCCGAATAGTCAATCTGCTGCAGGCTTATAGGCAGGGTCAGGTTTACTTTAAGGATACTGCCCGGCAAATCGTAAGCGGCTTCGGCATACAGTTTTTTCCTGTTCCAGTTTAAATGATTGATGGAACTGTCCGATTGCAGGTTAACCGTGTTGTTTGCCTGCACAACATTCAGGTTTGATGTCATGGTTTGCGATTGGATGTTGAAACCTGTTCTGAAACTTTGCGTAATGAAGTTCGATGGTATTTTGAAAGAGATATAGTTATTGGTGAACCAGGTTGGCACATTCACATTTTGCAGCAGCTGATTGTAGGGGACACTGTTATTAAATATCGCGTTGTTATAGTCCGGCCCGATTGTTCTGCTCTCCGGCTCGGCCGAATGACTGATATAAGAATAGGCCTGGATAATGTTGTTTGATCGCAGCGATTTGATGAGGTTAAACTCATTGGAAAAACTCAGCGCATTATCTCTGAATACCTGGTTTACCATGGTGCCGTTGGTGTTCAGGTCCGAATAATTGACCGACCTGTTATTATCCATCAGCAGCACATCGTTCAGGTAATATTTGTCCTGGTTAATATTCAAGGTGAATTGGGTATGCATTATATTTGGATAGAAACGGTTTTGCTGGGTTTCATTATAGCGTACAGTGTCGCCCGGCAAAAAGATAGTGGTGTGCTGGCTGTAATCCTGCCGCTGACTATCATGCAAATAATAAGCGTTGATTTTCAATTGCACATGGTTTTTAAAGTTGACCAGGTTATTGAGGTTGAGGAGCCCCGACCTATCAAACAAATACCGTTCACGGGATAAAGCCGGATCATTCACCGAACCAAGCGATAGCACGGTAGCCGGTACATTGTTATCGATCCGCTGCGTGTAATCAGCAAAATTGTGCGATACCAGGTCCTCCTGTAAATCGTTACCCGTGTTATTGCCTTTGAGGTAATTAATTGCCTTATACTTATCCTTAAACATCATGGCGTTCAAATTAACGTCGTAATTGCCAGGTAAGCCTGCGCCAATGCTCTCTTGCCCCACCATCTGTAATTTAGCACCTTTTTTGAAGCTGAGGTTGAGCGCCACATCGTCGCTCATTACTTTATTTTGGAGCACCTTAACGGGCTGATGGTTTTCAATCACCTGCACCTGATCAACCACGCCCTGCGGAATGGTGGATGTAGCAATATTGTATTTATCATCAAGCAGGTTATCGCCGCCGATGTACAGGTTGGAGATCGGCTTATTGTTATAGCTGATCCTGCCGTTGGCTGCAACCGTTATGCCCGGCAGCTTTTTGATCACATCGCCGATAACCCTGTCCTGTACGCTGCTGAAATCGGATACTTTGTAGCTCAGCGTATCGCCGCTTGTTCGCAGCAGCGGCCGACTGCTTTTAATCACTACCGCCTGTAACTGGTTGATCGAAGCAGATAAAATAAAATCGACCGGCGCCTGTAAATCCGTAATGCTTTTGCTTTGATTTTTATAGCCTATGCAACGCACCTCGATCACCAGGCCGCTCACCGGCGTATTGGCCGGGAGCGGCAAAGTATAAGTGCCTTTTACGTCAGAAATTGCATAGCTTATAATACCATTAGTAGCGCTGTTTTTCAGGTTGATACTAACATAAGGAACAGCCTTACCAGTGCTGTCTTTCACCGTACCGTGAATGTTTTGAGCAGCAAGCGGCGCCGAAAACAGTAAGGCAATAACCAGCAACCGGACGTGTTTTATAAACGTGCTCATTTCTTTTCGGGTAATTCGATCGGGTTATTGATCACAAGCGGCGGGCCTATCCTTACATCGATTTTTGGTGCAGGTCTGCTGCCGCTCTGGCCTGCCGATTGTGCATTTACCATCGACTGTGCAAAAGCATTAGGGTCTTTTCGCATAGCTTCCTGCAAATTGGCAAACTCCTTTTCGTTGGTTTTGATGGCCTTGGTGGGGATCTGGATGATATTAGGATCGCCATCCGTGTCATCCATGCCTATCATAACTGCCATTCGTCCCTGGTTATCAGAAGCCGGGTTAGCAGGATGGTCATCTTTTTTTGTGGAAATGACTGCTTTTTCAATCCCGTCAAATTTAAAATCAACTTCTTTTTTGCTATCATAAGCCTCCACAATTACCCCGGGAAGTCCGTTGAGTTTCCATGGGCCTAAATGCAGCGGCAGGTCAGGACTAAACCAGGCTGTGTAATCCCTTCCCTTAAAATGAGCTGTCGCTTTCTGGCAATGCAAACCGCCAAAGGTTGCTGTATCGCCGCTTATTTTCCAGTTAATGGCAGGCAAAGCCTCAGTTAGGAGATAATTATTGAACAGCAACGGTTCTTTCCTCACCAATTTTTTTTCGTTCGGAAACTGGTAATATTCTGCACCCGAACCTGATGATCTCCGCTGGATGTTTACGTGCCCGTCGGCCGAGTTGGCCAGCTGCTCCTGCACCTGTTTTTTGAACAGCGCATCCTGCAGTTGCTTATCATAGCTTTTGTAAGCGCCAGCGTTTTTACCTACAATCAAAACCATGTTCTCGGTGTAGGGGTGCTCCCGGTTGGTGGTGTCCCTGACATGGGAAAACTTGTAATGCACTAATAACTGTGCAGTGTCGGGCTTTTGCGCCTGGGTGGTCTGTAATGCTGCTATCAGTAATGTGCAGCATATTAAAGGTGTTTTCATGATAATGAAATTTTATGGTGTGTTTATTTTTCGGGTAATTCGATTGGGTTGTTGATGACCGGCAAATAAATATGGACAGGTCTGGGTCCATCGTAATTCTGAATATTGGCAACGGCATTTGGATCCTTACGCATAGCCTCCTGAAGTTTTATAAAGGCTTTGCCCGTTGTTTGAATAGCTTTAGCAGGCACCTGGATGATAATTGGGGACACACCTGCATCGTCAACGCCAAAGGATGCAAGCAAAGTCACCAGATGCTCGTCTGCCGGTTGTCCGGGGCCAGAGATAACCGGCACTATTTTCTCCGTCCCGTCAAACTTGAATACAACCTCTTTCTTTGAATCATAGGCTTCGACGATGACACCTGGCAGGCCATTTAGCTTCCACGGACCAACATGCACCGGCATATCGGGGCAAAACCAGGCTGTATAATCGCGCCCTTTGAAATGACAGATTGCTTTCTGGCAGTGCAGCTCGCCAAAAATTGCGGTATCGCCGAGGATATGCCAGTTTATGGTGGGTAATGCCTCGGTGATAACATATGTGCTTGTCAGCAGCAGTTCCTTGCGTATCAGTTTTTTGTCTCCAGGCCATTGATAATATTCTGATTCCGGGCCTGACACTTTGTGATTGATCCTGATGCTGCCATCGGGGGAACTGGCCAATTGTGCCTGCATTTGTTTTTTTAATGATTCGTTTTCCAGCAGTCGGTCATAGCTCGCATAATGCGAGGAGTGACTTCCAATAAAAAGCACCACGTTTTCGGAGTAAGGGTTGGCCCTGCGCAAAGTATCACGCAGATGAGTGAACTTGTAATGTACCTGTATCCGTGCAGTGTCAGGCTTTTGCGCCGAAACGCTAACGCTAAGGGTAAGTAGGAATACAATCCATATCAATTGTCTTTTCATGTGCTTTATTTTCGACAATTGTAGCTCAGGGTTTTAGCCCTCACAAATGTTTGGTACAAACAATAGACAGCCCCCGATGAAGTCCTGATTTTTGTGATCTGGTAAAATTTGTCTTATTTTAAATGCTCCTGACACTCAAATCACCAAAAAGGATTATTCAGCATCTTATTTAGTTTATTGATCACAATTATTACCATTGAACCATAGCGTATTTTACATTTGTTGTTCATGAAGCACATCAAAGCCAAACATATCATCGAGATACTAATCCACATGTCGTTTTGGATAGGAGTTTATTATACCCTGAGGTCGCTTACCAGTTCAACAATCAATATGCAGGTCAGCCACAATGGCGCCATTGTGCAAAAGATCAACGCAAATGTCGTTTCCGGCTTTTCTGTGTTTACGGTTGGTTTCATGGCCCTGCTTTTTTACGGCAATATCTTGTGGATATTTGAAAAAGCGCTCCGCTATAAAAAAACCTTGATGGGGATTGCTACTGTTACCGGCTGGTTTACCCTTATTTTCGCTGCTAACGCGATTTTATTGGGGCCCAACATGAAAGATGCTGTACCTCCGGAACCTCCGTTTCGAAAGATTACAATACACAGGAATGGCGTTGACGCCCTAATCCGGCAAAATACTGAATATTTCGCTAAGGGCAACTGGAGGCATGCACAGCTTAACATACTGCTTATTTTCCTTGTGGTTGAAGGGCTTGCCGTCGCGTATTTCTTTTTAAAGAAATGGGCGCGAATCGAGCTGGCACGGAACCAACTTGAAGCGCACCAGTTAAGCATTGAAGTTAAATTTCTGAAGTCGCAAATCAACCCGCATTTCTTATTCAATACGCTCAATAACCTGTTTTCGATGGCGCAGGAAAAAGGGAACGATGAGCTTGCCGATGGCATCTCCAAACTCTCGGGCATGATGCGCTATATGATCTATGACAGCAATGCAGGCGGCGTACCGCTTAATAAGGAGATAGCATACCTGGAAGATTGCATCACCCTAAACAAATTGCGTTATGCCGATGATGAGGTAAAAGTGTTATTTGATCAGCCGGCGAATGCCGGAAATGTCACTGTTGCGCCGATGCTGTTTATCCCTTTTGTAGAAAATGCCTTTAAACATGGTGTTTCTATTGGCCATACATCTGATATCAATATCGCCATTGTGCTTTCAGATCACAGGCTGATCTTTACCTGTATAAACCCGAAATATAGCGCCATCAAAAAGATGGAGGACGAAAAAAGCGGCATCGGGCTCGAAAATGTAAAACGACGGCTCGATCTTTTATATCCCGGCAAACATACCCTGCAGATAAGTGAGGCTGAAGGGAAATATATTGTTAAACTTGAAATTGACCTGGAATGATAAGCTGTATTGCCATTGATGATGAGCCAAAAGCGCTTGAAGTGATAGAACGCTATTGCCACAAAACAAGCCTGGTTGACCTGAAAGCCACTTTTCGTGAACCGGTGAAGGCGATTGAGTTTTTAAACCACGAAAAGATAGATCTCATCTTTCTGGATATTAATATGCCCGATATCAGCGGGATGCAGCTGGTGCAAACCTTATCGCCCAGGCCAATGATCATTTTTACCACTGCGTACAGCCACTATGCTGTGGAGAGTTATGACCTTAATGCGCTCGATTACCTGCTGAAACCCATCACCTTTGAACGCTATCTTGCGGCAATAAATAAAGCTGCGGCTAAACTGTCTTCAAAAAATAATGGAAGCAATGAGGATGAGCCAACTGTTTTCATCAAAAGTGGCCCGCAAACCTACCAGGTTAAGGTGGGCGAGATCCTGTACCTGGAAAAAGACGGCAACTACATTACTATTCACCTGAAAGACAGAAATATCCTGATCCGTGAAAACATGGGGGATATTTTTGACCTGGTGCCGGCAACGGATTTTTTACGGGTGCACAAATCGTACGTGGTGGCCATCAAGCATATTGCCATGATCGAAATACATCAGCTTATCATCAACGGCGAAAAAATCCCGATTGGCAGCACTTACCGCGATCTTTTGCGCAGCAGGCTGGGCATTAAATAAAGCCCGGTTCTTTATTTCCTTTAGGTGCAAGTGGTTTAGAGCTTAAAAGCTATTTGTAAAATTTTTGTTGTAATTGTTTTCAATAAACTTAATGGAATGATAAAATTTATATAATTTTAAATTCAATTAGTTTTAACATTGTCCATTCGCCCCATTCATAATGAAAATGAAATTCTGAACAAAGTTGCTTCAGGAGATGCAAGGGCGTTTACTTGTCTTTTCGATGCCTATTATAAGCATCTTGGTCAATATGTTTTCAGGCTTACTGAATCAACGGAGGCTACCGAAGAGATTGTTCAGGACGTATTTGTAAAAATCTGGGCCAGGAGAGAGGACCTTATCTTAGTTGATAGCTTTATCAATTATCTTTTCATCATAACACGAAACAGGGCTTACCGCTTTTTAAAGGAAAAAGCTACCGCGCATATAAGGCAGCAGGAGTGGGAAAGGCAGTACCAGGAAGAACACTATTTGCCGGACGATGTACCCCCTGAAGAAAATTTTTGCCGGATGATAGATAAGCTGGTTGAAAAGCTGCCCCCACAGCAAAGAAAGGTTTATGAGTTAAGCAGGGTTGGGAATTTAAAGCATATTGAAATTGCCAAAATGCTTAGTATTTCGCCAGAAACGGTTAAGAAACACATCATGGCCGCCAATAAATTCATAAAAAGCAGTATTTCTGAGAAAAACGACCTGGTTTTTCTTTTGTTTATTATGGTAGATGCTTATTTTTTGAAATAAATTATATTTTTTTTGAATTGACTACCCCTTTTTGATTTTTTTTGACTCTTTAGTTGTAAGAGAGAAAAAAAATGTCTGAAAGATTACGATATCTGTTCCATCAATATTTTAATAAAACCGAAACACCGGCAGAGCGCGATGAATTAATGCGGCTCATTAATGAGCCGGGTTCGGAAGCCCTGGTGCACGGGCTGATGGAGGAAGTATATAAATCACATCAGTTTGAAGAGGATCCTTTCCCTGCCGGATCCCGTGAAAAAATGTTGGAAGCTGCATTGGCTAACGACACCTTATCTTATGCTGATACCGATATCATCCCGATAAAAAAACGGTTGACTCCGTTAATCTATGCCGCCGCCGCCTTATTGATTTTAGCACTTTCATTTGGCGTATATCAGTATCGTGCGCAAAAAAGCGGGGAAGACCTGGCCGCAGATAAAATACACCAGGATGTTAAACCTGGCGGTAATAAAGCGATATTAACGCTTGCCAACGGCACAAAAATTGAGCTTAACGGTGCAGAAAAAGGCAAGCTTGTACAGCAGGGCAATACAGCAGTAGTTAAACTTGCTAATGGAAGTTTGGCTTATGTACCCGGAAGTTCGGCTGCTGGGGCTCCGGTCATCAACACCATGTCGACCCCGAGAGGTGGGCAGTATAATTTGCAACTGCCTGATGGAACCGTGGTTATGCTCAATGCCGAATCTTCCATTTCATACCCGACAGCATTTACCGGCAAATCAAGAAATGTTACCATTACGGGCGAAGCTTATTTTGAGGTAGCTAAGAATAAGAAGATGCCTTTCATCGTGAGCTTTGGAGATCAAAAGGTAGAAGTGCTTGGAACACATTTTGATATCCGCACCTACCAGGAACAGCCCTACAAAACAACGCTTTTAGAGGGTTCCGTTAAAATATCAACCGGTAACGAGAAACAGCTATTGGTGCCCGGCCAACAGGCAGTTTATAACGCCAATGCTAAAAAGTTTGATGTAAAAACCGTTGATACCGAAGATATCGTAGCCTGGAAAAATGGTTTGTTCCTTTTTGATAATACCGATCTTGACGATGTAATGCTTGAATTAGCACGATGGTACAATGTTGAGGTAATTTATAAAGGGCCTAAGCCAACTTTGAATTTTACAGGAGAGGTTAAAAAGAGCAATAACCTTTCCAGGGCGTTTAAAATCCTGGAATCAACAGGAGGCGTAAAGTTTACAATAAACGGGAATACAGTAACTGTAGAAAAGAAATAATATATAAAATTTAACCAATAACCAATTAAACTTTAAAAAAATGAGCAGGCACCCGAAATAACTCCAGCAAAAGGGTATCCAAAAAGCAAGCCCCTCCGGATTCCGCCCGAAGAGGCTAAATGATTGGATCAACCCAAATTACAATTGTAACCATTGATTTTAAACTTAACCCAAACATTCAAATGTATGAAACAACTTCTACATTCTAAAGCCCCTATGCCCATTGGCCTGGGGCTTAACGAGAGAAACCTATACGATAGGTATTTTAAACAGGTATTACGGATAATGAAACTAACGGGCGTCCTTTTATTGGTACTAACTATGCACCTGAGCGCATCTACTATGGCGCAAAAAGTCAGCCTTTCCAAAGAAAACGGTAACCTGAAATCGGTTTTAAAGGAATTGCGAAAACAAACCGGGTATTTGTTTATGTATAATAACCAGGTTATTAAAAAAGCCCGGCCTATATCTATCCATGTTACCAATGCCGAGCTTGGCCAGGTGCTGGTGGAAATATTTAAAGATCAGCCGCTGACCTACGAACTGGATGATAATACGATCATTATCAAGGAACCTGGTCAGCCCTCAGGTAACGAACAAGCCGAAAAGCCTGTTCCTGTACGCATTACCGGCAAGGTTGTAGATAAAAAGGGCGTACCCATTCCGGGGGTAACCGTGCAGATCAAAGGTACCTCAACTATTACCTCAACTGCTGCCGACGGAGCATTTACTATAAATGCCGAAAAAGGAAGTGTTATTCAATTCCGTTTTATTGGATTTGAAATGAAAGAGATAACAGTGGAGAACCAAACAACGCTTACCGTTGTACTTAATGAGGATCAGAAAGGTTTGAATGAAGTTGTTGTAGTGGGTTATGGTACCAGCACTAAAAGGCAGCTAACCAGCGCCATTTCTACTGTTAAGTCTGAGCAATTTAACGCCGGCGTGGTATCAACACCTGCCGATTTGTTAGAAGGTAAGGTAGCTGGTTTAAATATTACCAATGATGGTAACCCTAACGGAGCTGCAACAGTTACACTCCGCGGTCCTTCAACCGTACGTCCTGCGGGTTCAGCAGCCTTTTATGTAATTGATGGTGTGCCTGATGCCGATTTTAAATTACTTGCACCAGCAGATATCGCCTCAATTGACGTATTGAAGGATGCCTCTGCCGCTGCTATTTATGGTACCAGGGCCACTAATGGGGTAATTATTGTTACTACCAAAAAAGCCAAACCAGGGCAGTTAAGGATGAGTTATGATGCTTATGCGTCAATGGATAAGATAGCCAACTCATTTAAAGTAGCCAGTGCCGATCAGCTAAGGGCTTATGTTAAAGCCAACGGACAAAGTTTTACACCGGCTAACGATAACGGGGGTAATACCGATTGGCAAAAAGCAGTGGAGCGCAGCAGTGGTTTTTCTCAAAATCATAACCTTTCATTTGGCGGCGGCACAGATAAAACGCTTTATGGCGGAAGTATAAATTTCCTGGATAACCAGGGTATTGTAAAAAACAGCAATTTAAAGCGCGTTATCGGCAGGCTTAACGTGTCTCAAAAAACATTGAATGATAAATTGAAACTCGACTTTTCTGTCAGTAACTCAGTAACCAATTCAGGTTTGCTGGTGAACGATATTCCGTTATATACAGCAAATGGTCAAAGCCCGGGCTTGTTTAAATCAATAGTACAATATTTGCCAACCCGTACAATTTATAATGCCGATGGTACATTGTATAATGACCCTACTTTAAAATTGGGATATAACCCGGTAGGTTTGATCACCAATGATACCTATCAACAAAAAATCAATCTTTTATTAGCCAATACAAAAGCCGAACTGCAATTGCCATTTGGTTTATTGTATAATTTGAATCTGGCCTATCAGAGCAGAACTACCAATAATAATACCTATTACGATTCTGCTTCAGAACTGGCGCCTAACCTGGGTGGAAAAGCTATACGCTCAACCTATGAGGATACCAAAAAACTCTTTGAAAACTACTTATCCTATGCCCATAACTGGAACGATAAGCATGATTTTAAGGCCCTGTTCGGTTACTCATATGATGAAACAACAACAGGTAATGGCTTCCAAACGGCAGCGCAGGGTTTTCCATCTGATGCAACCAGTTATTATAGTTTGGGTTTAGGCAGCCAAACCGGCCTTAGTTCTGATTTTGGCAATACACAACTTTTAACGTTACGCCTGATATCATTTTACTCGCGCCTGAATTACAGCTATCTGGGCAAATATATTTTCCAGGCTTCTATACGTCGTGATGGTTCAAACGCGTTTGGCACCAATAACCGCTGGGGATATTTTCCAGCTGTTTCGGCAGCATGGCGGGTTATCGACGAATCGTTTATGAAATCACAAACTTTGTTTGATGATTTAAAACTCCGCGGAGGTTATGGCCAAACTGGTAATGCGTTAGGGTTCAATCCGTATACACCGCAAACATTATATAGCTCAACAGGCTACTTTTATTATAATGGAGCCTTTACCAATGCTGTTGGTATAACTCAAAATCCTAATCCAAATTTAAAGTGGGAAACCACGTCAACCTTAAACGGTGGTATTGATTTTTCAATACTTAAAGGACGATTAGCCGGATCAGTTGATGTTTACAATAAAAAAACAACCAACATGATCTTTGATATTCCTGTTGCTCTGATCAATAATTTTGTGGGTACTACTACAGCTAACGTAGGCAGTATGAGCAATAAAGGCGTTGAGATCTCTTTAAACGGAACTCCTATAAAATCAAAGGATTTCACCTGGAGCAGTTATGGAAATATTGCTTTTAATAAAAACAGGATCACTTCAATGGGTGCCAACCTTTCAAAAATTTATGTAGGCGATCCGGAAGGCCCGGGACAAAGTGGCATCAAAACGTCTATTATTGAATCGGGATATCCGCTTGGTGAGTTTTATACTTTGAAATATCTTGGGCGTACTAATGGCGTATCAACCTTTCAGGGCGCCAATGGCCAGCCTACTACCACACCAACAAGTGCCGATCAAACTTATGCAGGTAATGCGCAGCCAACCTATTCATTTGGCTGGGGTAACGATTTTAGTTATAAAAAATTCAGCCTGAATTTCTTTTTCCGCGGTCAGGGGGGTAACAAGATCATGAATGCCTCGCTGGCAAGCTTTAATCAGCCTACGCAAGCTTCGGCACATGGCGTACCTGAATTAACATTGAGCGAACCTGCTAATGATGTAAATGCAAATTTATACTCAACCCGTTACCTTGAAAGCGGCACTTTTGTACGGTTAAGTAATGCAACCTTGTCATACAAAACCAAAATCCAGGGCAACTATATACATGGGTTACGTTTATATGTTACAGGTACCAACCTCTTTATCATTACAAAGTATAAGGGTGTTGATCCAGAGTTGAACTTGAGCCTGAATAACCAGGCCAGCGGCCAGTTTATAGGAGTAGACAGCAATAACTTTTACCCTAAAACACGGAGCTTCCTGGCCGGCGTACAAGTAGATTTATAATACCTAAAACTTAATTGACATGAACCACATAAATAATATATATAAGAAACTCAGCATCATAGCTTTGCTTGCTGGGGCAGTTTACCTGTCAAGCTGTACAAAATTGGATGTCACCGCAAAATCTGCGCTAACACCCAGTAATTTCCCTACAACAGCTGCACAATTTGTGGCGGCAACCGGCCCTATTTATACCTCATTCCGCACCTCGCCGGGACGCGAGTACTGGCTGTTACAAAACCTTAGTACAGACGAAAGTGTACTGGTGGCCCGTGGCGGTAACTGGTTAGATGGCGGTACATACTCCACCGTTAATTTACATACCGTAACACCGGATAACGGCATGGTAGAATCATGCTGGTCATGGGGGTACACTACCATCAGTAACTGTAACAAGGTATTGTCGGTATTTGCTTCAGCACCCGAAAGTGCAGCCAAACAACAAACCATTGCCGAAATAAAAACCATGCGCGCCTTATCCTATTTTTATATGATGGACCTGTTTGGCAATGTACCCATATCTAAAACCTTTGGCGATACCACCAATTTGGGCACACAGCCAAGAGCCGCGGTATTTGCTTTTATTGAAAGTGAGTTACTGGCGCAAATTCCCAATTTGAGCACAACTGTAGGTGCCGCAACTTATGGCAGGCCCACAAAATACCTGGCGTACGCCGTTTTGGCTAAAATGTATTTAAATGCCCAATACTATATTGGAACATCAAGGTACCAGGATGCAGTTACTATGTGCGACAACATTATACAGGGAGGACAGTATAGTTTGGATAGTGATTATTTAGGAATGTTTAAACCAAGTAACGGACCTTCGGTAAAAGATTTTATTTTTGCCATACCCTATGACGGCTTACTGGCGCAGGGCATGTATTATGCGCGGTGGACAATCAATCCCAATTTAGCTGCCAAGTATAAAATGCCTTACACTCCCGATGGGCCTGTATATACCTATAAACAGTATTACGCCCTGTTTAACGATGCTAACGACGTTCGCAAAAAACAATACCTTGTTGGCAAACAATATAATAACGACGGAACGCCTATTAACATTACCACAACTAATATAGGCCTTGATGCCAGCTACAGCGGCCCTAACCCTAACGGAGTTGTTGTACACCAGCTTGAATTTACCCCGGATATTATATGGAAAAACAATGCCACTTTTGATATTGGCAATGATGAGCTTGCTAACGAAGAAGGGTACAGAAATAATAAATTTTATCCGGATAGCCTGAGCACCACCCGTAACCAAAGTAACGATGTGCCTATGTTCAGGTATGCCGATGTTTTATTGGAAAAAGCTGAAGCTATATTAAGGGGAGCAAATGCTACCAATGGCCAAACAGCATTATCGTTGGTTAACCAGGTACGTGCACGTGCCAAAGCTACCGGGCTTGCTTCTGTTACTTTACAAGACATATTGGACGAACGGGGAAGAGAGCTGGCCATGGAATGCTGGAGAAGAAACGATATGATCAGGTTTGGGCAATTTGAAAAAGCATGGGGTATAAAAACCGACGCTGACCCTAATAAACGCATTTTTCCTATTCCAAGACCAGAAATGCAGTTAAACCCTAAATTAACACAAAACCCGGGTTATTGATAATCCTTCGTAATGATCCCCCGGCCGGAAACGGCCGGGGGATCATTATGATTTTTTTTTGATAAAAGTGATTTGTTTAAGTACGATATATCTTTGATCATTAAAAGCCTTTATAAAATAGTATGAGAGCAATCCTGTTATTCCTGTTTTCCGTAGTCTTTATTAATACTGCGTTTGCGCAGCCAAAGGTATATAACATCAAAAAACTGGGAGCGGTAGCTGACGGCAAAACGGATAATACCCGTATTATCCAGGGAGCTATTGACAAGGCCTTTGAAGCAGGAGGGGGCACTGTTTGGTTTCCGGCTGGTAAATTTGTAACCAGCGTTATTCATTTACGGTCGAATGTAGAATTGCACCTCGCTGCCGGTGCTGAATTGTTAGGATCTGCCAAACGGATTACCTACGGCCCCGAAAAGGCATCTGCACTTATTGTTGCAGATAAACAGCAAAATATTTCAATCACCGGAAAAGGAACTATTGATGGACAGGGTGATGCACTGATAAAAGATATTTACCGGATGCTGAATGCCGGCACCTTACAAGATAAGGAATGGAAAACCTATAACGACTGGCACCAATTACGCCCGGAAGAAGATAACAGGCCCAAGCTCATTGTTTTTGAAAAATGTGATAAGGTTACCCTTAAAAATATCACCATTAAAAATGGTTTATGCTGGATCCAGGATTACAGAAGCTGTACCAACATGGTTATTGACAGTATCAGCGTAATCAGCAATACATTTTTAAACAACGATGGAATTGACCTGGTAGATTGTAAAAATGTTAAGCTTACCAATAGCTTTTTTAACGTGGCCGATGACGGGATCTGCCTGAAATCATCCGATCCGCAAGGCGCCTGCGAAAACATATACATAGCCAATTGCAAAATACGTTCAAGCGCCAGCGCCTTTAAAATGGGTACAGCGTCATGGGGCGGGTTCAAAAAAATAACGGTCCGGAATATTTACGTATATGATACCTACCGCTCGGCCATTGCCATTGAATCGGTGGATGGTGCTATTATTCAGGATATTGACGTTAGGCATGTTGTAGCGAAAAATACGGGTAACGCCATATTTATCAGGCTGGGAAAACGTAATAAAGTAAGGCCGGCAGGTGAGATTAGTCGCGTTTATATTGGCGATGTTAAAGTTGAGATCCCGGCCGGAAAGCCGGATGCCGGCTATCATGAGGAAGGCCCGCTTGAACAATTTGCCCATAACATATTCCCTTCTTCGGTTTCGGGTATTCCCGGTTCGCCGGTAAAGGATGTTACGCTGGAGAATATCAATATCACTTATAAAGGTACCGCTAAAAAGCAGGTGGCATGGTTCAACATAGATTCACTAACTAAAATACCTGAAAAAATAGCTGCATATCCGGAATTTTCAATGTTTGGCGAATTACCTGCATCTGCCTTTTATGCAAGGCATGCGGAAGGTATCAACCTGAAAAAGATCAACATCAATTATACCGGACAAGACTTCCGCGTACCGTTTGTTTTTGATGATGTGAGCGAATTGGCGGCTGATAAGATCAATGTTACTGGTTTTAAAACATTGCCTTTATTGTTTTTGAATAACGTTAAGGTTAAATTATTGCAGGATATTCAACCTGCCGATAAACGGGAGCAGGTCATAAAAACCATTGATCCTAAATCATCAAAATAAATGAGTGGTAAAATAAAGTTTTTCATTTATATATTGCTGTGCGGCATGTGTTGTGCTGCACTTAAAGTAAAAGCGCAATTAAACGTACAATCTTCTTATGCTTTAATAAAACGGATTATACCGTACAGTGCACAAAAGTTTATTGTGCAACCCCTATCCGTGGCAGAAGCAAAGGATGTTTTTGAGGTAGAAGGGGCCAAAGGTAAAATCATATTAAGGGGCAACAATGGCGTAGCTGTAGCATCGGCCTTGTATTATTACCTCACCGAATACGCTCACTGCCAGGTTACCTGGAACGGCACAAACTTAAACCTGCCTGCAAGCTTACCCATACCAGCTAAAAAGATCCATAAAAGCACGCCATACCAATACCGCTACTATCTTAACTATTGTACTTACAGTTACAGCATGAGCTGGTGGGACTGGAAACGATGGGAGAAAGAAATTGACTGGATGGCCCTGCATGGCATCAATATGCCGCTGGCCATAACGGGGCAAGAGTATGTATGGGATAAGGTTTATAAATCCATGGGCTTTACCAGTCAGGATATGAATGATTTTTTTACAGGTCCTGCTTATTTTGGCTGGTTTTATATGGGCAATGTTGATCAGTGGGACGGCCCGCTGCCGGCAAGCTGGATAAGCAGTCATAAAGATTTGCAGGTTAAAATATTGCAGCGCGAACGGGAGCTTGGAATCAAGCCGGTGCTTCCGGCGTTCACGGGCCATGTTCCTGCATCGTTCAAAACGCATTTTCCAAATGCCAAACTGAAACAAACCAACTGGAAAAACGGCTTTGCGGATACTTATATACTTGATTCGGAAGACCCTTTATTTGCTGAGATCGGCAAAAAGTTCATCCAGGAACAAACCAAAGTTTATGGAACCGATCACCTGTATTCGGCCGACACGTTTAATGAAAACGAGCCTCCTTCAAATGATCCAAAATTTTTGTCAGAACTGAGCGCAAGGGTTTACGACGGCATGAAAGGGGCCGATCCTAAAGCGGTTTGGGTGATGCAGGGCTGGTTATTTTTCAGCGACCGTAAATTTTGGCAAAACGAACAGATCAAAGCCCTGCTGAATGCTGTGCCCAATGATCACATGATCGTGCTTGACCTTAATACCGACTATGAACCCATATGGAAACGTACAGAAGCGTTTTACGGTAAACCATGGATCTGGAATATGCTGCATAACTATGGTGGCAACAACAGTTTGTTCGGTAGGATAGAGGCCGTGGCCGTGCAACCTGCACAGGCGCTTAATGACCCTAAGTCGGGCCGTATGGCAGGCATCGGGTTAACGATGGAAGCTATTGAACAAACCCCCGTGCTTTACGAGTTAATGACTCAAAATACCTGGCAAAATAAACCTGTCAATCTTGATGAATGGCTGCCGCAATACTTATTCAATCGTTATGGTACAAAAAGCCAGGATGCACAGGATGCCTGGCAGATCCTCCGCACCACGGTTTTTAACGGTAAAGATATCCGTGACGGCGCCGAGTCTATCATCACAGGCAGGCCTACCCTTGATTCTGCCGCTGTATGGACACGTACGCATCTTAACTATAACCGTAAGGACCTGCTGCCTGCCTGGGATAAGATGATAGCAGCCATACCCGCGTGTAAGCAAAGCAGCGGTTTTAATTATGACCTGGTTGATGTAACCCGGCAAATACTGGCTAACTACGGCAGGCCGCTCCAGTTAAAATGGATCAAAGCTTATCATGATAAAGATGGTAAGGCATTTGAGCAGTATAGCAATGAATATCTTAACCTGATAACTGATATGGACAGGCTGCTGGCCACCCGGAAAGATTTTATGCTTGGCCCCTGGATAGCCGATGCCCGTAGTTGGGGAACCAACCCGGCGGAAAAGGCGCTTTATGAAAAAAATGCCCGTAACCTGATAACACTTTGGGGAGGGGCTGATAGTCCGCTGCATGAATATTCATGCAGGCAATGGAGCGGCTTATTAAATGATTTTTACAAAGTGCGCTGGCAAAAGTTTTTTGAATTGCTGAAACAATCGCTTGAAACAGGTAAAGAGCCCGACTTTAAACTGTTTGACCAATCGATAAGCAACTGGGAATGGCAATGGGTTAATTCATCTAAAACTTATCCTGTTGTACCTGCAGGCAGTAGCACCATGGTTGCACAACAGCTATATGAAAAATACAGGGCAACCATGGGCAACGATCTTAAATAATGGAGAAGAATAGTTTAAGCACATCAACAGATAAATCTGAAAATATGGTTTCAAAACCAGCACGGCTATTGTCATTAGATGCACTCCGTGGCTTTGATATGTTTTGGATCATGAGCGGGGAAGGGGTTGTACATGCCCTTGCCAAAGCCACCGGCTGGCCGGTTTTTGTGTGGATGTCGGGCCAGTTGCACCATACCGTGTGGAATGGTGTCACCTTTTATGATATGATCTTCCCTTTGTTTTTATTTATTGCAGGGGTTTCCATGCCATATTCCATGGGGAGCAAAGCCGGAAAATATGGAGTGGCTTACCCTCATCTTTTACCGGCTGCTGCCAAAGGCGAAATTTACCGCTCCATGATCGGGCGTGCCGTAATCCTGCTTTTTTTAGGGATGATGGTTAACGGCCTGTTTAAATTTAACGGGTATGAAAACACCCGCTTTGCAAGTGTACTGGGCCGTATTGGCCTTGCCTGGTTTTTTGCAGGTATCATCTACCTTAACTTTGGCACACGCGGGCAAATTTTCTGGTTTGGTATTTTGCTGCTGGGCTATTGGGCGGCTATGGAATGGATTCCAGTACAGGGTTACGGGGCCGGGGTTTTAACCATGAACGGCAGCCTCGAATCGTATATCGACCGTTTGCTGCTCCCCGGCAGGCTGCATGATAAAGTTCATGACCCGGAGGGCGTACTATCCACCATACCGGCTATAGGCACTGCCATGCTGGGGATTTTTACGGGGCAATTTTTAAAGCATGAATCTGCAAAATGGCCTATGTGGAAAAAGGGCATTTGTTTACTGGCAGCAGGTATCATCCTTATTGGTTTGGGGATGTTTTGGGATCTTGTTTTCCCGATTAACAAACGCTTATGGACAAGTTCTTTCGTGTTGTTTGTAGGTGGCTGGAGCCTTGTTTTTCTGTCGGTATTTTACCTGGTTATAGATGTTGCTGGTTGGCGTAAATGGGCTTTCCCCTTTGTACTTATCGGGGTGAATTCTATTGTGATCTACCTCGCATCCGAGGGCATGATTGATTTTCAGCATACAGCCAACTATTTCTTCGGGGGGATCATCAGTCACCTTGCTCAAAACTGGCAGCCGGTTTGGGCTGCTGTATCTGTTGTAATTGTGCAGCTAACACTCTTGTATATATTATACCGTAATAAGATCTTTCTTAAAATTTAACTACCACACCTGTGTTTTACTTTCATGCTTTGAGTAACCGGTATTTGGAACAACCCGCCATTTTCGTCAAAGCTGTAGCTAAATAGCCTAACCTGTACAAAACAGCAAAGCCCGGTATCTTCATATCGGGCTTTGTGCTGCATGTGGTTTCGGTTGTTATTCAATCACCTGCCAACTATTTCAATCGCCACATTCCCCCGGTTGCGTGGCGTAGGGATCCTTACTATAACGTTTTCGTAGATTATTACAGGATTGATGTAGTACTAAACATTGCAGTGATTGTATTGTGTGATAAGAGCAGTACAATACCTACTCATTTACCAATTACATAATCGCAACCAATATAAACATTACGGCAAACCCTGTCAAAAAGTAAAACCAATATGAAAAGACTTGTTATAACTTGTTTGTTCTTAAATATACTTACACAAACTGTTTTGGCCCAGAATACGTCCTCCCGCGATGAACGTATGAAATGGTGGCGCGAAGCCCGTTTTGGAATGTTTATTCACTGGGGCGATTATGCTGTGCTGGGCGGCGTATATAAGGGGCATGAAGTGGCCCGGGGCGGGGAATGGATCATGAACAGGGCTAAAATTCCGGTAGCCGAATATCAACAGTATGCCCAAAAGTTTAACCCTGTAAAATATGATGCTGATGCCTGGGTAAAGCTGGCTAAAGAGGCCGGTATGAAATATATTGTGATAACAGCAAAGCATCATGACGGTTTTGCTATGTTCAAATCAAACGCCAGTAAATGGAATATTGTTGATGCCACACCTTACGGTAAAGATGTTTTAAAGCCTTTAGCCATAGCCTGCCGTAAATATGGTATAAAACTTGGCTTTTATTATTCACAAGCCCAGGACTGGAATAATCCCGGAGGGGCGGCGGCCCGTAAAGTAAGCAGCGAGGGCTGGCCAAACCCCGATTCGGCAAAGATCGATGCCTATACTAAAGAAAACAGCGGCCATTGGGATCCGGTACAAACATCTGTAACCATGGCCGGATATATTGATAAGGTAGCCGTACCGCAGGTAAAAGAACTACTTACTAACTATGGCGACGTTGCTGTTATATGGTGGGATACCCCAACAGCTATGACAGACGAGTTTGCTCAAAAACTTCATGACTTATTAAAACTGCAACCCAATATTATAAGTAATGACAGGCTTAAACGCCCCAATTTTGCAGGTGATTATAAAACACCCGAACAAAAAATTCCTAACCTGAGCGAATTGGATGGAAAGGACTGGGAAACCTGCATGACCATGAACGGGACCTGGGGCTATAAAAGCTATGACCATAAATGGAAAACCCCCGAAACTTTGATCCATAATTTAATTGATATTGCCTCAAAAGGAGGGAATTACCTGTTAAATGTTGGCCCTACGGCCGAAGGTGAATTTCCGCAGGAGAGTATCGCCACATTAAAAAAAATGGGTGAGTGGATGAAGGTAAACGGCGAAGCTATATATGCTACTAAGGCAAGCCCCCTGCAACCCCTAAGCTGGGGGCGCTGTACACTAAAGCCGGATGGAGAAAATACCATCCTGTATTTTTCTGTATTTGACTGGCCGGCAGATGGTAAACTGGTAATTGCCGGGATGAAAAACAAAGTAGTAAGCGCAACCATGCTTGCCGGTAGCACTAAATTAATAACTGAAACAAATAACGGGGCAACAACTGTAAACCTGCCTGCTACTGCCGGTGATAGCATTGCCACTGTAATTAAGCTGGTAGTTAAAGGAAGTATAGATGTGCAGGCAGCTAAACCATCCGGCGAGATCAAAACAGGCGCCCTGGATTAATAAATGCAATTATTGCTAACGGTAAATGAAGTTATATGAAACCACAGTTACTAAAAGTATCATCCGGCCCTGCACGCTCTTTTAGTGTACGGCAGGATTTGGTTCCGTCTGTTAATAACAGGTGGCATTATCATCCCGAAGTTGAGCTGATCCATTTTAAAAAGGGTAGCGGAACCCAGTTTATTGGCGATAGCATAAGGCAGTTTAACACCGGCGACGTTGTAATGGTAGGGGTATATCTGCCGCATTATTGGCGCTTTGACGATGTTTATTTTTCACCTGACAATAGTGCGGAGGTTGATATCAGGGTTGCCCATTTTTGTGAAAACTTTTGGGGTAATGCTTTTTTACAGCTGCCCGAGAACAAAATGATAAAAACGGTTTTGGAAAAGGCCCGGCGTGGAATCCAAATTACCGGTAATGCTAAAAAAAACATAGCCGGCATTATGGAAAAGCTACTTACAGCCGAAGGGGTTAAAAGGATATTATTATTGGTAGAGGTATTAAATGCCATTGCCGAGTGTGAGCATACTGATAGTTTATCATCATTAGGATTTAGCCCCAATGTTGAGGAGGCCCGAAATGACAGCATCAATATTATTTACGAGTATTCGCTGGCCAACTTCAAAAACAAAATACAAATTGATAACCTTGCCCAACTGGCCGGGGTAAGCCCAAGCTCGTTTTGCAGGTATTTTAAATCGCGCACACAACGAACTTATTCTAAATTTTTACTGGAGATCAAAGTTGGCCATGCCTGTAAGCTGCTGATTGAAAACAGGCTGCCGCTAAAGCAATTATGCTATGAAAGCGGTTTTAACAATTTTGCAAACTTTCATAAATATTTTAAGCAGATCACAGGTAAAAGCCCTTTAAGTTATCAAAGAGAATTTATCCGGGTAAAATCAAAAAGCTCCTATGAATAAACTACTACTGTGTATTTACCTGTCGTTTTTTTTTAGCGGCGCTGTTTTAAAGGCACAAAGCAATAAGGAAATAACCATTGCCACAAAAAATCTAAATTTAATATTTGCGGTGGGCGGCAACAACCGGGTATACCAGTTGTACCTGGGGAAACGATTTTTAAATCAGGATGATATCAGCCTGGTTCCCTTTAGCAATAAACATGAGGCCTATATTACCGGTGGCATGGAAGATCTACTGCAGCCCGCTATCCGTTTAACGCATACAAACGGTAACCCATCGCTGGAATTGAGGTATGTAAATCATACAACAAGAAGCGTAGACGATAATACTTCCGAAACCAATATATTGTTACGTGACCCCAAATACCCGGTTCAGGTAATATTGCATTACCAAGCATTTAATAAAGAGGACATCATAAAAGCATGGGCCGAAATTAAAAACGATGAGCAGGGAGAGATAACCATGGAAAATTATGCATCTGCCATGCTGCACTTTGAGGCTAAAGATTATTGGCTTACCCAGTTTCACGGTGATTGGGCCTCTGAAATGAAAATGCAGGAAAGCAAGCTTACAAGCGGGGTAAAAGAGATAGATAGTAAATTAGGTACACGTGCGGATATGTACCAAACCCCGGCATTTTTTCTGGCGTTGAATAAACCGGCAGATGAAACAACCGGGGAATTAATAGCAGGTACATTAGCCTGGACAGGCAATTTTCAATTTCATTTTGAAGTTGATGAGCGGAATGCCTTAAGGGTAATATCGGGTATTAACCCCTATGCATCGGCCTATAAATTAAAAAAGGGCGAAACCTTTATAACCCCGGCATTTATTTTTACTTATTCAAATACAGGCAAGGGACAGGCAAGCCGCAATTTGCATCAATGGGCACGCAATTACGGTGTGCTGGATGGCAACAAACCTCGCTTTACCTTACTAAATAACTGGGAAGCCACACATGTTAATTTTGATGAAAAGGAATTGACCGGTTTGTTTGATGATGCCGCAAAACTTGGTGTCGATTTATTTTTGCTTGATGACGGCTGGTTCGGCAATAAATACCCGCGCAATAATGATAAAGCCGGATTGGGTGATTGGCAGGAGGATAAGTTAAAATTACCAAACGGAATAAGCTATCTGGTTAAACAGGCCGAAGATAAGGGCCTGAAATTTGGCATCTGGCTTGAACCTGAAATGGTAAACCCTAAAAGCGAATTGTACGGGCAGCATCCTGACTGGATTTTGAAATTACCCGATCGTGATGAAAACTATCAGCGCAACCAGTTAGTGCTTGATCTCACAAACCCTAAAGTAGCCGATTATATATATCACACAGTGGTTGACATGTTGGCTAAAAATCCCGGATTGGCTTATATCAAATGGGATTGTAACCGGAGCATGACCAATACCTGGTCGCCATATTTGAAGGACAGGCAGTCGGCGTTATTTGTTGACTATACATTAAGCCTTTACCGGATCCTGGATCGCATAAGACAAAAGTATCCGCATTTACCCATTATGCTCTGTTCGGGAGGCGGTGGCCGCACAGATTATGGGGCTTTAAAATACTTTACAGAGTTTTGGCCCAGCGATGATACCGACCCGCTGGAGCGTGTGTACATACAATGGGGGTACAGCAATTTTTTTCCGGCGTTAACCATCTCAAGTCATGTTACATCCTGGGGAAAACAATCTATCAAATTTCGTACAGATGTGGCCATGATGGGGAAACTGGGGTACGATATTAAGGTTAGCAAAATGACAGACGATGAACTGCAGTTTAGTAAACAGGCGGTTAAAAATTATGAACGGCTCAATAGTATAATCTGGTTTGGCGATCTGTACCGCATTATTTCTCCCTATGATGAGAACAGGATGGTTGCTATGTATGTAAATGAACAAAAATCAAAGGCAGTTTTGTTTAATTACAATCTTAACACAAGGTATAAGGAGGTTTTTAACAGGGTACGGCTGCAAGGCTTGGATAGCAGGAAATTATATAGGATAGACGAGACAAACCTGATGCCGGGCAGCAAATCAAACCTTGCCGAAAATGGTCGTGTTTTTAGCGGCGATTATTTGATGACCATGGGGCTTAATTTAACCCCGGGTAAATTAATACCGCTAACCAGTATGGTAATAGAGATAAATGCAGAAAATTAAAAAAGGAAATTAACATAACTCCAATGCAAGTTAAACACTACATTTTAGCCTTGTTGTTCGCAATAACAATTACCCCGCGGGCAGGGGCGCAAACTAAAGTAGTTACTTTAGACTGTTTTTTTAATAACGAGTATCGCAAAAACACAGCGGGTAGTATGGAACGCTTTCATTATACGTGGGAGGATACCAAAAGCACCGGATATTCAATATGGGGAGGTGTTTTTGAAAAGAATGGAGCAACCTTAAAAAGCCTTACTGTTGAACCCACTGCAGAAAGCCTGAAAGGATCTGATATTTATATTATTGTTGACCCGGATACCCGGAAGGAAACGGCCAATCCCAATTATATTGAATCCCGCCACATTAAAGCGATAAGGGCCTGGGTTAAAAATGGCGGTATATTGGTAATGCTGGCCAACGATAGCGCCAATGCCGAGCTGCCCCATCTGAACAAGCTTGCTGAAGAATTTGGTATTCATTTTAATGATGATCTGTACAAGCATGTTATTGATAAACAATTTGAAATGGGGGCAATAAATATTCGCCCGGACAATTCCATATTTAAAACTGCGGGGAAGGTTTATTTAAAAGATATAGCAACACTTCAGTTATCGCGAGGTGCAGTACCTGTGTTAACAGATAGTAATAAAGTAATTGTAGCCACAGCCCGGTATGGGAGGGGGATCGTGTTTGCAGTTGGCGACCCATGGATCTATAATGAATACACTAATGGGCGGCTTCCGGCTTCATTTGGTTTTGAAAACGATAAAGCCGCAGAGGATATAACCCGTTGGCTCCTGATGCAGATACGCCCAAAAGAAACAAATTAAGGATTGAAAATATAGCAATTTACCTGTTGGTGTTTAAGTTGCAGTAAATAAATGCTTTGTAAATTATTTTTAGTGCCGGATGCAGGTTGTTTTTATATTGGAATTTTGTACTGATTTAATTTTTATATACTTTTAAAAGGTGACAGGCTAAGGCCTCTCAAAAATTATAAACCAGTTAAAAAAGCGTATAAGTTTTTCCTGTAAACTTTATACCGAAAATAAAAGATAGCTGTTCGGACGGCTTATAAATTAATGTTAGTGTAATTAACAGGGTAGCAATATAGATGAATAAACTGCCAAATTGATTGCATAAACAAGCAGTAATTATAATTTAATTGCAATACCAATTATAAAAACCAATTATTAGTAATGCAAGCTTTCCTGAAAGGAGCCTGTGTTATTTAGTATCTGAAAAATGCTGTCTGAAAAAGAATTAATAACATTGATAAGGCAAGGAGATATGCGCTCCTTTGACGAGTTTTACAAAAGAAACTGGAGGGGCTTGTATCAAACAGCTTATCGTGCAACAGGCTCTTCTGATGATGCGAAGGATCTTGTTCAAACGGTTTTCATTAGTTTGTGGAAATGCCGGCAAAATCTTAGTCCTGAGCAATATAACTCGTCGTACCTGTTAAGGGCGTTGAAAAACAACATTATTAATTTTTATAAAAAAGACGCGATCAGGAAAAAAGGTGTCGACGAATTGTTGCAGTTAAACAATAGTAACGAATTTACAAATGAAGACGATTTAATTGCTAAAGAGCTTTCTCTTACAATTGAAGGCCGCATTAAAGAGCTTCCTGATAAAATGCAGCAGGTATTTGTCCTGTCCCGTCAGCAAAATTTATCAATTGGTGAAATATCCGAAATGCTTAATATAGCTCCCCGCACCGTAAAAAATCAAATTTCAAACGCTTTGAAAATATTACGCACCGGATTGGACATATTTCTGTTAATCACACTTCTTTTTATAAAATAAATCTGGTACCAAAACCAGTTGTGCTTGTATTATAAGTACCAATGTATAAACTGCCTTGTAAGCAGGACATTTTAAAACCAAAATATATTTTTATATAATGATAAAACGGCTGAAGCCTGGTCATAAACCTGTAGCTGGTGAAGCGCATCTGCAAGATGAGCAAGCCATGAAAGCTATAGAAAAGCAGATGTTAAATAACATCCATAAAGAAATTTATGGCAAATGGTATTTTATAAAAACAACTCCTGGCAAATATGCTGTCGCAGCTTCGTTGATGCTATTATGCTGCTCCATACTATTTGGGCTCAAACTCTCTTTTAAAAATAAAATCAATTATGTTACTGTTGTTGCCTCAAGGGGGCACATCAATATTATTACACTGCCCGATGGTTCTACAGTATGGCTAAATTCGGGTTCAACGATAACCTATCCCAATAAGTTTTTTGCAACCCGCGAGGTCCGCTTAATTAATGGTGAGGCTTTTTTTGATATAAAACATGACGAAAATACTCCTTTTGTAGTTCACTACGGCAGTTTGCATGCCCGTGTGCTGGGTACAGCTTTCAATATAAAGTATTTTAAAAAGCTTAGTGATATAAGGGTAACCGTAACAAGGGGACGTGTAGAGGTTGGAAAAAACAACAACAGTTTTGGAGTGCTTGCACATGATAGTGAAATTTCATATGATCGGGCAAGTAATCAACACATTATCCGCAAAGTTGATTCGCGCAAGGTTGCCGCCTGGACAACAAATGAGGTCAATTTATATGATATTTCTTTTGCCGAGCTAATGATCAGGCTCGAAAATATCTATAACATTCACATTATTTATGATCATGATAAGTTGAATGCGTTACCAACAACTATTCATTTTTCAAACAACGATAATTTACAGCAAGTGCTTGAAATTATTAAAACGATACATCGTGTAAACTATACTATAAATGGAAAGGAGGTTTTATTGGAGAAAACAGACAAGAAATAAAAAAATGCCAATGTCTGTGGGCAAAGCTTAACAGACATTGACACCGTAGTTAATGTAAGTTATTGGCAGGTTCCAAGCTAAACCAATGATTTACACAGTTTTTAAATAAAAACCACGTAAAGATGATAAAAAAATTGACTAAATCTTTTACTTTTTTCATGAAAGTATCATTAACTGTCATAGTTTGCACGCTGGTGTTTTGCCAGTTATTGCTCGCTAAAACGGCAGAAAGCCAAATCTCAGCCACCCTTGTCAAAATTTCATTTGGTAAGGAGAGCCTTGAAAGCTCTATCAATAAACTTGAAAAACAAACAGGTATCAAATTTTCATATAACCCCGAAGATTTAAAGGGTTATTCCATTAACCCCAATAAATTTAAAGAGGAAAAACTAAGCAATATCCTTAATTATCTATTATCCAAAACCCCGCTTGCCTTTAAAGAAATCAATGACGGTATTGTCATTTATGAAAAAACGGCAACCTTAAAAACAAGCCTGCTCACCGATAAACCCATTGAACAGGAAATCAATACCCCCCCGGCCGAAATTGTAGTTACGGGCACGGTGTCGGATTTAAGCGGCCCCTTACCTGGTGTTTCTGTGGTGATTGAAGGTAGTAATAAAGGTATTGTTACTAATGCTAAAGGCTTCTATTCGCTTAAAACAGCCCCGGATGCCACACTGGTGTTTTCCTCCATCGGGTATAAAACACAAAAAATCGCTGTTAACAACCAAACGGTTATTAACGTAACAATGGTAAGCGATCTGAAATCGTTAAGCGATGTTATTGTGGTTGGTTATGGCGTTCAGAAAAAATCAGATATAACGGGCTCAATAGTTTCAGTTAATGAACAGGCACTTCGCGATATTCCGGCTGCAAATATTGGCCAGGCGCTACAGGGCCAGGCAGCCGGTGTTGATATTCAAAAAAGCGCCGGTAACAGTCACCCAGGCGCAACACCCTCTATTTTGATAAGGGGTACCCGGTCTATCAATGCATCTAACTCGCCGTTGATCGTAGTTGACGGGCTGCCGTTTAACGGAAGCCTCAATGATATAAATCCTGATGATATCGTTTCGTTAGAGGTATTAAAGGATGCATCTTCAACAGCCATTTATGGTTCAAGAGGGGCTAATGGTGTTTTGCTGATTTCAACCCGTCGTGGTAAAAAGGGGGGGACAACAGTAACCTACAGCGGCTACGCTGGTTTTAACAAACCATTAGGGCATTATTATATTATGAATGGTCCGCAATTTGAAGACCTTAAAAAGTGGGGGCTCATTAACGGTAATCCCGGTAAATATACAGGTATAGATGATCCTGCTTTTTTAACAGACGGCTCATTTGCTCCGCAGGAAGTAGCATCAATTAAAAGCGGCCGCAGTACCGATTGGCAGGACCTTATTTATAAAACCGGCTTTGTGACCGATCACCAGGTGGGTGTATCAGGCGGGAACGATTTAACTCAATATGCCATATCAGGCGGGTACTATAATGAAACAGGGATTTATTTCGGCCAGTCATTTGTACGGTATTCTATAAAGCTAAGCGTTGACCAGCAATTAGGCAAAAATGTTAAAATTGGGTTGAGCAGCTTAAATACCTTAAGTTATACCAACGGCGAAAATGCAAATCCACTTGGGCAGGCGCTAAGGGCAAGTCCGCTTTCAACCCCTTATGATGATGTTACCGGCAAACTGGTAGGTTTCACCGCAGGCAGCGCTAACCAGGTATGGAACCCGCTTGCCAATTTTGTTCCCGGCGCTGTTGTTGAAACCCGTAAACGGTTTGGCACTTTTACAACTGCTTATGCCGAAGTTAACCTGGCATCGGGCTTAAAATACAGGTTTAATGGCGGTGCCGAGATCCGGCCGGATATTTATGGAAATTATTACGCCAGTGCAACTACCAATAACCTGGGTGGCGCATCAACAGCAAATAACCAAAGTACTTACAGTTATAACTACACGCTTGAAAACATTTTAACTTACGACAGAACTATCGCTCAAAAGCACCATATAAATTTTACAGGTCTTTACAGTTTGCAGGAAAGTCAATCTCAAAGCAACTCCTTTAGCTATAATAATATCCTGTCAGATGGTGTTCAATATTTTAATCCGCAGTATGGATCTAATCTAAGCGGGTCAGGCAGCTATTCAAAATGGGATATCATATCGTACATGGCGAGGGTAAATTATGGCTATGCCAATAAATACCTGCTCACCTTAACCATGCGTTCAGACGGGTCATCTCGCCTGGCGCCGGGTAATAAGTACCATGTGTTCCCTTCGGCAGCGGTGGCATGGAATGTTACGCAGGAGCCCATGCTAAAAGATTCACGCGTGTTATCAAATCTTAAATTGCGGGTAAGTTATGGTACTGTGGGTAACACGGCAATTAATCCGTATCAAACATTAGGCGCCTTAACATCAGTTAACTATAATTTTGGCTCAACCAACCTTACGGGGGCTTATCCAACAAGTGTTCCAAACCCTAACCTAACCTGGGAATATACGTCTACGCTGAATGCCGGTGTTGATTTTGGTTTGTTTGAAGGGCGTATCACGGGCGCGGTTGATGCCTATCATCAATACACGCGTTCATTACTGCTTCCTTTGGCATTGCCGCCAACGTCGGGCATCCCCAGCAGCATCTTAACTAATGTTGGCCAAACCCAAAATAAAGGTATCGAAATAAGTTTAAGCAGCATTAATATACCGGGTAACGGCCGCAATAGCTTTAGCTGGACAACAAACGTTAATATCACCTTTAATCGCGGCAAAGTAACCAAATTATCAAGCGGGGTTACCCAGGATATCACTAACGGCCTTTTTGTTGGCCAGCCTATAAATGCCATATTTGATTATAAAAAGATCGGCATCTGGCAAAATACAGCCGCTGATACTGCACAGGCTAAAAGCCTTGGCCTTACAACTACAGGTACCGGCTCTGTTATAGGTACCATTAGGGTAGAGGATGTAAACAAAGATGGAAAGATCAGCGCAAGCGACAGGGTTATACTCGGATCTGATCAGCCAAAATACACGGGCGGGTTTACCAATCGTATTGCTTATAAAGGATTTGATTTTACTGTAGTAGGTGTTTACCGGGTTGGCGGCCTAATAACCTCCAAGTTATTTCAGAGCGGTGGTTTTATCAACACCTTCCAGGGCAATTATAATAATTTAAATGAGGATTACTGGACACCAACCAATCATCAAAATTATTACCCTAAACCCAATTCTGCATCAACCAACACGCCTTACTCGTCATTGCTGAGTTATTTTGATGGTACTTTTCTTAAGATCCGAAGTATGACCTTAGGTTATTACATGCCCGATCAAATAACAAAACGGATTAAAGCAAGGTCATTAAGAGTATATGCAACGGTGCAAAACCCGTTCATCCTCTTTTCGCCTTACCGCAATACCTTTCACGGTCTTGACCCTGAAACGGCAGGAGGTTTAAATATCGATACTCCGCCTACCAAGTCACTTACATTCGGTATTAACATGGCACTTTAAATTTAAATAAGATGAAAAGGATATCTATATATTTATACGCCTGTTTGTTTTTAGGTCTAATAACTACGGCATGTAAAAAAACATTGGTCGAAGACCCGAAATCAACGCTTACACCTGCTTTCTTTGCAACAAACCAGGGCTTCCAGGCCGGCCTCACAGCGGCTTATGCCGGGTTCCGGAACATTTGGGGGCCTGATACCTATTTTGAAATGACCGTGCCCGGTACCGATGAGTTTATTGCCGGCAATGACGGTAATAATGGATTGGTAAAATACAACAGTAACTTCAACACGGCCGATGGTACAGTTGCCGGGATCTGGAAAACTTGTTACACCTACATCAATACCTGCAACGGCCTTATTGACAATGCCCCGGCGGGGCTCGATGCCGCTACAAAAGCGACCAATATTGCCGAGGCAAAGTTTCTGCGGGCAAACTATTACTTTATATTGGTGCAGTTTTGGGGCGATGTTACTTTAAATAAAAGCTTTCAGGCTACTCCAACAACGTCTGCCACACGTGCGCCGATGGCCGATGTATATGCCTTCATAATTCAGGACCTCAAGGATGCCATAGCAGCTTTGCCCGCGGGGCCGTTAACAAATGGTGTGCTTCCGGGTAAAGCAACAAAAGCAGCGGCTATGCATGTGCTGGCAAAGGTTTATTTAACAAGGGCAGGTTCATCGGCCAAACAAGCTGATGATTATAAAAATGCCTATGCCAATGCAATTGATTTAATTACCAACGTTGCCCCGGCTGCGGGCATGGCGCTGCAGCAGGATTTTGGAAAGGTATTTGCCGAGGGAAATGAAGCCAACAGTGAAATATTATGGACTGTGCAACACACTTCAACACTGGCCTACAACGGCTCGCCAACACAAAATAACAGCGGCCCGGATAACATTCTGTGCCATTTATTTGTGCCCAAATATGAGGTGCAGCCGGGCATGCAGCGCAGTACGCTTTATGGGCGTCCGTATATACGTGTGGTGCCTACCCACTGGCTTACCGATACTGTTTTTAGTGAAAGGGTAAACGATCAGCGGTATAATAAAACCTTTCAAACCGCGTGGCTATGTAATAACGCATCATCCGTACCTACCTGGTCAAACCCTTTACCAGCCGGTGCCCCGGCAGGGGCACAGCCCGGCGCACCTAAATTTACAGTAGGCGATACAGCTATATGGATGCCCGGTTATGCTATGACTTCAGCTCAAATTGCAAAGTATCGTTACCAGGTTATTCCGCCGGCTAAGTATAGTATTGCCTTGTCGCCGGCTATGATCAAATATTTTGATACTAAACGCCCCGATCAAAATTCACCGTCCAGCAGGCCTATCATCATATACAGGTTAGCCGAAACCTATTTAATAGCGGCCGAAGCATTATATATGGATGGCCGCGCAGGCGATGCCTTGCAATATATAAACGCCGTACGTGAAAGGGCAGCTTACCCATCGGGCAATGCTGCTGCAATGGATATTACTGTTGATGAACTTTCACTGGATTTTATTTTGGATGAGCGGTCGAGAGAATTATGCGGCGAGCTTGTGCGCTGGATGGACCTGGTAAGAACGGGTAAATTGTTAGAAAGGGTAAAGCTGCATAATACTGATGGCAAAAACAATATCAAGCCATTTCATGTACTGCGCCCAATTCCGCAAACACAAATTGATGCCACAATTACCGGCACCCCGTACCCGCAAAACCCTGGTTGGTAAACCAGGGTTCATTTACATCGTTTTATTAAAAACATAACACAATAATTATAACCGTATGAAAAAGCATAATCCGGTATTGGGAATCCTTTTTGCCTTAATTTTGTTTTCCTTTGGTTTTGCAGCTCATGCAGGTGTTTCTCCGGCACCTGAAAGCTCTCCTTATAATGTAAAATTTTACGGCGCAAAAGGCGATGGCAAGGCTATTGATACCAAAAGCATTAACAAGGCAATAGAAGTAGCAGCTGCGGCCGGGGGAGGTACTGTTTACTTCCCGGCAGGAAATTATTTATGTGGGTCCATCCATCTTAAAAGCAATATTTCCTTATATATTGATCAGGGGGCTATCATAATAGCCGCCCCCATTGCAGATGATTCAGGTTATGACGAGCCAGAAGAAAAGATTGACAATAAATACCAGGATTTTGGGCACAGGCACTGGCACAATAGTTTGATCTGGGGCGAAAACCTGCATGATATTTCCATTTTAGGTCCCGGTACACTTTGGGGTAAAGACCTGGTACGGAGTAATAAAGGAGAGGACGATAAGCGACCTAACAAAACCATCAGCCTTTATTTATGCCGAAATGTAATCATCAAAGATATCTCCATATTACATGGCGGCTGGTTCGGCATCCTGGCCACCGGAATAGATAACTTTACGATAGATAATGTAAAAATGGATACCAACCGTGATGGGATGGATATTGACTGCTGCCGTAATGTGCGGATCTCCAATTGCAGCATTAATTCGCCTTATGATGATGGGATCTGTTTGAAAAGCACTTTTGGGCTGGGTTTTGCCCGGGCTACCGAAAATGTTACCATCACTAATTGCCAGGTAAGCGGTTACGACGAAGGCTCATTTTTGGATGGCACGTTTAAACGCGACGAAAAAAAATACTCAGATGGTAACCCTACAGGCCGCATAAAAATGGGTACCGAATCAAACGGTGGATTTAAGAACGTTACCATCTCAAATTGTGTGTTTGATTATTGCCGTGGGTTAGCGCTTGAAACTGTTGATGGGGCGCTTTTGGAAGATGTTACCATTACCAACATTACGATGCGCGATATTGTAAATGCACCAATTTTTGTAAGGCTGGGAGCGCGGATGCGCGCACCGGAGGGTACTCCTGTAGGGGCACTCAGAAGGGTTATCATCAGCAACGTGGTATGTTATAATGCCGATTATAAGCACGGGGCAATTATCAGTGGTATCCCCGGCCATGATATTGAAGATTTGCGGTTAAGCAACATCAGGATCTATTATAAAGGCGGCGGTACTAAAGAACAGGCAGCACGTGAAGTGCCGGGTTTAGAAAAAGAATATCCCGAGCCATACCGTTTTGGCACAATGCCATCTTATGGTTTCTTTATCCGCAATGTTAAAGATCTTAAAATGAATGATGTAGAAGTTAGTTATATCGCGGATGATTTTCGCCCGGCATTTATCCTTGACCATGTAACCGGCGCCGATTTTCAGCATGTTAAAGCGCAAAAAGCAGCAGGGGCCGCAACGTTTGTTTTAAATGAAGTAAAGGATTTTAATATTTATAACAGCCAGCCGGTAGCAAACACTAAACTGGCCGATGCAAATAAAAAGGAATTGTAATTAAATAAACAGCATGAAAAATATACTATTTAAATGGGTGATCATACTTACCCTCGTACCGGTAAGCATAGCACTTTATGCTCTGAAACCGGGATCAGAAGTGGTACCCGATGCTGATAACGCGGGTTTGAAATTACCTGTTGGTTTCGGCGCCCTGAAAGTAGCCGAAACCGGTGCAAGGGCCCGGCATTTAGTAGTTACGCCGCAGGGCGATATTTATGTAAAGCTGGCCAAACCCAATAAAGAAGGGAAAGGCATTTTGGTACTGCATGAAGGCCCCGAGGGTAAGGCTGAACTTAAATCGGGCTTTGGTACTTATGGCGGTACGGAGGTTTATTTAAAGAATGGGTACCTGTATGCCTCATCAAATACCGAGGTGTTCAGGTATAAGGTGAATGATAAAAACGAAGTGATCGACCCCGATCAGCCCGAAAAAATCATCACCGGGTTAAAGGCAGGCCGCCAGCATGAAACCAAATCATTCGCCCTGGATAACAATGGCAATATTTATGTAAACATTGGCGCCTGGTTCAACTCGTGCCAGGAAAAAGACCGCGGGCTGCATTCGCCGGGAATCCCGGGATGCCCGATACTGGATTCGATGGGTGGGGTATGGCAGTTTAAAATAAATAAGCTAAACCAATCCTATGGCGATGGTGTACGGTATGCAACCGGCTTAAGGAATATGGTGGGCATGGACTGGAACCAGCAGGATAACCAGCTTTTTGTAATGCAGCATGGCCGGGATAACCTCAACAGTTCATGGCCCGAGCTGTATACCACCAAACAATCGGCCGAATTACCTGCGGAGTGTTTATATGCCCTTAAAAAAGGCGACAATGCAGGTTGGCCATACATGTACTATGACCAGATCCAGCATAAAAAGATCCAGGCCCCTGAATACGGCGGCGATGGAAAAAAAGAGGCCGATGCTAAGTTTCTTGATCCGGCGGCTGCCTATCCTGGCCATATGGCCCCGAATGGTTTGTTGTTTTATACAGGTAACCAATTCCCGGCAAAATATAAAAACGGGGCTTTTATAGCTTTTCATGGTTCATGGAACAGGGCCCCCGAACCACAGGCTGGATATTTTGTAGTATTTCAGCCATTTAAAAATGGAAAGCCTGACGGAGAATGGGAAGTATTTGCCGATGGCTTTTCGGGCTCACCAGAGAAAACAGCCGCCGGGCGTGCCGATCATCGTCCCTGCGGCCTTGCTCAGGGCGCCGATGGTTCATTATATGTTACAGATGATTCAAAGGGTACTATATACCGCATTATCTATCTTAAAAAGTAATAAAGAATGACTAAATATTTATTGACCATTTTTTTAGCTTTTGGCTGTTTCCAGCTAATGGCACAGGTTAAAACAAGGGCAAAGGCAAAAAGGCCGGCTACCGGCCTGACCGCGTCCATTGCGAATGGTAAAGCCATCTACTTAAATCATTGTTTAACCTGCCACCAGGCCGATGGAGGAGGCGTTCCAAACATGAACCCGCCATTGATCAAAACATCGTACGTAACGGGCGATAATGCCCGGTTAATTAAAGTGGTGCTGAATGGCTTTTCAGAAAACGTGGATATTGATGGTGAATCATACTCAAATGTGATGCCCGCTCATGACTTTTTAAAAGACCGCGAAATTGCAGATGTGTTAACCTATGTAAGGAAAAGCTTTGGCAATAAGGGCAGCGCGATCACCGCGGTACAGGTAAAGGCTGTGCGCGGCAAAAACAAAAAGAAAGCCGCTATTTAAAACATATAATAATCAAATTAAAAACAGCTACAATGAAATCATTTTTATACTTGTTACTTGTTATTTATTCGTCGGCAGCATTTGGGCAGGACGTTAATACCGAAGAGGTTGTACGCCGCGTAGCCGATAATGTGATTAACACAACCTCCTTCCAGTTTGTGAATGCCAAAACAAATGAAAAATATAGTTCAACAAAGGGTTTGGCTTCATCGGCAGATATTAAGGCCGACAGTAAATACAATAAATGGGCATATGTAAATGGTGTTTTAACCATAGGTATGATGCAAACTGCCGATGTGCTTGGCGATAAAAAATATTCGGACTATTCTCTGCATAATTTTGCATTCATTTTTGATAACCTCAGCTATTTTGAAACGCTTCACAAAGCGAAAACACCTAAAGTTGAATACGGAGCTGTATTCAACATCAGCAATCTGGATGCCTGCGGAGCGATGTCTGCCGGCTTATTTGATGTGGATGCCCTGGCGCACCGGAAAGATTACCAGGCTTATCTGGAAAGATCTGCCACTTATATCTTAACTAAACAAATGCGCCTTCCAGATGGTACACTTGCCCGTCCGCAACCCCGGTTTGGTACGCTTTGGGCCGATGATATGTTTATGAGCATCCCATTTTTGGCACGTATGGGTAAGCTTACCGGCGATAATAAATATTTTGATGATGCCATTAAACAGGTTGAAAATTTTAATAAATACCTCTATGACCCGGCTACAGGCCTGTTCTTTCATAATTATTATAGTGATGACCAAACCAACGGCGTAGGTCATTGGGGCCGCAGTAATGGCTGGATAGCCATGGCACAGGTTGAGCTGTTAAACAATTTACCTGCAAACCACCCCAAACGTCCCGAGCTGATCAAATTGCTGTTGAGGCAAATAGTAGGTTACGCCCGTTATCAGGACCAAACCGGTTTATGGCACCAGTTATTGGATAAACCCGATTCATACCTCGAAACATCAGTTACCGCCATGTACACCTATGCGGTGGCGAGGGCAGTAAACCAGGGCTGGATCAATGAAAAATATATTGCCATTGCCCGCGAAGGATGGAAAGGCCTGGCCTCAAAAGTAACTGCCGACGGGCAATTGCAAGATGTTTGTATTGGCACCAATATGGATACTGATATCAAATTTTATTACACCCGCCCAACCGAGCTGAATGATACGCATGGCTTAGGCGCTTTATTACTGGCCGGAACCGAAATGCTTAAAGCCGAAAAGAAAAAATAATTATGTGCAGGCTAACAAGGCTTTTGCCGGGTATTATCATAATGATGCTGGCATTTAATTTTAGTTTGTTTGCCGCCGATGTGGATATCACAGCATATGGAGCTAAGGGCAATGGTACAACATTAAATACCACGGCCATTCAAAAAGCCATTGACGCTTGTTATAAGAGCGGCGGTGGCAAAGTTGTGGTTCCTTCAGGGGTGTTTTTAACCGGGACAATTGCATTGAATGACAATATTACCCTGCAGCTAAAGAAAGGGGCCGTTTTATTAGGCAGTACCGATGTTAACGATTACAAAAACCTCGATCCTTTTGTGGATGGGTTGGGCATCAGCGTGGGCTGGGCCCTGATTGTAGCGGTTGATAAAAGAAATATCAGCATTGAAGGAGAAGGTACTATTGATGGCCAGGGGGCAAAATTAAAAGCGCAGCAAATATTAACCGATACCCGTGCCGAATCACAGCGCTGGGGCAGGCGTCCGTTTTTATTGCGGGTTGTACGTTGTCAAAATGTTTCTGTAAAAGGTGTTACTTTAAATTACTCTGCCGCCTGGACCTCACACTACTTTCAATGCAGGCAGGTAAACATTCAAAATGTGAAAATTGTAAGTAGAGGAGTTGCTCATAACGATGGGATGGATATAGATGGCTGCCAGGATGTTACTATTAAAGATTGCGATGTGGTAAGCGGCGATGATGCTTTGTGTTTTAAAACAACATCGAGCAAAATGGCCTGTAAGGATATTGTTGTTTCGGGCTTGCGGCTAAAAAGCGGCCAGGGGGCCATCAAGATTGGTACCGAATCTATGGCGGCATTTGAAAATATCAAGATCTCCCAATGTTACATTTATGATACGGCTAATGGAGGGATCAAGCTTCTTTCTGTCGATGGCGCAAATATCAAAGACGTCCAGATTAATGATATTACTATGGTTGAGGTAAAAACGCCTATCCTGATCCGTTTAGGGGCAAGGTTAAGTGTGTTTCGGAAAGACCAGGACACGCAACAGCCAATAGGAACGCTTGAAAACGTAACCATTAAAAATGTAAAGGCAAAAGCAGCGGATAGTGCACAGCTGATGCCGCCATCAGGCATTTTAATAACCGGCATTCCGGGACACCCTGTTAAAAACCTGACTTTAGAAAATATCGAAATAAACCTTGCAGGCGGCGGAACTGAAGAAAATGCCCGGCAGATTGTACCGGAGGCTATCGATAAGTACCCCGAAGTAAAAACATTTGGCCCCCGGGTACCCGCCTATGGCATTTGGGCAAGGCATGTTGACGGGTTAAAGGCCAATAATGTAAAATTCACCTTAGGCCATAATGATCTCCGGCCGGCTTTCATCTGTGATGATGGGAAAAACATCGAATTCAACTCCGGTATAATTCCTGAAACCACAGGGGCACAGGCGGTAATAAGGTTAGAGAATGTTACCGGTGCCCGCATAAGTAATACTACCGTTGCCGGATCTGCGGGGGCATTTGTGCGTGTTGAAGGTAATACAAGCAGTGATATCCGGATCCTGAACAATAAAATCCCCGGGATACCCAAAAAGGTTGAACTATCTGCCGGGCTGAAAGCAGGCACAGCCATTTTAGGTTAGTATTAATGAGCAATGGAATACAGCATATGAAGATAAACACACATAAAATACTGGGAGCTTTTCTCGCTTTTTTGTTTTCTTGTATGGTTTATGCCCAGCAGGTTGCTTTGCCGGCACAAACAGATCGCTGGGTTATCCAACCCGATGGAAGTATCAAGTGGACTATCAACGGCCGGCTCCCACATACCGATCATATTGAAATGTCGGGCGAAAAAGTATCCGTATGGGTGCAGTACGGATTAGATAGTGCCGGTAGCGCCTCAGTTTCGCGAACTGTTGTTTTCCCCACATTCAGGATGCTGCCTGATGGTACCCGGAGCCATATCGACTATTCATTTCAGGATAACGAATTGCCGCGTTTTTTTATTAATAACCGCAAGCTAAAAACAGATCTGGCCAACGGGAAAAAATCAGGCGACCTTTCCTATAACATTAAAAGCATCAGTCATAAAGGTATTATGAGGATTGAGGCATCGGCCGGTAATCCTGCCCTGGTGAAAATAGACCGGAGTATTTTCCCTTCTGTAGATAAGCCCCTGGTAATTGAAAAGTTTGTGTTTACCAATATAACTGATAAACCGGTTACCCTTACTATGGAATATCTGCGCCGTGAGGTACGGACGGATAGTGCTAAAAGCAAAGTTCGCCCTCATTCGGTAATCATGGGTACTGTTAATGATGGCAGCAGGGTAATTCAACCCGGGGCAAATGCGGCCTTTGCAGTTTATTACCTGGCTACGGATTTTCCAGCCCAGCATGTTAAAATTGATGCAGATGCCGAAGAAAAGGCGCGTGAAAACCGTATAAATACTATTTTATCACCACTGCAATTAAAAACACCCGATAGCTTATTGAATACCGCTTTCGCTTTTGCTAAGATCAGAGGTACGGAGAGTATTTACAAAACCAAGGTGGGCTACCTGCACGGGCCCGGTGGGCTTGCTTATTATGCCGCTATCTGGGCAAATGACCAGGCCGAATACATAAGCCCGTTTTTTGCTTTTTCGGGTGATAGTATCGGCAACCTGTCGGCCATGAATTGTTACCGGCTATTCGCAAAGTACATGAACCCCGAATATAAACCCATCCCCAGCTCTATAGTGGCTGAGGGTGATGCTGTATGGAAAGGGGCCGGCGACAGGGGTGATCAGGCCATGATCGCCTATGGCGCATCAAGGTATGCATTAACTTATGGTAAACCCGATTCTGCCAAAAAACTTTGGCCGCTTATTACCTGGTGCCTGGAATACAGTCATAGGAAATTGAATGATCAGGGTGTTGTTCTTTCAGATCATGATGAACTGGAAGGGCGCTTTCCGTCAGGCAAAGCCAACCTGTCAACCAACAGCCTTTATTATGATGCGCTGATCTCGGCAGCATACCTCGGCAAACAATTACATCAGCCAAAAGCACAGACAGATGAATATTTAAAGCAGGCTGCCGCGCTAAAAAGTAATATCGAAAAATACTTCGGTGCAAGTATCGAAGGTTTTGAAACCTATAAATACTATGAAACTAATGATGTACTGCGTGCCTGGATCTGCCTGCCGCTTACTATGGGTATTTTGGACAGGAGCGAAGGAACCATCAATGCCCTGTTTTCGCCCCGTTTGTGGACAGCCGATGGATTAGCAACGCAGGCCGGTAAAGAAACTTTCTGGGACCGCTCAACCCTGTATGCGCTTCGTGGTGTATTACAGGCCGGTAAAACAGAAAAGGCAATGGATTACCTGCGTTATTATTCGCGCAGGCGGTTACTGGGCGAGCATGTCCCTTACCCGGTAGAAGCTTATCCCGAAGGCAATCAACGGCATTTATCGGCCGAGAGCGGGCTTTACTGCAGGATTTTTACCGAAGGCTTATTCGGTATCAGGCCAACAGGTTTTAGCAATTTTGATTGTACCCCCCGCCTGCCAAATGGATGGAATGAAATGGCCCTGAATAATATACATTCATTCGGGCGGGTTTTTGATCTTAAAATATCCCGTCAAAGCAAAGAGAAGTTGCTTATTACTATAACAGAAGGCAGTAAAATAATTAAGTACAGGATAAATGATGGCAACACGCAATCAGTGGTGTTGTAAATGGTATACCGATAATCAAAAAATAATCTGCAATGAACAAATTTTTAAAATCCACCCTGCCTGCTTTAATGGTATTTGTGGTTCATGGTGTTTTTGGCCAAACACATCAGCTGGAAAAGCTTTGGGAAACAGATACAGTTGTAAGGGTTCCCGAATCTGTTTTGCCCGACCTGAAAAAAGGCGTGTTATATGTATCCGAAATTGACGGAAACCCTAACGCTGTTGATGGCAAAGGCGGAGTGGCCAAAATTACTGTTGATGGGAAGATCATTAACCTGGATTTTACAACTGGCTTAAACGCACCTAAAGGGCTGGGGCGGTTTGGTAATGAACTATATGCTGCTGATTTGTCGGAGGTAGTGGTTATCGATATCAATACCGGGAAGGTGAAAAATAAGATCGCCATTGACAGCGCCAAAGCCTTAAATGATATTACGGTGGATGACAAAGGGATAGTTTATGTATCGGATAGTAAAACCAAAAAGATCCATCGCATTGAAAAGGGCAGGGTATCCACATTTTTAACAAACGTAGGTGGGGTAAACGGCCTGAAAGCTATCGGTTCTGATCTTTACATATTGGGCGGTCAAAAATTTATGAAATCGGATAGTCAGGGTAATTTAACACAAATAACCACACTTAGTTGCGGAGGCGATGGCCTTGAACCCGTAGGCAATGGTGATTTTTTGATCACCTGCTGGTCGGGCCATATATTTTATGTAACTGCCGATGGTAAAATAGAAACACTGCTTGATACACAGGCGCAAAAAGTAAATACGGCAGACCTGGCGTATGATGCTGTTAACCACATTTTATACGTGCCCACCTTTTGGGCTAAAAAGGTAATGGCCTTTAAACTAATAACCCATTGATATGCCGTTGAAAAACTTAAGGTTATACTTAATAATTATTTGCTTTTTAATCAGCAGTACTTTATTCGCGCAGCAAAGCATCCGTTTAAATACGGGCTGGGAATTTTTGCAGCGGGATTTGGGCGGCATCTGGGAAGCTATCCGCCCCGAAGATAAAGGCATTCCTCATGATGTCCCTCACTGGCAGCAGGTAACGCTTCCGCATTGTTTTAATGCACGCGACGCAGTTAATCCTGATATGAACTATTACCAGGGGCCGGGATGGTATCGTACACAGCTAAATATTAATAATCCGTATAACGACGGCCGGATATTATTGCATTTTGAAGGTGCCGGGCAAAAAACGGATGTATATGTGTATGATACGAAGGTAGGCTCGCACCTGGGAGGGTACGATGAATGGACAGTGGATATTACTAAGGCTGTTGATGATTTTAAGAAAACGGAAATCTGCCAAACTCAATTTAAAGGGAGTGTTCCCGTCGAAATAAGATGTGATAACTCGCGCGATTTGGAAAGTATTCCTTCGCGTTTATCAGACTTTACAGTTTACGGGGGCCTTTATCGTTATCTCAATTTAGTATATACACCTGCTGTATCGCTCGATAAAGTTTTTGCCAAAGCAGAGGTTGATAAAGATGGTAAACAAGGCAGGTTAGATGTAGGTGTCCGGATCTACGATCCTGAAAATATAAATGCTGCAGGCGGTGATATCAGGATCATTGATCCGCAGGGTAAAGTTATACAGCAATCAAAATATAATTTATCATCTACAGCCAGGGAAGTACCTGTTGGCTCATTCATGGTGAAAAAGCCGCAATTATGGTCGCCGGATCATCCTGTATTGTACACTGTTGAGGTTACTGCCCGCGCAAATGGAGGCACTTTTACACAAAGGGAAAAAGTAGGGTTCAGGAATTTTGAATTTGTGGATCATGGCCCCTTTATGCTGAACGGCAAACGCTTATTGTTAAGAGGCACACACCGGCATGAAGACCAGGCCGGTGTTGCAGCCGCGATGACCGAAGGTATGATAAGGCAGGAAATGCAGTTGATGAAGGATATGGGCGTAAATTTTGTTCGCCTGGCGCATTACCAGCAATCGCGTATTGTACTTGATTTATGCGATAGCCTGGGGATTTTAGCCTGGGAAGAAGAGCCCTGGTGCCGTGGCGGTTTAGGAGGCGAGGTTTATAAAAACCAGGCCCGGCAAATGCTCACCAATATGATAGAGCAGCATTATAATCACCCGTCCATAATTTTATGGGGACTGGGAAATGAGAACGATTGGGAAGGGGATTTCCCGGAGTTTGATAAAGAAAAGATCAGGGCCTTCATGAGCGAACAGAATGATCGTGCCCACCGGCTTGATCCCTCGCGTAAAACCACCATTCGCCGCTGTGATTTTTGTAAGGATATTGTTGATGTGTATTCGCCTTCCATATGGGCTGGCTGGTACCGGGGCACTTACAATGAGTACAAACAAACCACCCTTGACGAGTTTAACAAAGTAAACCATTTTTTTCATGCAGAATGGGGTGGGGATAGCCATGCGTTGCGGCATTCGGAGGATCCTGATAAAGCTTTTGTGAACATTAAAACGGGTGGTGGTGCCGATGAGCGCGCAGGCGATGCATCACTTTCCGGCGGCGATTCACGGGTTTCAAAGGATGGCGACTGGAGTGAAAGCTATATCTGCAACCTGTTCGACTGGCATTTAAAAGAGCAGGAAACAATGCCCTGGTTAACAGGATCGGCCTTTTGGATATTTAAAGATTTTTCAACGCCCTTACGGCCGGATAATCCAATACCTTACATGAACCAGAAAGGCGTTCTGGAACGTGATATGGCCAAAAAGGAATCGTACTACGTTTTCCAGTCGTATTGGACTGCAAAACCCATGGTGCATATTTACGGGCATACCTGGCCTGTACGATGGGGGAACGAGGGGGAGCAGAAGATGATTAAAGTTTATTCGAACTGTGAAACGGCCGAACTGTTTCTGAACGGCAAAAGCTATGGTGTAAAAAAACGTAACAGCCAGGATTTTCCGGCGGCCGGACTGCGTTGGGTAGTAACCTTTAAAAAAGGAGCCAATAATATCCGGGTAGTGGGGCAACAAGGAAAAACTACGGTAACCGACGAAATTAACCAGGTTTATCAAACCGATAAATGGGACAAGCCAGCCAAGCTAATATTGGAGAAAATAGCCGACGAAAATGGCTTTGCCACAGTGCAGGTGAAAGTTTTAGATAAAAACGGCGTCCAATGCCTGGATGCGGTGAACTGGATCAGTTTTTCACTAAGCGGAGATGGCATTTTGCAGGATGACCTGGGTACATCCGGCGGATCGAGAAAAGTACAGGCTTATAACGGGCGTGCTACTATAAAAGTCCAAACCCAAAATGGTAAAAGTGTTGTTGGTGTACAATCACCGGGATTACAAACCGTATTTATAAATCTTTAATATGCATCAGCTTAAAAGATATTTGGTTTTGGCGGTTTTGGTAAGCACTAAGCTTGCTGTTGCGCAAACGTCAGCCAATAACGCTGCTTTAAAACTTTGGTATACCAAACCCGCAGTTGCCTGGGAGGAAGCGCTGCCTTTAGGTAATGCCACTACCGGAGCAATGGTGTTTGGTGGTGTTAATCATGAGCGTTTTCAACTGAATGATCATAATCTTTGGTCGGGCTATCCTGAACCGGGAAACAACCCGCAGGGGCCTGTCCATTTACCCGAGGTTCGCGCCGCAGTATTTAATGGTGATTTTGACCAGGCGGCAGTAATCTGGAAAAAGTATTTGCAGGGGCCTTACACCGCCCGTTACCTTCCCTTAGGAGATCTATTGCTCAATTTTAACCTTGCTGATAGTACCTGCAGCAATTATTATCGCGACCTTGATTTAAATAATGCGGTCACTACAGTAAGATATAAAGTTAACGGAGTTAACTTTTCGCGGGAAACATTTATAAGTTACCCCGATAAAGTAATGCTGGTACGCATTACTGCCGATAAGAAAGGTGCCATAAATTTTACAGCTAACCTGCAAAGTAAATTACGCTTTAGTGTTACTGCTGAAGGTAGCAACAAATTGATTTTGACCGGAAAAGCGCCGACTTACGTGGCCAACCGCGATTACGAGCCCAGGCAGGTGATTTATGACGAACCCAAAGGCGAGGGCATGAATTTTCGCATCAATCTTCAAATAAAGAATTATGGCGGCAGGGTAGATGCTGTTAACAATGCTTTGCTGGTTAGCGGGGCTAACCAGGTTATCCTTTACCTGACCGAAGCTACCAGCTTTAACGGGTTTAACAAATCGCCTGGATTACAGGGTAAAGATCCAGCTATTGCGGCCGATGGAAACCTGCTGGCTGCAGCGCAAAAGACGTATGCGCAACTTAAACAAAGGCATATTGCCGATTATCAGCATTTGTTTAACCGTGTGGGTTTTAATTTAGGTGCTGATAATGAAATGGTAAAACAGCCTACGGATGAGCGGCTTAAAAAATTCGATATAGCAAAGCCCGATAAGCAATTGCAAGCCTTATATTATCAATTTGGGCGTTATCTGCTCATTGCCAGCTCAAGGCCAGGAAGCGCTCCCGCCAATTTACAGGGGATCTGGAACGACCAGGTAATACCACCCTGGGGCAGTAATTTTACTACCAATATCAATACCGAAATGAATTACTGGCTGGCCGAGAACACGAATCTCTCTGAATGTCATCAGCCTTTATTTGATTTTTTGAAAGAGCTTGCCATAAACGGTAAAATCACCGCTAAAGAGAATTATGATATCAACGAAGGCTGGGTCGAGCACCATAATACCGATATCTGGGCTAAAACATCAACGGTGGGCAATTTCGATCAGGATCCTAAAAGTTCGGTAAGATGGTCGGCCTGGCCGATGGGCGGGGCCTGGATGAGCCTTCATTTATATGATCATTACCTTTTTACCGGCGATAAGGAATTTTTAAGTAAAACCGCTTATCCTGTTATGAAAGGCGCAGCACAATTTATGCTGTACTGGCTGGTTACCGATCCAAATACAGGTTACCTGGTAACAAACCCTTCAACGTCGCCCGAAAATACGGTAAAGATCAATGGTAAAGAATACCTGGTAAGTATGGCCTCTACGATGGATATGTCAATCATCAGGGAGTTGTTCCAGGATTGTATTAGCAGTGCGCAGGTCCTGAATACTGATAAGGCCTTTGCCACCCGGGTTAAAGAGGCATATAGTAAACTGTATCCTTTTCACATTGGCAAGCATGGCCAGTTGCAGGAATGGTTCAAAGACTGGGATGATACGGCAGATACCCACAGGCATATTTCACAACTGTTCAGCCTGTTTCCGGGGAGGCAGATCTCCCTATTTAACACACCCGGATTAGCCGCTGCTGCAAAGCAATCTATGATTTACCGGGGCGATGTAAGCACGGGCTGGTCGATGGCCTGGAAGGTAAACTGGTGGGCGCGAATGCATGATGGTAACCATGCTTATAAAATATTGGCTGCCGCATTTAACTATATGGACCCATTGCAGAAAAAAGCACAAATGAGCGGGGGCGGTACTTATCCTAATTTGTTTGACGCCCACCCACCTTTTCAAATAGACGGAAATTTTGGAGGAACGGCAGGCATGACCGAAATGCTGCTGCAAAGCCAGGATGGCGAAATAGAATTATTACCGGCACTGCCCGACGCCTGGTCCAATGGCAGCATTAAAGGAATTAAAGCCCGTGGAAATTTTGAGGTGGCTATCGACTGGAAAAAAGGAAAGCTGAACAAAGCGATCATCAAATCAAACATTGGAGGAAATTGCAGGTTACGTACACCTATCCCTGTAAGGATTGTGGAGGTGAGCAGTAAAACGGCTGTTGGTACAAATGGTAATGTATTAAACATCGTCCCCACGATACCTCCCTATCAAAAAGCAGATGAGGCCCAGCTCCCGGACATATCATTTAATAAAGGTTATTTAATTGATTTTGCTACCCAAAAAGGCAAAACCTATACCGTTATACCCAGATAATACTATGAAGAATTTTAAATGCTATTTACTGTTTTGTTTGCTTTTAAGTTTCGCAGCTGCCTCAAATGCGCAATCCATCATCTGGACGGAGGTGGAACCAGGGATCTGGAAAGGTATAATCGGCAAACCCGAAGAGTTTGATCTGTTGAAAACAGCGGGTGTACAACCCTATGAGGCTGGTTTACTGCAAATGCCTAAAGCAGGGTTCCCTTTGCTTCAGCAGGAAATTATCGGCAGAGTGCAGGATGGTAAAACCTATCTGCGGTTCCCGTTAGAAAAAAAGGAGCAACTGTTTGGCTTTGGTTTAAATTTTCAGGGTGTATTTCAGCGAGGTAAAGTGCTTACGCTTCATGTTGATAATTACGCCGGAAAGGATAATGGCCGCACCCATGCACCAACGCCATTTTACGTGTCATCAAATGGTTACGGTGTGTTTATCAATTCGGCAAGGTATATTAATGTATATGCCGGTACAGCGGTAAGGCGTGACAGTAAGATTCCACCCGACTTAAAAGACAGGAACCTTGATAAAACGTGGAATTCACATCCATATTCAGATGGTGTAGAAATGCTTGTGCCGGCTGCCGGCGCAGAGATTTATGTATTTGCAGGCCCTACTGCCTTAGATGCTGTAAGGCGTTATAATTTGTTAAATGGCGGCGGTTGTTTGCCACCGCGCTGGGGCCTGGGGTTTACCCAGCGGATGCAGCGTTTAACCGATGCGCAAGGTGTTAAAGATGAAGCAAAGGCATTTGAAGAAAAAGGCTATCCGCTTGATTTTATTGGTCTTGAACCCGGCTGGCAAAGTAAATCATACCCCTGCACTTTTGAATGGGATGCAAGCCGGTTCCCTGACCCTAAAGGTTTGGTGCAGGAAATGATGAAAATGAGTATCAGGCTCAATTTATGGACAAATCCTTATGTATCGCCGCAGGCGCCGGTTTATAAAGATGTTTTACCTTACAGTGGCTCGCATACAGTTTGGAACGGCATCGTACCGGACATCAGTATGCCTGAAGCCCGCAAAATCTTCTTCGGCGAGTTGGAAAAGGGAAAGATCGATATCGGCATCAGCGGTTATAAAATGGATGAGGTTGATGGCGGTGACAATTATTTATGGCCTGATGTAGCCGTTTTTCCATCCGGTCACGCTGCCGAACAGATGCGTCAAACCTATGGTTTAATGATGCAACGCTACACGGCCGAAATTTACCACAACCGTAATCAACGTACTTTTGGCCTCGTCCGGGCGTCAAATGGAGGGGGATCATCATTTCCTTATGTGATCTATAACGATTATTATGATCACCGCGACTTTATTACCGCATTGGTGAACAGCGGTTTTGCCGGGGTACTGTGGACTCCCGAAGTACGTTCATCCAAAACCGGGGAGGAGTGGCTACGTAGGTTCCAGTCAAATGTTTTTTCGCCTATGGCCATGATCAATGCCTGGGCAAGCGGTACAAAGCCATGGTCGTTTCCCGAGGTTGCTGAGCAGGTTAAAGCCATGGCCAATCTGCGGATGCAAATGATGCCGTACTGGTACGGTGAATTTGCCAAATATCATTTTCAAGGCATTCCGCCATTCAGGGCCATGTATCTGGAAGATGGCTTTGGAAACGCCGAAGCCAAAACCGAGAAAAAACAGCTGAACCTGGAGGAAAACCCCTATGAAGAAGCCATAACCAAAGAAGTAAAAGACCAGTATATGGCAGGCGAATATTTACTGGTGGCCCCAATGTTTGCAGGTGAAACCAGCAGAAAAGTGATCTTGCCCAAAGGTAAATGGTATGACTTTTATACCGGCAAATATGCTGGCGATGGCGAAGTGATCAGTGTTACGCCAGGCCTTGATAAAATCCCTGTTTATGTAAAGGATGGTGGAATTATACCCATGATGCCCGTAATGCTGCATGCGCCAAAGGCAAAGCAAAAAGTTGATATAGAGATAAGATATTATGGTAATAAGCCGGGCGCCTATTTTTTATATGATGATGATGGCGAAACCTACGATTATGAAAAAGGGAGCTACACATTTCGAAAAATTACGGTACAAAAAGTAAATGGGAAACTAAAAGGTTCCATTACACCGGCCCCAAACGGGAAACCGGATAACGTGGGCAAGGTAAGTTTCAAAGCCATGACTGATTTTTAACTTAAACAAAAAAGGATGCTTACCCACAATGATCTGCTTTTGGGTAACTGTCTTGAAATTCATATTCCGGTAAAACCGGATCAGTGTGTTTTTATAAATCGTAATGCCAGCGTTAAACATATTAAATCCCGTAGCGCTTTAATGGCATTATGTAAAGTGTTGTAAACAGTTCTTTCGCTCAACCCGGTTTGGCCGGAAATATCCTTAAAGGATACAGCGTCGAAATAACGCAGGCGAATAATTTCCTTCTGGCGTGGAGAAAGCTGGTTGAGTGCCTTTTGCAGCCGCTTTTTCATATGTTCGTCATGCTGGCTGGCTATCAGTATTGATTCATACGAGGGCTCGACAGGGATATTATCCGCAGGGATATCTATCAGGTTGGCGGTTTGTGTTTCTTCCGAAAGCTGCAGGTAAGTTTTGTATAAGATCCGTTTATAAATGGTAAGTGTGTATTGCTGTACATTTTGTACATCGGCAAGTTTGTGTTTTATGCGCCACAGTTCCAGGAACAGGTTGTGAATTCCTTCTTTAACTAATTCGGGATTTTTATACAGCGAAAGGCCAAACCGGTACAGGTCGTCATAAAAAAGATTAAAACACGCATAAAGCCCCTGCTTTTCCCCTTCTGCAAGCAAAGCCCAGTTTTTATAAATGTCCTTATTTTTAGGACCCATCAATACTGATTTTGATACCTCCATCTAAAGATTAAAAATTATAAGGGTTTGAGCAAGGGATAAGGCTTTTTAAAGTATTTTCAAAACTGCCTCATACTTATTGAATTATACAATTATACAGTTTAAAATTAAAAAGTAAAATTTATTTGGGAAAACATTGGTAAAAAAGAATAATCTACTGCACTTGTGTATAAAAGTTTCAATTTATATTACAAATGGACTATTCTTCATACCAAACAGCAGATTTTTTAACCGACGATAGCTTTATAGCATACTGTTATGCCGAAAGCACCGAAGCCATTGAAAAGTGGGAAAATATTGCAGCGCAAAAGCCGGACCTCGGCCTCAAAATAGATGAGGCACGCGAATTATGCCTGTTGCTGGGCATTAAGGTTGGCGCGGCAGAAAAATCCATCGCACTCGAACGCCTTAAAAACGCCCTGGATGAAACTGTTGAAGCAGAACTGCCCGAAAGCCGGATCATTGGCCTGCGCAACTATGTAATGAGATGGATAGCGGTGGCCGCCGCCGTGCTGATCATGGCCGGCGCGTTTGCGGTGTACCAGTTAAATACCAACCCCACAGGGGCAGCCCTTTATAGCGCCGCCAATGACCATAACTATAGCCTGATAGGCCGTACAAAAGCCGGAGAACGCAGGTTTATCCGTTTACCCGATGGGAGCACCGTGCTGCTTAACGGTGCAAGCTCCTTAAAAATAGCTACTGATTATAACGCTCATAACCGCCATCTTTTATTAACAGGCGAAGCCTTCTTTTCGGTTACTAAAAATAAACATAAGCCTTTTGTGGTAATTACCGGAAAAACGGCCACCACAGCCCTGGGTACCTCGTTTAAAGTTGAAAGTTATCCTGATGCCACGATGGCGAGTGTAATGTTATTAACAGGTAAGGTTAAGGTGGAGTGTACACGGCCCGATCTGGATGTGGCCGATGTAACCCTTATCCCCGGGCAAAAGGCTGCCCTTTTTAAAGGCGACAAGGTATTTACACAAACCGATTTTAACGCAAGCGATCTTCAAAACTGGATAAATCGTAAGCTGGTGTTCAAAGATGCCGGTCTGCCCGAGATAGCCGCAAAAATAAAGGCCATGTATGGTATAATTATCGCCCCTGTTGATAAGGCGGGCGACAGCATATCCTTTACCGGCGAGTTTAGCGGAAAGAACATTAACGAGGTACTGGAAGCCATTGGCTTTACCAATCATTTTACTTATAAACAGGATGGTAATACCATAAAACTGCTGTTCTGAACTCCAATGCACTGATTTTTAAATTTCTTAAACCCAACACTATATGCAAAAACCACTACTCCATTCACGATTGCTTTCATGGATGCTGCAGAGGATGATACCTTCAATATTATTGATCGTATCCTTCTCAGGGTACGCGCAGTCATCCACTCAGGCTTATTCCTTCAGTTGGAAAAATACACCGGTACCGGCAGTATTTACCCAGATAGAGAAAGCTGCCGGCGTACATTTTTCATACAATCCAAAGGATCTCGATCTGCAAAAAAAGATCAGCCTTACCATTAATAAACAAAGTTTGCAGCAGGTGATCGACCTGGTAAGCAAGCAACTGCATGCGCAGTACAAAATTGTAGGCGAAACCGTAATGATCCAGTCAGAAAAGCCGCCTGCTAAAGTAACATCACAGGTTGCTGAAGATTTTAACCTCAGCGGTAAAGTGACCGATGAGCAAAATCTGCCGCTGCCGGGTGTTACCATTGTAAACACTACCAGGAACAAATCGGCAGTAACTAATGAAACCGGCAGCTTTGTAATAACTGTTGCTAATGGCGATGTGATAACCTTTGCCATGATGGGGTATGAAACCACTTCCATCATTGCTACCGATAAAGCAAAAACGGTAAAGATCACGCTCAAAACAAAAGCTACAGAGTTGAATACGGTAGTAGTTACCGCTCTTGGCATTAAAAGGGAAGAACGCTCTTTAGGTTATGCCACTGCAGAGGTTGATGGCAACGACCTGAAACATGCCCGCGAGCCAAATGTGATCAACTCGCTTGCCGGTAAAGTTCCCGGGTTGATCATTAATAGCACAGCAGGCGGGCCTGCCGGCTCATCAAGGGTTATCATCAGGGGTAATACCAGTATCACCGGCAATAACCAACCACTTTATGTAGTGGACGGTGTGCCGATAGATAACTCAAACTATGGCCAGGTAGGCGGAGGTAAATACTCGGGTGGTTTTGATTTTGGCGATGCCATCTCGGCCATTAATCCCGACGATATCGATAAAATTTCTGTATTGAAAGGCCCCTCTGCTTCGGCGCTGTATGGCAGCCGCGCGGGTAACGGTGTAATATTGATCACCACAAAAAAAGGTAATTCAAAAAAGGAGCTGGGTATTGAAGTAAACAGTACTACATCTATCGAAAACCAGCTTACCCACTATAACGACTATCAGTATATTTACGGCCAGGGCACTGCCGAGCAAATGGTGGTTGATCCATCGCAGGCAAAAAATACGCTGTTCAATAACTTTGGCCCCAGGCTCGATCCTAATTTGCAGGTGATAGGGTTTGATGGTAAATACCGCCCATATGCCCTGGTAAAAAACAATATCGATAACTTTTTTCGTACCGGTGCCACCACTACCAATAACGTAGCTTTCTCCAATTCAAATGATATTTCATCCTTCCGTTTGTCGGTAACGGATATGCGGAGTCGGGATATTGTGCCGGGCAGTAACCTGCGCCGCAATACCTTTAATTTTAACGGCAGCTCAAAGTTTGGCAGCAAGGTAACCTTATCGGCTAAGGTGATGTATCTTAACGAAGATGTAGTTAACCGCCCTGCGCTGGCCGACGATCCGGGTAACATCGGCAACGCCTTTGTTGGATTGGCTAATAACGTTGACCAGGCTTATTTTAAAAACGGTTATAAAGACAGCGAAGGCAATTATGTTGACTGGGGCGGCGGCCAATACCGTTTGGACCCTTACTGGGTGATCAACGAAATGCATAACGAAACCCGTAAAAACCGCTTCATCGGTACCATACAGGGCAACTATATTATTACCAGCTGGCTTAACCTGCAAGGCCGCATCTCAACCGATTTTACTTATCTTACTTATAACAAATTCAGCCCTCGCACTACGCCCGGCGCTTTAGCCGGCGAGCTGGATCAGTTTGATCAGAAACTGGGCACTACCGAAGGCGACGCTTTGTTAACCGCCCAGAAACAGGTAAGTAAATCGCTCAATCTGGCCTTAAGGCTGGGAGGCAGTTTTTCAAGGATCGATAACCCAGGCACAACTTCAACCTTTATAAACCTAAATGTGCCTGATGTGATCAGCCCAAATAGCTTTTCGGATAAATCGGTGGTTGAAAATCATTACCGCAAACGCAATAACGGCGCATACGCCTTGTTAAGCATTGGCTATAAATCATACCTGTACGTTGATGCAAGTATGCGTAAAGATGCTTCATCAACCTTGCCAAAAGATAATAACAGCTACGTATACCCATCGGTAGCAGCCAGCTTTATTTTTACCGATTTTTTTAAGATCGATCCTTCAATCCTGTCATTTGGTAAATTAAGAATTTCGGGCGCAGAGGTAGGTAATGATACCGATCCTTACTTGCTAAACTTAAATTATAATCTGTATCCGCAAACCTTCAACGGCACATCGGTAGGTGGGATAGCCAGTACTGTATTACCTAATAAAAACCTGAAGCCTACCCGTACAAAATCATTTGAGATAGGTACACAGCTCAAGTTTTTTGGCGAGAGGATAGGGCTTGATGTTTCTTACTACAACTCTAAATCCCGCGATCAGATCAACCTGGTGCCTGCACCCTTATCATCGGGCTTTGCACAGCAACTGGTTAACGCAGGGGTGATAGGCAACAAAGGTGTGGAGATAGCACTGAATGGCTCACCTTTGGCCACCAAAGATTTTGGCTGGGATATCAATGTCAACTTCGCCAAAAATACCAATACGGTAATATCATTGGCCGATGGTATCCCGTACCTGTCACTGTCTGATGCCCGCTGGTTAGGTGTATCGGTAGTAGCTAAACCGGGCTCGCCTTATGGATCCATTTTAGGGTTTGATTACCAGCGCGATCCGCAGGGTAACATTGTGCTCGATCCGCAAACACTGGCACCTAAACAGGCCGAAGAGCGCAGCGTACTGGGTAAAGGCACCTGGAGCTGGACTGGTGGTTTGGTTAATAATTTTCACTACAAGAATTTTGGACTGAGCGCGGTTATTGATATTAAACACGGTGCCGATCTGTTTTCGATGACCAATATGTTTGCCATTATCCGGGGTAGTCATGTTTCTACATTACCCGGTCGTGCCGAATGGATCAAATCTGAAGAGCAGCGCCAAACTGCCGGTATGACCATTGAACAATGGCGGGCGGCTGGCAAGGTACAGGGTTATACACCGCAGGGTGTGGTGCAAACCGGTACTGATGCTAACGGAAATCCTATTTACACTAAAAACACAACGGCTGTTGATCCGTCAAACTACTGGTCGCAGTTTTATAGTGATGGCAATGGTGTGGCCACGCCATTTATTTATGATGCCAGCTACATAAAAATGCGCGAGATCACAGTGAGCTACAGGTTCCCTGCATCTGCCATTTCAAAACTGGGCATTAAAGATCTGACGGTGGCTGTGGTAAGCCGCAACCCTTTTATTATTCATAAAAATGTTCCGAATGTCGACCCCGATTCAAACTACAACAATGGTAACGGGCAGGGCCTGGAGTATGGTTCACTACCTTCCAGAAGAAGCTGGGGATTTAACCTCAACTTCAGGTTTTAACAGGTATGTATAATTTTAGAACAAACAACATGAAAAGAACTTTAAACAAATATACGTTGGCCGCGCTCCTGATGCCCTTATTGCTGTTCTCGTGCAAAAAATTTGGAGACGTAAATACCGACCCCACAAAATCTGCTAACCTCGACCCTATAAATCAGCTTAATTTGGTTGAGCTTAGGTTTGGCGGTGATGTAACTATCAACGAACGTACAAGCATTATCCTTACCATGCCCATGGCACAGCAAATAGGCGGTGCTTATTATACCCGTTATGGCAGCGCTTATATTGAAGACAGGCAATACATGTCTGAACTTTGGGAGCTTGGCTACCCTAATGATGTTTTGAACATTGTTGATGCTGTACAGCGCAGCACCACCAAGCCAAACCTGAATGCCATTTGCCGTATTATGAAGGTTTATGTTTTTGCAAGGCTTACCGATTTGTACGGTGATATTCCTTATACACAGGCGGGCAAGGCTTATACCGACGGTACGGTACGCCCAAAGTTTGATACGCAAAAGGATATTTATGCCGACTTTTTTAAGGAGCTGAAAGCAGCCGTTACCCAGCTCGGTACAGGTAAAGATGAAGTTGCTACTGAACTATTATACCATGGTGATTTCACCAAATGGAAAAAGTTTGCCAACTCGCTGCGTTTACGTTTAGCTATGCGTTTGATAAAGATTGATGACGCAACTGCCAAAGCCGAGGCAACAGATGCGTTTAATGCCGGCGTATTAACCAGTAACGATGATATCTGCAAGCTGGATTATATCAACATCACCAATGGATATTCGGAAATCAGGGGTAACGGTGTATCGGTAGGGATCAACCAATACCAGGATGACGGCCGCCCGAGGGTTTGTACCACCTTGCTTGATCAGATGAAGGCCACCAACGATCCGCGCTTAAACTATATCCCCCGCGCATATTGGGTTAACCCCGATAAGCTGACCGACAGGCTTGATGTTACCGCGCAGGTAAAAGCACAGGTTGGGCTGATAGGCGTTGGTCCGGGGAAATATAACTATGATGATTTTTTAGGGCCTATCAATATCGATTATCCCGGTCGTGGTACATTATCAGTTCCAAACGGCGGGCAAAAAGTGCAGCTGGCCGATTTTATGGTGCGCAGTGATGCCCCGTATTTTCACATGACCTACGCCGAGGTGGAGTTTTTACTGGCCGAAGCCAACACCCGCTGGGGGCTAACTTTAGGCGGCTCGGCTAAACAACATTTTGAAAACGGTTTGGAGGCTGCCTGCCTGCAATTGAGCTTATACCCAACCGGGCCAACCTTAAGCGCCGCCGAGATCCAAAAATTTAAACAGGATAACCAGCTTGCTCCGGGCAAAGAATTACAGCAGATTGACACCCAGATCTGGATAGCGCAGCTCATGAACGGCCCTGAAGCTTATGCTACCTGGCGTCGTACAGGCTTCCCTGTTTTGGTACCGGGTGTAACCGCCGAATCGGACGTGACCACCATACCACGCAGGTTTGAATACCCTTTAACCGAGCGTGAACAAAACTCGGCTAATATAGCGGCGGCGATCACAGCACTTGGCGGTAAGGACACATGGACAGCACATGTTTGGTGGGATAAACAATAACCTGATATACGATAACAAATGAAAATATTAAAAAATAAGGCCCTGCTAACTACCATAGCCTTCGTTTTGCTGCATATGATAGGCTGTAAAAAAAGCGATGTTAAAGCCGAAGTTAAACCCGATCCAACCCCACCAACGGTAACCTCAAATTTTAGGGTTGTAGGATACCTGAGGTATGAGGGGAACCTGCTTAACGAAGCAAAGGCCATTGACATGGGCAAGATAACACACCTCTATGTGGCTTTTATCAATCCTGATGCGGATGGAAATTTTACCGTGGATGCCGACCTGAAACAGGTAGCCATTTTGGCCCATAACAGCAAGGTGCAGATCCTGGCCTCTATTGCAGGAGGGATCCCGCCGGCATACTTCAGCAACTTGATAACGCCTGCCATGCAGCCTAAATTTATTGCCGGGCTTGTGAAATTGGTTGATGATAATTTGCTGGATGGTATTGATGTGGATATTGAACAGGAGCTTATAGATAATAATTACGAATCATTTGTTACTGCCCTTGCCGCCGCTTTAAAAGCAAAAGGTAAACTTACAACCGCTGCGGTGGCTACGGTTTATGCAAGCAGGTATTCTGACAAGGCTTTAGCCAAACTGGATTTTATCAACATCATGTCGTACGATAAAACCGGGCCATGGAACCAATCAAATCCCGGCCAGCATGCCCCTTACAGCATGGCAGTAGAGGATTTGACCTATTGGAACAGTACTCGTGGCATTGCCAAAGAAAAACTGAGCCTTGGCGTACCTTTTTATGGCTATGGTTTTGGTACCAATGCACCTGAATCACTGTCGTTCAGCGAAATTATTACCACTTACCCCAATGCCCTGAACCTTGACCAGGTAACGGTTAGCGGCGGAGGTATTGTTTACTACAACGGGATCCCAACCATAAAAGCTAAAACAGAACTGGCGCTTGAAAAGGCCGGTGGTATCATGATCTGGCAATTACGGCAGGATGCAACGGGCGCAAACTCGTTATTAGGCACTATTAGTACGGTGATTAAATCACACACAAAATGATCGATTACTATTTAAAAGATATTAAACATGAAAAAGATTAAGTACGCACCTATACCGGTACTGATGCTGGTTATACTGATGGCATTTGCCGGGTGTAAAAAAGATGAGGTGAAAGACCAGGAAGCGGCTAACCCTTATTACCCGAGGATCTTTGATAACCTCAGGGTATTTGGATCAAACCAGATCATTGACGAGGGGACAAGTGCCAGTTTTTCTGGCGTATTGTTCACCCCGGCAGGTAAAGTAAAAATAAGCTGGCAGGTAAACGGTAAAGAAATGTCGGCCGATCCGTCGTTTAAATTTACCCCGACCGCGGGAGGCGAGTATACCATTAAACTGGTGGCCACCTATAACGGTGACTCCACATCACGGCAAACCAAGGTGCTGGTTAATCCCTCAACCTATACTTTTAAACCGTATACAAAAGTTGCACTGGCCAATCTTACCGAAGATGGTACCGCTGCCGATGTGGTTTGGAGTAATATCACCCACCTCGAATACCAGGTAGGTAAGGTAGCTGCGGATGGTACGCTTGATGTATCAAAGGGAAACGTTAACCAACATGCCAATGAAATAGTAGCCCGTGCGCACATAGCCGGTGTGCCGGTTATTATGGGCATCAGCGGCCATCTTTCGGGTATTGATGGCTGGGCAATTTATGAAAGCAATGATTTTGGTACGGCCATCCGTAACCCAACAGCAATGAAACTGTTGATCGATTCGGTAAAGGCCTATGTTACCCGCAAAAAAATGGATGGTGTAGATATTTATATGACAGATATCAACTCGGGTAATGCGCCGGATAACATTCATGCTATCGGTCCGTTTTTAACGGCGTTAAAAGCTGCCTTGCCTGCAAATGCTTTGGTTACGGTTACTGCGCCGGTAAACTATCAGCACTGGGAATACCCTGATCTTTCAAAAGCCGATTGGGTAAATATTCACGCATTTGAGGATAATATTCACATTGGCCCCGATGCACCTGTAGGGCAATCATCAAGCTATGATTTTATGGTATCGGGTGCGCAGATCTGGACAAACTTTCACCTGCCGGCCAGCAAGCTCGTAATAGGGATCCCGGCATTCGGTTTACGTTACAACGCGCTTAACGCGGCCGGTAATAACGACAGCTGGGGATCATACGATTACATGACCTATAAAGCTATTATAGCAGCCGACCCAGCAAACGCAGGTAAGGAGAGGGCTGATATTGCCAAAGGTGTATATTATAATGGCGTTCCGCTGGTAACCCAAAAGGCCAATTATATTAAGACCGGCGGTTTTAAGGGCGCTTATTTGTGGGCTGCCGATTATGATGCTGTTGGCGCCAACTCGCTTATGGCTGTTATTTATCAGGCTTTGAAATAGAATAAATTTCCATAGGCAGGACAACCGGTTATCGCTAACAAGCTTAAGTAAAAAACTATTGAAATCGCATTAAGAAAGTAATGATATACACCCAACATAGCAATTTACCTACATCAATAATTTTAATATTAAAATTTAGAAACTATGAGAAGAATGTTTTTAGTACTCCTTGCTGCTGTAATAGTTACGGCTTGTAAAAAAGAAAGCGCAGCCGTACATTCAGAAATTTCAGATCCCACTGTTGCAAAGAAAAAAGTTGTAAACAGCACTTTATCGTTTGCCGGTTATACCTGGGTTGTGAGTGCTCCAGGCGGTTTGGTGAGTCCGGGGCCAAATTATTGGAACGGATCAAATGCCTGGGTTGACGTTAATGGCTGGCTGCATTTGAAAATCGCGAAAAATCCATCAAATAATCATTGGGAGAGTGCAGAGGTTTATACTACGCAAAGCTTAGGTTATGGAACCTATCAATGGCAGGTTGAAGGAACATTAGGTTCATTCGATAAAAATATTGTTTTAGGCATGTATAACTATTCCGGTAACGATCAGCACGATGAAATGGATATAGAGATTGCACGTTGGGGAAATGCTGCCTGGGATAACCTCAATTATACCATTTGGCCCGCTACAGGGGTAACTGCCAGTCCAGGGGTTTATACAGCGTCGTTCACTACGCCCAACGGTACTTATACTACCCATCGGTTCAAGAGGACCAGCAGCAGTGTTAAGCTTCAAAGCCTGTATGGTTTTCAAGATGGGGATGCGAATCAATTTCAAACTGCAACGTTTAACAGCCCGGCAACCTCTATCAGTACGCTTAGTATGCCGGTACATATCAATTTGTGGTTATATGGAGGCTTAGCTCCTTCAAACAATCAGCCGGTGGAAGTAATTATCCACAGCTTTAAGTTTACGCCCTTATAAATTGCATTTCTTGTGATTTGATAATTTTATATAAGAGGCTGCATTAAATCCAGATAATGCAGCCTCTTTTGCTACCCGGCATACTATATCCGGGCCTGTTAAGCAGGATCCTGCCCGTGTTAAACTGAATATTACAGACGAAAATGCCGTTGCCAGTTTGCCGTTTTTTGTCATGTTCAGGTCTAAGCGGGATTTCGCCAATTCCATGGCAGGTTATATTTCTCCCTTCCGTTACTAATACTTTATTTTCGATAACGTTCTCGCTGATTTATTCCCGGATGTCCGTTATTTGAGCCTCATTTTTAATTAGTTTTACTTCAGGCAGGTGTTGGTTACCAGCTCAGGGAACTCACAATTTGATTGTTTTTCCTGGTTGCTGGTCGTGTTTTGATCAAACAGTTTTTCCATAGTTTTTGGCATTGTCAAGAGGCGGGTGCGGGCTTTTTTAGCATACCGTAATGGATTGGTATAAGCTAATCCGCCGGTTAAATAGGAGCAACCCTTCAGTACAAAAATCAACTATTTCTAAACACATATTGAACAGGTACCTGCCCGGTAACAAATCGAAATAAGTATTAAGACATTTATATGCATAACGAAGTAACCACATATGATTTTAAAAACATCATTGCAAACTTTAAGATAAGTTCCGGAAATTTTGATATTAAACCTTTTGGGTCGGGGCATATTAATGATACATTTTTACTGACAACTGAACCCGGATACGAGGATGCCTACCTGCTTCAAAAAATCAATCATTTTGTTTTTAAAAATATTGATGGTTTAATGAACAATATGCTGCGCGTGATTAACCATTTAAAAGAAAAAGCAGAAAAAGCAGAAAAAGCAGAAAAAGCAGGCCGGCCGGCAAAAGAAACACTCACACTGGTGCAGTGCAAAAACAATAAATATTACTGCCAGGACCACCAGGGAAATTACTGGCGAATGACTCTCTTTTTGAAGGATACGCAAAGTTATGATTTAGTTACAACCACTAAGCAGGCTTACCAGGGAGGATGCGCTTTTGGAAATTTCCACTGTTTATTATGTGATCTTGATCCTGCTTTACTGGTTGATACTATTCCCGATTTTTTAAACATCGAAAAAAGACTGGATAGCTTAACAATAGCGATAAAAAAAAATAGCGCGGGGCTCGTAAGATCCGTACGTTCAGAATTGTTTTTCCTGCTTGAACGTGCAAATAGCATGGGCGAGATATTGCAATTAGGCAGGGCCGGAATATTACCGCTGCGCATCACCCATAACGATACGAAATTTAATAATATTTTACTCAATCAGCACGATGAGGTTCAATGCGTAATCGACCTTGATACGGTAATGCCCGGTTATATAGCCTATGATTTTGGGGATGCCGTTCGTTCCATTATCAATACCGCTGCCGAAGATGAAAAGGACCTTGATGCTATACAATTAAATATGCCGCTTTTTGAGGCATTTGCAAAAGGATATCTGGGCAAAACGGTGTCCTTTCTTACCGAACAGGAATTAAAGTCGCTGGTAAAGGGAGTATTGTTGCTTCCGTATATGCAGGCTGTCAGGTTTTTGACAGATTATCTGGAGGGAGATGTTTATTACAAAACTCACTTTCCGGGGCATAACCTGCAACGGGCAAGGGCCCAGATTCAATTATTTAAAATGCTTGAATCAAAAAAGGGCAAGCTAACCGATATCATACAACAGGAATGGCTGCAATTAAAAAATGATTTAGGGGTTTTGAAGGCCTGAATCGATGAAATAGAATACGATAAACAATCAGGTACTTACCCGGGCAGGTTGCCGGCAAGCCATAAAATACATATTACATAAAGTATGCGACGTTTAAATCTTTTAGAAGAAACAAGATTTGAGAGAGTTCCCGTTTCAGTTTTTCCAGGTATGCAGGCTGCTTCAAAAGAAGTAGCTAAACGTATTGACATCTTAATACGGCAAAAAGCGGCCGAAGGGAAAAACGCCGTATTGGGTTTGGCTACCGGCGCAACGCCAATTATGCTTTACGATGAGTTGGTGCGCCTGCATAAAGAAGAAGGCCTGAGTTTTAAAAATGTGGTCATCTTCAATCTTGATGAGTATTTTCCGATAGAAGCATCTTCGGCTCAAAGTTATAAAGTGTTTATGCAAAAGCACTTGTTTGATCATGTAGATATCAACATCAATAACGTTCTCATACCCGATGGTATGATTAGAAAGGAAGATGTTGCCTTATTTTCCATCGGTTATGAAGCGAAAATAATTGCCAGCGGTGGTCTCGACTTACAAATATTGGGTATAGGGCGTACAGGGCATATCGGGTTTAATGAACCAGGCTCGGCCCCTAATTCGGGTACCCGCCTGGTTTCTTTGGATGAACTTACCCGGAGCGACGCCGCGCGGGACTTTGGTGGCAAAGCAAACGTGCCATTAAAAGCAATTACCATGGGCATCGGGACAATATTGGCAGCACGCAAAATAATTTTAATGGCCTGGAGTGAAAAAAAGGCAGAAATAGTTAAAAAAGCCATCGAAGGCGAAATTTCTGCCGAAATACCGGCAACGTACCTTCAGCTTTCAAATAGTGTAGAATTTGTTCTGGATAATGATGCAGCGTCCTTACTCACGCGCTACAATACGCCCTGGCTGGTAAAAGACTGTAACTGGGACGATCAATTGATCAGGAAAGCGGTAATATGGCTGGCTCAGCTGCTCCAAAAACCGATATTGAAACTTACCGAAGATGATTATAATAGCCATGGTATGGCACAACTGGCAACAGCAAAAGGCCCGGTATATGACATTAACATACAGGTTTTTAATAAGCTGCAGTATACCATAACAGGATGGCCCGGCGGTAAGCCCGGCGCAGATGATAGTAAACGGCCGGAGCGCGCGTTGCCGGTTAAAAAAAGCGTTATCATCTTCTCACCCCACCCTGATGATGATGTAATATCTATGGGGGGCACATTCATACGATTGGCCGATCAAAATCATGATGTACATGTGGCTTATCAAACATCCGGCAATACCGCTGTTTGGGACGATGATACCTTACGTTATATGGAGTTTGCCATTGATTTTGCTAAAAGCCAGGGGCATAGTACGCATCAGCTTGAAGCGCTTTATGAAAAGATGTGGCAGTTTTTTCAAACAAAACAACCTAACCAGGCTGATTTGGCCGAAATACGGACGATAAAAGGGTTAATTAGAAAAGGCGAGGCGACAGCAGGCGCCCGGTTTGTTGGCTTGCCCGAGTTTTGTATCCAATTTATGGATCTTCCCTTTTATGACAGGGCTAAAAATCAAAAGCTTGTAAGCTATGAAGACGATATTTTACAAACGATGGAATTGTTACAGGCAATTAGACCTCACCAGGTATTTGCCGCAGGTGACTTTGCCGACCCGCACGGGACCCATAAAGTTTGTTTCGATATTATTCTTCAGGCCTTAACCCGTTTAAACGATACTGAAGAGTGGATAAAAGATTGCTGGCTATGGTTATACAGGGGGGCATGGCATGAGTTTGAAATTCATGAAATAGAAATGGCGGTCCCGCTTTCGCCCGATGAGGTTATGCGAAAACGTTTGGCAATTTTTAAACATCAATCACAAAAAGATATCCCGGTTTTTCCGGGTGATGATGCCCGGGAGTTTTGGGTGCGGGCAGAGCACCGTACAGGCGAAACAGCCAGGATATATAATCAATTGGGGCTTGCGGAGTATGAGGCTATAGAAGCTTTTGTGAGATTTAAATTTTGAAAAATTGCCGCCTGGGTGAACGGCCAACCGATTTAACAATCATTAAACAAACAGATGAAAAGAAGAACATTTATAAGGCAAAGTGCGGTTGCCGCTGCTGGCATAGCCATGCTGCCTGCCGGTAATCTATTTGCTTCTGCCTCCAAAAAAGTAAAATTAGGATATATTGGAGTTGGGATACGCGGAATGAGCCACATCAGCGAAGGACTGCTTCGGGACGATGTGGAAATTGTTGCCATATGCGATACTCAGGAACGTTCATTAAAAATTTGCAGGGAATTTATAGCCAAAAATGGGCACCCTAAAGTAAAGGAATATACCGGCGGCCTGGATGCCTATAAGCGTTTGCTTGATCATGAAGATATAGATGCCGTAATTATTGCTACCCCCTGGCAATTCCATTATCAACAATCGGTTGATGCCATGAAAGCCGGTAAATATGTTGGCTGCGAAGTGATAGCAGGGTTAACGGTTGAGGAGCACTGGGATATCGTAAAAACCTCGGAGTTAACACGGATGCCTTATATGACGCTCGAAAACGTATGCTATCGCCGTGATGTAATGGCAGCACTAAACATGGTAAGGCAGGGCCTTTTTGGTGAGCTGGTCCATTTAGAGGGCGGTTACCAGCATAACTTAAGGCCGGTGCTGTTCAATAATGGCAGGCAATTTCATGGTGGTGGTGTTGAATTTGGGCCCAATGCCATAGGTGAGGCCCAATGGCGCACCCAGTTTAACATTGATGTAGACGGAGATATTTATCCAACCCATGGTGCCGGGCCATGTATGCATTATGCAAATATCAATGCGGGCAACCGCTTTACCGGTTTGGTATCATTCAGCTCTAAATCTCGCGGTTTAGCGGCTTATGTACAGGAGCTATCGCCCGGACATAAAAATTCAAAGATCAATTATAAAAACGGGGATGTAACAACAACGATGATTAATTGTGCAAACGGCGAAACCGTATTGTTAAGTCACGATACGCACTTGCCAAGGCCTTACTCGCTGGGTTTCCGTGTTCAGGGTACAAAAGGGATTTGGATGGATGTGGCCGACAGCATATATATCGACCATCAGGCAAAAGAAGATGACGCATGGGACCCGGCAAAGGTATGGTTTGACAAGTATGATCATCCGCTTTGGAAAAAATATGAAAAACTGGCCGAAGGAGCGGGCCACGGAGGCATGGATTGGTTTGTATTTAATGCATTTATTGAGTCGGTTAAACACAAGAGACAAACCCCGATAGATGTTTATGATTCTGTTACAATGAGTGTGATTGCCCCACTATCAGTACAATCCCTGAAATCGGGAAACTCATTGCAGGATTTTCCTGATTTCACAAATGGCAAATGGACAGAGCGGAAAAATAACTTCGCCCTGGACGATAGCGGGTTTTAAATCATCATTAATTCAACAGGCGGTTAAGCATTGTCTGGAATATAATATCCTTCATAAAAGCAAACAGCCTTGCAGCTGATACGGAATAAAATACTCCGGGCTGCAGGGCTGTTTTTGTTATAAATGGCCGGAGAGAAAATGGGGTGTATTGTAACAGCTAATGGTTTATAATTCAGTATTTAATGACCCCGGAATAACGGATAGCCGGCTACATTATTTTCGATAACGTTCTCGCTGATTTATTCGGCCAAACCCGCTCTAAGTGCTTCGCTTTTCGTTAGATTTACTTCAGGCATGTGTTAAGATAGTATTAAACAACGCCGTATCCGGCAATTATTAAACTAACATGCAGCTGTTTTTTTTGACTATAAGACTGGCAATACATTAATAGAAGTACACACTGTTTTAAGGCTTTTTCAATTACAAAATATAATAAATATTAATACATGAAAAATAACCGGAGAGATTTTATAAAGTATACCGGCATCGCAGCATCGGCATTGGTGGGTGCAGCATTGCCACTGCTTTCAGTTGCCGATGATGGTGGCAGTAAACCTTTTAACATGATTAAGGGCAGCCAGCGTTTTAACATGCATGGTTATGCTGCCCCAAAAATAGATAAGGTGAGGATCGGTTATATTGGGTTAGGAAGCAGGGGATCAGAAGCTGTGCCGCGTATACTTAATATCGAAGGGATAGAGGTGAGGGCCCTGTGTGATATTAAACCCAAACAGGTGGAGTTAGCAAAGGAAAGTCTTAAGGGAACGCCAAATAACCCGGCTTTATATTCCGGCAATGACCATGTATGGAAAAAGTTATGTGAGCGCAGCGACATTGATTTGGTTTACATCTGCACCCCGTGGAATTGGCACGCGCAAATGGCTGTTTACGCAATGGAGCATGGCAAGCACGTTGCCGTTGAAGTACCGGCTGCGCAAACCATCGACGAATGCTGGCAAATGGTTGAAACTTCAGAAAAAACCAAACTGCATTGCGTAATGCTGGAAAACGAATGTTACGATTTTTTTGAATTACTGACACTTAACATGGCGCGCCAGGGCTTTTTCGGTGAAGTGCTTCATGGAGAAGGCGCTTACATTCATAGTATCGGCAGGTCGCTTTTTGACCCCATACAACGCCCGGGCTTATGGAGGCTTGATGAAAACGCCCATCGTAATGGTAACCTGTATCCAACACATGGGCTGGGGCCAATCTGCCAGGTCATGAATATCAATTGTGGCGATAAAATGGATTTTTTAACCTCAGTAAGTACCAATGATTTCACTTTACATGATATAGCCGTAGAACTGGCTGCCAAAGATGCTATGTATTCAAAATACGTCGATAAACATTTTAGGGGTAATATGAATACATCCACCATACGCACCACAAAGGGAAGGACAATTATGCTGCAGCATGATACTTCTTCGCCCCGGCCTAAATCATCCAGGTATCTCATTAGCGGCACCAAAGCAACTATTCAATGCGATGCCGGGCCGGCCAAAATTTCCACCAGTCATGATGGGTGGGTTTCGCCGGAGGTTTTTGCAGAAATAGAGGCAAAATACACCCTTCCATTCATTGCAAAAGTAGGCGAACTGGCCAAAAAAGTTGGCGGACACGGGGGAATGGATTTTTTAACAGACTGGCGGCTAATTGATTGTCTACGTAACGGTCTTCCGGTAGACCATGATGTTTACGATGCTGCCCTTTGGAGCTCGATAGCCCCCTTGAGCGAATGGTCTGTAGCTAATGGATCGAAACCGATAGAGGTTCCGGATTTTACACGCGGCGCATGGCAAAATAATACACCTTTCAACATTTCGTAAACCAAGCGGAATGTCTGGCAACTAATACGGAGTTAATACAGATGGTATTAATGGTGCGTAGAAAAGACACCCCGGGTTAATACTATCACAGATAAAGCAGGCTAAAAACCAGGCTACCGGCAGGGTTATGTACAATAGTTTATAAATAAGAAAACACGAGTCATCTTTATGAGAGTTTACATCGAAAAAAATGCACAAGACTTAGGCGCTATTGCCGGCGATGCAGCTGCACAGCACATTCGCGAAGCAATAGCCAGGCAGGGCACGGCCAACATCATCCTGGCAACAGGCACAAGTCAATTTGAAACATTAAAGCAGTTGATCAAAGCGCCCGGAATAGCATGGGACAAGGTGGTTATGTTTCATTTAGATGAATATATTAATATCGCTGCATCGCATAAGGCAAGCTTTCGGAAATATCTGACAGAACTGTTTCTTGACAAATTACCGCCATTAAAAGCCGCGCACCTGATTAACGGCGAAACAGATCCAACGGCAGAATGCGAACGCTTGAACAAGCTTATTGACAAGCATCCGATAGATGTTGCCTTAATCGGTATTGGCGAAAACTGTCATTTAGCATTCAATGACCCTCCTGCTGATTTTGAAACTACTGACCCCTATATCATCATTTATAAATTAGATGAGGATTGTAAGCAACAACAAATGAATGAAGGCTGGTTCGCTTCCCTTGATGAAGTTCCTGCACAGGCTATAAGTATGTCGGTTCGGCAAATCATGAAATCCAAAAATATTATTTGTTCTGTCCCGGATTTGCGAAAAGCAAAAGCGGTTAAAAATTGCCTGGAAAAACCAATAAGCAATTTGTATCCGGCTACTATTTTGTCCTCGCACCAAAGCTGCTGCCTGTTCCTGGAAACGCTGTCTGCCTCATTGCTTTCAAACGATGCCTCTCATTACAAAATGACGGCGAATTATGAAGGTTGATACTTCAGTATAAAAATTGTAACCCCGGCTTTATAAACGTAAATAAAATGCTCAAAAAAGTAAAACATGCCCGTTATATAATGATATTGACAATGTCTGTATTGTTGTGTTCCGTATGCGCAGCGAAAGATATCCCCACTTTCGACCGTTACTTTAAGCTTTTGCCCCGGCCTCAAAATGTTCAGTTATTAAACGGAGAAGGGCTGTTATTTACAGATTTACATAGCATTTGTTTGAATGGCGTCGATGCGGACCTGGTTATTCCGGGCTTGCTAAACAATCTCCGACGCTTAAAGGCCTCAACAAAGGGTTCCCTTTTGCTGGTAATAAAGAAGGACCTGGCGCTCCCATCAGATGAAGGCTATATTCTTTTAGTGAAAAACAAAAAGGTGGTTATTGAAGCGTCAACCAAAAGCGGGTTATTTTACGGCATGCAGACCCTGAACCAATTGCTGGAGGATGCACACGATCAACATGTGGTGATTCCGGCCTGCAGGATAACCGACTATCCCGCTATCCCGGTGAGGGCTGTTCATATCGACCTGAAAAACCACCTGGATGCAGGCAATTACTACTACAGAACCATAGACCGCTTAGCAGCAATTAAGATAAACAATATCATTTTTGAATTTGAAGACAAGCTGCGGTACAAAAAGGCAAAGGATGTAGGCGCGGCGGATGCCATATCCATCGGTGAATTTGCTGCATTAAGCAAATATGCAAAAGATCGTTTCATTGAAATAAGCCCCCTTGTTCAGGGGCTGGGGCATGCATCTTTCATTTTAAAACACGATGCTTATAAAGACCTGCGTGATAACCCAACATCGGATTGGGCATTTGATCCGCTTAACCCAAAAACTTACGATCTCCAGTTTTCGATGTACGAAGATGCCATAGAAGCTACCCCCTATGGGAAATACCTGCACGTTGGCGGAGATGAAGTTGGTGCCCTGGGCAAATCGGAGCTGTCCAAAGCGTCGGGCAAAAGCCCGCTGGAGCTCCAGATGTACTGGCTCAAAAAAGTTACCGATTTTGCTGTTGAACACCACCGCATCCCAATTTTTTGGGACGATATGGTTTTTAAACTGGGCAATTTATACCAAACAACCTGGGATTCGACTTTAAACGTAAAAGAGGTTAATAAGCTTTGGGACAAAAACAAAAGCACGCTGGATAAAAACATCCCCCTTTTTCCCAGGAACTGTATTTACATGCGCTGGAATTATGAGGCGCCCGCCGCTGCAGGCAACATATTGGCGCTTGATTGGTATAAAGCGCACAACCTGGATGTAATGGCGGCAACATCGGCACAAATGTCCTATGCCATGCTGCAGCGTAACCAATCTAATTTTCAGTCAATTAAAGATTTTTGCCGGCTTACTGCCGGTAAAAAATTAAAAGGGATACTATGTACGGTATGGGATGATAGTTCGCCTCATTTCGAGACCACCTGGCGCGGTATCCATGACTTTGCATGGTTTAGCTGGAATGATAAAGATTATAGCGGGAAAGTTGTTCATGCCGCGTTCAGGCACCGGTTTTATTCGCCCAAACTGGCGGGAGAACGGTATGAGTTTGAGGATATTTTAGAAAGAGCGGTAAGCATTTGGGATACAGCCTTTATAGTTAACGGCGACAGGGAAAACTATCACCAATTGTTTAAGCTGGTAGATATGCCCGACAAATCCAAAAGCGGGCAATGGAGCACGTTGTATAAAGACCGGCTAAAACAGGCCGCAAAAGCAGTTTCCATGTATGATACCGTAAAAAACCGGATAGCAGAAGCCATGATACTTGCGGAAAGAAACAAGTATAACCTGGAGGTATTTGGGCAAATAAATGAGCTGCAGGCCTATTCCTCAAAACTATTGATCCTGCTTAAGCAATACGATGATGCCAGGTCATTGGCCGATAAGAAAATGGTATTACACCGGATTGATGATTATGAAAGTCAATTTCCGGTGATACGCCGGCGGCTGGAAAAAGTGTTTGCGGTAACCCGCGTCATGGCCAGGCCGGAAGGATACAAATTAGACTCAAACCTTCACGCCCATTTGGCAAGCAGCACCTATAACACCGATTGGATGTATTGGTATGAACTGGCAATGAACAGGAAGGTGTCGGAGTGGGTTCGGTCCAATCGTGTTGAACAATAAATTTTGAAATGAAGCAAATAGTACCCCTATAACTTATACTACAAATTAACCCTTGGTATTTAACAGTAAACTTTTGAGCATGCAACACTTTACTTATCTTCCATTAAAAAGAGGCACTTTGAAATGGAAAATTATAACAGGCATATTGCTTGTTATAACCCCTATCCTGCTCTTTGCGCAAGCGAAACCGATTTCGGGCGTCGTAAAAGACGAGAACGGACATAATTTGGCATACGTAACGGTAACAGTGAAAGGTGGCGGCCAGGCAACCCAAACAGATTCATCGGGCAGGTTTTCAATAGCTGCAGCACCCGGTTCGATGCTTATTTTTTCGGCTGTGGGTTATGAAAAAAGCCAAGTTACAATTGGTTCAAAAAACCAGTATGTTATCGTCCTTAATTCGCTAACCGGCCAGTTGGGTGAAGTGTTGGTTGTTGGCTATGGCACTCAGAAAAAGAGCGACCTTACAGGATCGGTAAGCCGTGTAAAAGGCGAAGACCTTAAATTATTGCCAACACAGCGTGTTGATCAGGCTTTGCAGGGCCGCGCACCTGGTGTATCTGTACAAAATACGGATGGTTCTCCGGGCGGCAACACGGTAATCCGCATCAGAGGATCAAACTCTATAAATGGAGATAACAGTGCCCTGGTTGTTATAGATGGATTACAAGGGGGGACCCTTAACTCATTAAACCCTAATGATATTGCTTCTATCGAAATCCTGAAGGACGCCTCGGCTACAGCCATATACGGGTCGCAGGGTGCAAATGGTGTTATATTGGTAACAACCAAATTGGGCAAACCCGGCAAGGCAATTATTAATTACACTTTTGACGGTAGCGTTGCCAACCTTAATAACAAGCCTAAACTATTAGATGCGGCCGATTATGCAAGGGAAATAAATAAGGTGCGTTTAGCGCAAAATGGTAACGGAGCGCAACCCCAGCCAATTTTTTCGGACGCAGAAATTCAGGCATTCCAAAAAAATGGCGGAACAGACTGGGTTGACCAGGTGTACAGAACAGCCTATACTCAAAATCACCAGATATCTGTTAGCGGCGCCGGCGAGAAGATCAGTTACCTATTATCGGGTGCTTATTTAAATCAGCAGGGCATACTCATCAATTCTGCTTATGACCGTTATTCCATTCGGGCAAACTTTAAAGGTGATATTAATAAATGGGTTGGTTTCGGGGTAAATTTATCTACATCCAAAGAAAAATCAAACTCTGCCCTGTTTGGCGGCAGTATTAATTACCCGGCAAACCCCGTAATTGCTGCCCCAAGGTTTTCGCCTACAATACCTGTATATGATACCACCGGTAACTATAGCGCGGCTGCCCTGCGGTATGCCAATCCAACACTTTGGAACCCCGTTGCCAGCGCCAAAGAGCCTATAATTAACAACGGTGTTATCCGTAATAATATTAATGCATTCCTGGAATTTAAGCTGCTGGAAGGTTTAACGCTCAAAATTACAGGCGGCGCTATATTAACCAATGTAAACAATTACAGCTTTTATAATAACAAAACATTCAGCGGCTTTTTACTGAACGGAAGCGGTAATATTTTTACTGACAATAACAGCTATTTCCAAAACTCAAACATACTTACCTATGATAAAACCTTACACAAAAGCCACTTTACTATTACCGCGGTAGCCGAACAAAAATATACCAAAGACCTTAACTCCACTATTAATGCTAATGATTTTGCAGTGCAGCAAACCGGTATTTTTGACGTGGGTGGTGCAAAAACGGTTACTACCGCCTCAAACACCTATGAAAGGGTTATCAACTCATACCTTGCCAGGGTAAATTATATTTTTGATAATAAGTATCTCTTAACCGCCAGTGTCAGGGCCGATGGTTCATCCGTTTTTGGGACCGATAATAAATGGGGATACTTTCCGTCGGGATCAATCGCCTGGAAAGCATCCGAAGAGCAGTTTATCAAAAATCTTAATATTTTTTCTGACCTGAAATTCAGGGTTAGCTATGGCGTTACAGGCAACCAGGCCATAAACCCTTATCAAACGCTGGCGCACATTACATCGGGCTATAATTACCCTTACTTTGGTACCGATGTAAATAACCTTGGGTATTCCATTACTTCAACTGCCAACCCAAAGCTTAAATGGGAAAAAACAGCCCAAACCGATGCGGGTGTGGATATGGCAATATTAAACCGGAGACTGGAGCTTACGTTTGATTATTATAATAAGCTCACAACAGACCTATTGCTGCCAAGGGTACTGCCAACTTACTCCGGATTATCCACCATTCTGGATAACGTGGGCTCTATCCGCAACCGCGGTATTGAATTTGGAATTTCGGGCGATCCGTTTGTAGGGAAGTTCTCGTGGAATACGGGCATTACTTTCTCGGCCAACCGGGCTACAGTAGTAGACCTTGGAGGTATTGACCGCATTGCTTTTGCATCAGGCGGCACAGGGGGCCAGGGAGTTGGCAGCTCATTTATGTACCTGGTAAAGGGGCAGCCATACGGCGAAATGATTGGCTACGGTTACAAAAGTGTATGGAAAACAAGTGAAGCGGCAGCCGCAGCCAAGTATGGCCAATTACCGGGCGATCCGCGCTATGACGATGTAAACAACGATGGTGTTATCAATGCAAGCGACGAAAAAGTAATAGGCAACTCGATGCCGAAATTTATTTTTGGATGGACTAACAAGTTCAGCTATGAACATTTCGATTTAAATTTCCTGGTACAGGGAACGCATGGCAACAGTATTTTTGATATATCAAGAATCGCCCTTGAATCGCCCGGCGGCACCAGTGCCGATTTGTTAAACAGGTGGTCGCCAGGCAACGAGAATTCCTCTATCCCCGCTATTATTGATCAGGCAACACGGGCCAGCGCAGGTTTAGTAAACAAGGTAAAGATACCGGGAGCTTCGGCCAACAGAAATTCCCGTTGGGTTGAGGATGGCTCATATGTACGCTTAAAGAATATCACGCTGGGTTATAATTTGCCCGCAGGCATAGCAAAAAGCATCCATGTAAGCAACCTGAGGATATATGTAAGCGGAACCAATTTAATAACCATTACAAAATATAAAGGCAGCGATCCGGAAGTAAGTTCATACACAGGAAACGACGCCCAGTTCGGGTCGGATTTTGGTACCTACCCGCAATCCAAAATATACAACATTGGAGTAAATGTTTCATTATAAATAATCATGGCAATGAAAAATTTTAAATTATTTACCAGGAACACACGCTACCTGTTAGTAGCTGCCCTCATATTTTTATCATCGTGTAAAAAATTAGTGGAAAAACCTTCAAGCGTTATCGTTCCTGACAATTTTTATACAACTGCAACCCAGGTACAATCGGCCTATACAGCATCTTTAAATGCATTGTGGGGACATAATGTAGGCTACCAGGCTTATATGGATGATTTTAACCAGGACGATCAGATAGTACGGGGAGATTTGAATATACCAGAGGATTATGGCGCCGAGTTATGGGCCGCCCACTATAACGCGTTGTTAAATATTAACACAGCAATTAAAGCATTAAAAAAAGGATTACCGGGTGCAGACAAATCGCAGACTGATGTTTTGATAGGCGAGGGTAAGTTTTTAAGAGCCTACAATTACTTTATGCTTGTCAGGATATTTGGTGGCGTGCCGCTGATTATTGAAACTACGCCCGATCCGGTTACTAATAAATTGGCACGTGCATCGGTTCAGCAAGTGTATGATCAGATTGTAAGTGATTTTACCGATGCTATTGCCAAACTTCCGGTAACCCGTTCGGCAGATATGCGAGGATTGCCAACCCGGGATGCAGCCAAGGGCTTATTGGCGAAAGCTTACCTTACAATGGCTACTTACCCCTTGAATATGCCTGCTAATTATGCAAAGGCTGCAGAAATGGCCAAGGAAGTAATTGACAGCGCTCATTATTCATTGGTGCCGGATATTAAGGATTTATTTAGTGTTGCTACCCAATACGGACCGGAGATGATGTGGAGCCTGAATTCAAATTATCAAAACCTGGGCCCGGATCCCCGTATATGGTCAGACATGAGGGGCTTTGGTGATATTTGCGCCGAACCCACCTGGGAACAAGCCTATCCAAAACAGCCAAGGAAAGATGCCTTTATCGAAACAACCCTGGATGGGGTTCTCTACTACAATCTTGGTGATTATTGGCCTGGTGTTAAAAAGTTTCAGTATGACTCACCTGCAGATTTTGCCGCCGGACGCTCAATTGTGAATATGCCGGTTATCCGTTTTGCCGATGTGCTGCTGATTTTTGCAGAGGCCGAGAACATGTCAAAAGGCGGACCCACACAACAGGCTGTCGATGCTATTAACAAGGTTATAAACCGCGCAAATGGTTACGTTGTAAATAACGAGGATCCTTTGGCCACAACCAGCCTCTCGATGGCTGCATTTGATAACAAGGTGATACAGGAAAGAAACTACGAACTATGTTTTGAAATAGACAGGTGGTTTGATTTGATAAGAAAGCACATACTTAAACAGGAAAGCCTGCCGGATGTACAAATCAATTTTAGCAGTGACGATTACCTTTGGCCAATCCCCACAAATGATATCAAGGTTGATCCCTCGCTTACGCAAAATCCTGGGTATTAATTTATCAGGCTGAGTTGTGCGTGCATCAAGGATAAAATTTCATAAATTAATTCAAAATTAATCAGGCCTGGGTAAAGTGATATCGGCGTATGTCACTTGCCCGTAATAAATCAATACTGCTTTTTATTTATTACTGATTGTTTGGCAAAAGCTCAAATGAAAAAAATTATACTATCCGGGATATTAATATCTCTTTGCGCTGTGCTGTTTGCACAAAAAAGAACATCCCGCGAATCAATGCGGAAGTTAGTGACCGGTGATTTGGCATTTTCCGTACAGCAATATAAATCGCTGATAAACATTTTACCGGCCGGTAAAATGCCGAAAACTTATGATGCAGCAACAGATAAACTGCTTACAAGCGATTCGGACTGGTGGTGTAGCGGATTTTATCCGGGTACGCTATGGTATTTATATGAATATTCGGCCGATACCGTATTGAAAAGAGAAGCAGAGCAGCGGATGGCAATTATAAAACAAGAGGTTTTTAACGCGGGCAATCATGATCTTGGGTTTAAAATATTTTGCAGTTTTGGTAATGCATACCGCGTAACAGGGCAACAGGAATATAAGGAACTTGTACTAACGGCCGCAAAATCTTTAGCAACGCGGTATCGTCCTTCCATTAAGTCAATTCAATCCTGGGACTCGTCCGCAATGTATAAGTGTCCGGTAATTATTGATAATTTAATGAACCTTGAATTGCTGGAATGGAGCAGTAAAAATGGAGGGAGCAAGCAACTTGGCGATATTGCCGTAAACCATGCAAACACAACGTTAAAAAATCATTTCCGCCCCAATTATAGTTCCTATCATTTAATCGATTATGACTTACCGACAGGTAAGGTAATGCGTAAAATTACCAGGCAGGGCGCAGCCGATTCATCTGCCTGGAGCAGGGGGCAGGCATGGGGTTTATATGGTTATACCATGATGTACCGGTTTACTAAGGATAGCCGGTACCTGGTACAGGCAAAACATATTGCCCGGTTTATATTAACCCATCCGCGCCTCCCGGCCGATATGATACCCTACTGGGATTTTGATGCACCGGGTATTCCAAATACTTATCGCGATGCTTCGGCGGCGGCAATAATGGCATCGGCCTTTCTTGAATTAAGCAGGTACACCGGTGGGCAGAACAAAATACTATACATAACCGCGGCAGAAAAAATAATTAAAACGCTTTCCTCACCTTTATTCAGAGCCAGACCGGGCACAAACGGCGGCTTTCTGCTTAAGCATAGTGTTGGCGCTATACCTTTTAATGCCGAAGTTGATGTACCATTAACCTATGCAGATTACTATTTTGTTGAGGCTTTGATGAGATATAAAAAGTGGTATTTATAGCACGTAGGAAATGATGAAAAGGATACACTTTGTTTATTTAAAAATAGTATTGCCAATTTTAGTAATAACCGTTTTTGCATTTGATGCAAGGTGTTTGCCCGGAAATGATATAGCCGCAGATTCTGTGACTTTTTATGATGCCCGCCAGTTCACGGTGATAGGCCGGTTTCATCATGAAGAAAACTACCGGCGCTTTCCCGGCCGGTATCAACAGGTTTTGAGGGCTGAGGTGTGGGAAGAGAGTTTGAGTTCGGCGGGTATTGCTATCCGGTTTCGGACCAATGCAACACGCATTGCGGTAAGATGGTCTTTGAGAGAAATTGACCCGCTATCAAAAAAAGCAGGCCCTGTCGGAACGGACGGTATTGATTTGTATTGTAACACCGGAGCCGGCTGGCAATATGTAAATACCGGGAAACCCAAACAAAAAGTTAACGAGTTTATACTGCTGCGTAACGGCGACGGAGCATACAAGGAGTATTTGCTAAACCTTCCTTTGTATAACGGGGTCGATTCACTTGCTATCGGGGTAAATGAGGGCGCTGTAATTTCGAAGCCTGTTGAAAAGTATCTTGTTGAGAAGAAACCCATTATATACTATGGCAGCAGCATTGCCCAGGGTGCGGCAGCTTCTCGGCCGGGGATGGCTTTTACTAATATGCTGTCACGAAAATTAGATGTACCATTCATCAATTTTGGGTTTAGCGGCGAGGGGAAATTTGATCTGTCGGTGGCGTTGGCAATGAGCGAGGTAGATGCTGCTTTATATATTATTGATTGTACCCCCAACTCAAAAAAGGAAATTATTTGTGACAGCGCGATAAAGGTAGTAAGGCTGTTGAAAGCGAAAAGACCATTGATCCCGGTTTTGCTGGTAGAAGGGTTTTATTATGAGGATAGTTACTTTAACAAGGATGGCCTGGCTAATATTGACGCTAAGAGAAAGGAGTTGAGGCGAGCCTTTGACCTGCTTAAACAATCGGGAATTAAGGGGTTGTATTACAAAACAGGAGATGGCTTAATTGGATATGACCATGAAGGGACTGCAGATGGAGTGCATCCGAACGATGTGGGGATGCTAAGGTTTTCTGAGCAAATGTTACCGCTTATCAAGTCTGTTTTAAAAAAAGAAAATCAATAAAAAATGATAAACCAGGATAAACTGAACACTGACCAGGAGCGTATTCTTTCTATTGATTTTTTTCGTGGCTTTACTATGTTTATGCTTGTATCCGGTTACGGGCAGCTGTTTAATCCAGCCAGCAGTAACCCGGTTGTTTCGCTCCTGGGGAGGCAAATGGATCACGCCAACTGGCAGGGGCTTACCGCCTGGGACCTCATTCAGCCTTTTTTTATGTTTATTGTTGGGGTAGCAATGCCGTTTTCTTTTTCAAGGAAATGGGCTAAGCACGAGAGCTGGAACAAGTCGTTACGGGGCGTTTTACAACGGTCGCTTTTATTGCTCTTCCTCGGCTGGCTTTTATCTTCCGAAACAAAATCATCTTTTACCAATGTTCTCGCTCAGTTATCGGTAACCTACCTTATCGCCTTTTTGGTAATGCGCAAAGCCATCAAATGGCAGGTGTTGGTTTCGGTTGTATTGATTGTTTTAACCGACGTGATCTACCGGGCGTGGCCTGTTCAGGGTTTTAATCAGCCCTTTACTGCCGATCATAATTTTGGCTCATGGTTCGATGTTTTCCTCACCGGGGGGCTAAGCGAAGATAGATGGGTTGCATTTAACGCTATTCCTACAACCGCCCACACCATTTGGGGGGTAATTGCCGGGATGATACTAATGAAAGATTATACGCCTCAAAAAAAAGTGTGGGTACTGCTTACCATAGGCATTGCCGGTATCATAGCCGGGTACATCCTTGGTATATATATTCCTGTTATTAAGCGTATTTGCACAAGCTCATTTATCATACTAAGCGGAGGATATGCTTTTGTTGGCCTTGCCGTTTCTTACTTGTTGATTGATGTACTCGATTTTAAAAAGGGTGCTGCTTTTTTTGCAATTGTTGGCATGAACCCACTGTTTATTTACCTGTTCTGGCATTCAGGAGGTAGGCTTGTACTCATGAACCTTACTAAACCGGTTACAAACAGGCTTTTTGGCTGGATAAGCCCTGACGCAATTACTACCGCTACAATACTTGTCGTATCCGGTATGATGTGGTATATCTGTTACTTTTTGTACAAGCGAAAAATATTCATCAAGATTTAAAACTATCAAAGCTTCAAATAAAAAATGATCATGGCCAATCCAACTTATTTTGCTGAGCCCCGGCAACGGTTGCTATCCCTCGATTTTATGCGCGGGTTCATCATGATTTTGCTGATATTGGAGGGTACCGGCTTATTTGAAAAATTAGATGCCGCAACAGCCGGTACTGGTTTTAATGTTGTTGTGCAGCAATTTTTCCATCATCCCTGGAATGGTCTCCGGTTTTGGGACCTTGTTCAGCCCGGCTTTATGTTTATTGCCGGTGCCGCAATGGCCTATTCATTGCACCGGCAACAGGAGCAGGGTGTGCCCTGGAGACAATCGTTTATAAAAATACTGAAACGCTCTGCTCTTTTGTTATTTTGGGGTATATGGACAAGGGCAGTAAAGCCCGAAGGACTAAATTTTGAGCTCTGGAATGTTTTGGCCCAGCTTGCGTTTACAACGTTGATGGCCTTTCTGATTTTTAGCTGGTCAATTAAAAATCAGATCCTTTTTAGTCTTTTTTTACTGGTTTTAACCGAAATCCTATATCGCTTTACCAATGTGAGCGGCTTTAATCAGCCCTTTACCGATCAGCATAACTTCGGGAATTATATCGACCTTTTATTGGTGCATAAGATTAGCAAGGGGGGCTGGGTTACTATCAATTTTATTCCAACAGCCTGCCATACCATTTGGGGAATGATGGCCGGGTCGCTCTTGTTGTCTAATAAACCAGCCGGTTTAAAATTAAAGTGGTTAATGATGACCGGAATAATCTTGCTGGCTTTAGGATACATCAATGGAGCTACGCTTACCCCTATTGTTAAAAGAATTGCCACAAGTTCATTTGTACTGGTTTCGGGCGGATGGTGTCTGGTTGCCCTGGCATTTTTATACTGGTGGAATGACATTAAAGGGCATACCCGATATGCGTGGATCGTTACTGTAGTAGGAATGAATTCGTTATTCATTTATCTTTTTATCGAAACCATTTCTGGCGGAATTAACGAGTATGTTAATCATATAACGATAGCTTTCCTAACCCCAACCCATCTGCCGGTATTGTTCATCGGGATAATTGCTTCCGCGTTAACCTTTTTACTTGAGTGGTTTTTGTGCTGGTATATGTTCAGGAAAAAGGTATTTATCAAAATATAAAATTTAGCAGCGTAGTATTTAATATAGAACAAGCTTAACATATGATTAAAGGTACATCAATGCTTAAAATGATCACAAGGCTTACCTGCCTCAGTTTGCCGGTAATTTTACTGTCGTCTCAAAATTATCAGCATAAAAAAACGGCCAAACCTGCAAAAGATGTTTCGGACGGACGGTATTATACCGTTGATGACTTTAAGAAGGTAAAAAAGATCGACTCGCACGTGCACTTAACCGAAGATATAGATACGGCATTTATCAGCCAGGCACAGGCAGATAATTTTAGGATGCTGACTATAAACGTATATAGCTCATCCGGTACGCCCATTGAAGAACAACAGGATTTTGCCATTAAGCTGGTAAAAGCCCATCCGGGGCTTATTGCTTATGCTACTACCTTCTCTTTAAAAAACTATAATGAACCCGGTTGGCAAAGTGAAGTTATCGCCTATTTGAAAAATTCATTTGCCAAAGGTGCCATTGCGGTTAAAGTATGGAAAAACGTGGGAATGCAGCTGAGGGATAAAGACAACAAATTGGTTTTTGTTGATAATGAAAGGTTCGATACCATATTTAACTACCTTGCTATTAATCACATTCCGCTTATCGGCCATTTAGGCGAGCATAAGAATTCATGGCTTCCGTTGGATAAAATGACGGTAAAAGGGAACCGTGACTATGCTGCTGCACATAGTGAGGAGTACATGTACTTACACCCCGACCGGCCATCATATGAGTATTACCTGAAGGTAAGGGATCATATGCTGGATAAAAACCCCAGGCTGCGGTTTATCGGGGCACATTTAGGGGCGCTGGAATGGAGCGTGACCGAACTTGGCAAAACACTGGATAAATATCCCAATATGGCAGTGGATATGGCCGAGCGGGTTTCTCATTTGCAATACCAGGCAAAAACGAATTGGCAGGGCGTGCACGACTTTTTTATAAAATACCAGGACAGGATATTGTACGGAACAGATATGCGGCATGACGCAATGGATATTGTAAATGAACATATAACAACACCTGCGGGGTTAAAAAAACATGTACATGAAGTTTGGCTAAGGCATTGGCGGTTTTTTACAACCAACGAAAAAATGCGGGTGCCTAAAGTTGAGGGAGAGTTTTATGGTTTAAAACTACCGCGCGGGGTAGTTGATAAAATATACTATAAAAATGCTCAAAAATGGATTCCCGGGGTTCCAAAATGATTGGAGTTAAGCTTGGGGGGAAGAAGATACCTGACATGCAGATAACAGGCAATTTTGAATTAAGGATAGGTTCCAAAACACAATTAAATATAAATAAATACATATGTCAGGATCAAAGATCAAGAACTACCGGTGGATTGTCTGTGTCTTTCTTTTTGCGGCCACCACAATAAACTATATCGACAGGCAAATATTCGGTTTGCTTAAACCGGAGTTGGAGAAAGTATTCAGCTGGACTGAAATGGACTACAGCCGGATTGTGATGGCATTTACTGCCTGTTATGCTTTGGGCCAATTGGTATACGGCAGGATAATTGATAAAATTGGTACAAAAATGGGGTATACCATATCTATAAGCCTGTGGAGTATTGCCGCAATGCTGCATACCGTTGTAAAAAGCACCTTTGGATTTGGACTTGTAAGAGGTTTTCTTGGGTTAGGAGAGTCGGGAAATTACCCGGCGGGTGTTAAAACTACTGCAGAATGGTTTCCCAAAAAAGAAAGAGCGCTGGCAATTGGTATACTTGATTCAGGTTCTAATATCGGGGCCTGTGTTGGTCCTATATTGGTGCCGTGGTTATTGGCGGTTTACGGCTGGCAGGCGGCATTTCTGATAACTGGATCATTGGGTTTCATTTGGCTTGTTTTATGGCTCATTTTTTATGAAATACCCTCAAAACAAAAACGGCTTACAAAACCAGAATATGATTATATCCATAGCGACGACGAGTTTAACACAGAGATTACTACCGGCAATATAACCTGGGGCGGGCTGCTTAAATTGAAGCAAACATGGGCGTTTATAGCGGGTAAGTTTTTTACAGATCCTATTTGGTTTTTTTTCCTGTTCTGGCTTCCTTCCTACTTTAGTTCCTATTTTCATCTCGATCTTAAAAAGCCCAGTTTACCCCTGGCTATCATTTATTCAGGGGCTATGTTAGGCAGCCTTGGTGGGGGCTATCTTTCGTCATGGCTGATAAAAAAAGGGTACCCCGTTTATAAAGCCCGAAAAATTGCGCTGTTTATATCGGCAATCTGTGTTATTCTCATCATCCTTTCCAGGTATACTACCAATATGTGGGTTGTGGTGACATTAATAAGTATTTCAGTTGCCGCAAACCAGGCATGGAGCGCCAATATTTTTGCCATAGTTCCGGATATGTTTCCCAAAAAAGCCATCAGTTCGGTTGTTGGTTTAGGCGGCATGGCCGGGGCCATTGGCAGCGTATTGTTTCCGCTCTTTATTGGTTATGTTCTTGATTTCTATAAAGCGGCAGGCAATATTGTGGCCGGATACAATATTATCTTTATAGTTTGTGGAAGCTCTTTCATGCTGGCCTGGGTAATTATCCATTTTATAATACCCAAAATGCAAAAGGCAGTCCTTTAATCCCCTGAAATTTTTTATAGAACGATGGCCGCCATGAAAAAAATTGTATGCCTGCTTATAAATATGCTGCTTATCACTACCTGTTCGGTTGCACAGCTTTCGGTTCATAAGCTCCTGACAGAAAACCGAATCAATCCAATTGGCTTAGATGAGCGGGTACCCCGTTTCAGCTGGCAACTGGCAAGTAACAAACGCAACGTTTTTCAGGCAGCATATCAGATCCAGGTATTCACATCGGCAAAAGGCAAAGCTTTTTGGGATTCGGGTAAAATACTGAGTGCCCAATCTGTATTTGTGCCTTACGCGGGTAGCCCGCTTCAAAGCGGTAAGCAATATTGGTGGGTAGTAAAAGTTTGGGATAATTATGATAAAAAACCAGCGGTTAGCGATACTGCATCCTTTCGGATGGCATTCTTAAATGAGAGCGATTGGAAAGCTAAATGGATAGAACCGGGCTTTGCGGAAGATAGCGTAATGCGTCCAAGTCCATTGTTTAGGAAGGTGTTTTCTGCCAATAAAAAGATCTTATCTGCCATAGCTTATATAACAGCCCATGGTTTATATGAGGCCCGGATAAACGGGGTTAAGATTGGCAACGCCTATTTTACGCCCGGATGGACATCATATAATAAACGCTTACAGTACCAGGTGTATGATGTAACCAATTTGATTGCAAAAGGCAGTAATGCTATAACAGCAACACTCGGCAATGGCTGGTACCGTGGGATTATTGGTTTTAAGAATAAAGAGAACATGTATGGAAAAGATATTGCCCTGCTTTTTCAATTGGAGATTACGTACGCCGACGGAACTACCACAACCATTATCTCTGATGATAGCTGGAAATCATCCACGGGCGAAATCCTTTATTCGCAGATCTATAATGGTGAATTGATTGATGCCGGGAAGGAGAAAAAAGGATGGGCTTTGCCCGGATATGATGATACCCGCTGGGACAGTGTGAAGATTACCCATTATCCTATAAATGTATTGGTTGCTACCATTAATGAACCAATAAAAGAGAAAGAACATTTTAAGCCCGCAAGAATATTCACTACCCCTGCCGGCGAACATGTAATTGACTTTGGCCAGAACCTGGCGGGCTGGGTAACGGTTAAAGTAAATGGCAAAGGTGGAGATAAGATCATCATATCGCATGCCGAGGTTTTGGACAAGGACGGAAATTTTTACACCGCCAACCTGCGCGCGGCAAAAGCACAGGATACATATATTTTAAAGGGGGGCGGAGAAGAGGTATTTAAGCCGCATTTCACATGGCACGGTTTCCGGTATATTAAGGTTGAAGGCTATCCCGGGGAGTTGCGGCCGGAAAACTTTACAGCAACTGCCTTATATTCAGATATACCACCTGCGGGCGATTTCAGGTCGTCAAACGCGCTGATTAACCAGTTGCAGCATAATATCCAGTGGGGGCAAAAAAGCAACTTTATAGATGTGCCTACCGATTGTCCGCAACGCGACGAACGTTTGGGCTGGACCGGCGACGCCCAGGTCTTTTTTAGGACCGCCGCATTTAACATGAATGTCGATAATTTCTTTACCAAATGGTTGAAGGATGTTAGCGCAGATCAATTGCCGAACGGAAGCGTTCCTTTTGTTATACCGGATGTGTTAGGTCAGCGCAGATCCGGGTCGGCCGGTTGGGATGATGCCGCTTGTATTGTGCCCTGGAATTTATACGTTGCTTACGGCGACAAACGGGTTCTTGAACAGCAATATCCCGGTATGAAAAAATGGGTTGAGTTTATCAGGAATAGCAGCCACAATAATTTATGGAATACCGGCATTCATTACGGCGACTGGTTATTTTACAGCCCGGATGATGACAGGGACGGAAAAGCGGCCGTGACGGATAAGTTCCTGATAGCGCAATGTTTTTACGCCAATTCTGTCCAATTGCTTATAAACACCGCCAGGGTTTTAGGAAACACGGAAGATGTGCCTGTTTATGAGGCTTTGCTGGTGAAAATAAAACAGGCATTTGTAAAGGAATATGTAACCGCCAGCGGGCGGCTGGTATCCGGCACACAAACTGCTTATGTGCTTGCCCTGAATTTTGATATGCTTCCCGAAGAGCTCAGGGAGCAAGCAGCCGGGCGCCTTGTTGAAAATATCAAAAGCTACGGCAACCATCTCACCACCGGATTTTTAGGGACACCTTATCTGTGTCATGTTTTAAGCCGGTTTGGATTTACAGATGTAGCTTATAAGCTTTTGTTGCAACAAGAATATCCGTCGTGGTTGTACCCGGTAAAAATGGGGGCGACTACCGTTTGGGAAAGATGGGATGGTATAAAACCGGATAGCACTTTTGAGTCGCCCGCCATGAATTCATTTAACCATTATTCATACGGCGCCATAGGCGACTGGATGTACAGGGTTATGGCCGGGCTGGATAATTATGACGATGGGCCGGGATATAAGCATATTAAAATCCAGCCTCATATTGGCGGAGGATTTACTGCCGTTTCCGCCGCTTTAGAAACTTATTATGGCAAATTACGCAGCAGTTGGGTGCTTGAGAATGGTAAAATTTTGATGGATCTTGAAATCCCTGCCAATACTACCGCAACAGCTTTTGTTCCTGCAAACGCGGTTAATGAAATAACAGAAAGTGGTGCAGCGTTAATTCCGTCTGCCAAAATTAAAACTGAGAACGGTTATGTGGTACTTACTTTGGGTTCGGGTATTTATCATTTTGTTGTATCAAAAAAGTAGCGGTTATCTGCATTCCTGGATATTCATTGCAAAACGGCGATAACTTTAACGCAATTGGTTGTATTAATAGGCTGACAATATGAATGTTAAAATATTTCTTGTTATATCGTATTTGATTTTTCAATGCGCCCTGGTCCGGTCGCAGGAAAATGGCAATTATACCTGGTGGAACCCCGCTAAAAATGACTTCCCGGTTATTGAGGGGCAGGCCTGGCCCCGGGAAGTTAAAAACCCATACGACAGGCTGCCGGACCGAGCAGAAAAAACCGTGCGCCCCAGGGTGTGGGAGTTATCGCATGATGCTGCGGGCCTATCAGTTTCTTTTATGGCAAACAGCCCCGAGATTGTTATAAGATATAAAGTAAAAAATAGCCAGGCATTTCCGCATATGCCGGCTACCGGTGTAAGTGGTGTGGATTTATATGCAGTTAATAGCGATGGCGATTGGATTTGGGCCGCCGGCGAATATACTTTTGGCGATACCATCACCTACCGGTTTAAAGGAATTAATCCCAATGATGCCTATCATCAGCATGGCAGAAGGTACAAGTTATATCTGCCGCTGTATAATATTGTTGAATGGCTGGAGATAGGTGTTCCTAAAGGAATGTCATTTGTGCCATTACCTTTATCAAAAGAGAAACCAATAGTTGTTTATGGCACATCCATAGTACAGGGCGCAGCTGCTTCAAGACCGGGGATGGCCTGGACAGCTATTCTTAACCGGAAAATGGAGCGGCCATTGATCAACCTGGGTTTTTCTGGTAATGCCCTGCTCGATAAAGAAATTATCGATCTGATGAGCGAAATAGAAGCTAAGGTTTACGTTTTAGATTGCCTGCCAAACCTGGTTTATGGTAAATTTTCGCCGGCCGAAATCAAGGATAAAATCCTGTATGCAGTAACCAAATTACGGCAGCAACGGAAATTTATCCCTATTCTCCTTATTCAGCACGATGGTTATGCGGATGCTGAGATAGATACCAATAGGAAGAAGCTTTATACAGATGTTAACAACATACAAGAAGCGGCTTTCAATCAATTAAAAGCCGCGGGCGTAACCAACATTTATCTTTTATCCAAAGACGCCATTGGTCAAACTACTGATTGTACGGTTGATGGCACCCATCCGTCGGATCTTGGTATGATGCATTATGCTGACGCGGGCGAAAAAATATTGCGCCGGATATTAAGTGAACCAGTTGGTTTTTCAAGCACTGCCAGGCCGTGCACACAAAACCGGGATGCCAACACCTATGACTGGCAAAGCAGGCATAATGAGTTACTGAGTGCAGGCAAAGCCACGCAACCGTGTATTGTTTTTATAGGCAACTCAATTACTCATTACTGGGGTGGCAAACCTGCGGCCCCAATAAGCAGGGGGAGCGATTCGTGGGATAAATACCTTGAACCACTTGGTGTACGGAATTTTGGTTTTGGATGGGACAGGATTGAAAATGTTTTATGGCGGGTATACCATGATGAACTTGATGACTATACCGCCAGGCAGGTAGTAATTTTAATTGGAACCAACAACCTAAGCGTAAACTCAAATGCCGAAATTATTGAGGGGTTAAAATTACTGGTAAATGCGATAAAGGAACGACAAGTAAAAACTGATATTTTACTGTTGGGTATATTGCCGCGCAGAGATAAAGAAAAAAGGATTTTACAACTTAATACCGGCATCAAAGCGCTAACTAAAGTGTTGCATATAAAATACGCAGATGCAGGCAAAACACTGCTTGAAAGCACAAAAATAAATGAACAATTATTCGTAGATGGCTTGCATCCTAATGCCGAAGGATATAGACGTGTGGCGCAATTTCTTTTACCTTACTTAAAGAAAAATTAGCAATTAGCTCCTTTGATGCGCTTATAACAGATTAGGCAGGTAAGATGGCCGTGATACGTAATAAATAAGAAGGTTCGGCAGGATTAATAGTATAATTCAAATCATTTTCCACTAAAATTGAATTTTAGTGTTTTAAAGATTAAATTGTATCTCTTTAATCACTTTTTAAAATGAAGCCGCATGCTGTTACTATAAAAGATATCGCAAAAGAATTAAACATATCGGTTGCTACTGTTTCGAGGGCGTTAAGGGATACTTATGATGTAAATCAGGAAACAAGGCAACAGGTGCTGAGTAAAGCCTTCGAGATGAATTATAAGCCTAATTATAATGCGATTGGCCTGGTAACAAATAGCTCTCATAACATTGGTATTGTTTTACCGGCAGTTGTGAATTATTATTTCTCTACAGTTATTTCCGGTATTCAGGAAGTGGCATACAAAAACGGCTATAATATTGTGCTTTATGTAACTAATGATTCCGCCGAACGCGAAAGGGATATTTTGTATGATATTTCGCCCGGTAATATTGACGGACTTTTGCTTTGCGTGTCATCCGAGTCGGATCATGGCGAGCACTTTACCAAAATCATAAATATGGGAATACCCATCGTTTTTTTTGACAGGGTTGCATCCAATATAGATACTTCAAAAGTAATGCAGGACGATTTTAATGGCGCATATGCGGCAGTAGATCATTTAATAACAAACGGCTATAAAAAAATTGCACATATTACAGGGCCGACAGGTTTGTTGTTTACTGAGAAGCGGATGGAAGGATACCTTTTGGCGCTAAAAGAGCATAACTTCCCTGTTAAAAAAGAATGGATCATTCATTCGGGCTTTACCCAAAATTGCGGCACGGCAGATATGATCCAATTACTAAAATGCAAAGAAAAACCAGATGCCGTTTTCGCCGTCAACGACAGAAAAGCTATTGGAGCAATGCTCACGCTCAAAAAAAAGAACATAAAAATAGGTAAACAAATAGGTATTGTAGGGTTTACAAATGATCCGATGTCTGAAATTATTTCTCCTGCCTTAACTACAGTAGAAGAACCGGCAAAGGAGATAGGGAGAAGGAGTTGCGAACTACTGATGAAACATATATCAAAAAAACATTTTATTGCCGAAGAAGTGATTTTGCCGACAAAACTCATAATAAGAGAATCTACTCAAAAATCATAATAAGGCAACCCTCTTCATCGGTTTGTAAATTTCAGGTTGGTTGTTAGTGACAAAAGTGTTCTGATTAAAATTGGCGAAGATGAGGGATGTAATTTATCCAATCCGGGTTATGATCTTTCTGAATTGCTGTTCCAAATCATTCACATCAGAGTATATAATTTGAAAATCACTGATTCCGGACATCGTTGTCGAATGCTCTGCCGTGTTTCTGCGCATATAAATAACCGGCTTGCCTTTGGCTTTGGCATAGCCCGCTTCTATACCTATTCCGATTGCTTTATCAGAAGTTTCGGCGATCAGCATTGCACATTGATCAATGTCTTTCATGGCCTGCTGCATCATAATTCGCTCCTGTGCCGGTTCGAATCGATAATGGTCTACAAATAGAAACGGGACGATCTTAAAGTCGCTGAGCACCCTCATGACACAATCAAGCTCCGGATCTAATTGATTCCTTTTATTAAGACTTATGGAAATATAGGCAGTCATGTTGGTGCTATAATCATTGAATAGTAATTAAAAGCATCTTGTGAGGTAAGCTGCCTGCAGTTCTTTTGACATTAACCGGGAGAAATCCGATGAACTGATCATGCCAACATCGTTACCTTTTACGCTGACCAAAATAAGCCCCCCTTTTTTGTCTAATTGTAACCTGCCCTTAAACAAATGTGCAGTTTCCTGTTCCAGGAAAGCTTTCGCGTCTTTAACGGAGACCTTGTGGCACACCCATTCCTCAGTACCATTAAATATAATCAGGCGAAGCCGTTTGTCATAACGCTCCAGGCCGAAGGATAATGGTTCCGGAAAGGATACTTTTTGCATCTATCAAATATAATAAAAATCGAATTTTTAGTTCACTGTAATAGTGAAACAGGTCTCAAAAGTGTTCGCGTTTTATAGGTTTTGGGCGCTTGGGGAACGGTCATACTGATCTCCTGGGTGGTTTTTTGATCCGGCTTGCCGATCGTAGGAAACCAGCATGAATTATTTTCCGGTTCGAATACTTTTATTATCAATGAACTACAGGCGGCGTGTTAATTAAATTTATTTCACTTTCAATACGAAATATATCTGCATCACCCTTTTTTGCAAGGAAATTATAAACATCCATTGCTGAATAAACGATCTCGATATCCGGCTTTAATCCATAGCCATTGTTTTCCTGTTTATCAACCGAATAAGCCCACAACAACGGAATTATTAATTGAAATCGTGTATTAGGTAAGGTAACGCTTAATATTTGCCCTCCATCGCTTCCTGACTTATTCCCACCTGTTTCCCGGCCTACTACAAATGTATTTTTCCGTTGGTCTTTAATCGCCACTGCTAATAAAGAAGCTGCTGAAAACGTGCCGCCGTCAACTATTAAATAAAGCGATCCTGAAAAAGTATTCTTGTATGGACTTTGTAATTTATTTTCCTGATTTATGATTTTATATGGCGAATAGGTAATTAGAGTAGTATCAGCGGAGTGAAAATCTGGATTATCAATAGTTTTCATCGCAATATTTATATTTGTATGGCCTTCCTCCGCAGGGCTAAAATAGAAATTCTTCCCGAGTAGGTACTTCATTAAATCAATACAGATCCGGTCGTACCCACCTGGATTGCCGCGTAAATCCAAAATTAGATTTTTAATATTTCTATTTTTGAGGCTTCTAAACACCTGTTCGTGAAATACTTTGAAATCTTTATAATCGAACTCATTAATTTTTAATATCGCCGTATACGGGCTGTTGGTGCTGTATAGAACGGTATGCTTAGCATTAACCGAATCTGTTTGCTGTAACTGGGGTAAAGAATAAATACTGTGATACTGGTTTTTAGTTGTTGATAGATCCAATGACATATTACTTTGAATGGTGGCCGCCTGAACCGTTTTTGTTTTGATTTCTGTACCTGACTTGTACACAACATCAAAAGAGGAAAGATCACCATAAAGGATATTGTAAATTTGATTAAATGCTCCCTGTTGCAGCCGATAATCCTTAAAACTGTTACTTAATCCATCTCCGGAACACAGATTCCTGATGCGCATTAACAAAGAGTATGACTTTTCACCGTTTATTCTTAATATCTCATCTCCAACCCGGAATGACGAATCTGTTTTATTGATGAAACGTTTGAGATAAAGTTTGTCCTTTTGAATATATATAAGAAAAGGTAGCACTTCATGGCTTAACGCATTGTAATGGTTCACTGAAGATGAACTTGGTACAATAGTGGTGTGACCAGACCCAATCTTAACGACAATATTCTGGAGAATTTGCCAAAATTCTATTTCATTTAAAGGATGGTCAATGGTTGTAGCCATTTGGCCAAAATAGCTATCGAATGTTTTATCCGAAATATACCGGTATAAGCTTGGGTGTGCTTTCTCCAGGATCGTCCTGAAAAATCGGATATCTGCATTCAATTCGTTAACAGGATACAGTTTTAAGATGTCCTTGTTAGTGTCCTGTGAATAAACATCGGAAATGGACAGGGACCATAATAAAAACATAAAAAACCATTTCATGCTTATTTTTTTTGAACTGAATATCGCAAATTATCAAAAAAGCGTTCGATCAATCTTCTTCTATTACTAATTATATCGGCAGTACCCTTAATCTCATATTTAAACTCCAGCTTCGTGCCATAATTTGTAGTCAGCGAATTTGGCAAATCTACATTTATTAAATAAGTGTCTACGGCGCTCTGGTTGCTGGCCTTAATTAAATTTGTGGTAAGTGAAATTGATGCGATCCGGCCTTTAATGGATCCATATTCCTCATATGGATAATTGTCTAACTTTATAATTACCTCTTGCCCTATCTTAACTTTCCCTGCCCCATGTGCCGGTAATTGTACTTGCCCAATGGTATTATTCTGCTTAGGAACAACTGTAAAAACCTCTTCGCCGGATTGTACATATTGTTGATTTGTCCAAAATTTCAGAAATTCCAATTTGCCATCCATTGGCGACTTAAGAACATAATGTTGTTCCCATGCTTTGATATTATCTTTCAAATCATCATATGCGGATAGAAGATCGAGTTTTAGTTGCTTTTCCTTGTCGCTTTTTTGAATATACAATTGTTGTAATTTATTTTCATCATCTGCTATTTGTTGCTGATTATTGGTGATCTCGTTGTGAATTCCCTGAAAGCTTTCTTTGCTGTTGAGAAAGGAAATCTTGCTTCGGTCTGCTTCGTCTTCAGCAGCGACCTTTTGAACCAATAATATAGAATCACGGTCGGCTATTTTTTTTGCAAACCCCATATTTCGTTCTCTTGTTATTTCCAGACTTTTATTGTTTTTTAAGAGGTTGCCAAGTTGACTAATTTGCTCTTTAAGATTTTCTTCCTGTTTTTGGAACACATTTTTTGCCTGGTAATTATATAATTGTTGTAAGGCAGACAGAAAATTATAATACTTGGTATTAACGTCCCCTAAAGATGTTTTTATTGGGAATAAGGTATACGCCTGAACAATTGCTATCTTATTTGCATCAAAACGCTCTAATAAAGATTTAACCTTAATAACATCTGTCGTATTTGCAGGATTTTGTATCACTGCAATATATTCACCGTCTTTAATGTTGTCCTTGGGTTTAAATTTGAGCAGCCCCATTTTGCCTGACGCGTTGGCCACTAATTTAACAGGAGAGAATTTGGCGTTTATAACGATACTACCCGTAACAACGTCCGGGTATTGAATTGCCCAGCCGAAGAAAAAAAGCAAACTTACCAACCCGATAATTATGCAGGTTGACCAAATACCAAACCTACCGGGCATTCGCTCAATAATATCAATGATCGGTTCACTTTTAGTGCTGGTCAAATATCTTTCTTCCATACAAATACTTTGAAATAATCAAGTAAGGTCTGTTTCATTTACCTGAGGCAGAGCGCTCTCAAATTGACTTTGGGTCAATTCGAAATAATGACCTTTATGTTGGAGAAGGGAGTCATGCGTTCCAATTTCTATTACGGATCCATTTTTCATCACGATAATTTGATCTGCTTTACGGATGGTGCTTAGCCGATGTGCAACAACAATAACGGTTTTATGCCTGAACACCTGGTCAAGGGCCTTAACTATTTTCTGCTCATTAATTACATCCAGGGAGTTGGTAGCTTCATCAAAAAATAAATAATCAGGATCCTTATATAGTGCCCGGGCAATTAATATCCGTTGTTTTTGTCCCCCGCTTAATCCGCGGCCCATTTCACCCATCACGGTATTGTACCCTAAAGGCAGTTGCTCAATCTCATGATATATATTGGCTGTATTAACCGCGTGCTTTAGTTTTTCGTAATCAACCTTTTCGTCATCAAGAACGATATTATTTAATATGGTGTCATTAAAAATTTTGCCCTCCTGCATCACGGCCCCGCACTTATCCCGCCATTGCCTGAGATTGATATTATTGATATTCATCCCCCCGATGCTGATTTCACCATATGAAGGATTGTAAAGCCTTAATAATATCTTTAACAATGTAGATTTTCCGCTTCCGCTATCTCCTACAATTGCAGTAACACGGCCCTCGGGAATATACAAGGTGACGTTTCTTAAGATCGCGGGAGAGTTTGTGCTATACTGAAATGAAACATTCTTCACAACGATACTTTTATCATGCGGCAATAATATATTGTTGCCATTCTCATTTTCGTCTTCATCCTGTAACTGGTGAACTTCGTTCAGCCTTAAAAAACTGATCTGGGCGTACTGGGCAGCAATGATGAACCCTATAAACTGCGTCAGCGGGCCGTTTAACATCCCAATGATGAACTGGGTTGAGATCATCACACCAAAAGTAATTTGCCCTGCTATTACAGCTTTGGCCGCGATGAACGTAATTAAAAGGTTTTTTATACTATCAATAAATTGTGCACCAGAGTTTTGCCAGTTATTAATATTCAATACTTTTTGGTTTACGGTATACATTCGCGCCTGGATCTTTTCCCACTTCCATCGTTTAGGCCTTTCGTAATTGTTTAATTTGATGTCCTGTATAGCGCTTACCGTCTCCACCCAAAAACTTTGATTTTTAGAAACCAGGTCAAAATATTCCCAATCCAGCTTTTTGCGGATTTTCAAAAAACCTAAAACCCAAAAAACATAAAGTATACTTCCGGTAAGGAAGGTGATGAATAATAATGTATTATAAATGAATAAAATAACACTGAAAATAGTGAAAGTTATAAATGAAAAAACCAGGTTCAGGGAGTTATTGGTGATAAAGCTTCTTATTCGTTCGTTGTCATTCGCCCGTTGCAGGATGTCGCCCACCATTTTGTTTTCAAAAAATGAAACCGGTAATTTCATTATTTTTATCAGATAGTCCGAAATCATGGCGATGTTAACCCTTGAGGTTACATGTAACAATATCCAATCTCTTACAGCATTGGAAAGCGTAATGCTCATGATGATAACGATGTTAGCAATTAATACCAGGTTGATAAAATGAATATCATTGGTATGAATTCCAACATCGATAACTGCTTTTGATATGAATGGTAAAAAAGCCTGGAGCAGAGTAGCTACCAGCATCACTATAAAAAGATTCGCAAAACTGGATTTATAAGCTGTAAAATAGCCTAAAAAATTTTCATAAGTTTTCTTACGTTCAATTTTTTCACCCGTTTCCCGTTGCTTAAAGTCGGCCTGTGTTTCCAGAATTAATACAGGACCAGTAGTACTATCGCGATCATACCAATGACGGATGAAGTCACTGAGATTATAGGTAACTAATCCCTTAGCGGGATCTGAAATATATACCTTCTTGCCTGTAATATTATAAACAACAACAAAATGACTCTGAGCCCAATGGATAATACAGGGAAGAGGAATCCGGGCCCGCAGATCATCAATGTTCGCCTTAATAGCCAATGACCGCAAACCGATGCTTTCTGCGGCATGGCTTAAATCCAGAAAGGAAACACCTTCACGGGAAAGCCCGCATTTGTCTCTTAAATACTGTAATGAATAATATTTACCATAAAACTTTGCTATTGATTTTAGACATGATGGACCACAATCCATCATGTCTAATTGATAATCTACCGGGAAGGATCGTATCACACCAATTATGCGTAATTAGGATAAGGTACTTTACCTTTTCCAACAGGTGAATCTATAATCTCTGCGCCATCGTCAGATCCGTCATTATAATAATAAGTACCGCCGCTTACATATCCGCCGCCGCCGCCAGCGCCGCCGTTATTACCTCCGCCTGTTGGTGCTGCCCCGCCGCCATTTCCACTGCCACCGGTTCCATTATTTGTTGGCGCAGGTGCCGGTGGCGCAGGTGGAGGTGTTGTGGGATCGTTTGTTTGATTACCGTAATTATCAAACCATGTACCGGTTTGAGAGTTATAATGCCAGGCATTACCATTTGAACCGGAAGTCGTTCCGCTGGAAGAATCATCGCCCATTCCTCCCGACAAGTCCTGGTAGGTAAGACCTGATTTTCCCCCCTGGGGAGCCGTATGGCCGCTTGAATTTGATCCTGTAGTAATCCTTGGCGGGACTGTAGTAGAGGTTATTACAGAACCCTGATAAAGTTTGCTGTATAAACCATCAGTTGATAAGGCAGCCGGATGATCAGTTTTCATCGGATCGTACCCGGAATTAGGCTTACTGGGATTATGATAAATCGCTTTTAAATTGTCGATAAGGGCATCATAATTCGTCAAATTCCACTGATGGTTGGAGACGATGTTTTCATAGGCAGTTTTATAAGCCGCGGGCACAGTTGGCAAGCCATTATCTGCCTGCGCCCCGGTTGAATAGTAAAAATTTTTTCCGGTGGCTGCGTCTAATTGCTTTTCAACGAATCCCGAAAACAGGAATGCATCTACTTCGGTAGTAATTTCATGGCTGCTGTCATCCCCAAGAGACTTTTTATTAAAGATAGAGTCCCAGGCATGGAAAATTTCGTGAGAAAGTGTGTTCAAAGCCCTTGCGTCATGTACAGGGTCGGACATATTGTAACTTGCAAAATTTGAAAAATCCAGCGTTCTGGTAGAAGGCAGGTAAAATGCCAGTGCAGATGTGGTTGGTTTATTATCAGCTAAATTTATTTTCTGACCGGTTTGATTAACTGAAAACAGTAATTCATGTAATAATGTACTGCCAATTTGGGTAGTTGCTATTTTCCGTATTTCTGTATTCAAAACATTGGCTCCGGGAGAATTGAAGCCACCCACAGCGCTATAGTTAAATAATGCCTGCAATTCAGCATCTGTAATAGGCGTTCCTGTCCCCCCTTTAATTTTTCTTTGATCAGCTTCACTCAATGGTGAAAACTGATCCATTACACTGTCTAACGTTTTCATACTCATTTGTCATTTAAAAATTGTGATAGTTCAATAAAAATATTATGCTGGTTTTTGATTTGCTGGATACCGGAAGCACTGGCTTCGTAATTATTGCTGTAGGTCATTCGCCTGATTCGTTTTCCTGCTTTTAGTTCAATTTCAACCAATCCTTCACTATAGGAAATTTTTGTTTTGGGAAATCTTCTGAGCACTATTTTATCTAATTCACTTTCCTGAGGCAGGTTGAATAAATGGTTGTTTATTAAAGATTTGATTAAGGCATTCCATGATTGCCCGGGACGGGGCTTTCTGTATGGGATTAAATTCATAAGCACCGATGAATTTGTGTCTTTCCCAAGGTGGCCGATATTTTTGAAAGCACTACCTTCCGGAACCCCATGGTCAGCATAAAAAGCTGTTTCATAACAGGTTGCAACCAGTTTGTTATTTGTGCAGGAAATCACTACACCGGCACCGGAGCCAAACTGCTTTTTAAAAAAACGGATCTCGAAAGCTGAAGGAGAATATTCAATGGGCTTCAGTATATTCATTTTAACCAGAAGCAGGTCAGAAAAAGAGCCTGAAGAATCAATTTTAAAATCAGGAATCAGTTGGTTAACCTCACCACATTGCAGATGAATTTGTGCAGTGGCATTTAAAATAAAACTTGAAAAAAACATGAAAAACAAACCCAAAGTTTTGCTCCTTTTAAAGGATATTAAATTTGTATCCGGAATGTTTTTTTTCATAAGGTTTAGTATAGCTAAATTTACTACTTAAAACATTATTTACAAATAATATTAATTAAATTTCATTAATATTTAACTATGCAATTAAGTGAGCCTTAGTTTAATAAGTAATAGGTTTTCCACTATAGAAATCCAAAATCTTCCGTTTAAATATCATATCATATTTAGCGCGAATCAAGCTGTATTCTGCCGTATTCATATCATCCTGCGCCTGAATTAAATCAAGGGAATTAGATAATCCAACTTTATATCGTTTTTGAATTACGTCAAATGTTTCTTTCGTAGATTCGTATGCTTTTTGAGCTGTCTCATAGTTCTTTTCAGATGCGTCTGCATCACCATATGCCTGGTTAATGACTTTGTATAAATTGCTTTTTACAATGGATTCATTTAGTTCTGCTGAACGGAGGTTTAGTTTAGCTTTAGATAGATTAATTTTAGAGATGCTATTATTAAAAACAGGTATTGACAGGTTCAAGCCAAGAACCTCGTATAGGTTTCTTCTTGATTGTGCAAAGAAATTATTTGGAGCAAAATCGAAGGTAATTAAATTTGACTGCAGCCCACGGGAATAATCGCTTGCCATGCTCGCCGAAAAAATCAATTTAGGATAAAATCCCCCTTTTGCTACATCAATAGCTTTTGTGGCAGCCAGCCTCGCGTAGTCGGCCTGCTTGATCTCCGGAAGGCTATTAACTGCTACTTTGTATATCGTTGCTACCGAATCTTTGTAACTCTGATTAATTGCATCTGTTGGGCTGATCAATTGTACCTTGATACCAGGTTCAAGATTCAGTAATTGAAGTAATTCGAGTTTCTGATTGTTCAATTGATTTTGAATCGTAGTTAAATTTAATTGCGCTTTTGCTTCCTGAAATTTTACCCTGCTGAGATCAGCGGTTACTTTCTTACCGATTAAATAGTTTTTTTTCTCAAATTCAAATTGTTGCTGTGTTAATTGATATTGCTGATTTGCAGCATCTAACTGATCTTTTAGTGCTAAAATGTTCAGATAAGTGGCAACTACGGTAAGAACGAGATCGTTTTCAACCTTTTTCGTGGCGCTTTTGCTTGATTCCCACAGGTAGTCGTTTTCCTTAATCAGATTGCTTTTTTGAAATCCTTGAAATACGACAAAAGAGGTTGTAATATTTGTTGAGGAGGAAACAGTTTGCTGGTTGACATATGTATAGCTGGCAGGATCCAGGCTTCTACCAAAATTGAGATTTGCTCCGGTTACTGCGTTGAGATTTGGATAAACATCCAATTTTGCCTGACGCTTATTCTGATAGGCAACAGAAACATCATTTTCAGATTGCTTTAATTGAAGGTTATTCTTTTTAGCAAGTTCAATTGCTTCCTGTAGGGAAATTTTTAGCTGGGCGGTGGCTGGTATGTTGTTGATAAATAAAACAGATAATATCAGGATGATACTTTTGTGGACTCTATTTTGAAACATTGTTTAATAGCTACACAGTAAATATCATTAATATCTGAGCAACTTTTATATCAAGTTTAATATTTATGCGCATCAGATTATTAATCGTATATAAAAAAGGGACTTCGTGCGACTTTTCGAAAACCCAGGGGTTTCGGGCCGGTAGGTGAAGCTTGATATTCTGCAAGGCTTGAACAAGCGATTCCGTATGATTATTATGGTTTCGCGTTTACTGATCCCGATAGAAATAAATTTAAGGCTTTACTAATGGATAATATGTGATATATTATTAAAAATCATAAAATGTTCATTAATTCCGTGAAGTCCGGAAACAAAGCCCTGTATACTTACGGGGCTTTGTTGTACTTTATACTTTGCATTTGGTTGGCGCGGTGATAACACCGGCCATAAGTTAATGTCAGAAAATTGCTGTATTTTTCCCACTTGATGACGCTAAAAGACACGATTATTGCTTACGCCCGGGACCTGGTACCGCTGACGGACGAGGAAGCGGAAATGTTCGCCGCAGCATTTAAGGAAACGCGGGCTAAGAAACGGCAATTCCTGATTCAGCCCAACTTTACCGCTAAAAGCAGGTACTTTGTGATCAGTGGCGCCTTGAGGGCCTATGTAACCGGCGAGGATGGTCAGGAACACACTATCCAGCTGGCTTTAGATCAGTGGTGGATCTCCGATTATAACAGCTATATCTACCAGCAGCCCGCCAGCATGTTTGTGGTTGCAGTCGAGGATTCCCTGCTGCTGGAGCTTACCCATGAAGCCGAGGCCAGGCTAAAAGCGGCTAATTATCAATTTGAAACCTTTTTCCGAATATTGGCCGAACGCTCGGTGGCTTTTATGCAAAGGCGGATCATCACTAACCTGACGCAATCAGCAGAAGAACGCTATGAATCTTTTATGGAGCGCTATGCTGTGTTTACCAGCCGTTTCCCGCAATATGTGATTGCCTCATACCTTGGCATGACCACAGAATTCCTGTCTAAGATCCGCAACCAGCGGGTAAAGCCAAAATCTTAATCCAGTTCAACCAAATTTCCTAATCCAGTTCATTGTTTCGAGGTTGGCTGATGTAGCAATTTTGCTTTATCAAAAACAAAATTAATCAGATCAATAAAATGGAAAATTCAGGAAAATTAAATGGTAAAGTAGCCATCATAACAGGCGCTTCAAAAGGCATCGGTGCGGGTATCGCAAAAGCCTATGCGAAAGAAGGCGCCGCCGTTGTAGTCAATTATGCCAGCAGCCGTGAAGGCGCAGATAAGGTTGTTCAGGAAATTACCAAAGCGGGAGGCAAAGCCATCGCGGTACAGGGCAGCGTGGATAAAGCAAACGATGTTAAACGACTGTTTGAAGAAACCATCAAAGCATTCGGTAAACTGGATATCCTGGTTAATAATGCCGGTATTTATAGCTTTGCCGGCATCGACGATATCACCGAAGAGTCCTTTCACCGGATGTTTAACATCAATGTATTGGGTAGTTTGCTAACCATTCAGCAGGCGGTGAAATTATTTAGTGATCAAGGCGGCGTGATCATCAATATCGGTTCGATCGTATCCACACTGGATATGCCTACAGCCCTGGTATATACGCAAACCAAATACGCGGTAGATGCGATGACCCGCATCCTGGCTAAAGAGCTTGGCCCTAAAAATATCCGCGTAAATTCTATTAATCCAGGGCTGATCGAGACCGAGGGCTCACACAGTTCGGGTGTAATGAATGGAGATGCGGAAAAGTGGCATATTTCAGAAACGCCGCTGGGTAGGGTTGGCAAACCGGAAGACATTGCCAAAGTGGCCCTGTTCCTGGCTTCTGATGAATCCTATTGGGTGCATGGAGAGGCCATAGCCGTTGCCGGCGGGCAGCGTTGATCTATGAGTTGGAGAAAAAGGCGGTAATCAATTGCCGCCTTTTAACGCTTAACCCTTCATTTTTCGAAAAACCGCGGTATGCAAAAACAAGATAGTAGCGGGTGCGAAAGCCGGGAACCAGACAAACGGGAATACGGCCATTTCACGGAGATTGCCGCCAGCACCGGTCATCACAGCAACGATGAGCAGGTCAACAATATCCATGATCCCGAAAATATTCCAGGCATACACAGCTATTTTCCAACCGGGTTGCTGCCTGGCCGCCATCCTGGCTACTGGGATGGCCAGCAATGCGGTGATGATATCACCCAGACCAGCAAAAAAAGCAAATTTTGCCGGAAGCAAATGATAGGCATATAGCAAGATAAAGAACACACCAACCACGCGGAAAACATGAAGTTTAATCAGCGCTTCCAGCGTAATTGATCGAAGGATTTTCTTGAACAGGCCCGTATTGCCAATCCATCCGAATAAGATGACGAGTAAAGGCAGACCACCCCACACCATGGTTCTCGGCGGCAAGGAGTCAACATCCAGCAAGCCCTTTAAAGCCAATGTAGCAACATACACAAGATAGATCAGGTAAAAAATAAAAATACCCAATTGGATATTTTGGGATTTGGCTGATGATATGCCGGTATTGAGCGCCGCCTGCTGTATGGGCCGGGTGATAAAGAAGATGGAATACAGGAAAATCGGGATAAATAAGATGATAGCCCAAATTGGGGCGTTTGAAATATAATTTGTCATTTGCTTTTCGATTTGTATGAAAGCAAAGAAAAATCAATTGATGAAATTTCCACTTGACATATGAAAAGAAATGCAACTGGTTATTTCTTGCTGTAGGCCGCCCGGATCCGGCTCAGGGAAGTATCGGCGATACCCAGGTAAGAGGCGATATATTTTAACGGTACCTGCTGCAATAGCTCCGGGTGAGCATGGATCAGATCATCATAACGCTTTTCCGCAGTTTCCTGCAAATTGGACAGCATCCTTTCTTTCAGGAGACTGTACTGGCTCACGATGTTCAACCGGCCATATTCCCGGAATTCGGGAATTGTATGGAAGCTTTCCTGCATATCCTCATAGCTGATAGACCAGGTCAGGCAATCGGTAATGGCCTGAATGTATTCCCTTGCAGATGTTCTTTTGAAAAAGGACAACAACTCGCTGGCATAAGTATTGGACGGGTAAAGCGCGGTCGTCACTTCGTTTCCTTCGAGGTCATAGATATAGGCCCGCATAATCCCCTGCTCGATGAAGTAAGAGGCGTTGCAAACCGCACCTGCTTTCAGGATGTATGCGTTCTTGTCCACTTTTACCGGTTGAAATTTGGCGGCAACCTGTTCAGCCCTGGACGGGCTCATGGGTAATATTTCCCGGATAAACTGAATCAATTTATCTTTCGTCATGCTTGATCGTGTTTTCGTTCAAAAAAATCCTTCTTTTCACCGATGGCTGTTTTCAGGCAATTCATCATTTCTTCGTGGAGGTCGGTACCCGAAGCATGTAAGGGATCGATCGCTTTTACTAATACCATTCGTAAGGCAAAAAGCTGTTCCCGGTCGTATTTCCCGGAGCCTTTCACCAGTTCCAATTTCATCAGTGCTTCCTGCTGGTTTTGTTTGGGATTGAATATTTCGTTAATATGGCTGCATTGGTGGCAAACGCCTTCCTGGTTGATCAGAGCGCAGCGGTGCTCAAAAATATCGGTCATGGTACTCCGGGCATCGTTCAGCAAGTGTTTGACCACGCCTTCGGTCTTTTCGAGGATCAAAGCTATTTCCTTTACCTGGAAATCATACATGTTTTTGAGGATCAGCGCTACCTGGTTTTCAATGGGCAGGGTTTTGGAGATACAGGTGAAACAGTAATCAATGTGTTCCTTCATTTCATAGGCCCCGGCGGGCGAGTTATCATGAACCCGCCAAAACACTTGCCTGATCTCCTCAGAACTGATGGCAAGGTCTGCCGCCCGGTCCTGGGCATCCGGCTGCCATCTCTTTTGCTTTCTTAAATGATCATAGGCCAGGTTGGTGGCGATCCTGAATACCCAGGTTTTTAGCGAAGATTCCTGGTTGAAGGTGGCTATACCGGAAAATGCTTTGATAAAAGTATCGTGGGTCAGGTCTTCCACATCGTCCCGGCTGGTCAGCAAACGGTACAGGTAAGATTTCAATTGGCTTTGGAAACCGGCATAAAGGGTTTGAAAGGCGTTAATATCGCCGGCGATGGCCGATTTCAGGATGTCTTCTCTTTCCATTCAGTTTATTAACAGATAAAAATGAAGGTAACAGCCTTCGGCGGAAAGACTGTTACCGCTAATATATTATAAAATGTTCAGTTTGCCGCAATCCACATCAACCACATGACTGTTAAAAGCAATGCCGGTTTCCGAGGCGAGGAAAGCCGCCGTTTCACCCACTTGTTTCAAAGTCGGGCTTGTTTTTAAAATGTCAAAAGCTTTGTATTGCGCGATGATCTGCTCGGCAGGTATGCCGTATTCTTTGGCGGCGCCCTCGATCCAGCCAGAGATCCGTTTCGTTTCCATCAAAGCACCGGAACAAATACAGGTAACCTTGATATTTTCGCTTCCCCATTCGGCAGCCATCACGCGGGTCATGGCCTCAATGGCTGCGCAGGCAGCGCTAAAGGCAGACAGGTTTGGGATCTTGCTCCTGGATGCTGCGGCCGTGAACAACAGTATCGTTCCCTCCGAATGGCTTGCTATCATATACTTTGCGGCCGCCCTCGAAGTCAGGAATTGTGATCCGCAGATCTTTTTCATCGGGGCCATAAATTGCTCTAAAGTAGCCTCTAATGCGGGTGGCCGTCCGCCCATTTCGCTATAGTCCACCGCAATACCATTGAATACGATATCTAATTTACCATTGTCTCCGATGACCTGTTGCAAAAAATTATCTATTTCGGTTTCATTTAAGGCATCCACTTTGGCAGCTTCCGCCATTCCGCCTTTAACCCTGATCTCTTCGGCCAATACTTTTACCGCATCCAGGTTCCTGGCAGTGACATACACCTTTGCCCCATGTTGGGCGAACGAACGGGCAACCGCGCCGGCAATTTCTCCCGATGCCGCAAATACCACGGCTACTTTGTCTTTCAGATTTTCCATTTTGTCTGGTTTTTAACTTTTGACGATTAAGCCACACAAAACGGTCGGGATTTGGCGAAATAACTGCTAATTATTTTTAAGTAATTGATTTAAAGATGATTATCTACAAGATTGTCATTTGCCTGATACCAGCAATAGGTATCAATATCGTTAACACCTGACCATGCTATTGTTCCTGTTGAATTATCTCAGGCGTAGGCTAACGATCCAGTCAGGAATGCCTGGTCTACATATACACAGGTGTTCCACTGCCACCAGAAATTTATGTTTCTGAACGTTTCGATACCAAGCTCGGTAACTATAGTACAGATGCATAGGAGCCAGTTTTGGCCGACATGATATTGTAATAACGGGCGGTCTTATGTGTAACTGTTCAATTTTAGAGCATTAGGCATGACCCAAATGCGACTTTTACACCGTTATACAGATGTACGACAATAGTCTGATTGGGGCATAACCCAATGGGAGCCAGTGTTTTTTCCTATTCAGGTTTATGACGAGATCGAAACGGTCGCAGCCACGCCTAAGATATAGCTTACAGCGTCTTTTATCTATCCATAGATTATGCCAAATTTCTTGAGCAAAGACAGACAATTAAAATAAACAACAGGAGAAACTGTGAGGCCAATCTCGCCCGTAATATTTTTAAAGAGTTATTCACTTGCTTTCTAACCGTCAGTGAACTGATCTCTAATTTTTCGGCAATTTCGTTATGTGATAAATTCGAATCTCTGCTTAATTCAAATATCAGCCTCATTTTAGGAGGTAGTGCACTTACCTCTGCCTTAATCAGTGCAACAAGCTCTTTGTTTCTTAAATTTTCGTCTGTTGTAGATTTGCAGGTTTCCTCAAAATTGATTAGCGACGAGATGTAATTAGATTTAATTTTCTCGTGCTTAAAGACATTTAAAACTTTGTTTCTGACAACAAGGCACAAGTAAGACTGTAAGTTACCTTTAAGTTCAATTGATCTTCTTTGATCCCATAGGTGGATGAAAATTTCCTGTAGAATATCTTTGACAGCATCCCTATCCGACAATCTTTTATAGGCATGCTGATATAACACTCCGTAATAACGGGAGTGTATTGCCGTAAATGCGGAAATATCATCTTGCCTTAAGAGTGCTATCAAGTCATCGTCACTGTATTTACTATACAAAGCCATCAATTGTTTTATATTGATTTAATTTTACGGGTAATATTTGTTGTTTTCTGATCAGGTGTGATCTGATATAAACAAACCACCTGGAAGGGAGCTCCCGTTCACTTACTCTTTTTATAATTGTAGTCACAAGTTAATGAGAGTAGGGTGATTTTTAATGTTAAAGCTCAACGCAATCGTTTGCGTTGATATCCTGAGAACAGGCTACACAAAGTACCCGGGGACGGTTTATACGGGTGCGATAGATGTATAACCATTTGATTTATAATGGTATGTTTAACTGATTGGTAAAGAATTTACTATGAGGGTAATTAATACAGGCCGACAATAACAGGGTTTCTCAATTATAAAAATTCAAAAAAATGCATTTACGAGCTCTGCTGTTGTAAACAAACGTTTGCGTTGGTTTTGATTGCTATAAATTTTCACTTCAAAAGCTCCGAGAATTAGCCCCGATGTCGCGGTTTGGATAATACAGGAACAGATGCCGTAAGAAGGTGATACCTGCAACCCAAATACTACTGAATAAATTATTTTATTCTTTTTTTATTTTAATCTACTCCCTCCCCCCATGGTTAGTTGTATAGGAGATAATAAGGATAACATATCCTTTTATGAATATGCAACCACAAGACATTAAAGATTTAATAGAACGATATAATAACGGTACTACTACCCCGGATGAGAATGCGCTGGTTGAAAGCTGGTATTTGAAATATAAGCACGATGATCCTTATTTGTCTCATCTTCAACTGGAAGAGGATCAAAAAGAGAGTCTTGATAAGCTGTTAAATACAATACAGGGCAGACCGAGAAAAATGCAATTACCGCGCCTGGCAATTGCTGCTTCAATACTTTTTTTTCTTGCAGTTGGCGGATATTTTATTAACAGTAACTCCCGCCAGCAAATTGCAATTACCAGGCCGCATAAACAAGACATTGCTCCAGGTGGAAACAAAGCGATATTAACTTTAGGAGATGGGAGCACTATCCTGTTAAACAGCGCAAAAATTGGAAAACTTGCCCGCCAGGGTAATGTCATTATAAAGAAGGCAGCTAATGGACAAATTAGTTACAATGATGTAAGCAGCAGCCACAATTCAAAAAGCACAGTATACAACACTGCTGCTACACCACAAGGCGGACAGTATCAATTTATTTTGGCTGATGGTACTAAAGTATGGTTAAACGCCTCGTCGTCAATAAAATATCCGGTGGTGTTTAATGGTAACGAGCGCAGGGTAGAACTTACCGGCGAGGCCTATTTTGAAGTTGCACACAATGCAAAAAAGCCGTTCAAAGTAATTTCAAACGGACAAACAGTGGAGGTATTAGGAACCCATTTTAATATCAATGCTTACAATGATGAGCAGGCTGTTAAAACTACTTTGCTCGAAGGTAGTGTAAAAGTATCGGCCGGAGGAGGAAGTAATATCATTAAGCCAGGCGAACAGGCAAGGCTTGAACACGGTTTTATCAATGTTATGAAGGTTGATCCGGATGAGGCTGTGGCCTGGAAAAACGGCTTTTTCTTTTTTGAAGATAACGATATTAAGGAGGTAATGCTGCAGCTTTCCCGTTGGTATGGTGTTGAGATAAAATATGAAGGGCAATTACCGTCAAGAAGATTTTCGGGCGAGATCTCCAGGAATGTCAACTTATCCCAAATACTGGAGATCCTGAGCTTTAAGCAAATACATTGCAAAATAGATGGGAAAACAATTATTGTAATGAATTAACACATTTAAGTTCACCAATTATTCACCTTAAAATAAAAAAACATATGGAAAAATAAATACAAATCCGGCCTTCAAAATTTAGGCCAATCCTAATCAGAGTTAACTCAAAAAAAAGCGCATCCCGAGGGCAATCGGAATGCGATAAATATTGAGTTAACCCTCCCGAAAAACGGGAATAAGTTTAGTGTCTCTAACTCTGTTAACCCAACACAACAAAAGTATGAAATTAAATGCTTTTCCAATAGCCATGCATTATCCATGGCTACGCAAAATGTTATTAGTTATGAAATTAACTTCGCTGATCATATTAGTTGCCCTGCTGGAATGCAGTGCAAAAGGCTATGGTCAAAAGATCAACCTGGATGAAACAAATTCTTCATTAAAAAAGGTGCTTCATCAAATAAATAAACAAACAGGGTATGTGTTCTTTTATGACTCAAAAGATGTACAGAACAAAAGCGTAACTATTCATCTGAAAAACGCCACAATAGATGAGGCTTTAAAGGAATGTCTGAAATACCAGCCATTGACCTACAAAATGGTTAATAACAATATTGTTCTTCAGCAAATTGAGAAGGCTGTTAATGATGTGGTCACCAATTTAAATGTAAGCCCTGTAAAGATAAGCGGACAAGTATTTGACAGCAAAAATATACCCTTGGCTGGTGTGACCATTGCTGTAAAGGGCAGTCAAACTATCGCTATATCCGACGCTGATGGTAAGTTTAATATAGAGGTACCTGACGGGAAAGCAATACTTGTTTTTTCCTTCGTTGGATATCTTAAAAAAGAACTGCAGGTTACTCCTGGTATCAGTATGTCGGTAAAAATGGAAACCGACGTAAGCGGGCTTAGCGAAATAGTGGTGGTTGCATACGGTACCCAGAAAAAAGAAAACCTGACAGGTGCAATAGGTGTAATTAAATCATCCGCACTTGAAAACCGCCCTACATCTTCACCCGCCAATTTGCTGCAAGGCCTGTCTCCGGGCGTTACCGTTACTACACAAGGTAGCTACCCTGGTGCAAGCGCCAATATTAAAATCAGGGAATCCTCTACCTGGCAGGGTGGAACAGACCCGTTATACGTGATAGATGGTTTTGTAAGGGATGCAGCAACATTTGCCACAATTAACCCGGCCGATATCGATAATATCAGTATCCTGAAAGATGCCGCTTCAACCGCGATTTATGGTATCAGAGGCGGTAACGGTGTTGTTTTGGTAACAACAAAGCATGGTGTGGCCAATAAAACCGCTATTTCCTATAATGCTTCATACACAATGAATAACCGTGAAATTACACCACGGAGAATGAACGCGTTCGATGCTTACACTTTCGCCAATGAGGCATTTGCTCAAAAAGGATTACCGGCAACCGATCCGAGTTATTATACGCCCGATGAATTAGATTATTTCAAAACACATTCATACGATTGGTTAAAAGATACATGGCGTAACCCATGGAATACTTCACATAATTTATCAGTAAGCGGTGGTTCGCAGGCAGCCAGATACTACATCTCGGCAGGATATTTCCAGCAGGAAGGTGCAACCTCAAATTCCTTTCGCAAATATAATTTAACGGCAAAAGTAGATGGGCAAATTTCCGAGCGATGGAGCTATAACTTAAATATCCAAAGCGAATGGAATAACGGCAGCCGCCCATTCTGGGCCTATGATTATGGCGATTTCAATTTGTCAAACATGTACAACAGGCTCCTGATGGTAAACCCCGGTCGCCCATCTTTTATTAATGGCCTTCCTGTTGGCAACTTTGATAATACCAATACCGCCAACCTTGCAAATGGAAATGGTGGCTACACAAAGCCATCCGGCAATAACATTACCCCGGTTTTTCAATTGAAATATGATATCCCCGGCATAACCGGACTATCGGCAAAGGGTACTTTCGCTTATAATACTACTAACAATTACACCAAAGCATGGCGTAATGCTCCTTACATTTATTATTTCCAGACAGGCGGCGATCATAATCACATCGTTACCGATAAGTTGGATTTAACACGATCAGGCGGTTACCAGATATTGGATCAGGCCCAGATTTCAGGAGTAGGTGCGCCTACCGAATTGGAAGAATCGTATTCGCAGTCGTCTAATTACCAATTGGATTTGATGCTTAATTATGACCGCTCATTTGGCCTTCATAATATCAGCGCGTTTGCCGGGTATGAACAATCTGCATACCGGGGGCATTATTCAAACATCTGGGATGACAATTATAGTAATCCTAATTATCAGCAAATTAACGGTGGATCAACCAATAGTACTGACTGGTACATCAGGGGTGATCAGAATCAACCCACAGGATTTGCCTCTTATTTCGGCAGGATCGATTACAATTATGCCTCAAAATATTTGCTTGGGTTTACCATGAGGGCCGATGGCTCTTATATTTTCCCTGCAAATAAGCGTTGGGGATATTTTCCGGCTGTTTCAGCAGGCTGGAACATCGCCAATGAAAACTTCTTTACAAATTATACTAAAGTCCTTGATGTCTTGAAGCTGCGTTTTTCTTATGGTATAACCGGTACAGATAATACTGCTCCATGGCAATGGCAACAAACCTACAACTTTAACGCAAACTCAGGTATATATATAGGGTCAGCACTTCCTCCTTCAACAACATTGGGTTCCACTATCAATCCCAATATTACATGGGAAAAAAATCACAATTACAATCTGGGTTTAGATTTTGGCATGCCCAAAAGAATCCTTACCGGAACAGTTGATGCGTGGTACAAAAAAACCACCGATATTCTTGGCGCGCGTGTAGCCTCGGTACCCAGCACCGTTGGGGCAAGCTTACCGGCAGTTAATTATGGAGTAGCATCGGCACGGGGTATTGAATTATCCCTTAGCCATGAAAAACATATTAATGATTTTTTCTATCGTGTGTCTGCTAACTGGTCATACTCTGATAATAAATATTTAAAGGTCGACCAGGCGGCGTCGGTTCGTGATTACCAGAATTTGATAGGACAGCCAATTAACGGGGTTATATGGGGGTATGTATCCGAAGGAATTATCAGAACACAGCAGGACGTAGATAATATCCTAAAGGCTAACGGGCCTAATTTTACCATATTCGGTAGTAAGCCTCAGCCCGGAATGTTGATGTACAAGGACGTTCGGGGACCGTTGGGCACCGATGCCCCTGACGGAAAAATTGATGGAAATGATCAGCAAATCATTTCTAAGAATGGAATACCGCGGGTTAACTATGGCTTCAACTTTACATTTGGCTGGAAGGGACTTAACCTCACTGCCATATTTGCTGGATTGGGACGCTATGACATTATGCCTACCGATGTATACTACAGACGTCCTTTGCCTGGCAACGATAATTTAACCGTTTGGAAAAATGCATGGACGCCGCAAACAGCAGCGACCGCCACTATGCCAAGCCCGATCATGAACGATTGGCAAGGCACAAGCAATAGCGAGGTTTCTTCCACATTCTGGTTAAAAAATGGTGCTTTTTTGAGGTTAAAGTCATTGATTGTTGATTACAGTTTACCGGCCAGCTTGTTGGCAAAGGTGAAAATCAAAGCTGTAAAAGTTTATTTCAGTGGCGAAAACCTGTATCAATGGAATCATGTAACTGATTGGGATCCTGAACTGGGAGGCGACTTCAGAATGTACCCGGTATTAAGAGGGTTTACCTGTGGATTAAATGTAACACTTTAAAAGATTAAATCATGAAAACTAAATTCAATATACTGTTAGTTTTATTGGGGATAATTGTTTTAACAGTATCCTGTAAAAAAGTATTTGATGTTGATCATCCGGGTGGCCCTATCACGCCCGAGCAAGAATGGGGGAGCCCTGATTTTGTAAAGGGATATGTAACCAATTTCTACAATGTTTTGCCGTCATGGAACAGGAATGAAGAACTGGCCGGAGAGGCTTATTCTGGCGGTAGCGGTGGGAACGGCCTTAATTCTTTTCTTAAAGGTACGTATACAAGTCAAAGCGGTTACCCTGACAGGGTTTGGGATTGGGGAACAGTAAGATCAATTAATAACTTTTTTGCGAATATTGATAAAAGTAAAGCTGTTTTATCTGATGCCGATTATAAAAGCCTGAAAGGCCAGGCATACTTCTTCCGCGCATATTTATACTACAGAATGGTAAAAGTATTGGGCGGGGTTCCAATTATTACCGCGGTTCAGGATCCGACAGCCGATATAAATACCTTGCTGGTAAAAAGAAATTCATCGCTCGAATGTTTTGATTTTATTGGCAAGCAGTTAGACAGCGCCATCAATTTGTTGCCTGCTACCTGGGGTTCAAATGATATTGGCCGGGTTACCAAAGGGGCCGCAATGGCAGTAAAAGGGGAAGCCCTGTTATTGAAAGCAAGTCCATTGTTTTGCAAAACATCCAACGCAACTTACTGGAGCGATGCTTATAATGCTTTGCTGGCAGCTAAAACTGAGTTAGATGCTGATGGATATGGCTTATATACAGATAATACCGCAAAGCCAAATGAAAACATGTGGTATGATAAGGCCGGTGCTGCTAAAGAGATGGTTTTAAGTTTACGTTACCATTATCCCGAAAAAACGAATACCTTTCAACAGGGACAAAGGCCGTTAACCGAAACCTCAGGCGCGGCAGGATCATGTGACCCTACCTGGGAGATGGTGCAGGCTTATCCTATGAAAAATGGCCTCTCCATATCCGATCCGGCTTCGGGATATGATCCTACAGAGTTCTGGAAGGATAGGGATCCGCGTTTTTATCAAACAATAGTATATAATGGTGCCAGGTATGATTTTGCGGATATAACACCCCGTGTTCAATGGATATTTAATGCGATTGCCGGTGACGATGCTTATAAAGCTACCCCCAATTATAATATCACCGGTTTTTATTGCCGGAAGGGGATCGATACTACATTGGGTTCGAGTGTTTGGAACCGCCAGGCTTTTGATTGGCCTATCATAAGGTATGCGGAAGTGTTACTTAATCTGGCCGAAGCTGCTAATGAAGTACAGCATTCTGCTGAAGCGAGGGCATTTATCATTCAAATACGTCAGAGAGCCCATATTACAGTCGGGGCCGGAAATTATGGACTGGCCGCATCCGTTGGTTCTGATTACCAGGCTACTTTGAACGCTGTTATGACAGAAAGAGCAGTAGAGTTTGCTTTTGAAGGAAAACGGTTCTGGGATTTGAGGCGCAGGCGAATGTTTAATGTGCTGAATAGCATGGGGACGCTGCATGCTTACGGGCCCTATTTTAACAGTGCGGCGGCATCCTCTCAATATCACATTGATATTACACAAAGTAACAGCGGGATAGCTTCGCAGCTTTCTAACCTCATTGTAAATTCACCTGCTTCGTTTGACCGTAATGCTTTTCTTAAGGCTATTACAAATTACAAATATGAGCCGATAGACCCTGGCGCCACCAGCCAGATCAATATACCTGACGCTTATTACTTTGGACCTATTGATCCGCAATATATTTTGCAAAACAAAAACCTGCAGCAAAATGTGGGCTGGGATAATGGAACATTTAATCCTGTTATTCAATAGATACTAAATGCTTTGTATGTTTTTATAAAATGCTATAAAGCGATAAAACTATAAGATCGTTTCAGTTACAGAAATAAGTATTTGTGATTAAATGAAAGCTTAGTAGCTGTGAGTGGAAGCAAAATGACATACAATTTGCAGTGATGCAATAAGAGCACTTTCGGTATTGAGATCACCTGGAGTTTAGTTGATAAAGCGCCCTGTATTGTACGGGGCGCTCTTTTAAAGTTGATGAAAAGCAGTGCTTATAAAAACGTCAGAATATGATAAATAAATTGAATACACCTTTTTTCTTTCTACTGGTGTTTGTGATGCCGATGCTCATTCAGCAGCAAACTTATGCACAAGGTATCGTCCATTCAACCAATTTGAAAGGTCAGATCAGCAAGTTACCCGTTTGGAAGGAAAGTGGGAGATCAACGCCTGGCCAGGATTGGTTGGTAAATCCTGCTCAGCAGAAGGCTGATGTGTATGCTGATGGTAAGGATATTATTCTTAGCAACGGTTTAGTAAAAAGGGCTTTCCGTATTCAGCAAAATGTCGCCTGCATCGATTACAGTAATATGAGCAGTGGTCAGCAATTGCTGAGGGCAGTAAAGCCGGAAGCCCGGTTAACCATTGATGGCAAGGAATATAATATCGGAGGGCTTTACGGTCAAAAGGAAAATGCTTATCTGCTGCCTGAATGGGTAAGTGGGTTTAAAAACAATGAAAATGATTTTCAGTTTCAATCCTTTTCTGTAACGGATATTCCCCCTTATATCCGCTGGAAGCCGCGCGGATGGGCTTTAAATACTGTTCCCGGGTCTGGTAAAATGCTGTCATTTATCTATAAAATAAATATTGATAGCTTGAAGGATTTGCTTGTTACCGTACATTACGAATTGTATAATAATATCCCTCTTATCGTGAAGTGGCTTTCAATTGAGAATAAGGGGAATAATATGGTAAAGTTAAACAGAGTAGTAAATGAGGTACTTGCAACGGTAGAAGAGGAGAGTGCCGTAGTTGGTTCACCTGCTCAAATGGAAAAACAGCATGGCCTTTATCTGGAAACTAACTACGCTTTTAACAACTCTATGCGGTATGATATCAGTGACCAAACCACCCATTGGAAAGCGGATAGCAATTATACATCGCAGGTAAATTATAATTATCAGACGCCATGCTTGCTGGAAGTATATCCTGAAAAAGCCAAAGGCATAGAATTAGGCAAGGGACAAGTTTTTAACTCTGTGCGCACTTATGAACTGCTAATGGACAGTTATGACCGCGAAAGACGAGGATTGGCCATCAGGAAAATGTATAATACCATAGCTCCCTGGACAACCGAAAATCCCATTTTTATGCACCTGGTAAGCCGTAATGATGAGGATGTAAAGAACGCTGTAGATCAATGCGCGGCGACCGGATACGAAGCCTTGATCCTGAGCTTTGGAAGCCACTGTAATATGGAGGATAGTTCGGCCAATAATATCAGACGCTGGAAAGCATTATCAGATTACGCGCACAGTAAACACATCATGATAGGAGGCTATTCCTTATTCAGTTCAAGGCGGATCAGTGATGAAGACGATGTGATCGATCCGGTAACAAAAAAGCCTGATGCCGCTGCCTTTTTTGGCAATGCCCCTTGTTTGGGCAGTAAATGGGGTTTAGCTTATCTGGATAAATTAAAATACTTTATCAGTAAAACAGGGTTCGACATTTTTGAAAACGATGGCCCTTATCCTGGTGATGTTTGTGCGTCAACTACCCACCCCGGTCATAAAAACCTGGATGATAGCCAATGGCGGCAAATGGAATTGCAAAAAGGATTATATCATTGGTGCAATGAACATGGCGTTTATGTCAACGCTCCGGACTGGTATTTTCTGGATGGTACCAATAAAATTGCCTTAGGCTACAGGGAGGTCAATTTCTCTTTACCGCGCGATCAACAAATGATATTGAACCGTCAGAATATTTTTGACGGCACCTGGGAAAAGACCCCTGCCATGGGTTGGGGATTTGTTCCGCTTACCCGGTATCAGGGCGGCGGCCCGGAGGCTGTGCTGGAGCCGCTCTCTGATCATTTGAAAGATTATGAACAACTGATGATGCAATACTACGGAGCGGGAGTTCAGGCCTGTTACCGGGGACCAAGATTGTACGATACTGAAGTTACCCGAAAGATGGTAGTAGGGGTCATCAATTGGTACAAAAAATATCGCAGTATCCTTAATTCGGAGATCATACATCTTCGCCGGGCAGACGGCAGAGACTGGGATGGGTTGCTGCATGTTAACCCTAAACTGGGTACAAAAGGAATGCTCATGCTTTACAATCCACTTAAAGTTAGTATTAGAAGAACCATAAAAGTCCCGCTATACTATACTGGCCTAACAAATACGGCATTGGTTAGGGAGAAGGAAGGAACGGCAAAAAAATATCCAATAGATAGGAAATATGAGATAGAGTTAACCTTCACCATTGCTCCTGAAAGTTATACGTGGTTTACCATTGAGTAAAATGGGCCTGGTAATGTTATATCCTATTTTGATTTTAAAAATGAAAAATTTTCTCTTAACAGGGATGTTGGCGCTGTTGGTTTGCATTGGCCAGCCTGAAATTGGCTTTGCACAAATTAAGACAGCTAAACCCCGGGCCGGCATTAATACCAAAGCCATTGTAACTATGGGGGCATCAGATAGGCGGTCTTTCGATAATGATTGGCTTTTTTCAAGATTTGGGTTGCAGCCGCAAGGTACAACGATACCAGAACCTCAGGGACTGGAGCAGGTTGCCGTAAACGATGCATCCTGGCAAAAACTGGATTTACCTCATGATTGGGCAATTCAGGGGCCGTTTCGTATGGATCTTGCCGGCGAAACCGGTAAGTTACCCTGGAAAGGCATCGGTTGGTACCGTAAACATTTTAATATTCCGGAAGCAGATCGTGGCAAAAGAATATTTGTTGATTTTGATGGGGCAATGGCCTATGCCAGGGTCTGGCTTAACGGTCATTATCTTGGCACGTGGCCTTACGGTTACAGTTCATTTCGCATGGACTTAACTCCCTATTTGAAATTTGGCGGAGAGAATGTTTTAGCAGTTAACCTGAATACGGAGAAGTGGGACTCGCGGTGGTATCCGGGCGCGGGCATTTACAGGCACGTTTGGCTGGTAAAAACAAACCAGGTGCATATTGGGCATTGGGGCACCTATATTACCACCCCCGAAATCAGTAAAAATGCCGCTAAGGTAAAATTAGCCATCTCGGTAGATAACCAGGGGCTAATACCAGTAAACGCACTTGTCAGTACCGATGTATATGAACTCAACGCAAGCAACCAGCGGGGGGCAAAAGTAATTTCTGCAAAAAGGTCGGTAATAAGAATAGGCGCTGGAGATAGCGTTACAACCAATTTGCAGGCATTTATATTTCACCCTAAACTCTGGGATATTGTTTCACCAAACCGATATGTCGCCGAAACGTCGGTAATTGTAAATGGGAAAGTGGTGGATATTTATAATACTCCTTTTGGTGTCAGAACATTACAATTTACTGCCGATAAAGGCTTTTTGCTCAATGGCAAAAGGGTAGCTGTACAGGGCACATGCAACCACCACGACCTTGGCGCGCTTGGCGCTGCTTTTAATATCAGTGGATTAAGACGCCAGCTCAAAATACTTAAGGAAATGGGTTGCAACGCATTGCGCACATCTCACAATCCACCCGCACCTGAATTACTCGAATTGGCAGATCAAATGGGCTTTTTGGTTTGGGACGAAGCCTTTGATTGCTGGAAACATGGGAAAAAAAAGCTTGACTATAATCAACTTTATGATGAGTGGAACGAAAAGGATCTGAAGGCGATGGTTCATCGTGACCGTAATCACCCTTCTGTATTTATCTGGTCTATCGGTAATGAGGTAATGGATCAGCGGGATGTGGAGATGACTAAGTATCTTGCCGGCGTTGTGCATGAGGAAGACCCAACACGTCCAATTTCCAATGGCTATAATGATCCCGATGGCGGTAGGGAATCCGGCGCGGTTGTAGCATTAGATGTTATGGGTGTCAATTACTTTTTTAGTCAACAACCTAAATGGGATGCAGACCCGCGTTACAAGAATAAACCCACTATAGGCAGTGAAACAGCTTCCTGTGTGTCTTCAAGAGGGGAGTATTTTGGGGAGAAGGAATATCAGAACTGGCAGATATCCTCATATGATACCGCAAAACCCGGATGGGGTTGTAGTCCAGATGAGCAGTTTCGCACTAATGCTAAATTTCCTAACCTTTTGGGCGAATTTGTCTGGACAGGCTTTGATTACCTCGGCGAACCAACGCCTTATGGTTCTGATGAAACAAACCTGCTTAACTTCAGGAATGATCCTTCCAAAAAGGCTGAATTGGAACAGAAACTGGAGGAAATGCGAATTCATAACCCACCCTCGCGCAGTAGTTATTTCGGCATCGTAGACCTGGCGGGATTTTCGAAAGACAGATTTTATCTATACCAATCACACTGGAGACCGGAGTTGCCTATGGTACACATTCTGCCGCACTGGAACTGGGCAGAAAAAATTGGGGAGAATATTCCGGTACATGTTTATACATCAGGTGACGAGGCTGAATTGTTTGTCAACGATAAAAGCATGGGACGCAAAAAAAAGAAGCCCGATGTGGATTATCGTTTGATTTGGGATAGCATAAAGTATGAGCCGGGAACCGTTAAAGTAGTTGCTTATAAAAACGGTAAGGAATGGGCTACGGATATAATTAAAACAACGGGCCAGGCGGCAAAACTATCTCTTTCGGTCGATAGAACTGTGATTGGGCCCGATGATTACGACCTTGCCTTCATTACTGTGAAAGTAGAAGATAAAGAAGGGTTGATTGTACCGCGATCGCATCCTTTAGTAAAATTTATAGTGGAAGGGCCGGGTGAAATTGTCGCGACAGATAACGGCGACGCAACCAGTTTAATTTCCTTCAAAAGCCATGAGCGCCCGGCGTTCAATGGATTAGCGCTGGTTATCGTCCGCACAAAAAAAGGAATGAAAGGTAAATTCAGGGTAAAGGTAAATAGTGATGGATTAGAAGCTGCCGCTGTAACAATTGTGGCAAAATGAAGCTATTATCTTTCAGTTACCTCAATTGTTATTTAAAAACAATATCGAAATCCATTCGAATGATCTCAAAGAAAAAAACAATCATATACATCACCTTCTTTTTCTTAATGCAATCGGCCCTGCATGCACAGGTGAATAATATTGCGCCAAACGTTATTCCGGCAGTTCACGAATGGCAGGCCGGTAGCGGAAGTTTTATTATCAATGCATCTACGGCATTCAAATTTAAACCATCCGTATTAACGCAAAAAACTGTTGCAATATTCCGTGAAGATCTCAATGCATTGCAATCCACAAAGCACGCGATTAGGGTAAAATCAGATGTACGAAAAAACAGCATCATTATAAAAATCATGCCTAAGGGGCAGGTAACTCAACTTCAAAAGGAATCTTACAACCTGGAAATAAAGCCCGAGCAGATTACTATAAAGGCGATGGATGAGGCTGGTGTTTTTTATGCCATCAGGACATTGCTGCAATTAATTGAACAGAGCGCTGATAAACAAACTATTCCATGTTATACTATTTCAGATATTCCGGCTTATCCTTTCAGAGGCTTTATGTTGGATGTCGGGCGAAAATTTTTCCCTATATCCCAATTGAAAGAATACATATGCCGCATGAGTTGGTATAAAATGAATCAATTGCAGCTGCATTTAAACGACCAGGCTTTCCATGGCGAACACTACGCGGCTTTTAGGATCGAAAGTAAAACATACCCTCAACTAACGGCAAAAGATGGGTTTTACTCGCAACAGGAAATTAAAGATTTGATACAATACGCTGCCGATCGTGGTATAAATATCATTCCGGAAATTGATGCGCCCGCCCATGCCATGAGTATTTTGGATATTGCGCCCGAACTAAAAAATGATGATTTACAGGATGGACAATTAGATGTACTGAATCCCAAAACCACCTACATGATGGAAAAGATATACGACGAGTTTGTGCCGTTATTTCCGTCACCCTATTTTCATATCGGAACCGACGAATACAGGTTTAAAAAAGCATCAACAACGGAAGATCGTAAGGCCTTTGCGGCAGGCTTTTGCAACTACATCAACCATTTCAATAAATACATAGGTGGTAAGGGTAAAAAAGTAATGATATGGTCAGGGTACAACCAGATGATAGGATTTACACCTATTGATAGTAACATAGTAATTGATATGTGGTTGGGTAAGGATGCCAAAGAACAGATTAAAGCAGGGCATCAATTGGTCCAATCCACAGATGAATGGTTATATGTTGTTCCCGGGGCCAACTACTATGGCGTAGACAACAAGTTTTTATATGAAAAATGGGCGCCTAATGATTTTGGGCCTGATCAGCAACTGAATACAGGCGAATCTAATTTGTTAGGGGCAAAGTTGCACGTATGGAATGATCTTGGGCCTATGGGTTTTACTTACCATGAAACAGCAGAAGAGATTGCGATAGCCTTACCGGTAATGGCCGAAAAGCTGTGGGGTAATAAAATGTCACCTACTTTTGATGATTTTATAAAGAGAACCGTTAGCTTAAAAAATATACCGCAAGTAAACGACACAAGGTTATTGGAAAATCCCAAAAATTCCGATGCCATCGTTGATGTTTTTTTTAAAAAAAGCAATTTACCCGATGCTGTAAATAAGCAATTAATAAAGCCTTTAAACGGTTATGAGTCAATGCATGTATTGGCGCTTGGTAAACATGATTTTGTTAAGCTAAATTTAAAAGCCGATGAACTTGAACAACCATGGACATTGAGTTTCTGCGTAAAAAACATGGATAGTTCCGACACAACTACGGTGTTGTTCGAATCTCCTTACGGAACAATTTTTTTGAACCTTAAAGATAAGAAATCCCAAAAGACGGGTATTGGCATAGCCCGGACAGTTGGGTACAAAGAATACGCCGGCGACGGTGAAGATTTTTACTGTCAAATATTTAATAGCAGTGCTCCGGCAAATAAATGGACGCAAATAACTTTAACCGGCGGCCATAATTCTTGTACATTATATATCAACGGCAACGAAACAGATACTGTTGAAAAGCAATTTGTATGTCCGCTAAAAACAATTGGAAGCAATAGCGGCCATCTTTCCGCTTCAGTGTTATTGGCTAATTTAAAAGTATTCAGCCGGATCTTAAATAAAGAAGAGATAAGGGCCCTGTTTTTAAATTCGGCTCCATTTTTTAAAGATTAATTATTAGAAAACCGGGTGCTTGAACAACGTGGCTGCCAAACAAAGGTAACTGCGGTTTTATTCATCCTCCCCAATTACAATCACTAAATGAATTATTTAAAATTTATTCGCGTTATGGCATGCGTAGTGCTTACGCTTTCATACGTTGGTGTACTTCATGCACAAAATATCAATTTACAAACCCAATACGCCAAAATAGCAATAAACGGCAAAGGGTTTATTACATCCATAGCAGACCGTAATACAAAAAGAGAATATTGCCCACAAGGATTATCATCCGCATTGATGTCATTGTACCGTAACGGGCAATACATATTACCGCAGAAAGCAATTTATAATAAAAGTAAAAACGAGATCCTCTTAACATTTTCAAATGGTTCAGAAGCCAAAATAAAAGCCGATCAAAAGCAACAATACCTGCGTTTCAAACTGTTATCGCTCAGCAGGGCAGGTGATATAGATAATATTGTTTGGGGGCCTTATAAAACAAATATTTCAAAAACAATTGGAGATATTATAGGGGTGGTAAGAAGTGATGATTTTGCCATCGGGATGCTTGGCCTGAATGACAATACTACGGATGGCCCGCCTTCGGGCGGTGATATGTCGTTCATGTCATATTTCATTCACTCTCCCGATCCTGTAAAATATCCCCTGCCTCCGGGGCTTAAAGAAGGTCAGGTTTTTACCATCGGTGGCGATGGGATTAATGACGTTGCTTTTTATTCGCATCCTGAAGAGTATTTCAGAATGAAATACGGCGACGCCGCCAAACTTGAACCTGCATTTGGTTCAAGCATCTGCATGCATTCCAGGGATCGCAGGAAAGAGCAGATGATCCGTTTCCCTGTATTGCCTCCGGGGCTTGACCCCAAAGTGAACGCGCCCCGTTATCAGCTTGTTTTACCTGTAAATGCGGGGTTTATCGGGTCGTCGATAGCGCTTTATGCCTGCCCTGATTCATTAGGTTTGCACACTATTGAAAAGATAGTGCTGAATGAAGGTTTACCACACCCTGAAATTGACGGCAAATGGGTCAAAGATCCTAAAGCTTATCGGCCTGATATTGCCTGGAGCGGCGCGCATGATAGTTTAATGACCTATACAAAGCAACTTGGTCTTCACGCCGTACAGGACGAGGGGATGGGCGAATATTATCCGAACCCGGCCAATCGCTGGGCAGGCAAGACGGTAAATTTTAACAATTCGCCCGAAATGAGCATTGCCCAATATGGCGCACTAATGCAAAAAAATGGCATCAGGTACGGTTTGCATACACTTTGCGAATTCCTGCAGCCTGGAAGTAATAGTGACGTTACCCCCATTCCGAGCGATAGCCTGGCTATCATGCAGCGTACTATAATTTCAAAAGATCTGTCTGAACAGGATAGCGTTATTACCGTAGCAGATAAGGCTTATTTTAACGAGTACGGCGGCTGGGAAGGAAACCATACCAATGTTTTGAAAATTGGAAAGGAATTAATTGAATATAATGGGATCACCCAAACCAGGCCCTATACATTTTTGCACATTAAAAGGGGACTGTACGGAACCAAAAAAGGAACGTATAAGAAAGGAACAACTATTGTAAAACTACAGCCAAACTGTTATCACGGTTTTGCCCCGGATATGAATTTGCAGGAAAAATATGCAGACTATTATGGCAAATGGTTAACAGAGGGCCATATGGATTATGTTGATTTTGACGGTTTGGAAAGCTGTATATATCAGGGGCATGGCCAATACTCATTTAAACGTTTTTTTGGTAAACTGTTTGAAAGTTATAAGCAGCATGGCGGTAAATATTTGCGTGTTATGGGCAGCGCCGTTAACGAAGGAAGCTGGCATTATATGAGTGTTTGCAATGTTGGCGGTGGAGACAATATGTTTAATCCTGTGTTAAACAAATGGGGGATAGAAGGAAAGGATATGCGGTACGTTTTCCAAAGCAGCTATTTACCTGCAACCTTTGGGATTATCAACCTTAGCAGCGATTGGACGGTGGCTGATGCCGAAAATTTACAGGCAAAATCAATAGGCTGGGACGCAAATTATATGCTGGGCTTGAACCAAAGGTCTGTAGAGAATTGCGCGGAGAAAGACGCTATTTTTAAAGCTTACCGGGTTTGGGAAGATGCCAGGGCGGCCGGTATTTTTACCAAGGCTCTTAAGGATAGGTTGAAGGATCTTAGTTATAAATTCCACCTGGAAAAGTTGGGGGAAGGATTTTTCCTGTTATTCCCGATAAAGGAGAACAGGTTCGTTGAACAATCTTTCAGTCCGGACGGACATGTTTACCAGCTTATCAACGAATTTGAACCGCAGGCGCTGGAGTTTTCCTTACAGATCCATACCCCCAAAAATGTAGAAGCCGGCGGGTTAAAGATCACCCTGCCGGATGGCAAGGTATTCACAGTTGCCAAAAAGCTTGTCGACGGCCAGTTTATCATCTTTAAAAACGGATCCTGTTATACTGCTGATAGAAACCGGAAGAAAATAGAGGAGATAGCCCAAAATACCGGGGAGAAATTACCGAAAGGGAAATCGCAAATTCAGATTGAAGCGTTACAGCCCAATACTGCCGATAATATCAAATTTGAACTTGTTGTAGTTACTAAGGGAGAAGGTCAGAAAATATAATGCCGCTCAAAATTTAATAAGTCCCGAACCACAATGATTGTAAATTTCAAGAAATACGCATTTACGTTAATAGTTTTTGTTCTGACGTCCGCATGCGTAAGGGCTCAGGTACAAACCAGTTTAACAAAAAACATGCTGAAACAGCTAAATGGTAATATGCATTTCAGCATCAGCCAATTTGGTGGTGTCAGATTGATCGCAAAACAACAATTTGAGAAAGGCAAATTGCAAGCCGGGACTAATACCTGGCAGTTACAATTGCAAGATAAACCTGTAATGGGCCATCCCGAAGCGAGGGATATCACAGCCAGTATAGTTCTTACCCGCGGTAAAGCCAGTTCTACCGCGATTGGGGTTTCTTTTGATTTTGGCAACTGGAGCCGTGATAATTATGTAATGGTTCCGGCCAGCATATATAATGGCAACAGGTATGCAAGTGTCGGAAATGGCTATAATCCGGCATATACAAAGGATATGTATTATAATGCTCAGGTGCCGCTTACTATTTCTAATAACCCAAGATTATCGATAGAAAAAGGGAAAGCTTCCGCGATCGAATTACAAACGGGTAATGCCGCTACTCCGGCGATGTGTTTTTTTTCTCCTGCTAAAAAAAAGGGGGTTATTATTTTGACTGACCAGCAATCAAAATTTGGCAATCACGGAATGACCATTTCTGAAAATAAGACACAAGATAGCTGTGTATTTGCCATCTCGGCTCCTGCAGTCAGGCAACAAGCACCCGGCTTTGGCGATTTTCATCCAAGCGGAGATCATGCACCTGATTGGAAGCAAGGAGATCAGTTGGCTTTGAAATTTAGGGTCTACGTTTTTACTGCGAATAGCATTCCCGATCTGCTCACCAAATTTATGGAGGTTAGGAAAACGTTTACAGGTTCCAATCATCCCCGTAACCAGCTTCCGATGAGTAAGCTTTTGGAACTTGCTACTACCATTTGCAGTAATAATTTTGTCAGGGTACCGGCAGGTAGCTATTATTTGCCTGAAAACAATAAGGATTTTCAATTAGGCTGGGTGAGCGGAATGATGAACAGTTACCCGATGCTTGCCCTTAATAATGAAAAAGAACGGCAGCGAGTTGCCGCAGAGCTTGATTTTGTTGTAAACAAGCTTCAGGGCAAAAGCGGTTATTTTTATGGTGGGATAACTGCTGATGGGAAATTACTCGCTGAAAAGATGAGCCCTGATTTTCCTGAGCCTCAGGCAATGGTTCGCAAAAATGCCGATGCCCTCCTGTGGCTGATGAAGCATTTGCTGCTTTTCAAAGCCCAGGGTTATGGTAGTGTGGTAAAGCCGGAGTGGGAAACCGCGGCAAAACGATTGGCTGCCGCCTTTGCCAATACCTGGAAAGCACATGGAGAGTTTGGCCAGTATATAGCAGCCGAAACAGGCGAGATCGCAGTATTTAATTCCACAGCCGGCGCTATTGCACCGGCCGGGTTGGCCATTGCATCCGACTATTTTAAACAACCGGAATGGTTGCAGGTTGCTAAGGAGTCGGCTGGTTTTTATTATAACCGCGATGTTGTGAAACAAGGGCTTACCGGCGGTGACTGTGGTGATATTTCCATGGATGCCAATTCTGAATCGGCTTTTGGTTTTATGGAATCGTTAATGGCATTATACAATTTTACCGGGGATAAAAGTTGGTTAGAAAAAGCAAAGGTTCAGGCTGCGCTGTGCTCAACCTGGACACTTTCTTATGACCCGGTGTTTCCATCAGAAAGCCAGATAGGGAAACTGCAATGTAATATGGCAGGTGCTGTGTGGGCAAGTATACAAAACAAACATGCAGCGCCGGGAATATGTTGCGCATCAGGTGATTATCTGTTTAAATTGTTCCGGGCAACCGGTGATGCCAAATATGCGGACCTTATCCGCGATATTCAGCATGCCCATGCTGAAGCGGTAAATATCCCACCTGGTCATATCACCACAAACAATTTGGTTGGCTCCAGTATGGAACGAATCCAGCCAAGTGATGCAGAGGGAAAAGGCAGCGTGGGTAATTTTATTAATACCCGCAACTCATGGACTGAAACCGATGGGATGTTAATGGCATTGGAACTTCCCGGAATTTATGTACAAACCGACAAGAAGAAAGTAACTGTTTTTGATCATGTAGAAGCTAAGCTGATCAGCCAAAAGGGAAGGCAAATTTTAATCGAAGTAAAGAACCCTACTTCGTTTGACGCGAATGTTGCTGTATTTGCAGAAAAAGCTATACAGGCGCAAAAGCCACTTGGTTATACGGCTTTTGTACAATGGCCAAAATTTGCAATCAAATCGGGGCAAAGTTGCCGCTTATTGATTGATGCGGATGGAACTATTTCGGCGAAATAAGTTTACTATAACTAATTGAAACAATTTTAAAACTTATGAAAAGAAGAGATTTATTAAAAAATATAGGATTGACGGTTGGCACTGCCGCGCTGGCCACAACTACTTCAATAGTTTCTGCCGAAGAAAAAAAGTACAGGCGCAAAAGAGTATTGCGTATAGCTCATATCACTGATGTACATATTCGCCCGGAGTATAACGCGCCCGAGCGTTTTCGTCAATGTCTGGTGGAAATCAAAAAGCACAATGTAGATTTTTTCCTGAATGGAGGAGATTCCATTTACGCCGCTGATTATGGAAATATTACCCGCGACAGGGTTAGCGAGCAATGGAATATCTGGAAGCAATTAAGGGGAGAATTTAAAAGTTACGAGGTATTTAGTTGCCTGGGCAATCATGATATGTGGTGGGCTGCGCCCGATAAACAGGACCCGATGTATGGTAAATCATATGTGGTAAAGCAATTGGAGGTTCCGAACAGGTTTTACAGCTTTGACAAAAAAGGCTGGCATTTTGTGGTACTTGACAGTAATAATGACAATGCCGGTTCCCTTGATCCTGAACAAAGAAAATGGCTTGAAGATGATTTAGCAGCTTTGCGCCCTCAAACACCTGTATTATGTTTGAGCCATTACCCCATTTTAGGCGTAAGTACTATCATGGAAGGTGGTAACCATACCGATTCCAGGTATATCACCGATTTGTTTTATAAGCATAGAGATAAAAAGATCACCTGTCTGAGTGGTCATATTCACTTGAGGGATAGTGCTGAATACGATGGCGTTTATTATTACTGCAATGGCGCGCTTAGCGGATTTTGGTGGGAAGATGGGGATAAACAATCGGCGGGTAAATATTATTACAGGGAAACGCCGCCCGGATATGCCATAGTGGATTTGTTTGAAAATGGAGAGGTAGACAACAAGTATTTCCCTCATCCATTTTAAGTTTGTTACTATTGGCGCCCCGCATATTTTCTTATAAAACATCACGCAAAGGAGTATGGTTGGGAAAGAACTCGGAGAAAAAATAACAACAACGGGCAGGAGGGATGGTTCCTTACTTCTTCAGGATCGATTCGTTTAATGAAAATGGGGTTTCTGAATGAGAACAAGAATAAGGAAAATGTTCGACCAATGTTTTCCCGGAAATTTTAGGCAATAAAAAAGCGATTAGTGTCTTTTACCTAATCGCTTCATTTTCAAGTACTCAATCCCGATGTCCACACGAACCAATTTTTAGATGACCTGAAACGTTTAGCCACTCTGTTTGGTAATTGGGGTTGATTTTAAATATCTAATCTGTTTTTGATTGAACCGGTGCTAACTATGCAGTTCTTTCAAAGGATGCCTGGAGAATTAATGATATAGTAAAAGGTCAAATTCCTGGTTTACGATCAAAAAGCAAAGGAACAGGTAGAAATCCAAGAACTGTAGTCGAATTTTAGTTCATAATTTTAATTAATAAGCTTAAACTGATAATGTCGGATAAAAGGGAAATGCCGGATTAAGGAGCACTAAATTTTTTGAATTTAATCGTCTATTTTTGTAGCGGACAGTAATCCTTTAAAATTTTAAAGTTCAGTTAAAAAAATCAATATGGTAGTAGAAGCGGGAAATGCGGAAAAGTTCATATCCGTCATGTTCAACTTAAATAATGCGATAAAAAGTGAGTCCGAGCATTGCTGCAAGATATGTGGTGATCTCAATGAAAAAGAATTATTTATTATCGCATTTATCGGGGAAAAAAGGAGTGTCAAAATGAGTGATATAGCTGATTATATACAAGCGCCACTGAGTACTTTGACCACCATTGTTGATAAGCTTGTCACCAATAAATTCCTTTTACGGTATAATTCTAATGACGACCGGCGCGTCGTAAAAGTTGAACTTGACCGGAAAGGAAAAGCCTCTTATAAAGAATTCAAAAACCGGAGAGAAATCATGGCAAAAAAGGTATTAGGTCATTTGAGCGAAACGGAGCAGGCAACACTTATTGCTAATCTCGCTCAACTCGTCACTTCAATTAAGCTTTAATATTTTTTTGTTTATTTAATTCGTTAATCGTACTATTCCATTTTCGTAATAAAATAGTTGAATTGCTTGGTTAATTATTTCGATAGTCGTACTATTGCATAAACGAATTAAATATATCTAAAGGATAGAGAAATGAACCAAAGCATATTAATAACCGGAGCAAATGCTGGGATCGGGAAAGAAGCTGCCCGACAGTTAGCATTGAAAAAAGAAACAAAAAAGGTAATTCTTTTCTGTAGAAATCAATCGAAAGCCAAAGCAGCAAAAAAAGACCTTGAGGAGCAAACGGGAAAAGAGATTTTTGAAATTATTATTGGGGATGTTGCGGATGCAAATTCCGTAAGAAAAGCAGTAGAAGAAATAAAGGAACCTATTGATGCAATAATTTTAAATGCAGGTGGAGTAGTTGGCAAAACGGCCGCGAAAATTACAACTTCCGGTATGAATTACTTAGCAGCTACGAATATTTTAGGGAATGTAATTTTAGTGGAAGAATTAATAAAACGTGATTTATTAAAAAAAACAGTACTATCAGTAAGTGCGGAAGCTGTACCGGGAGTAAAGATGCTCGGAATGAAACCGGTTGCGATGAAGACTTCTTCTGTAGATGAGTTTGCTGCTGTTCTTGATGGATCATATTTTGGTGATAAGTTCGAAGCAATTCAAGCATACGGATATGTCAAATATGCAGTAACAATGTGGACCTTATCAATGGCAAGAAAATATCCAGACTTCAAATTTGTTGTTGTAAGTCCCGGGAACACGGGCGGAACTAATGCACCAGATAGCTTGCCCCCGGCAATGAAATTTATGTTGAAGTATTTGATGATGCCTATTGTATTCCCATTGATTGGAGGAATGGTGCATCCGTTAGAAATAGGTGCTAAACGCTTTGTAGATGGCATTTCGGATGAGCGATTTAAAAGCGGCGTTTTTTATGCAAGTAAAGAAGGTAAGTTATCGGGGGACGTGGTTGACCAGAGTGCTTTTTACACTGATTTGAAAAATACCTCATTTCAAGATAACGCCGATGAAGCAATTCACCGTTTCATAGACCCGGTTTGAAAAATACGTTAAAAAATATTGTCAACAATTGCAGGAAAGCGACATGGCTTATTGAGAAAAAACAGGTAGGCAGTATAACTATCCGTGAGAAATCGGAGCTGAAGCTACACCTGGTGGGTTGCTCCGAGTGTCGGATGTTTGAGCAACAAAGTATAGTGATTAATAAATTGGTTCATAATCTGTTCAATGAGCCGCAGGTCACCAGGGGTATTAAACTTGATGACGATTTTAAAAAGAAAATGCAGGATCAAATTATGGAAAAACTTGGAAAAAATTAAGTGCAAAATTTAGATGTTTTTTAGAAACGCCTGTTTAGATGGTCAACCTTGCATAAAAAAAGTTGTCAATAAAATTGACAACTTGTCTAAAATAGTACTCAAAGCGGGAATCGAACCTTGCGTGTAAGTTTTTGATTTTCAATATATTAAAAAGTATAAATTAGACTACTCAATAAATCGTTCAATAAACATATATCGACCGTTGCCGATAACGCATTGCCTCATCAGGGCTGCGTCTTTTTAAGCGTTGCCAATATACCTTCCGCATTCTTGTTTTTAGGATCGATCTCCAGCGCCTTGGTATAGTTTTCTGTAGCACGGGACTTGTCGCCTTTTTTGAAATAACATTCGCCGATCAGTTCATAGCCATACGAAATATCCGCAGCTTTGCCATTTAAAGCAACAGCTACCGTGAATATTTTAACCGCATCATCCAATTTATTCCGCCGTTCCAAATATTTACCTGTACTGATCAGGTCAGGGATCTCGGATGAAAAATCATATTGGTCCTGATGGTTAGCTTTCAGATCCCTGTAAAAAGCAAGCCCCCGGTCAGGATCAGCCAGTATCTTAGCCCTCATTTCCAGGTAAAGCGATTTTTTCGGTACGATAACAGGCTCGCCCTTCAGCGCCGCTAAAATGGCGAATTTAATTCCATACACTTTCATTTGCTGGTTGCTGGTCATCATCACAATGGTCACCTGGTCTTTCAAATTACTGTAATAAAGGGCCTCGTAATTGTTATTGGAGCCCTGGTGCTGGTGCCATACCAATTCACCGTTCTCCAGCCCTGACGTTCCCAGGCTGCTTTCACCACCCGGAAAGTTAGCAGCCAGCTCGTTTACTGATGCTTTGGAGATCACTTGATAGCTGTCCAGGCATTCTGCCCATTTGTACAGGTCGGTTACCGGCAAACGTACCCAGCCGCTCATACCCGGAGGGTAAGGTGTGTCCTTATATTCGCTGTCAAAGGCTTTCGCCGCATCTTCCGCATTTAAAGAATAATCAATCGCTGATAAAGTCATGCCGCAGGGGATCAGGATCTGCTTTCTAATAAAATCCGCATAAGGCATCCCGCTTAGTTTTTCAATGATGCGCATTTGGAGATATACATTGTAGTGGTTATAGATATAGGCAGTGCCCGGTTCAAAGCTCAAGGCTTTCAGCGACATCAGTTTGGACAGGATCACACTGTCAACTTCCGGTGCGTTGCCTTCAACGGGAGGGATGCCACTCGTGTAATTGATCAGGTTCCTGATCTTAACTTTGGCCGACCAGGCGGGTAAAGCCGGTAAAAACTTACTGATCGGGTCATCCAGACTGAGCAGGCCTCGTTCTTTTAAGATCATGATCCCCGTGCCATTGAACTCTTTACTGATGGAACCGATATCAAAACGCATGTCCGGCGTCAGCATTTTTGTCCTGCTGCCATCAGCATAGCCCCAGGAGCGCTGGTAAATGACCTTACCCTTTTGGACTACCAGGATATTACCATTGAATATACCCCGCTCATGAGCGGTTTGCATAATAGAATCAATCTGTTGGTAAGTACCGGACTGGGCCCTGGAGTGCTTTACAGCAACACAGAATAATAGTAAGAGAAAAACGTAGCGCATGGCAGATCTTTTTATTGCAAGACGCAAAAAAGATGGCTCCGTTACATCCTTTTTGAATTTTAACCGCTCCATCCTTTACGATGGGTACTGATGATGCCAGGCTTAGCTATGTGTTTATATGCGATTTTTGAGAGGGGGCTAAAATAAAAAAAGCCCCTAAGTCATTGATTTAAGAGCTTTTTGTTGCGATTTTATTATAGGAGTTTAGAATTTTTCAACACCCTTTATTTGGCATGGCATAAATCACGTTGCCTGAAACGGATAAACTGAAGCCCTTATTTTCTATAGCAGGAAGTAACAGTTTTTCCCATGTTTTGCCCATGTCAGATGACCGGAATACACCATCAGAGCGACCACATATTAAATATTTGCCCGCTTGTTTGATAGATAAAATATCCGATGAAGATTGAAGTAAGCCTATTTTTTTCATTAATAAACTATTCCAGGAAGGCTGAAGTTCTTCGCCTATGGTATTCCAGGTTTTTCCACTATCCAGTGAAATGTGTATGCTGTTTGTTTTGGTTACTGTGTTGTTTACTATAGCTGCAAATCCTCCCTCAATACGTTCCACAGCGATGCCAACCCCGCCTTCACTAATCACACGATCCCAGCTTTGACCATCATCGGTCGATCTTAATATTCCCTCATAGCTGGTAGACAGAAGTACACCGTTTGACTCTGCCAATGTCATTCTACCGTCTCCAACGTGCACTTGTTTCCAGGTTTTTCCACTGTTAGTAGATCTAAAAAGCATGTTGTTGGAGCTAATGAAAACTGTGCCTCCGGCAGTTTCAAAAACGCTGCGTACTTCCCTCTCTTTATAATTCTTGTACATCCAATCTATTGTTTTGTCTATGCGCACGGCTTGTTCCTGAAAATTCGTATACATGGGCGACCAATCACTCGTGCCGTTTATTTTATGTAAAAATTGTCCCCTGAAATTATATGCAAATATCCCATTCTTGCCAGGAGCAATCTCACGCTGTGTACCGGGGAAAATCTCTTTTGTCCAAAAAGTAGTTGTGGAATTTGGTTCACTGTGATAAACCCCATTGCCAGTACGTAAATAGAGCCCACGGTCATTTGCAAATAAACCATGACTCCACACACCTTCTTTCTGCAATTTTTCAGGCAACCCTTCGCTAATGTTCTGCCATGTTTCTCCGCCATCAGTAGATCTGAAAACGATGTTCAAAAGCCCTGATTTAGTCTCTTCTGTTGGTTTTTTTTTCGCTTCCTTTTCTTTTAGTACAAAAGAATTTAGTAGAAATAATACCAGGAGGGCGGCCGGAACAAACACAAATAATTTTTTCATTTTTTTGTTTTTCATGTCCTAATAAATTTGATACGGCAAATCTACTTTGATGTTTTTCGGCTTAAGGAATCAGGATTGTAAATTAAAATGTAAACTTTGTAAATAAATAGTAAATAGAATGTATTATGGTCAAAATCTCCTCTGCTGAAGGTACTTTCGATGTTAGAGAGCCTGTATGAAGATGGGGACGCATTGATTAAAAGAGCCCTGTAGGGCAAAAGACTACCGAATAGATAAAGAGGGATATAAAAACAAAATCCCTGATACGGGCATGTATCAGGGATTTGTACAGACAGCGGGAGATTAATTGAACATATTTACGGCTTCCTGATGGTTGTAGAGCGAGTTTTAGCGAAATATGCTAATAAAAATTAGGAGGATAAAAGTGAATAATTGCTGTGTTTTTCCCTGGTAAAGCGTTCAAAGAAATTGACATGGGGGATTTCTTGAACACTATGATTTGCTCTCATTCTTTGCTCAACTGATATTTAGAAATACTGAAAAAAGGCATTAACGATGATGTTATTGTTATGATTTGCTTTCATTAGGCTCACTTGAGCAACTGCCTGAAACTTTTTATAGTAGATATAATGAGGTTATCAGAAAACTCAATGACAGGAGTGGCGCAACTGAGGTGGCTGCTGGTTCAACATCGGGTGTTGGCAGTGCTGAGGCTATGTTGTTTTGAAGAAGTAGGGGCATTGCTTAGCATAGAAATATGATTTGACGGAAAAATTTATCTTATTTGAATAAAGTAATATATTGATCTCAATGTTTAGTTAACTTGTCATAGTTAGCGGCTAATGATAACCTATACACAATGAATACAAACATCGATCAAAATGGCTCTAAAAAGATAGGATTAGCGTTGTCTGGAGGCGGCGTAAGAGGCGTGTCGCACCTGGGGGTGATGCAGGCCCTTACCGATCATGGTATCAAATTCTCGCATATATCTGGTACAAGTGCGGGCGCAATAGCAGCGGCTTTTTTTGCAGAGGGGTATGCACCAAAAGAAATTTTAAGGATCATTAAGGAAAACAGCCTGCTTAAGTTGTTACGCCCGGCATTTGGTAGCAACGGATTGATCTCTATATTACATACCGCAGTATTGATCAATAAATACATTCCGCATAACTCTTTTCAAAACCTCAAAACACGTGTTACCATTCCGGCTGTCGACATTGGAGAAGCAAAACTGGTTTACTTTACCGAGGGTGAGCTGGATATAGCCATTTTAGCCTCCTGCTGTTTGCCCGGTATTTTCAGGCCCATTATCATTAACGATCATATGTTTGTTGATGGAGGCATACTCAATAATTTCCCTGTTGAGCCATTGGTAGGCAATTGCGACCTGATCATAGGTTCATGTTGTAACCATTTGCCTGTTGTTTCAACAATTAAATCCTTTGGAAACCTGGTTGACAGGGCTGCCATGATAACGATTAATTCGAGTCTTAATGCGCGTAAAATGTTGTGCGATATAGTTATTGAACCGCATGGTTTAGGCGGCTATGGTATTTTTGATGTCGATGCCGCCGAGGAAATTTATATGATGGGTTATGAAGAGGGTTTAAAAACTATCAACAGTAACGAAAAGTTAAAAGAGGTTATCCAGGGGCAAAAGGGTAAAAGTCAATCTGCAGACAATACAAATGTGTAGCTTAAAAATGCCCCGGGATAATTTTAGTCATAAGTTCTAAGTTAAGAGGGGATAATAAAACCATCTTATGACTTAGAACTAAAGACTATCAGGGAAACTTAACCCCATTATAATCTGATATATTTACCTGTGGTATTGATGAGTTGTATTTGTCGTTAATAGCCTTGATAAATTCATTGGCCACAATAGCATATCCACGAGGTGTAAGGTGTACGCCATCCAATGAAAACAGGCCACCGCTGATATAATTTGAATTAACGCTAACCCCATTAACCACCAGGCCGTTCAGTTTTATGTTTTGTAAAAAAGTATAGGCATCAAATACAGCCAGCCCTTTTGATGCCGCCACAGATTTTATGGTATTATTATAAGAAGTAACATAATCCGCGGTAAGGGCCACTTCTTTTTCGTCAAGCACATACTGGTTATCAATCGGTGTATATGGCGTTAAACCATATGGGAGATTGCCAACAGGCGTTGCAACCGGCTGCCCGATCTTGCTTGTAGGAAAGGTAAGTATGACAAGATCATTAGCGGTTGCCGCACGTGGTGCATAAGTACTGCCCGAAACCAGCGCATTAATATACAAAGCTTTTACACCTGGATTCGCTTTCTGTACACCGGCGAGTATAGCAGCAACGGTGATAGTATTAAAATAGGGTATCGAGGTTACATCAGGTACAGTTGCAACAACACCTTTCTGGCCTTTGGCGGTGAGGGTGTTTATCAATACACTGTATAAGGCAGCAAAAGTACTTTTGTCTGTCAGCACATCGCCCGCCCCGCCGGATGTGGCATAAGCTAAAGCATCATTATTCCCCAGCCAGTTTGAGAAAAAAGTGAACGGCTTGGCCATAACAAAACCAAGATAGGTGGTAGAGTTTGTTGGCGCATTACCGGGTAGCAGGCGTTCAAAATACCCGTTAAGGTTGCCGTAGGGGGCGTAAGTGATATGCAGCAGCTTAATGCCGGGTACACCATAGTTATTAATGTCGCCGGTATATTTGGTATATAAAGTAACATTTCCAAAACCGGGGACAGGAAGTATTCCGCGTATTGCAAGGTTGGTAGTTACTGGTGTTGTGATAGGCGTACCATCCGCATTAAACCCGGTGAGTGATAAATAACCCGATCCGTTAGCCTGGGCGGTACTGAATAATGGCTGTGAAAATGTTCCTCCGCCAACCGACTGCATTTGCTTGCCTATAATGCTGGGATAGGATACCTCTTGTCCTGCAAGATATAAGCCCCCATCGGCATAGCCGGCGGTAAGCGAATTACCTAAGGCGATGTATCTTGAAAAATCAACAGAGCCGGCAGAGGGTTTTGGCGTATGGATCTCAGGCTTGCAGGCACTTAATAACAGTAACCCTGCAATAATAAAAATATGCTGTTTAAACGTTTTCATGTAATAATTTCTTTAAGGGTTACCAATGATAGGCCAATGAGATACCTGGTATATATACATCGGTTTTAAATGTTCCGGATAACTGCGATTCGATATTGGTTTGCGTACGCTTTATCAGGTACTCATACTCAAAGGAGATATCAATATCAAGGTGTTTGGCTACGGTATAACCTAAGCCCAGCGTACCATAAACACGGTTTGCGTCGGGAACTTCGGGAGTTACGTAACCATCTAAAACAGCAGTGCCTGCATAACCGCCGCCAAAACGAAGGGCAAGTTTATCGTTAGCCTTATATTGAGCGCCTCCGCGTAAACTGAACGCCTGCTGGTAATTTCGGGCAGAATGGGTATCCTGTAATATCGCAGTATTGGTTTTATAATCAAATGATAATGTTTTATAAGAATCCCAGTTAACCAGGTTAACATCCAGCGCCAGGATCCATTTGCGGGGATAAAAGCCGAAACCAATTGAATTGGTGGCCGGTAGCGGTATGGTTGCGCTAAAAGTATTAGGTTGAGGAAAACTGCTTTGCAGCGATGCCGGTACTTTGAAAATAGCATTGCCTGCCGAAATGGTAGTATTTACCTGCGACCGGTGTGTGATCCCTACGGTTATGCCCGCTTCTGTTTTGAAGTAAACACCTGCATTCCATCCATAGCCTTTGCCGCCGCCTTTCAATTCGGCCTGGCCCGGTTCGCCATTACTGTTTGCCAGGGGGATGGCCCGGGTCAAATCAACGCTACCGTGGTTATAAACAAAACCTCCGCCTATGCTCACCCAGTCGGCCAGTTTTATACTTAGCGTGGGCTGAATATAAATGGCTTTCAGGTTAAGGCTTTCCAGTACATATTTACCCTGCCAGGTATTACCCCAGTCGGTTAAGCCGCCAAAGGGGGTATAAACACCTATCCCGAATTTCCAGAAGGAAGATTTAGGTCCCCATACCGCATAAGCTTCAAAGGGTGTTGCTACCTTATTAGCAGTGTGATTCTGTATGGAGGTTCCGGCCGGGTTGAAAACAGATTTGAAAAATAAAGGACTTATTCCTCCCTGTACATAATTTTCGGGCAGCATAGCTACAGCGCCCGGGTTAAAAAATATGGAAGCACCATCCTGTACGATCCCCGTACCGGTATGCCCCATACCTATTTGCTTTTGCCCCCCCAGGTTAACCTGGAAACCCTGGGAAAAAGCCAACAGCGGTGCCATGGTGAGCACCAATAGTAAAATTTTTTTCATAAGAATTATAATTGGTTCGCGACAGGAAATTGTATTTAGGTTACAACTTGAAACTGCCAGGATAAAATTAGTTTGGATTGAAAAGAAAAAAAGGTCTATAATGCGGAGATATTAGTCAAAAAGTCGGATAAAGCTTATTTTTAATATCAAACAAGGAAAACCAATTACAACTGTCTTTTTTATATTTTTTTGACTAATACAGCAGTTGAATTGTAATATTGAATCATATGAATAATAAGGTTGGACAATTAAGCTTATCAAAATTTGCAGATCTTTACGCGGACAAGCTGGCCGGCGCCGATTTTTTTGTTGTTGACGAAAAGCAATTACTGAGTTTGAGCGAATATCCCTATCGTTCGGATGGCTATATTATAGGTATTTGCACCCGCGGTACAGCTAAGGTTGAGGTAAACCTGCAAATCTACGATGCCCGGCCGGATGCCATGCTTTTAGCAACTCCTTTTCATGTTTTGAGGATCTACAACAGCAGCGCCGATTTTTTATGCCGGTTTGTTGTTTTTAGCAAAGCTTTTCTAATCGAAAACAGTGTTAATAGCCATTTTCTTGAATCGTTCAGTTATTTTAACAGCGCATCTATCCCCGTGATCTATCCGGACAGCGCCGATGCCAAAATGATACTGGAAATTTATTTACTGATCCAGCAAAAACTGGCACGTGAAGGGCATCCGTACCACGTTGAAATATCCAGGAGCATTTTAATGACGTTGCTTTATGAGATCCAGGCTATTTATGAAAAGCAACACACTATAATAAAAGGCAAGCAAACCCGGAAACAGGAACTGAATGTACTTTTCCAGGCCCTGGTTTTCCATCATTATAAAGAACATCGCAACGTGCAGTATTATGCCGATGCACTTTATGTTTCCTCAAAACATTTAACAGAAACCATCAAAGAAGTAACCGGGAGGACTGCCGGCGAATGGATAGACGATGCCGTAATTCTCGAAGCCAAGGTATTGCTAAGAAATCATGAGATCAGTATTGCCCGGGCGGCTGAGAGTATCCATTTCCCCGATCAATCCTCGTTTGGTAAATATTTTAAGAAACACACCGGCATGTCGCCATCTGATTACAGGGCGATATCTGCGCATTGATCTGGTAGTTATTGATTTGATCGTTACGAGGTTCATCCTGTGGCCTATCACCATAGGCTTACGAAAGAGTTTTTAATTCCCTCCTCGGGGAGGGGTGCGTTGGAATTGTGTAGTGGCAGGGAGGGGTTTATGCAACATTTCAAACGAACAAACCCCTCCCTACACCCTCCCAAGGGAGGGAATCGCACATTTCCCCCGCTCTTTTTAATTTCCCCAAACACTTCTACCAATATCCCCACACCACATCCTTCACCTCATCATTTCCGACTTTTTGACTAATATCTCCGCATTGCTGCCCTTTCTTTGGCATGGTAATGCCTCTAATTTTACCCTTGATTATAAACCAGAAAAACTTTATGAATGCCACAGAACCGATGAAAGCCATAAAAGGAGGGGAGTTTCTGATCAGGGAAACTTCCGCGGATAGCATTTTTATTCCCGAAGAATGGAATGAAGAGCAGTTGATGATCGCCGAAACATGTACCAATTTTCTTGCACAGCAGGTAACACCAAATCTACAGCGAATTGATGAGCAGGAGGAAGGATTAATGCGTCACTTAATGGATGAGGCAGGCGCATTGGGATTGTTGGGTATATCCGTGCCCGAAGAATACGGTGGTTTTGGAAAAGATTTTAAAACTGCCATGCTGGTTACCGAAAAGCTGGGCGCTGGTCACTCATTTTCTGTAGCATTTTCGGCACATACGGGTATCGGCACCATGCCTATATTATACTATGGCAACGATGCTCAAAAACAAAAATATGTCCCCAAGCTGGCAAGCGGTGAGTGGAAGGGGGCATATTGCCTTACAGAGCCATCCGCAGGCTCGGATGCCAATTCGGGTAAAACAAGGGCAAAGCTTTCTGCTGATGGTAAGTATTATCTCATCACCGGTCAAAAAATGTGGATCACCAATGCGGGTTTCGCAGATATCTTTACTGTTTTCGCCAAGATAGATGACGATGAAAACCTGAGCGCGTTTATTGTGGAAAAAGATTTCGAAGGTCTTTCGCTTAATACGGAAGAACATAAAATGGGTATTAAAGGGAGCTCAACCCGCCAGGTGTTTTTTAATGATTGCAAGGTGCCTGTTGAAAACCTGCTTTCCGAAAGGCAGAACGGGTTTAAGATCGCGGTTAATATTCTAAACCTCGGTCGTATCAAATTAGGCGGCGGAACGGTTGGTGCAAGCAAGGATGTGATCACCTCATCAATACGTTATGCCAACGAACGGGAACAGTTTGGGCGAGCCATCTCCAAATACGGTGCTATAAAATATAAACTGGCCGAACAGGCAATCCGTACCTATGCCTCGGAATCGGCAGTGTACAGGGCCAGCCAGAATATGGAGGAGGCTACAGAAATGTTAATCGCATCCGGTCTTGACGAAACCAAAGCCAAATTGAAAGGGACTGAGCAATACGCTATAGAAGCGGCGATCCTTAAAGTTCATGCTTCAGAAGTTTTGGATTATGTAACCGACGAAGGGGTGCAGATCTATGGCGGCATGGGCTACAGTGCTGAAGCACCGATGGACAGGTCGTACCGCGATTCAAGGATCAACCGCATCTTCGAGGGCACCAATGAAATTAACAGGCTGTTAACCGTTGATATGATGCTCAAACGTGCTATGAAAGGTGAACTTGACCTCATGGGGCCGGCCCAGAAAGTGGCCGGTGAATTGGTAAGCATCCCAGATTTTGGCGCAGTTGAAGAGGATGGTCTGTTCAATAAAGAAAAGAAATACATAGCCAATTTTAAAAAGGCCATATTGCTGGTAGCCGGCGCGGCTGTTCAGAAATTAATGACACAATTGGGTAAGGAGCAGGAAGTATTGATGAACCTGGCCGACATGCTGATTGAACTTTATGTGAGCGAATCGTTGCAATTGAGGGTAGAAAAGCTGGTTGGTTTAAGGGGTGAAGAAGCCTGCAAAGAACAGCTGGATATAATGCGGGTGTATATCAATGATGCTGCCGAGCATATAGCCAAATCGGGTAAAGAAGCACTAAACTCCTTTGCTGAAGGCGACGAAAGAAAAATGATGCTGATGGGCCTTAAGCGCTTCACAAAAACTGAGGACATTAATACGACCCAGGCACGAAGAAATATTGCTGCAAAGCTCATTGCTGAAAATAAATATTGCTTTTAATTTAAAAAACCTTTTGAGACTATCATGTGGGCCAATTTTTTAAATAAAAGAAAATGTCATTTCGATTGAGCAGGGGCAGGGTCGAGTGGTGGAGCGAAAGAGAAATCTTATACACCTTGTAGAGCCGTATGGATGGTTCAGAGCATGATGTATAAGATTTCTCCTCACCCCGGCAACGCAAGCCCTGCTGGTTCGTTCGAAATGACATTCGATTTTATAGATTGATTTTCATTGACAAGATGTGTCCACCCTGCATTATTAAGCGCCCTTCGCTTGAACTTGCGAAAGTTTTCATTTCCCTAAATAATATCAACCTAAAAACAAAAAATTGATAATGAGAATATTAGTGTGTATAAGCCAGGTGCCGGACACGAGCACCAAAATTGTATTGAAAAATAATAATACCTCAGTTAGCAGTGATGGTGTTACTTACGTGATCAATCCGTACGATGAATGGTACGCGTTGATCAAAGCTATCGAATTAAAAGAAAGCGGTATAGCCACCGATGTTCACCTGGTAACCGTGGGCAAAGCCGATGTTGAGCCTGTGATCAGGAAAGCATTGGCGTTGGGTGGCGATGAAGCTATCCGCCTTGATGCCGATAGTAATGACCCTTATGAAACCGCTCATTATATAGCCGAATATGCTGCCGGAATAGGCTATGACCTTATCTTATGCGGTAAAGAATCTATCGATTATAATAACGGTACTACAAGTGCTATGCTGGCCGAATTGCTGGGTATCAATTACATCAGCTTTGCAACCGGCATCCAGGTAGAGGCTGATACTGTTGTAGTAACACGTGAAATTGAAGGTGGGGAAGAAACGGACGTTTGTAATTTGCCAGTAGTTATTTCCTGTCAAAAAGGTGTTGCTGAAGCGCGCATCCCCAATATGCGCGGCATAATGGCCGCCCGTACCCGTCCGTTAAAAGTTATCACGCCTTCAAAAGTAACGGCAGTAACCGAAATAATTGCCTATGAATTGCCGCCCGCTAAGGCTGGTATCAAACTGGTAAGCCCGGACAATCTGGATGAACTGGTGGAGCTGTTACATACGGAAGCTAAAGTTATTTAATAATCATATTTATTGCCCGGTGTGCGCACCACAGATGTCTGGAAGATGAAATTATCTCTAAAAAATATGTCATTGCGAGCGTAGCGCGGCAATCTCGTAGCCAATGCATGTCCGCTCTGTATAGCTACGAGATTGCTTCGTCGTTCCTCCTCGCAATGACATAGCTTTTTAAACCAACATTTACAACTGATCTGCATCTTCCGAACATCCATGGTGTACGTACCGGAGCATCTCAACTAAAAAAATAAAAAATGTCTGTAATTGTATTAGTAGAACATACCGGGGGAACTATAAAAAAGCAAAGCTTTGAAGCAGTGCAATATGCCGCGCAGATAGCTGAAAAAATGGGTACTACAGTAACTGCCATTGCTTTGGGCAGTGTTGCCGTTGCCGAAATGGAAGGCCTTGGTCAATATGGTGCGCAAAAAGTACTGCACGTTGCCGATAGCCATTTGGATGAGCTGCATTCAAGGGCATATGCCGGCGCACTGATAGCGGCAGCACAAAAGAACAACAGTAAAGTAATTGTAACCCTTCATGATCTTAAGGGCAGGGCGGTTGCGCCGAGGGTGGCTGTAAAGTTACAGGCAGGACTTGTAGCCGGTGCGCTCTCATACCCTGATACGGAAAAAGGATTTGTGATCAAAAAAGCTGTGTTTTCGGGTAAAGCATTTGCGTATGTAAATATTTTAAGTGAGGTAAAGGTAATTATGCTGATGCCTAATACATTCCCGGTGAAAAAGCTGGAGGGTAAGGCAATTGTTGAGCAATTGGATATAAGCTTTAGCGAAAAGGATTTTGGCGTAAAAGTTAAATCGGTGAACAAAGTGATTGGCGAGGTGCCGCTTGCTGACGCCGAACTGGTTGTTTCGGGCGGTCGTGGTTTAAAAGGCCCCGAAAACTGGGGCATCCTGGAGGACCTGGCAAAAGAGCTGGGTGCAGCCACAGCCTGCTCACGCCCGGTGGCCGATTCGCACTGGCGGCCGCATCATGAACATGTGGGCCAAACAGGCGGCACCGTTCGCCCTAATTTGTACATAGCGGTTGGGATATCAGGAGCCATACAACACCTGGCAGGGGTGAACGGTTCAAAAACTATCGTAGTGATCAATAAAGACCCGGAGGCCCCATTTTTTAAAGCAGCCAATTATGGCGTGGTCGGTGATGCGCTGGAGATTTTGCCCCGACTAACTGCGGCTGTGAAAAAGTTCAAAGAACATCATCAATAAAATAATCAGGGCTATGGAGTTTTTTTATGAAGGACAGGTGCTGTGGTCGCAGATAGACTCGAACCAACACATGAGGCATTCTGCTTATGCTGATTTTGCAGCTCAGGCGCGCATAATTATGCTGGAAAGCCTGGGTTTAAAACTGCCAACACTTTATGAATACAAAATAGGGCCTGTATTATTCAGGGAAGAGCTGATCTACCTGCGGGAGATAGGGATCAACGAGCAGATCAGGGTAACCTGCGAGCTTATTAAATCGCGGCCTGATGGTTCGCGCTGGGCAATCAGGCATGAGCTGTACCGGGGCGATGGTGTTAAAGCTGCAATCATAAATGCTGAAGGCTCATGGATTGATATGGAGAAGCGTAAACTCGCCATATTGCCGGCGGTACTAAGCGAGATGTTTATGAAGGCGCCCCGGAGCAGCGATTATATGGAAGAGGCCAATCCAGCCTGAAATGATTAAATGGTATTGAATATCAGTTTATAAGCTTTGGGCTTTACGCCTTCTGCTTTTAGCTTTTAAATAATTTATCTATGACCGATCTGGAAGATGCTTTTGAAAAAGCAGTTAAAGAGAGTAAAGAATTACCTTCAAAGCCTGATAATGAAACATTATTACACCTGTACAGTTTATATAAACAGGCAACGGAAGGCGATATCGATACAGAAAACCCTCCGGGTATGTTTGATTTTGTGGCTAAAGCAAAGTATGATGCATGGTTAAAACAAAAGGGTATTACCGCCGATGATGCCATGCAGCAATATATCCGGCTTGTAACGCAATTATCAAATAAAACCAGTTAGCTTTAATTCCGAAATATTGACAAATGTTTCCGCCGTTTAGACCTTTATAAAGCGCTGCAGAAATAGATATTTGTTATTATAAACCGCCCGGTAATTATGCCGGGACTAAATTATTAAACCATTTTATAATTCTACCTGTCTCTTTTTTTAGAAAGCTTCTGATGCAGGATCTTACTATTTGGTAAAATCTGAAAAGCATGTACCTGCTTTAAAAAAGAGCTGTTCTTATTTATAAAAATAAACCTCAGGCAATGTCAGTATCAAAGAAACATTTCGTCCGTTTTGCATTAATCCTGCTAACGGTTGTAGCTGTAAGCATTAACGCGAAAGCGCAAACCGATAAAATAGAAGGCTTATGGTACAATGATGTAAAAAGTGCCAAAATCCAGATCACTAAAGAAAGCAACGGCAAGTTTTACGGCAAGGTGGTATGGCTTAAGGAACCCTTAAAAAACGGGAAGCCTAAGGTTGATGAAATGAATAGCGATGAAAAACTGCGCTCAAGGCCGAGGCTGGGTTTACCTGTATTGGCCGATTTTGTAAAAGACGGCGATAACAAATATACCGGCGGAACAATTTATGATCCTAATAACGGTAAAACGTACTCCTGCAAAATGACCTACAAGGGTGAAACCCTGGATATCCGCGGATACATCGGCATTTCACTTTTCGGGCGTACAACTACTTGGTCGCGGGCCGAATAAATTAAAGAATTAATAAAACACGCAGATACTAATGGATGCTAAACGAATTATAAAAAAGGTTGCAGTATTGGGGTCGGGAGTAATGGGCAGTCGGATAGCCTGTCATTTTGCAAATGTCGGCGTACAGGTACTGTTGCTTGATATTGTACCTAAGGATACCCCACCCGGAGATAAGAAAGCGCGGAACAAAATTGTGAACGATGCGCTTGACTTTGCTTTAAAATCAAACCCTTCGCCCATCTACCTCAAATCATTCGCAAAACGTATCACAACCGGCAATTTCGAGGATGATATGCCCAAAATTGCTGATTGCGATTGGGTGATAGAAGTAGTGGTTGAGCGGTTGGATATTAAACAGCAGGTATTTGAAACAGTAGAAAAGTACCGGAAGCCCGGAACGCTGATCACCTCAAACACATCCGGCATCCCGATCCATTTAATGGCCGAAGGCAGGAGCGATGATTTTAAAAAACATTTTTGCGGAAGCCACTTCTTTAACCCGCCGCGGTATTTAAAACTACTGGAGATCATCCCCACAAAAGATACGCTGGCAAGTGTGGTTGACTTTTTGATGGAGTATGGCGCAAAATACCTTGGGAAAACCACGGTGTTGGCCAAAGATACCCCGGCATTTATCGGTAACCGCATCGGGGTTTTCAGCATCATGAGCGTGTTACATTACGTGGAACAAACAGGTATGACCGTTGAAGAGGTTGATAAGTTGACCGGGCCGGTGATAGGTCACCCTAAATCGGCCACGTTCCGTACCAATGATGTGGTGGGTTTGGATACCATGGTGCATGTTGCCAATGGTCTTTACAAAAACGCACCAGATGATGAGGCGAGGGAATTATTCAGGATCCCCGCATTTGTGGATGGAATGGTGAAAAATAACTGGCTGGGCAGTAAAACCGGTCAGGGATTCTACAAAAAAGAAAAAGGTGACGGTGCAAACCAGTTTTACGCGCTTGACCTTAAAACGCTTGAGTACAAGCCATCTCAAAAGGTAAAATTCGCCTCGCTTGAAACCACAAAAGCGGTTGATAACCTGAAAGAAAGGCTCAGGATCCTGGTTGCCGCAAAAGACAAAGCCGGTGATTTTTACCGCAGTACCTTTTACCAGTTATTTGCCTATGCCAGTAACCGCATCCCCGAAATAGCCGACGAGCTTTATAAAATAGATGCTGCCACCAATGCCGGTTTTGGCTGGGAACTGGGCCCTTTTGAAAAATGGGATGCGCTTGGTGTTGAAGATACGGTAAAAGCTATGGAAGCTGCGGGAAACAAACCGGCTCAATGGGTTTACGATATGCTTGCGGCGGGTGCCAAAAGCTTCTATAAAGTAGAGGATGGTAAACGACTGTACTATGATATCCCGTCGAAAAGCTACAAGATAATTCCGGGTACGGAAGGGCTTATTTTGCTCAATAATCTCCGCGAAACAAATACTGTTTGGAAAAACAGCGGTACTACCATTACCGATATTGGCGATGGCGTCCTGAACCTTGAATTTCATACTAAAATGAATACGATAGGCGGAGAGGTAATTGAAGGTATTAATAAAGCCATCACTCTTGCCGAAACAAGCTACCGGGGACTGGTTATATCAAACGAAGGGGCCAATTTCAGTGCCGGGGCCAATGTAGGTATGATATTCATGATGGCTGTTGAGCAGGAGTTTGACGAGTTGAACATGGTAATAAAGGCTTTCCAGAATACCATGATGCGGATCCGCTATTCCTCCATTCCTGTAGTAATAGCACCTCATCAAATGGCTTTGGGCGGCGGCTGCGAAATGTGCCTGCATGCCGATAAGGTTGTAGCGCATGCCGAACTGTATATGGGGCTGGTTGAGTTTGGTGTTGGTTTGATACCGGGCGGCGGAGGAACAAAGGAATTTGCCCTCCGGCTGTCAGACGAACTCCAGGATGGCGATGTTGAACTCAATAATTTCCGCGACCGCTTTTTAACCATTGGTCAGGCCAAAGTATCCACATCGGCATATGAGGCTTTTGAGTTTGGTTATCTAAAAAAGGGTAGGGATGTAGTCGTGGTATCGCGCGACAGGCTGCTTGCCGAAGCAAAGCAACAATGCCTGCAGATGGCAAACGAAGGGTACATACAGCCTATTCCGCGCGGTGATATCAGGGTGTTGGGCAAGCAGGCCCTTGGTTTAGGCTACGTGGGTGCCAATACCATGTACAGCGGTAATTACATCAGCGAGCATGACGTGAAGATCTCACAGAAACTGGCTTATGTGCTTTCAGGGGGCGATCTGTCCCAGCCTTCAATGGTGAGCGAAGAATATTTGCTGGGGCTGGAGCGTGAAGCTTTTGTTTCGCTTTGCACCGAAAAGAAAACGCTTGAGCGGATCCAGTCTATTTTAACCGGCGGAAAAGTGTTAAGGAACTAATTTTAATAAGTATAAAATCTCAATAAAATGAACGCATATATAGTGGCAGCCAGCCGCAGCGCTGTTGGAAAAGCTACCCGGGGCGGGTTCAGGTTTACCCGCCCGGATACGCTTGCAGCCGATGTTATCAGGCATCTGCTGGCATCGGTGCCTAACGTTGATAAGGAGCAGATAGACGATGTGATAGTAGGCAATGCTACACCCGAAGCCGAGCAGGGATTGAATGTAGCCCGGCTCATTTCGTTAATGGCGCTTGATACCGATAAGGTTCCCGGCATGACGGTAAACCGCTATTGTTCGTCAGGTCTGGAAACAATTGCCATCGCATCAGCAAAAATACACAGCGGCATTGCCGATTGTATTATTGCAGGCGGTGTGGAAAGCATGAGCCTGATCCCGATGGGGGGCTGGCGCATTGTTCCTAATGCCGATATTGCCCTCGCGCACCCTGATTATTACTGGGGTATGGGCCTCACTGCCGAAGCCGTTGCCAGGGAATATCATATCAGCCGCGAAGAGCAGGACCAGTTTGCCTATAACTCTCACCAAAAAGCCATCAGCGCCATTAAGGAGGGTAAGTTTAAAGATGAGATAGCACCGGTAAACATTGTGGAGACCTATGTAGATGAGAGCGGTAAGAAAAAGAAGAGGGAATTTAAGGTAGATACCGATGAAGGTCCGCGCAGCGATACCTCAATCGACGCATTGGCCAAGCTTAAACCTGTATTTGATGCAAAGGGCGTGGTGACCGCCGGCAACTCGTCGCAAACCAGCGATGGAGCAGCCTTTGTAATGGTGGTTAGTGAACGCTTTCTGAAAGAGAACAACCTTAAGCCCATTGCCCGGCTGGTTAATTATGCAGTTGCAGGCGTGCCGCCCCGGATTATGGGGATTGGTCCGCTGGTAGCCATTCCCAAAGTGTTAAAAATGGCCGGGATGAAGCAGCAGGATATTGAGCTGATAGAATTGAATGAAGCTTTTGCTTCACAATCCCTGGCAATAATAAAGGGGCTGGAGCTTAACCCCGACATTGTAAATGTAAATGGTGGCGCGATATCGCTTGGTCATCCGCTTGGCTGCACCGGGGCTAAACTTTCCGTTCAGCTTTTTAACGAATTGAAGCGGCGGGAAAAAAAGTATGGCATGGTTACCATGTGCGTGGGCACAGGGCAAGGCGCGGCAGGTGTATTTGAACTGTTATAGGAAATTACCATTATCTAAATAATTGCTGCAAACATGGAAAAAGCGACAAGATTGTTTGATTGCATGGTTACCCAGGCCAAAGCGCCCAGGGCAGACTTTTTGAATGCAAAGGAGAATGGTTCCTGGAGATCATACAGCACCGAAGAGGTGCATAGGATGATCAACCAGCTATCCGCGGCCTTGTTGGACCTGGGAGTTTCGGGTGGTGATGGCACTACCGAAGGTCGCGATAAAATAGGGCTGATAAGTAACGGCAGGCCCGAATGGGTAATAACCGATCTGGCAGTACAGCAAACAGGCGCCATACTGGTGCCGCTATATCCCAATACTGGTACTAAAGAAATTGAGCAGATCTTAAATGAAGCCGAAGTTAAATACGTATTTGTAAGTACTAAGGACTTATGCGATAAGGTTAAAGAGGTACATTTAAATATCCCCTCATTAAAAGCCATTTTTACTTTTGACAGTATCGGCGGATGTAATCATTGGTTAACATTGCTCAAATCTTTAAAGGAAGGCGATTTGCAAAAAATACAGCAAATAACTGATCAGATCACCGAAGACGATGTGGCAACCATCATTTATACTTCGGGTACTACCGGCCGGCCTAAAGGCGTAATGCTTACGCATAAAAACATCATGAGCAATGCGATGGCATCCGGCGAGATCCTTAACCGGATCCCTCTCAAGGAAAAACGTGTTTTGAGCTTTTTGCCCATGAACCACATTTTTGAAAAGATGTGTACATACGTTTATCTCTACTACGGCTTTTCTATTTACTATGCCGAGAGTATGGATACCATAGGGGCGAATATGAAGGAGGTAAAGCCTTCCCTGTTTACCGCTGTGCCCCGTTTGCTCGAAAAAGTGTTTGAGAAAATTATGGTGCAGGGGCAGAAGCTAACCGGTATTAAAAGGAAAATCTTTTTCTGGTCGGTAAAAGTGGCCGAAGCGTATGAAATTAATAATACCAGTCTGTGGTATAAAATTAAACTGGCCATTGCTGATAAATTAGTTTACAGCAAATGGCGCGATGCCATAGGTGGAAATATAGGGGCTATCGTAGTTGGAAGCTCAGCCTGCCCCATTAAGCTGGAAAAGATTTTTACCGCCGCCAATATTGTTATTATGGAAGGTTATGGGCTCACCGAAACCTCGCCGGTAATTGCTGTTAACTGTTATCAGAAAAGCGACAGGAAATTTGGCACCGTAGGCCGCCTGCTGAGCGGTGTGCAGGTTAAAATTGCGCCCGATGGCGAGATCCTCTGCAAGGGGCCTAATGTTATGCTGGGCTATTATAAAAATCCTGAGCTTACGGCAGAGGTGCTGGAAGACGGATGGTTCCACACCGGGGATATAGGTGAGCTGGATAAAGATTCGTTCCTGAAAATTACCGATCGTAAAAAGGAGATCTTCAAAACCTCGGGCGGTAAATATGTGGCCCCGCTGCCCATCGAAAATAAGATGAAGGAGAATTATTTTATTGAGCAGATGATGGTTGTCGGGTCAGAAAAGAAATTTGTTGCGGCATTGATCGTACCATCTTACACTCATTTAAAGCCCTGGTGTAAGCAAAATGACGTCTCTTTTTCATCTAACAATGAATTAGTTAAAGACGCCCGGGTGATCGAGCTGTATCAATCAATTATCAATACCTATAACCCCGAATTTAACCATGTTGAACAGGTGAAGAAAATTACCCTGCTTCCTGACGAATGGTCGATAGATAGCGGTGAGCTTACACCAACCGGGAAAATGAAACGGAAGGTGATCACTGAAAAATATAAAGCCGCAATAGATAAAATGTATCCCTGCGAAGTGAGCGAGGATCCTACTCTTGTAAACTGATTAACCGGATGAATACATTTCAAACAACAATACAGGGCAGACTGGTTACAATCTCGCTCGACCGCGGCCGTTCAAATGCCATCAATCATGAAATGGTTAAAGAACTGGACGCTTGTATAAAAACACTGGAGAATGATGATAGCGTAGGCGGGGTTATTTTAACCGGAAAGGAAGGCTTCTTCTCATCAGGGATCGACCTGATTGAGGCTTATGATTATAACGAAGAGCAAAGCCGCCAATTTTGGATAGATTTTTTAGCCCTGCAAAACACCCTGGCAACTTTTAGGAAACCACTGGTAGCTGCCATAAGCGGTCACAGTCCTGCCGGTGGCTGCATATTAGCTATTTGTTGCGATTACCGGATAATGGCAGAGGGTGCATTTATCATCGGGTTAAATGAGGTCCCGGTTGGTATTATCGTTCCTGATAGTGTTTTTAATTTATATGCATTTTGGCTTGGTCAGCGTAAGGCTTATCAATATTTAATGGAGGGAAAGCTCCTTAAAGTGGATGAAGCGCTGGAAGCCGGACTGATCGATGAAATTACCGCGCCGGATAAATTAATGAACGCAGCCATAGAAAAGGTAACAGCTTACATGAAACTAAACCCCGTTACCTGGACCGAGAGTAAACTAAACCTGCGTAAGGAACTGACAGGCAAACTAAAGGCCGACCAAACTGATACCCTGAACAAAATGCTGAAGCAATGGTGGGCGCCTGAAACCCGGCAAGGCCTGCAAATGATGATCCAAAATCTAAAATCAAAAAATACCCCTGTAAATTAACCGATGATGACTGATCCGACAACTCCAAATAGTTCCGTAAATCCAAACGCCGCAACTGCCGGTGGAATGTTAAGAGATGATGCTTTGAAAGGTAAAACCATCATTGTTACCGGCGGCGGAACAGGTTTGGGCAAAGCAATGGGGACTTACTTTTTGCAGTTAGGCGCTAACTTGGTAATTACCAGCCGTAAGCTGGATGTATTGCAACAAACGGCTGCCGAAATGAAAGCAGAAACCGAGGGAAAGGTATTGCCAATTGCCTGCGACGTGCGGAAATATGATGAAGTTGAAAAGATGTTGCAACAAGCCATTGAAGAGTTTGGACAGGTTGACGCACTGTTGAATAACGCAGCAGGGAATTTTATTTCGCCTACCGAGCGTTTATCAGCAAATGCATTTTCAGCTATTATTGATATCGTTTTAAAAGGTTCGGCCAATTGTTCGCTGGCCTTGGGTAAATATTGGATCAGGGAGAAAATGCCCGGTACTATATTGAATATTATTACCACTTATGCCTTTACAGGTTCGGCTTATGTTGTGCCGTCGGCTTGTGCTAAGGGTGGTGTACTGGCCATGACAAGGTCTTTAGCAGTTGAATGGGGCAGGCATGGTATCCGTGCCAACGCCATTGCCCCGGGGCCGTTTCCTACAAAAGGAGCCTGGGAAAGGTTATTGCCGGGAGACATGGCCCAGAAGTTTGATTTCAAAAACAGGGTTCCACTTAAACGGGTGGGAGAACACCAGGAACTGGCAAACCTGGCCGCCTTTTTAGTATCTGATTTTTCAGGATATATCAATGGAGAAGTAATTACTATCGATGGTGGGGAGTGGCTACAGGGTGCCGGTCAGTTCAGCGGGCTTGAAATGATACCGGATGAAATGTGGGATAATATTGAGAAAGCTACGCGGTCGGCGTAGGGCAGATTCAATGCCTGTATTAATTATCATTACTGGGAAGTACGTTCATTCCTGATAAAGTTTGCAAATTGGTTTCCCGGCGCTACAAACGTAAAGCCATTTCCCGCTTTACCAGATAAGTGCCGTATCGCCGGAACTTATTGAAGCAATTAAAGAGCTTCAAAAACTGCCATCTTTAAAATCTGCGCTGCTTGGCGGTGGTATAAACCTCGCGATTCGTTATGACCATCGCCAGTCCGTTGACATCGATCTTTTCTTCCCTGAAATCATCGGTAGAGAAGGATTCGAGCAAATAAAAAGGAAGTTAAGGCTCAATTTGATGGAAATGTATATGGGTTTGACTATCCATGCGAGATAGATGACCAGTTTATTTTATTACGCTTCTTTATTCGTAAGGGTGATCTTTCTGTCAAGGTCGAAATCCTGCAAAACATGCAAACGCACATGGAGGGCGAAACTGTTGACGATATGCTGCTCATGCAGGAAACTGATCTGGCCAGACTAAAATTAATGGCGGGATATAACCGTGCTACACAGAAAGATATTTTTGACCTGGACTATCTTTCTGACCGGATGACACTTCCCGCAATGATGGGCTACTTAAGAGAACATCGGGCGAAATATGTTGCCGATGAACATCGCTCGATCTTCGATCTCGACGGGGAGGAAAGTCCGGTTGACGATCCAAACTTGTTGCTGAAATTTGATAAGCCCACAGAACAGCCATCGTTCCGTCCTTGCCATTCCAACCCCAGAGTGGAGATCATGACCGGGCATAAGAACTGGCTTTCCGCCCGGTCAAGCTGGCGCTTAAAAGTACGCCGCTATTTTAGAGAGATCGGTCAGTATAACAGTTTGTTACGCGGTTTTCAGTGAGTAAATTCAAACAGTTGTTTAACTACACGAATTACTCACTGTGATTATGCAAAATTTTGCTGTTTTGGGGTGGTTTTGCCGATTAGTATGAAAATAAAAAATCCTGTAAATCATTGATTTACAGGATTTTGACAGTTTTGTTAACTGTCTCAGTACTCAGAGCGGGAATCGAACCCGCACTCCGTTTACGGGAACAGGATTTTAAGTCCTGCGTGTCTACCAGTTCCACCATCTGAGCAGCGCTTGTCCCGATTTGATCGGGATGGCAGTTTTAAAAATAAAACCCTTCTTTTTATCAGGAAGGGCTTTGAGCGAAAGACGAGATTCGAACTCGCGACCCCGACCTTGGCAAGGTCGTGCTCTACCAACTGAGCTACTTTCGCATTGGTATTTTCCTCGCTTTGAATAGGCTTTCGTTAACCGGTTGCTTATCTCGTTTGCGGGAGTGCAAATATAGGCAGAAATGTATACTCTGCAAGGAAAATTTTAACTTTTTTGAAAATAGTTTATAACTCGCTGTTTTTCAAAATATCAGATATCAACTCGGCTTCAAATCCGCGGCCCATAGCGTACTGCTGCAGTTTATACCGGCGCTTAAGCAGGTTCTTTTCGGTTAGGATAGCTGCTTTTTTTTGCAGCAGATGGGTTAATGCGGCCAAATAATCGTCCGAATCGATTGTCAGGAGGGCCTTTTTGATCAACGCATCGGGTACCCGTTTAAGTTTAAGGCCTTGTTTTATTTTAATGCGGCCCCATGCTTTCTGGTTAAATTTGCTTTTAGCATAGAGCTTTGCAAAACGTTCCTCGTTAAGGAAATTGCCTTCAATCAACTGGCTGATGGTGTGTTCAACCGCATCCGGCCATAATCCCCATTCGTAAAGTTTGTCTCGTACTTCCTGCTGGGCACGCTCCTGGTAAGCGCAAAAATGTTCGGATTTGGCAAGGGCAACTTTCTCGTCGGTAATTTTAATTGATTTGGGCTGATCCATTTAAAAACCAAAATTCGTTAAAAATTATTCTATTTGTTTTAATATCTCCAAATTAGCAGCATGCCCACTAACATGTACACTATAACCGCAATAAAGAAAATCATTAAGGCAGATGGTAATATCGTTGAAGAATATACCATCAGTGCGCTTTTTACCGATAGCCGCCGGATCAATAACCCTGCCCAGGGCTTGTTTTTTGCCCTGAGCGGTAGGCGCAACGGCCACGAGTTTGTTGCCGAAGCTTATGCAGGCGGTGTGCGTAATTTTGTGGTGGAGCATGGCCCCGAGTTTAATTTGCCCGGTGCCAATTTCTTGATAGTGCCCGATCCGCTGGCTGCTTTGCAAACACTGGCTGCCTATCACCGTAACCGTTTTAAGCTGCAGGTAATAGGTATAACGGGTAGTAATGGTAAAACAATAGTTAAAGAGTGGCTTTACCAACTGCTTTCGGCCGATAAAAATATTGTCCGTAACCCTAAAAGTTACAATTCGCAAATTGGTGTGCCGCTTTCCGTGTGGCAAATCAACGACCGGAACGACCTTGGTATTTTTGAAGCAGGTATCTCCACCGTAAATGAGATGGATAAACTGGAGGCCATCATCAAGCCCGAAATAGGGGTGCTTACCCATATTGGTCCCGCGCATGATGAGGGATTTGAATCGCCAAGGCAAAAGTTGCTGGAAAAGCTTGGGCTGTTCAAAAACAGCAGGTTGCTGATCCATAATTATGACCAGCTGATAGGCTATGAAAAAGACATAACAGCTAAAGAAACTTTTACCTGGAGCCGCAAATTTCGTGAGGCCGATCTGTATGTTTTCAGCGAGACGGTGATCTCCAAAAATTATTACTTCCGGGCCCGCTATCAGGCCAAGGAGATAGAATGCCTCATTCCTTTCACCGATCAGGCTTCGGTAGAAAATGCCATTACCTGCTGGGCAACCATGCTGGCTTTGGGTTACAGCGCTGTAGAGGCTGATAAACGGATTGAACACCTTGCGCCGGTAAGTATGCGGTTAGAGTTAAAAAACGGGGTAAACAATTGCTCTGTTATTGATGATTCATACAACTCCGATTTGCAATCGCTTGAAATAGCGCTTAACTTTTTATCGCAACAAAATCAGCATCAAAAAAAGACGCTGATCCTGTCGGATATTTACCAATCGGGCTTGCAGCAGGATGTGTTATACAAGCAGGTTGCCGAGCTGATCCGGGCCAAAAAGATTGATAAGTTTGTTGGCGTTGGGGAAGCCCTGCTTGCCCACCAGCAATATTTTGACGTAGCCGAGCAGCATTTTTACGCCGATACCAACACGCTGCTACAGCAGTTAAAGGCACTCAGTTTTAAAGATGAAACCATCCTGATCAAAGGTTCCCGCAGTTTTGAGTTTGAACAGGTGAGTCGTGCGTTGGCCCAAAAAGCACACGAAACAGTGATGGAGATCAACCTGAACTCCTTATTGAACAACCTCAATTTTTATAAATCAAAACTTAAACCAGGCGTAAAAGTAATGGCCATGGTTAAGGCATTTAGTTATGGCAGCGGCACGTTTGAGGTGGCCAACATGCTGCAATACAACAAGGTTGATTACCTGGCGGTTGCTTATATTGATGAGGGGGTAGCATTACGCCAGGCAGGGATCATTTTGCCCATCAAAGTGCTTAATCCCGAAGCCTCTGCATTTGACAAGCTTACCGAATATAAGCTTGAGCCGGTAATTTATAGTTTTGGTCTGCTGGATGATTTTGTGGGCTATGCTTTGGCGCAGGGGATTGCCGGTTACCCGGTGCACCTTAAAATTGATACAGGCATGCACCGCCTTGGTTTTGAAAACTACGAGATAGAAACCCTGTGCGATATGCTGGAGGCAAACCGTTACGTGCGGGTGCAGTCGGTATTTTCGCACCTTGCGGCAAGCGAAGCACCTGAACATGACGAGTTTACCAAAAAACAGATCAAGCGTTTTGAAAAGGCTTTTAAAGAGATAGAGCGCACATTGGGCTACAAGGTGATCAAGCATATTTGTAACACGGCCGGTATTATCCGCTGGCCTTCTGCACATTATGATATGGTACGATTGGGGATAGGCCTGTATGGGATCGATTCGTCGGTGCCTGCTTCAGATGCCGGTTTACAGCCCATTGCCAGCTTAAAAACAAGTGTTGCCCAGGTTAAAAAGATAGGGGCGGGGGATACCATCAGTTATGGCCGCAGCGGCAGCCTGCTAAAGGATGGTAAAATAGCCACCATCCGGATCGGCTATGCCGATGGTTACCTGCGTGCTTTTGGCAAAGGTGTTGGCAAAATGCTGGTTAAAGGAACATTGGTGCCTACAGTAGGCAACATTACCATGGATATGTGTATGCTTGATGTGAGCGGCCTTGATGTGCGGGAAGGCGACGAGGTGATCATCTTTGACGAGCGCCAGCGCATTGAAGAACTGGCAAAGCAGATTGGTACTATCCCCTATGAAATATTAACCAATATTTCGCAAAGGGTAAAAAGAGTGTACTTTTACGAGTAGAAATCAGGGGGCAAAATGAACAGGTTAGCGAGGGCATTATTCAGGTATTTTATAAAAGGGATGTTGGTGGTTGTACCGGTAGGCGCTGCTATTTTCCTGATGTACTGGGCAGTAGCCAGCATTGATAAGGCACTTAACCTGAGCGACCTTTTGACTGATAAAACCGGCAAGCACATGTATATCCCGGGCTTGGGGATATTGAACGTGGTTGTGGTTATCATGATCATGGGGGTACTGGTTACCAATGTAATTACCGAACCTATCAAAGCATGGTTCAGGCGCTGGTTTGCGCGTTTGCCCATCTTCGCGTTCCTGTATTCATCAATAAAAGACCTTACCGAAGCTTTTGTAGGCGAAGAGAAAAAGTTCAATGAACCGGTACTGGTTGAGGTGAATGAGTTCGGTTTAAAAAAAATAGGTTTCCTTGTTCAGAAAGATCTGGCGAAGATCGGCTTGCCTGGCGAGGTGGCTGTCTATTTTCCGTATTCCTATTCATTTGCCGGGCAGGTGATCATTATTGCTGCTGATAAGGTAAAGCCGATGGATAAAAGCGCTGCCGATGTGATGAAGTTTGTAATATCTGGCGGGGTGAGTGGGTTGGATTAGAGGGCTTTTTGTAAACTTGTTTTAAGTAAAAAACGCATTTCCTTATGAAAATACTTAGCCGTACCAGTTGTATATTATCTTATGCAGTAAATCCTGATTTTTTTGACGGGGCAAGAAAAATTTCAAGTAGCGGCAAAAGCGGTCGGAATTATTGGGAGCCGACTGAACATGGCTCGCACAGGCTTACGCATACATTAACTTTTGATGCCGGAGATGATGAAAGTGGTGAATGGTTTATTCAATACCGGTCGGTTATGATTTGTGATGTAATGATAGAGGATGTAAAACAGGATGCCCTGCAAATGTTGGCCTTTGAGCAGGAGCTTAATGAATCGATGAACAAGTTTATCAAAGATAATTCGCTATCTCACATTTCTGAATTGCATATACCGCCATTTAGCCTAAATGAATGGAGTATAAAGAAAATGGAAGAGGATATGAACCGTTCTATATCAACCGGCTATGATGAGAAACATGCAGAGATGCTGAAGCTGATGAAAGCTAATATCAATTTTGTGCCCCAAGTTAAAACCAAAATAACCATTATAAACAAATCAAACGAGTAGGGTCATAATTCTGCTTCTACCACCTTTGAATCTGCCACCCTGCTTTTCTTAAAACTTCTGATCGCCAAAAAAACAGCTATCAGCATCAATACAGCCCCTAAAATATAAGGCGCACCCGGAAAATAGGCCGAAGTATTGCGATGGGTAAATAAATGAAACACCGAGCTCATCAACAATGGCCCGATGATCACCGCTAAACTGCTGATACTGGTTAGTGAACCCTGTAATTCGCCCTGCTCTTTGGGGGATACCGTACTGGTGATCATGCCCTGTAACGATGGCCCTGAAATACCACCAAGGCAATAAGGCACCATAAAAACGTATATCATCCAGCCCTGGTTAGCAAAAGCTATAAGCGTTAAACCAATGGTATAAAATAATAATCCGGCAACGATGTTTTTCTCCTGTCCAAATTTGGGGATGGTATACCTGATAAGTCCGCCCTGGATGGCTACCAGTACAATCCCGATGAAAAAGCCTAAAAAGCCTATGCTTTTTAGTGCCCAGTCAAATTTTTCGGTAACGTAAAATGATAGTACATACTCAACGGATTTTTGTGCAATATAAACTAATGAAAAGGCACCGATCAATCCGGTTAAAGAGGGATAGCGTGCCAGGTTGCGTAATGAACTGATAGGATTGGCCTTCTTCCATTCAAACCGCCTGCGGTTTTTGATGTTCAGTGATTCGGGCAGTACAAAGTAGCCGTAAGCGGCATTCAGAAGTGCCAGGCCTGCGGCCAGCATAAACGGGAACCGCACATTCAGCGCACCTAAAAAGCTCCCGGTACCTATACCAATGATAAAACCAAGTCCTGATGCTGCACCCACCAAACCGAAGTTTGCCGCCCGGTTTTTACCGGTACTGATATCAGCAATATAGGCAGTTGCCGTGGTATTGCTGGCCCCTGCAAAACCTGCAATGGCCCGGCCAATAAACAGCCATGCAACGCTGGGGGCAAATGCCATGAAAATATAATCAATACCAAAACCAATGAGCGAGCCCAGCAAAATAGGCCTGCGGCCGTACCTGTCGCTCAGGTTGCCCAGTAACGATGAAAACAGGAACTGCATAGAGGCGTAGGTGAACGTTAAGTAGCCATTGTATTGTGCAGCGGTACTCACATCCATATTGCCCAGCTTTTCGAGCAGGGAAGGCATTACGGGTATAATGATCCCTAAACCAAGCACATCAATAAAAAGGGTAACAAAGATGAAGCCGAGGGCGGCGGTATGCTTCTTTTTAGGTTTGTCGCTCATTAATAATGATAAAGGTTTAAACTGGTCAAAAGTTTTAAGAGGTTATATTTTATAGCTTGATCTTCAGTTCATGTTCCTTTTTTAATGTAAGCAGCGCTTCGGCATTCCCTTTGGCATCTTCAACGGGGTGATGGGTATGAGTAGTACGGCGCAAATGTTTAAAGTTCTGAAACATATCTTTCACCATCCCTTTATACAAACTGCCCAGGTTTTGCGAGCTGAAACCAAAAGGGTTATCGCCTGTGAAATGATGAAAATACCAGCAAATGAACATCCAGTCGAAGCCGTTGTTATCGCTGATAAAATGAGGTTTATCGCGGCAAATTTGTTTTAACCAGGCTGCAAAATCGTTCATCACCTTTGCAGGATCATCGAAACTTAATGTTTCCTCGCGAGTATGGCCGGATACCGCCAGCGCTTCAGGGATGTAGTTTTCGGAAATGGGCTTTAACTGCCCGTAAAAAGTTTTGTTGAGACCGTCCTGTACCAGCACCGCCCCAAATGAGATCATAGAATAGTCGCCCGGAATTGGGCCGTCGCTTTCTATATCTACCATAATGTAAGACATTGTATTAATTATTATAATTTGTATTTGCTTTAAATAAGCACGTTAATTATCTATAATATACAAAAAATAAATGATCAATGCAATGTTGCTATAGCATCAACATCTTTTGTCGAGGTTTTCTTCACGTTTTTAAAATTACGGATAGCAAGCAAGGCGCTTATCAGCATCAGTATCGCGCCCAAAATAAAGGGTGCTCCCGGTAAAAAGAATGGCCTTTTATCGTTGGTGAAATAATAAAACAAGGTGGTCATTACCCATGGGCCAAAAATAGCACTCAGGCTCATTAAACTGGTAAGCCCACCCTGTAATTCGCCTTGTTCATTAGCAGGTACCTGGTTTGTCATGATACCCTGCAACGCCGGGCCTGCAATACCGCCGAGGGCATAAGGCACCATAAAAGCAAACATCATCCAGCCTTGTGTTGCCAGTGCAAACAGAATGAGTCCTGCGCTGTACAATAACAGGCCAACCCAAATACAACGCTCCATGCCCAGCTTGGGCAGTATAATACGCATCAGGCCGCCTTGTACAAGGGCTATCATCAGCCCTATAAAGGCAAGGGAATAACCAACGGTATCCTCGCCCCATTTAAATTTTTCGAAAGTGAAATAGGTCCAAACGTTTTGCACGGCCTGCCCGGCAAAATACACAAGGAACAGTGAAAGGGCCAAGCCCATGACCGACGGATATTTTTTTAATTGCAGCAACGAACCCAACGGGTTTGCCCTTTTCAAATCTAACGGACGGCGATGAGCTTCATCCAGTGATTCGGGCAAGATAAAGAAACCATAAATGGCGTTCAAAAAGGCTAAGCCAGCCGCCGCAAAAAATGGATACTGAACATCCATTTTACCCAGTATACCGCCGATTGCGGGGCCTATAATAAAACCAAGACCAAAAGCAACGCCTATCATCCCAAAGTTCTGGGCGCGTTTTTCTGGAGTGCTCACATCAGCTATATAGGCTGATGCTGTAGTGAAGCTGGCGCCGGTGATGCCGGCAATAGCCCGCCCTAAAAACAGCCAGCCTATGGATGGCGCAAAAGCAAGGAACAAATAATCGACACCGAAACCTAACAGGGAGCAAAGTAAAACCGGGCGGCGGCCAAACTTATCGCTCAGGTTGCCTATCAATGGCGAAAACAGGAACTGCATTACCGAATAAGCCAGCGTTAAAAAGCCCGCATAAAGCGAAGCCTCGCTCAAGCCAGCGTGGATCAGTTTTTCAATCAATTTAGGTAAAACGGGTATAATGATCCCTAAACCTACTACGTCAATCAGTAAAGTAACAAAGATAAAGCCTAAAGCTCCCTGGGGTTTATTCTTGGCGGAATTGTCCATGGTGCAAAATAAATTATTAAGGTTAATAATTGTTAAAATAATTGTATTTAAAATAATTTGTCTCTAACTTGATTTAAACCAATAGTTAAACCTATGAAATCACACAAATCAATCCTGCTGGTACCGGCTTTGCTGGCTATGCAATGTGCCTTTGCACAAAGTGAACACCTCTCTCTTTCAAACAACTACCCTGAAGTATCCGAAAAGATAAGGTTTAAATATGATCCGGAAGGTACGCCAATAGCCGGAAAAAAAGATGTCGGGGCTGTTGTGTACTATTTCAACGATAAAAAAATACCTCCCGCTGCAGATGTTGATCTGAAAGTGGTGGGTAAACAGTTAACCGGAGAGTTTGAAATACCTGCTACCGCACAGGCTTTTTTTGTAAAGCTGTATAGTGGTGATTCCGTTGATAACAACAATGGCAAAGGGTATTTATATATGATATATAAAAACAAAAAACCTGTTCCAGGCGCCTATGAAGCTAAAGGTATCATACTGTGGACTTCGATAGGGGATTACTACGCCAAAATTAAAACAGACGAAGACGCGGGCCTTGCTTCATATAAAAAAGGAATGGAATTGTACCCGAACAGGGAACGTAACATGGTTGGTTATTATGCTGTGCTAAATACTAAGAAAGACCCTGAATCGGTAAAGTTTATGCGTAACAAGCTGGCCGAATTTTTAAGCAGTAATAATGAGAAAGACCTGATCATGGCCAGGAATATTTTTAGCTGGCAAGGAAATAAAACAGCTGTTGACTCGGTAAACGATGTCATTTTTAAAAGATTTCCGAACGGCGAAGGAATGAGGCGCAACCTTTATTTTACCGCGAAAGCAGAGAACGATCTCGCAAAAAAAGATTCATTATATCAAATTTATAACAGCAAGTTTCCTAATCCCGATGACGATGAAAATCATTGGGGCGATGCCTTGAGGAAACAGCTTGCCGTAGAGTATTTAAAGGCAGGTAATCATACAGCTTTTGATAAATACGTAGCACTTGTTAAAGATAAGGCAGGGCTTGCTGCTACTTACAACAATATTGCCTGGAATAATGTTGTAAAGGATACCAATTTAAATGAAGCAGAGTTTTTGTCAAAAAAGAGCCTGGATATAACAACTGAAACTATAAACAATCCGCAACCACGTGAATTTGCCACAGTTAAAGAAACGGTAAACGCCGCAAAAGGCAGCTATGATATGTATGCTGATACTTACGCATTTATTTTATATAAAGAAAAAAGATACGATGAGGCATTAAAAGTTCAGCAACCGGTATATGACCACAATACCGGCGATTACGGCGAAATAAATGAACATTACGTACTTATTTTAAATGCATTGGGAAAATATACCCAATCAAAAGCGGTTATTCAACGCGCCATGACGGCGGGTAAAGGCAGCCCATTACTCACCACCGAATTAAAAAAAGCATACATTGGTAGCAAAGGAAATGATGAGGGTTATGATAAATATGTAGCTATATTAAATGAAATTTCGAATGCAGCCAAACGGGCCGAAATGATCAAAAATATGAGCAGCGCACCAGCTACTCCGTTCGCGTTAAAAGATTTTGACGGTAATATAGTGTCACTGGCCAGCCTTAAGGGTAAAGTTGTTGTGGTTGATTTTTGGGCAACCTGGTGCGGGCCCTGTAAGGCATCCTTCCCGGGGATGCAGCTGGCTGTAGATAAATACAAAAACGATCCGGATGTAAAGTTTTTATTTATCGACACCTGGGAAAACGGGGATAACTATGCTGATGCCGTAAAGAAATTTATTGCCGATAATAAATATACTTTTCATGTGCTGTTTGATGATAAAGCAGAAAATGGCCGTCAGGCAAAAGTGGTATCGCAGTTTGGAGTATCCGGTATACCCACCAAATTTGTGATCGACAAAAATGGTTTCATCAGGTTTACAAAAGTAGGAAGCGGCGAAACCAATCAAATATTGGATGAGGTAAGCACCATGATAGAACTTGCAAAAGAGCCTGTGCCGGTTGAAACTGCTACTGCACCAAAACAAAGCATGAAATAATTACAAACCTAAAACCATATCAAACAAAAATGCCGCCCTGATGGAGCGGCATTTTTTATTTGTGTGCCTGTTAAAAGTTTGGCTTAAGTACGTATTTGTTATAGAAACGGGTGATGTGCTCAACAGCTTCTTCGGGCGTATCAACTACGCGGTACAGGTTCAGGTCGTCGGGGTTGATGTTGTGCTGATCGTTCAGCATTTTATCTTCAACCCAGCTAAACAGGCCTTTCCAGTAGTCAACCCCAACAAAAATAATAGGGAAGCGGGCAATTTTACCGGTTTGGATGAGGGTAATAGCCTCAAACGATTCATCCATAGTACCAAAACCGCCGGGTAAAATGATAAAACCCTGCGAGTACTTCATAAACATAACCTTGCGGATAAAGAAGTAATCAAACTCCATGATCTTATCCCTGTCGATATATTTATTATGGAACTGCTCAAAAGGCAGCTCGATGTTCAGACCTACCGATTTACCGCCGTTTTCATAAGCGCCTTTGTTGGCAGCTTCCATGATACCGGGGCCGCCGCCTGATATTACACCGTAACCATGCTCGGTAAGCAGGCGGGCTGTTTCTTCGGCCAGTTTATAATATTTGTTATCGTTATGCGTACGTGCTGATCCAAAGATGGATACACAGGGGCCTATTTTAGCCAGTTTTTCAAAGCCGTCAACAAACTCGGCCATTATTTTAAAGATCTGCCAGGAGTCGGTAACCTTAATTTCCTGCCAGTTTTTGTTCTCAAACGCTTGTCTTATTTTATCTTCTCCGGTCATAGCCTTTGTTTAGTCCGGAAGTCGGGATGTCCGAAAGTCCGGAAGTGATTTTTTGTTAGTCCGAAAGTCCAAATGTCGGAAAGTCCGGAAGTTTTTTATTCTATATTAATTAATGCAAAGTACGAAGAAAATTGATTTCGGTTGATTTGCAGATCAATTTTTTACCTATCCAATTTGAGGGCTTTCCGACTTACGAACTTCGCCGACTTTCGGACTTGAAAAGATCAGGAGCCCGATAAATGTAATTAACCCGTTTACAATGATGAGTTCGTTACCAAAAACATATCCGCCCAAAATTGATTTTGATCCGGCATTTAAAAAATAACATATAGCAGGAGAGAGCACGCAAATAAAAGGCACCAGTTTATCCATTACCTGCCTGTTGCTTACAAACAAGCCAAACGAATAAAGACCAAGCAATGGGCCGTAAGTATAAGATGCTACGGTGAAAATGGCGCTTACCACGGCATCGTTATTTATGGCGTTGAATATGATGATGGTTAAAAACATCAACCCCGAAAAAGCAATGTGCACCCAATGCCGCAGGGCCACCATTTTTTTGCTGTTTACATCGGCCCGCTTGTTAAAACCTAAAAAGTCCACACAAAAGGAGGTGGTAAGCGCGGTAAGCGCCGAATCGGTAGTGGCGAAGGTAGCGGCTGTTAGGCCCAGCATAAACACCATGGCCGGTACAAGGCCCAGATATTGCAGGGCGATGGTAGGGTACAGGTAGTCGGTTTTGGTGACATTAATGCCGTTTTTAGCAGCATACATATAAAGCAATGCACCCACGCTCAGGAAAAAGATATTGATGATCACAAATACACCAACAAAGCTGAACATGTTTTTTTGTGCTTCCTTGATGTTTTTAAGGCTGAGGTTTTTCTGCATCAGGTCCTGATCAAGCCCGGTCATGCCGATGGTGATAAACATTGCACCGAAAAACTGCTTGCCTAAATGCAGCTTGCTGCTCATAAAATCGTTAAAGAAAAATATTTTGGAGTAGCTGCTGTTTTTAATGGTTTCGGCAGCTTCAAAAATGTTCATGTGCAGGCTCTGGCAAATAAAATATATCGACAGGAAAACGGACAGCACCAGGAAAAACGTTTGCAAACTATCGGTAATAATAATGGTTTTCAATCCCCCTTTAAAGGTGTACGACCAGATAAGCAGCAAACAAATGAGCACTGTAACGGCAAATGGAATATGGTAACTATCGAAGATAAATTTCTGCAATACAATAACCACGAGGTATAACCTGAATGCCGAGCCGATAACCCGGCTCACTAAAAAGATTGCTGCCGCTGTTTTATAGCTCCAAACACCCAGGGCACCTTCAATATAACTGTAAATGGATGTTAGTTTAAGCCGGTAATATAAGGGGAGTAATACGGTAGCAATAATGACAAAACCTGCTGCATTGCCTAAAACAAATTGAAAGTAAGCAAACTGATCGGTGCCAACCTTGCCTGGTACGGAGATAAAAGTAACCCCGCTCAGCGCCGTGCCGATCATCCCGAAGGCGACCAAATACCATTTGGAGTTTCGGTTGGCTACGAAGAAAGTATCGTTATCTGCCGATTTTTTTGATGTGAGCCAGGATATGATCAGCAATACCAAAAAGTAACCGATAATGAATGATAATAATACTCCGGGCGACATAGGCGTGTGTTAATGTTTTTTCTAAAGTCGGAATCTTTTTTTAAAAAGAGGGAATTAATGTTGAAGGGGATTTAGCTCTCGTCATTGCGAGGCACGAAGCAATCGCGAACTTTACAGGGAAACCTTGCATAGCCCCTCTGCAAATCGGGGATTATTAATAATTATAATTTGATTTTTATAGGTATTAATGAGCTCCCTGCGGTCGGTTGTCTTCGTGCCTCGCAATTGACGGTGGAGATGATGTGATTGTTGGAAAATGCAATCACACAAAAAATATTTACCTTCGCACAATGAATTTTTCGTCCAAATTACTGGAAAATGCTGTAGCCGAATTTGCCAAATTACCGGGGGTTGGACAAAAAACCGCCCTGCGTTTGGTGCTGCATTTACTTAACCAGGATAAGCAGGATGTTGAACGTTTCAGTACCGCAGTAACCAAACTCCGCAACGAAATACAGTTTTGCCGTGTTTGCCATAACATATCCGATCAGCCGGTTTGTGAGATCTGCTCATCGCACCGCCGCGACCATAGCCTTATTTGCGTGGTTGAGGATACCCGCGATGTGATGGCTATTGAAAATACCAACCAGTTTAATGGCGTTTATCACGTATTGGGCGGCTTAATATCGCCGATGGATGGCGTTGGGCCGTCAGACTTACAGGTTGATACCCTGGTTGAGCGCCTGAAGCCAACAGATACCAATGAGGTTAAAGAAGTGGTTTTTGCCCTTAGTGCCACTATGGAAGGTGACACAACACTGTTCTATCTTCATAAAAAATTAAAAAATTTCAATATTACCATTACAACTATAGCTCGTGGCATAGCTTTTGGTGGTGAATTAGAGTATGTAGACGAGATAACTTTGGGCCGTTCCATAGCTACCCGCGTTCCGTACGAAAATTCACTATCCAAGTAAGCATGAAACTATCTGTAGTTGTTGTAAGCCATAATACCTGTAACCTGCTCAGGATTGCCCTGAATGCAGTGGTCAGGGCCGCGCAGGACATTAGTCACGAGGTTTTTGTGGTTGATAATGCTTCGGTCGATAAATCGGTTGCCATGCTCAATACCGAATTTCCTGATGTGAAGGTGATTGCCGGCGATAAAAACGACGGCATGGCCCGGGCATATAACCATGCACTTAAGCTGGCTGTTGGTGAGTATATTTTACTGGTCAATGCGGATACTATTACAGGCAAGAAGACCATTGAGAAAGCCCTTGAGTTTATGGACATGCATGCCGATGCCGGTGGTTTAGGTGTGCGTATGATCACCCCTGAAGGCAGGTTTTTGAAAGAATCAAAACGCGGTTTTAACAAACCCTGGGAAACCTTTTTCAAGCTAACCGGCCTGGCTAAACACTTTTCAAAATCAAGGCTTACCAGTCCGCAGAGTAAAGATTGGGTTGAAGAGTTTCAGACCTCCGAATCGGACATTATAAATGGCGCTTTTATGCTGTTGCGTAAAGAGGCGCTTAATCAAATAGGATTGATGGATGAGCGTTTTCATACCTATGGTTATGATATCGATTATTCGTACCGCATCAGGCTTGCAGGGTTTAAAAATTACTATTTCCCCAAAACATATATCATCAATTTTAACATTCAAAATAAGGTTAAATTTAGCTGGATGCACATTAAGGAATATTATGGGGCGATGATTATCTTCGCGTCCAAATATTTATTTAAGGTGCCTGAACTTAAGGTGGAAGGTATCCCCCAGCTAATTCCTCCTTCGTATGAAGTTAAATGATAAGATCGTAATCATCACCGGCGCATCGTCGGGCATCGGAAAATCACTTGCTTATGAATGTGCTAAACGCGGCGCCAATGTGGTGCTGGCCGCAAGGCAGTACGTTACCCTTTGTCAGCTTACCGAACAACTGGAAAAAGAATATCAAATAAAAGCACTTGCCGTGCAATGCGATGTAACTAACGAAGCGGACTGTGCCCACCTTATTAAACAAGCCCTTACAACTTTCGGCAAAATAGATGTGCTGGTCAATAACGCCGGTATTACTATGCGCGCATTATTTAAAGATGTTAAAGTGGAGGTGCTTAAACAGGTGATGGACGTTAACTTTTGGGGAATGGTTAACTGCATTAAATATGCGCTGCCCGAAATAACTAAAACCAAAGGCAGTATCGTAGGAGTGTCATCTATAGCAGGGTATAAAGGTTTGCCCGGCCGCTCGGGCTATTCGGCATCAAAGTTTGCTATGAATGGCTTTTTAGATTCATTGCGGATTGAAAACCTGAAAACCGGTGTACATGTATTAACCGCATGCCCTGGTTTCACGGCGTCAAACATTCGTAACTCAGCGTTAAACAGCGAAGGCAAACAGCAAGGTGAAAGCACCCTTGAAGAACAAAAAATGATGAGCAGCGACGAAGTAGCCAAAAATATTGTTGATGCTATTGAAAACCGCTCCCGCACATTAACCCTCACCGGCCAGGGGAAACTTACCGTTGCGCTAAGCAAATTTCTCCCGGCATTTTTGGATAAAATGGTTTATAATGTTTTTACAAAGGAGCGGGATCCGCTTTTGAGGTAGTTCATTGGTATCATTAGTTCAATAGTTTATTGGTACTTCCCTGTTTGATATCTTGTTTTTAAAAACGGGATATGCCTGCGTTTGCATACTAATGAACCAGTGAACTAATGAACTATTGAACCATATCATATGAACTTATCCTGCTCATATCCAGAATAACCCGGCCTGTTTCGTCGCGCTCAAAGGCTGGTTTGAATTTTGCGTCCCAAACAAAATCATCATATTGGTAGGAGGTACGTGAATGTACAGTTTGTGAAAAGGTATCATCGAATGTTTTGAGGCTTACTGTTAAACCAGCCTGCCTGCGCTCAAACTCTTCAGGGGTGATCTCTTTAATGGGGCTGTTATCGTCAAGCGGGTGTACCACCGTCCAGTTCAGGGTAAGGATACTTACCCGTTTTCGTTCCAGCTCCAACTGGAAAAACTTGCGTACTGTTTTACCGTTCTCTTCATCGTTATAGCTGAAAACGACTTCCATCTCCAGGTCAATCAATATATTACGGCGCTCATTGGCCAAGCGGAACATTAATCCTTTGCCTCCATCGCGATAAGGGGCAATAAGCACATTACGACTATACATGATCTTGGCCGAAGGTCTTGAAAAACGACCATAAAGCAAACCGGTGGCCAACGCAAAGGCCAGCAAACCCATCATTGATTCGAGTGCGGCAATGGTATTGGGGATCATACCCCTTGGACTGATGTGACCGTACCCAACTGTTGATATGGTTTGTGCCGAAAAAAAGAAGGCATCCATAAAACGGTCAAAATCGCTATTGCCGCTTTTGCCATCAAGCACATCGGGCCCTAAAGAAACGTAAATGAGTGCAAAAATGATGTTTACAGTAAAATATGCGCTGAAAACAATAACCCAAAACTTGCGCCAGCTCATGGTAATGAGCGAGTGGTAATTATTTGAGGTGGTAAAAAGCGGTAGGCCGGTACGTTTTACATTGATAGTACCATCCTTATTAATAACCGGCTGGCTTTTAATAACCGGCTGGGTACCAAAACCAAGATCGTCTTCAGGGTTAATTTTCTCTTTATGTATGGCCATGAAGGCTAATTTTGAATTATTGAATTAGTGATTTAGTGAATTTTTATTGATCAGGTTGAAATCAATTACCCAATGGTCCGATAAATCAATAGCTAAATTATTGAATTTAACTGAATATCGATTGTTAAGTATTCAAATCACTAATTCACTAAATCATTAATTCGCTAAGTGATCAAAATCTGTTTGTTTTTATAAAAACTATTTCCATATTTGTGCCAACAAATAAACAATGACAAAATTAAACAACAATTGGTGGTGGCTTAACGAGTAATCGTAAGGCAATTCCATGTTTGTTTAAAAAATATATTCAAAAGGGTTGCCATACGGCAACCCTTTTTTGTTGCCCCTAACCCCCTAAAGGGGGAATGATTAGCGCAAGGCACAATAAATAAAATTAAACTATACCAACTCCCCCTTTAGGGGGCCGGGGGGCGAGCACATGAAACAGATACTGAATCATCTTTTTGAGCACAAAACCTTTAGCAGGGAACAATCTAAAGGCATTTTGATAAACATTGCGCAGGGTAAGTACAATAACGCGCAAATGGCGGCTTTCATGACAGCTTATTGCATGCGAAGCATTACTGTTGAAGAACTGGAGGGCTTTCGTGATGCCATGCTGGAGCTTTGCCTGCCTGCCAATCTGGAAACCGAAGGCCTGATTGACCTTTGTGGCACCGGCGGCGATGGTAAAGATACTTTCAATATCTCAACGCTTGCTTCATTTGTTGTTGCCGGTGCAGGCTATAAAGTGGCCAAGCATGGTAACTACGGGGTATCGTCGGGATGTGGTTCATCAAACGTGATGGAATACCTGGGCTACCAGTTTACCAACGATATTGACAAGCTGAAACGCAGTACCGATGAGGCTAATATCTGTTTCCTGCATGCACCCTTGTTTCATCCGGCTATGAAAACGGTTGCACCTATCCGCAGGGAACTGGGGGTTAAAACCTTCTTTAATATGCTGGGGCCAATGGTTAACCCGGCCAAGCCTGATAACCAGCTGGTGGGCGTGTTTAACCTGGAACTTGCCCGCGTGTATGCCTATCTGTACCAAAAATCAACTACAAAATATACTATAGTTAACGCGCTGGAAGGTTATGACGAGATCTCACTAACCTGCGATTTCAAAACCTTTTCGGCCGATGGCGAGAAGATCAACAGCGTTGAAGACCTTGGTTTTGAAAAGCTCGATCCTAAACAAATCATGGGCGGGGATACTGTAACGGCTTCGGCAGCTATATTCAGTACCGTGCTTAATGGCGGTGGCACTGCGGCACAAAATAACGTGGTACTGGCCAACGCTGCACTGGCTATTAAAACCATAGGCCCTGAAAAAACTTTTGGCGATTGTTTTTATGAGGCCGAGGAAGCATTAATGAGCAAAAAGGCTTTGAAAAGCTTTAATACTTTATTACAAAACTAAGCCATGAAAATAAAGGTTTGCGGTTTAAAACATCCTGAAAATATCAAAGCGGTCATCGCTTTACAGCCGGATTATGTGGGCTTTATTTTCTATGATAAAACACCGCGTTATGTAGCCGGTTTATCAGTAGATGCGCTGCAAAGTATTCCTCCTTCCATTCAAAAAACAGGTGTTTTTGTAAACGAGGGCGCCGAAAATATTGAAAGGCTGATTGCTGAATATGGCTTTAACGCCATTCAACTGCATGGCGATGAAAGCCCGGAGTTTTGTGCGGCCTTTAAGGGCAGGGTAACGGTGATCAAAGCATTTGGCCTTAATGAGGATTTTGATTTTGACCAGTTAAAAGATTATGCGAACAATGTTGATCTTTTCCTGTTCGATACCAAAACTAAGATCTATGGCGGTTCGGGCAAAACGTTTGACTGGGCTATTCTTGACAAATACAAACTGGAGATCCCTTTCTTTTTATCGGGAGGGGTGGGGCTTGAAAATATTGCAGAAGTTAAAAATATCACCCATCCGCAATTTTATGGAGTTGACCTTAACAGCAGGTTTGAAATTGAACCGGCTTTAAAGAATATCGAAAAATTAGAACAGGCATTTAACATCATCAAAAATAAAACACAACAGATGAAATACGGAGTTAACGAACAAGGTTATTACGGCGATTTTGGGGGGGCATATATTCCCGAAATGTTATATCCCAACGTGGAGGAATTAAGGCTGCAATACCTCAATATCATAAATGATGATGATTTTAAAGCCGAATTTGACGACCTGCTAAAAAACTATGTGGGCAGGCCTTCTCCGTTATATCACGCCAAAAGGTACTCGGAAAAATATGGCGCAAACATATTTTTTAAACGGGAGGACCTGAACCATACCGGTTCGCACAAGATCAATAATGCCATAGGGCAGATCCTGCTGGCCAAGCGCCTTGGCAAAAAGCGTATCATTGCCGAAACCGGTGCCGGGCAGCATGGTGTGGCAACTGCTACCGTGTGCGCACTTATGAATATTGAATGCGTTGTTTACATGGGTGCAATTGACATGGTTAGGCAGGCACCCAATGTGGCCCGTATGAAAATGCTGGGCGCTAAGGTTGTACCTGCTACATCGGGCAGTCAAACGCTTAAAGATGCCACCAATGAAGCCCTGCGCGATTGGATTGGCAACCCGGTTGATACGCATTACATCATTGGTTCGGTGGTTGGCCCATACCCTTACCCGGATATCGTGGCCCGTTTTCAATCTATCATATCGCAGGAAACAAAAGCGCAATTGCTTGAACAAACCGGCAATGAATTGCCTCAATACGTAATGGCGTGCGTTGGTGGTGGCAGCAATGCTATGGGGATGTTTTATCATTTTATTGATGATGAAGCTGTGAAGCTGGTTGCGGTTGAAGCTGCGGGTAAAGGGGTAAACAGCGGGGAATCGGCAGCTACTACGTTTTTAGGTAATGAAGGTGTACTTCATGGCAGCCGTACCATATTGATGCAAACCGAAGACGGGCAGGTTGTTGAGCCATATTCAATTTCGGCAGGTCTGGATTACCCGGGCATAGGGCCGCAACATGCGCATTTGTTTAAAACCGGTCGCGGACAATATGTAAGTATTACCGATGATGAGGCTTTACAGGCAGGTTTGCTTTGCTGCCAGTTGGAAGGGATCATACCGGCAATTGAAACCGCCCATGCTTTGGCCCAGTTGGAGAAAATGACGTTTGAGGCTAACGATAATATAGTGATCTGCATTTCGGGCAGGGGAGATAAGGATTTAGATACGTATATCAATTATTTCGGTTATTAGTTTGTTAGCCGATAGTTCATGGTTCATAGATCATGGCGCTTATAGGAATAATATAAATCAGAATAAAAAAATAAAACCATGGACAATGGTCTATCGTCTATGGACAAATAAAATACCATGAACCGTTTAAACAAGCTTTTTGCATCAAAAAATAACAACCTGTTATCTATTTATTTTACAGCCGGTTATCCTGCACTGAATACTACGGTTGATATTGCCGAAGCCCTTGAAAAGTCAGGTGCCGATTTTCTGGAGATCGGTTTTCCTTACTCCGATCCGGTGGCCGATGGCCCTACTGTTCAGCATAGTTCGGAGCGAGCCCTTGAAAACGGCATGAGCCTTAAAGTTTTGTTTGAAGAATTGGCCGAACTGCGCAGCCGGGTAAGCATCCCTATTTTGCTTATGGGCTATTTTAATCCCATTGCCCAGTACGGTATTGAGCGTTTTTGTAAAAAGGCTGCTGAGGTTGGTGTTGATGGCATCATCGTGCCCGATCTTCCGATCTACGAATACGAAAAAATGTACTCCTCGTACTTTATTGATAACGGCCTGAGCAATATATTCCTGGTAACGCCCCAAACATCCGAAGAGCGCATCCGCAAAATAGATGAGCTAAGCAGCAGTTTTATCTACCTGCTGTCATCATCAACCATAACCGGTTATAATTTGAAGTTAAGCGATAGCGTTGAAGATTATTATAAACGTATAGTTGCAATGAAGCTAAAAAATCCAACTATTATTGGGTTTGGCATTACCGATAGCAGCAGCTTTGAAAAAGCATGTAACTACGCGAATGGAGCCATTATAGGCAGCAGGTTTGTGAAGCTTTTAGGTGAGGATGATTATATGGATAAAATTGATGGGTTTGTGAAAGGGATACGGCCGTAAAACCATTTTTCCATCACGTCCTTCTCTGGCGCAAGTCTTGTGTGACGGCCAACGCCGGGCTGACTTGTGCCTATTGCATATTGTCCTAAAAAAATTTACAGATTAAAAATCACAAGTCATCCTCTGGCGCAAGTCTTGTGTGATGGCCTGCGTCGGGAGGACTTGTGCCTACAACGTCCTGAAAAAGTTTACAATTTTAAAAATCACAAGTCATCTCCCCAGCATGGCTCCCCACAAGACTTGCGCCAGTGGGGTTGCTTCGTACCTCGCAATGATGGATGATAATAATTAAAACTATAAATACAACTCCAGGTCACCTTTGCCTTCACGCACAATCTCAAAGTCGCCGGTGGTGCAATCTACTACAGTTGAGGCTACGTTATCGCCGTAACCACCATCAATCACTATATCAACCAGGTCTTCATATTTTTCGTGGATTAATTCCGGGTCGGTGGAGTATTCCATAATATCGTCATCATCCCTTATTGATGTGGAGAGGATGGGGTTACCCAAAACACGCACAATTTCGCGGGCGATATTGTTATCAGGCACCCTGATACCAACCGTTTTTTTGTTGGAGCTCAGCATTTTGGGCACCATATGACTGGCGTTAAATATAAAAGTGAACGGCCCTGGTAATGCTTTTTTCAATACACGGAAAGTTGCGTTATCAATAGGTTTGATATAATCAGAGATATGGCTCAGGTCATAACAGATGAATGAGAAATTAGCCTTTTCGGGCTTGATGTTCCTGATCTTGCAAATAGCCTCAATAGCACGGTGATTGGTAATATCGCAGCCAAGACCGTAAATGGTATCAGTAGGATATATGATTAAACCGCCTTTTTTTAACACCTCCACCACCTGCTCAATGGCTTTTGGGTTGGGGTTTTCGGGATATATTTTAAGTAGCATAGTATAGGAACAAATATAGCGCTACTTAGTTTAAAAACAGCTGTGAAACGACTTTAAATCATGTAATTACGATGGTGATGATAAGGGATCGTCATTGCTTCGTTCCTCGCAATGACGCCTTTTTATGTATAATAGTTTCTCAGAGAGCTAAAAACCAAAAAGCCATTCGTTTAACACGAATGGCTTTTCTATCATTAATTTTAACCTGTTTTGCTGTTCAATAATGCCGTGTTGTTTGGATCCTTTAACAACAGCGGCATTTTAAAAGTTAAAACACAGCAACAGCATTAAAACAATTAAGCTTGTTTAGTGAACTGTATGTTGATCAACAATTTAATGTCTTCGCCAACTACAATTGAACCGGCTTCGGTAACGCCGTCCCAGGTTAAACCGAAATCTTTACGGTTGATTTTACCGCTGATCTCAAAACCCGCTTTGGTATTGCCATAAAAATCAGCAGCCGAGCCGCCAAATTCTACATCAAGGGTTACCGGCTTAGTTTGATCTTTAATGGTCAGGTCGCCTTTCAATTCATACTCTTCATCATCGGTTTTGGTGAATGAAGTTGATTTGAATATGATTTGTGGATATTTTTCAGCGTCAAAAAACTCTGCTGATTTCAAGTGCTCGTCGCGTTGAGTCTGGTTGGTATCAATGCTGTTGATATCTAAAGTGAAATCAATTTCGGCATTTTCAAAATCGTCACTTTCAGTTATTAACTCACCGTTAAAGCTTTTGAAAAAGCCGCTTACAGTTGAAATAACCAGGTGTTTAACTTTAAATTGTACTTCTGAATGCATTGGGTCGATAACCCATTTTGTTGCTGTTTGTGTTGCCATGATTTTTTTATTTTTTTTGTTGATACAAAGATAAATACAAAATTAGATGTTTAAACATGTATTTATACTTTGTGACTTTAAAACGACATAGAGTAAATTTCTTAACCGCTAATTTGCCTTATTGTTTAGATTATAAATTTACTTTTATAAAATTTAATGACTGCTTCATATAAAATTAACGCGTTATGAGAAAGCTCTTTGTATTCTCCTTTTTTATTATTTTTTCGATGCTTACCGCCTGGAGCATTATCTGGCCGCCGGCTGCCTGGTCATTTCTGATCATGGGGCCTATATACCTTATCGGCTTTTATGATATGGTACAGCCCAAACACAGCATTGTGCGCAATTATCCGGTGTTCGGTCACCTGCGGTATTTGATGGAAGAGCTTAGGCCAAAAATATACCAGTACTTTATTGAAAGCGATACCAACGGCACACCCTTTAACCGTCAAAACAGGAGCGTGGTTTACCAGCGCGCCAAAATGGTTGATGATACCCGCCCGTTCGGTACCGAGCTTGATGTATATGACAATGGTTACGAATGGCTTAACCACAGCATAGCCGCCATTGATCACCATAAACTGAACATGGCCCCCCGTGTAAAAGTGGGCGGACCGGCCTGCAAGCAGCCTTACATGGCCAGTGTATTTAATATTTCGGCTATGAGCTTTGGCTCACTGAGCATGAACGCTATCCTGGCCCTTAACGGTGGTGCCAAGCTGGATAACTTTGCCCACAATACAGGTGAGGGTGGGCTGAGCGATTATCACCTGCAGCCCGGCGGTGATATCATCTGGCAAATAGGTACGGGCTATTTCAGTTGCCGTCATAAAGATGGCACTATTGATTATAATGCTTTTGCTGAGCGTGCCGTGTTGCCACAGGTAAAAATGATCGAGATTAAGCTGTCCCAAGGAGCAAAACCCGGCCATGGTGGTATTTTGCCAGCAGCGAAGGTTACACCAGAGATTGCCCGCATCAGGCTGGTGGAGATGGGAGAGGATGTAGTATCGCCGCCATACCATACGGCATTCACCAATCCTTTGGAGCTGATGGCTTTTATTCAAAAGCTCCGTGATCTTTCGGGCGGTAAACCTGTTGGCTTTAAATTATGCGTTGGTCATAAAAGCGAGTTTTTAGCTATTTGCAAGGCCATGGTTAAAACAGGCATCTATCCCGATTTTATTACTGTGGATGGGGGAGAGGGCGGTACTGGTGCCGCGCCGCTGGAGTTTTCCAACTCGGTAGGGATGCCTTTGCGCGAAGCTTTGGCCTTTGTTTACGACGCATTGACAGGCTTTGATCTTAAAAGACATATTAAATTGATTGCATCGGGCAAGGTAGCTACAGGCTTTGATTTGGTAAAGAATTTTGCCCTTGGCGCAGATATGTGCAACAGCGCCCGCGGTATGATGTTTGCCCTTGGTTGTATCCAGGCACTGGAATGTAATATGAATACCTGCCCAACTGGTGTTGCCACGCAGGATAAAAGCCTGATGAAAGGCCTGGTGGTTGATGATAAAAAAGTGCGGGTGGCTAACTTCCACAAGCTAACGGTAGGCAGCGCCATCCAGATGATAGGTGCTGCTGGTTTAACCAAGCCTTGTGATCTGCACCGCATGTTTATCTATCGCCGCATCAACCACAGCCAGATCCAGACTTACGGTGAGTTATTTCCGTATATCCCTAAAGGCAGTTTGTTAAACACACCTTATCCGGCATCATTTGAGTTTGATATGGCCACCAGCAAGGAAGATACTTTCGTGCCTGATTACAGCGGGATAACCAATATTGATTATAGTAATGTGAGTTCGTATTGAGGTTAGTGGTTGATTGGGTTGATTAGGAGAGTGGTTGAGAAATTGGACATATCTTATGCAGGTTCAAGCATCCACGCTTGAACCATTTTAAAGGTAAGCGTCCAGGCTTACACTTATTAATATGGCAATAAATCGTGAGCGTGGACGCTCACCCTCAGTATTATTCAAGCGTGGACGCTTGAACATGCGATTGAGTAAATCCATCAGAATCAAAACAAAACCCTCATAAAAATCATTATCAAACAATAAGTAGTCAACGTAATCATCCCATCAACAGTGCAGCCAGCAGCATATGAAAACCTCAGCCCCGAACAGGCCATTGCCTGGCAGCATGAGTTACGCCGGCAGATAGACATTCGTCCCTTAGATAAACCTGTCAAAATCATAGGTGGTGCTGATATTTCATTCAATAAATATTCGGAAGTGGTGTATGCAGGGATCATCCTGCTCAAATATCCCGAGTTAACCATAATAGGCCACGCAACGGCTATCAGCAAAACAAAGTTTCCGTATATATCCGGTTTGCTGGCTTTCAGGGAAGTGCCTGCTTTACTGGAAGCCTGGGAGAAACTGCCCTTTAAACCCGATGTTATGGTTTTGGACGGACAGGGCATAGCGCATGAACGCCGTACAGGGATAGCTACCCATTTCGGCCTGCTTACTAATGTTCCATCCATCGGCAGCGCTAAAAGCAGGCTTTACGGCAGGTACCAGGAACCCGGCAATGAGGTGTTTGACCAAAGCCCGATGTATGATAAAGGCGAGCTGATCGGCATCGCTTTGCGCAGCAAAAAGAAATGTAATCCTATTTACATATCACCCGGCCATCACATCAGCATGGAGCAAAGTGTTGAGCTGATCAGGAACTGTATCCGGGGCTACCGCATCCCCGAACCAACCCGCCAGGCCCACCTGTTGGTAAACAAAATAAGAATTGCCGACGGAGAAAATTTTAATCCCCAACCTACGTTATTTTAGCTAACCTGTCATGATTAGCTGAATGCGTAACACCATAAAAATTACCTGGTATTTTTATAAGTCGATATTGTTATGGTGTACGCTTATAAGTGTAGTATGTAGCTATTATGTACTTGTCGGAAAGATTAATGTTGTAGAGTCATACATTTTAAAAATGATGAGCTACGGTTTGATCATCGGCTTTCAGTATTATAATTATAATTCAAAAAAAACTTTCTTCTACTTCCGTAACGCGGGTTACGGTATCGACAGGTTGTACCTGTACGCACTCACTTGTGATGCCCTGGTTTATGGCATATTACTATCACTCTTAAAACTTGTAAATTATTGGGCCCGCATATTTTAAAAACAGACAGCGTTCATCTGGAGTTTGATGGACGTAAGATTTTGCAGGATATATATCTCGAGTGTCGCCAGGGCGAGGTAGTAGGCTTGCTGGGCCGTAACGGTTGCGGTAAATCATCCTTGTTGAGGATTGTTTTCGGCACGCTAAAGCCATCGTACAAGCATATCAGTATTAACGATATGCATATCTACAAAGGCTATGATAAGGGGCGGGTTGCTTATCTGCCCCAACATGGTTATCTGCCTCAAAATATCAGGATCAAAAGCCTGGCAGAGCCTATTATTGATCCGCAATTTTGGGATGACTTTAGCAATCATCCCATTTATCTAAAATATCAGGATGCAAAAGCAGGTGAACTATCGGGCGGGGAACTCAGACAACTTGAAACCCTGATATGTATTTACAGCCGGGCCGATTTTATTTTGCTCGATGAACCGTTCACTCATGTTTCGCCGGTACAAACGGAGATGTTTAAAGGTATTATCCGCAAATGTGCAAAGGTAAAAGGTATTATTGTTACCGATCATCAGTATTACAATATCCTGGATGTGGCCGATAGGATTGTCCTGATCACTGATGGCAGTACCAGGGCTATTAAAAGCCCGGATGATTTGATCAGGCACGGATACATCAGTCATATCATTTAATTGCCGGTGGGTGTAACTTATAACCTAAAATAAGGGTCTATTAGGTATAGTATTTAATGCGATGCCTAAGGTTTATTTGTTGTTGATTATGTTTCTTACCACCTGCTTCAGTGTAGCAGGAAGCGAACATGTGACTATCGGCGGCATTACCTTTAAAAATGTAAAACCCGGTCCTGACCCTTCACCCGACGGGGATTTTAAAACCCTTGTCATCCCTATAAAAAGAGCTGGCAACCTGATCATTATTGAAGCGCAGATTGATACTCTTGAAGGTAATTTTGTGCTGGATACCGGTGCGCCTTACCTGGTTTTAAACGAAACTTATTTCAGGGACCTGCCCCATGTGGCCGAGCAGGAATCGGGAGGGGTGAATGGTTTGGCAAGAAATTCTTTTACAACTTACGTTCGTAATTTAAATATCCTTGATCTGCATTATCCAAAACTTAGGGCAGATGTAACCGACCTTTCTTCTATCGAAAATGGTCGCGGGATAAAAATACTGGGATTGCTGGGCACCAGGTTGTTTTCAGATTTTGCCATTACGGTCGATCTGTTCCGTAATACGCTTTACATCCAAAAGCTTGATGAGAACGGCAATATCCCCGAAGCCGAAAGGGTGTTTCATGACCGCTTTATGGTGAGCCCCTTCCGGATGCTCAATGATGTTATTTTAATGAAAGGCACTGTTAATGACAATTCACTTTGGTTTGCTTTTGACAGCGCTGCCGAAACCAGTTTGCTCGATTACCGGCGTTCAAAAAAACTGATCCCCGATATGGAGGTCATCAGCCGCTCAAGAATCATGGGCATAGGTGGTACTTCTATCGAAGTGATTTATACCCGCTTTGATAATTTGGTTGTTGGCGACCGCAAGTACATGAAAAACCGTATTTTGATCACCAACCTCGAAAAAATGGGGAATGCTTACGGTTACAAAATTGACGGTGTTTTAGGTTATGATTTCTTTGTTCGGGGCATATTCACCATCAACTTTGTTAAAAAAGAATTTGAAATGTACATTTACAATAACCAGTAATATGAAAAGTTGCGTGCGTATAGTTATTGTTTGTTTTGCGATTTTTTGCATGGTTATACCTGCAAGAGCGCAAAAACGCAGCAACCTAATTATGGGTAAAGATAAACTGGTGCTGCTCATTGACATGCGCTCGTCTAAAACAGAAGTGGATAGCCTGCTTAAAAAAGCCGGTTTAAAGGGTGCAAATGCCGCTGCTGTTTTAAAAGGTGATTTCACCGCTCTGAAAAAAGACGGCTGGACAGTGGGGGAAAAGCAGGGAAATGTGGTAGAATTTGACAGGTCGCTTGAAGATCTTAACCTAAACCCGCAAACCAAACCCTACTTGATAACTACTAAGGTTAATGATGAGGATGAATCGCCGGGATACCCTGCCGATGTTAACTTCGGCATCAATAATTTTGCTAAGGTTACGGTGCATGAACTGACATCGGGTATAACCCGTTTCTTTTTGCCGGGCTATGCGCAAAACAGAAGGGTATTGCTATCGGGCGATTTTAACAACTGGAGCACCCTTAAAGGCACCATGACAAAAGTTGACAGCGGTTGGATTGCCGACGTTAAATTAAAGCCCGGCAAGCACGAATATAAGTTTATAGTGGACGGACATTGGATCAATGACAGGTATAACAACCTGGAGAGCGACCATGACAATAATTCGATATATTACAGGTACAATTATACTTTTAAATTAAGCGGTTATACCGATGCACGCAAAATAACACTGGCGGGCAGCTTTAATAACTGGGATGCCAACAGTATTGTCATGGAAAAAAACGGCAATGTTTGGCAAAAGCAGCTATACCTGCATGATGGTACACAAGCCTATCGTTTTTTTGTTGATAGAAAATGGATCACCGACCCGGCCAACCCCAACAAGATCCAGGGTGCGGATGGTTACACCAATTCGGTACTGAACCTTGGTGAAACGGTTACTTTTAAGCTTGAGGGTTATACCAATGCCAGGAAAGTGTACGTGGCCGGGAGTTTCAATAATTGGGAGCACGGCCTGATCCCGCTTACCAAAACTAAAACAGGCTGGGCATTGCCTTTAATTATTCCGCCGGGTAATTATGGCTACAAGTTTGTTGTTGATGATAAATGGATAACCGACCCTGCCAATCCGCGTAATATGATGGAAGGGGGCATTGTTAACTCCTATATTTCGGTAAAACCCAATTATATGTTTAAGCTAAGCGGTTTCAATAATGCTAAAAGCGTTCACCTGGCGGGTAGTTTTAACAACTTTGACGATTTTGGTTACACCCTTGCCTTTAACGGTAAAGAGTGGACGGTAAGTGTTAACCTGAAACCTGGCAAGCAACTGTATAAGTTTATTGTTGATGGTAAGTGGATGATTGATCCGGGCAATAAACTTTACGAACCAAACCAATATAATTCGGGTAATTCCGTTTTATGGATCGAATAGAGGAATAGAAGCAGGATTGTAAGAATCAAGATACAAGATTAAAGAAGCAGGGAAAAACACAATTAAAAGCTGAATAAAAAAATCTTGATTCTTATAGTCTTGCATCTTGACGCTCACCTCACTATATTAGCTAAACACAATATTTTTATGACCATCCCTATATACCAGGCCGACGCGTTTACCGATAAGCTTTTTGGCGGTAACCCGGCGGCTATCTGTCCGCTTAATGAATGGCTGCCCGATGTTACCATGCAAATGATAGCCATCGAAAATAACCTTGCCGAAACCGCTTTTTTTGTAAAAGACGGGGAGGGTTATAAGCTTCGCTGGTTTACGCCCGAGTATGAGATAGATCTTTGCGGGCACGCTACGCTGGCATCGGCACATATCCTGTTTTCAGAACTGGGTTATGAGGGAGATACCATTCATTTTGACACCATAAAAGCCGGAACGCTTACCGTAAAGCGCGATGGTGATAAATATACGATGGACTTTCCGTCGAGGCCGCCTATCCCTATAGAAGCGCCCAACGGACTGGCCGAAGCGCTTGGCGAAAAGCAGCCGGTAGCCTTTCTGCGCTCAAGGGATTATTTTATCGTTTATGAAACCGAGCAGGATATCAAAGATCTTACACCCGATTTCTTTGCCATGTCAAAAATGGATACCGTAGGCATTATAGCCACCGCTCCCGGCGATACTGCCGATTTTGTTTCCCGCTTTTTTGCACCGGGGGCAGGTATTCCTGAAGACCCGGTTACCGGATCTGCACATTGTAACCTGATCCCATACTGGGCAAAACGCCTGGGCAAAGATAGCCTTCATGCTTACCAGCTCTCGGCCCGCCGCGGGGAACTTTGGTGCGAGCTTAAAGGCGACCGTGTACTGATGTGTGGGAAGGCGGTTACTTATTTGAAAGGGGAAATAAGGGTTTAAGTTAGAATTATCGCTAAATAAAAAAGCCACTCATAAAGTGGCTTTACAATATTTTATGTTAAGCTATTTAATTCTCTTTACAGCTGCTTCTAATTCGGCCATAAAGTTTTCCGCGTCAGCTTTTGTTCTGATCACTTGCCCAAGACTATCATTGTTTACAACTATATTTTTTTTCTTTGTTGTTTGATATCCCTGATCAGTTGCCAGTTTTTTTAACTGCTCAATCTTGTTTTGAGTATGCTGATTCATAATACAAATATAATTAAATTAAGTGAACTATAGTTTGCTTAATTTTTTAACCTAAACATATAATAACGATATAAATCTTTATTATCTCTCTCATAATCAAATGGCTCTGGTCGTGGTTTGGCCACAGGATATCCCTTTTCATCTTTCTCATAGTCGCCGTCCCTGAAAATACGCACATACCAATCAACACCAATAGCAACAAAATAATCATTCAAATAAGTTTTGTTCGATTTATACATCCGGTGATAAAATCTTGCTCTCAAATCATCTGAACCATCAATTCCTATTGTTGCCATCGGATTCTGCTCTAAAAATGCAAGCCCAAGAAGTAATACAGTTGAAAAAACTATGTTCAAGTTAGCATGCTTCAATCGAACATTATCTTTGAACGCACCGTTGCCATCAGGAGGGCCGAAGCCGAGATTGAAAACTCCAGGTAAAAGAGGATCAGGATGTGGGCTAATTAATATCAAAATTTCTTGAACAGAACCATCTATCTGTGGTGACTCGAAGGTCATCACTGTTAAATCGTTGGCAAGCGTTAGTGGAGAGTAGGTTTGATCAAAATTTATATTAACCTGCATAAGGTATAAATAGGTTCAAGTTAAGGTGATAAAGGTATTAAAAGATATAAATCTTTAACTGAGTTTACAGGCAATCCTTTAACCTTTTTCCTTTAACCTCAAAATATACTTTCAAAACTCAATAATTTATGATTACTTTGAAGGTTTGAACTTTGCACGGTACTTAATAAATTAAATGCAGCTTACCCGTTTAGAAATCAAGGGTTTCAAGAGTTTTGGCGATAAAATAACCATCAATTTTAATGAGGGGGTTACCGCTATTGTGGGGCCTAACGGTTGTGGTAAGTCTAACGTTGTTGATAGTATCCGTTGGGTTTTGGGTGAGCAAAGCACCCGGATGCTCCGTTCGGAGAAAATGGATAACGTTATTTTTAACGGTACTAAAAGCCGTAAATCGGCCAACCTTGCCGAAGTTTCCCTTACTTTTGATAATACTAAAAACGTACTGCCAACCGATTATTCGCAGGTAACGCTTACCCGCAAGCTTTACCGTACCGGCGAAAGCGAGTACCGCCTAAACGATGTACAGTGCCGTTTGAAGGATATTACTGATCTTTTTCTGGATACCGGTATCGGCTCCGATTCCTATTCTATTATCGAGCTCCGGATGATCGACGAGATCATCACCAATAAAGAGGGCTCGCGCCGTAACCTGTTTGAGGAAGCATCTGGTATCTCCAAATATAAGCTCCGTAAAAAGCAGACTTTCAGCAAGCTTAAAGAAACCGAAGCCGATTTGGCCCGTGTTGACGACTTGCTGTTTGAGATTGAGAAGAACCTCAAATCGCTGGAAAACCAGGCTAAGAAAACTGAACGGTACTATCGCCTCAAAGAACAATATAAAACGCTGAGCATTATGCTGGCTTCGTTCAGGATAGTGGCTTTCAGCGAATCATTAAAAAAGATAGAGGAGCAGGAGTTAAAGCATAAGGCCGATAAAGGTGATATCATAGCCCAGATTGATACTTTGGAAGCTACACTGCAGCAGCAAAAGCTGGATAGCATCACCAAAGAAAAGAACCTCTCTGTTCAGCAAAAAACAACTAACGAGTTTGTTTCCAAGATCCGCGCTTACGAAAGCGAAAAGAAGATCAAGAATGAGCAACTGAAGTTTCAGCAGGATAAGGAGTCGCGCCTGACTGATGAGCTGGAGCGGGATAAAAACCAGCTGAACCACGTATTATATAACATCAAGCGCTTAAGCGAAGAGAAGGCTACGGAGGATGAAACCCTGCAAAGCATCCAAAGCCGTGTAACTGATTTAAAGGAGGCTGTTGATGAATTGCGTGCGCAGCAAACAGATGCCCGCAACGAGCTCAATGAGCTTAATAATATCAATACCCGCCTGCAAAACCAGGCTTACAAAGTCGAAAAGGATTTGGATATATTACAGATCCAACAGCAGGCATTGGAGCAGGAAAGTCAGCGTAATATGGAAGATACCACCAATAAAGAGGTGGAGCTTTCGCACTTTAACCAGGTAGTTGCCGAACTGCAATACCGTAAGGAAACGCTTGACGATGAATTTCAGCAGGCTGTTGAATTTGAAAATAAGTTAAAAGAACAAATTGCCGAAACCGATATCGAACTGAATTCGGTTAAGGATACCATTATAAAGGAAAGCCGCCGCCTTGATGCCAAGCAAAACGAATACAACCTTACCAAAAGTATGGTTGACAGCCTGGAGGGCTTTCCCGAATCCATCAGGTTTCTGAAAAAGAATACTGATTGGGCCAAAAACGCGCCGCTATTTAGCGATGTGCTTTTTTGTAAGGAAGAATACCGGGTAGCTATCGAAAACTACCTGGAGCCGCTCATGAACTACTACGTGGTTGAAAGCTACGATGAAGCGGTGAAGGCTATTAACCTGTTAAGTAACTCGGCAAAAGGGAGGGCGCACTTTTTTGTGCTGAATAATTATGCCGGGGAGGTGCCAGCTCAAATAGGCTTTGAAAAAGAAGGAGCAATTCCTGCCCTGAGCGTTATTGAGGTTGATAAACATTACTTGCCGCTTTGTAATTACCTGCTTAAAGGTGTTTATTTGGTTGACGATGATAAGGAAGGGCAGATCAACAGTGAGGCTTTGCCGCAGGGTGTAGTGCTGATTGGCAAAAGTGGTAAGTTCAATAAATCAAAACATACCATGGCCGGCGGTTCGGTAGGGTTGTTTGAGGGTAAAAGGATCGGTCGTGCTAAAAACCTGGAGAATTTAGCCAAAGAGATCCGCGGCATAGAAAATCAGGTTGGTACACTTCGCACCAAATCTGATGAATTGCAGAACAAGCTTGCTGCTTTACGCTCATCAACCAAGGCTGCCGAGATCAATGAACAACAAAAGATCATCAACAGGTTGAATACGGAGCTGATCACCGTTAAAACCCGGCAGGAGCAGTACCAAACCTTTATTGAAAACAGTCTTAACCGCAAGGAAGACATTGCCCGCAAAATTACCGGGATAATAGATGAAACGGCCGCTCTGCAACCGCAGCTGGCCGAGCTGAAAACCCAGCGCCAGATCCAGAGCGATTTACTGGCTGATAAACAAATGGCTTTTAATGAGCTTAACGAGTACGTATCGGTACAATCAAACGCTTACAACCAGGAAAACATCCGCTTCCACCAGCAGCAAAATAAGGTATCGGGTTTAATGAAGGACCTTGATTACCGCGATACCCAGCAGGAAAGCCTTGAAACCCGCATCAGGCAAAACAGCAGCGAGCTTGAAAAGGTAAAAGTTGCCATACAGGAAAACCTGAAGCTGGCCGATAACTCGGACGATAACCTGCTTGAAATGTATGAGCAGAAGGAAAACCTGGAAAAGGCTACACAACAAGCCGAGCAGGAACATTATCAATGGCGCGGGCTGATCACCGAAAATGAAAACCAGGTAAGCTCATTGAGGAGGAAAAAAGAAAACAGCGAGGTTATTGAGAATGAGTTGCGCGATGAACGCAATAATTTAAAGATAGATCTGAACGCGCTGAAAGAGCGCCTTTCGGTTGAGTTTAATATAGATATTGAAGACCTGCCCGAAAGCCAGGTACCCGAAGGTGAAAATGAGCAGGACCTGCGTGAAAAGGCCGAAAAGCTTAAAAAGCAACTGGATGATTTTGGCGCCATAAACCCGATGGCAGTTGAGGCCTATAACGAGATGAACGAGCGTTATACCTTTATCCAGGCACAAAAGAAAGATCTGAGTGAGGCTAAGGCATCGTTGCTGGCAACCATACAGGAAATTGATGATACTGCCAAGGATAAGTTCATGACCGCCTTTATTATGGTACGTGAAAATTTTATCAAGGTATTCCGTTCGCTTTTTAATGAGGAGGATTCATGCGATCTGATCCTGACAGACCCCGATCATCCGCTCGAATCGGATATTGATATCATCGCGAAGCCAAAGGGTAAACGCCCGTTGTCCATCAACCAGCTATCGGGAGGGGAGAAAACGCTTACAGCTACGGCTATCCTGTTTTCGCTGTATCTGCTTAAGCCTGCACCTTTCTGTATTTTTGATGAGGTTGATGCGCCTCTGGATGATACTAATATTGATAAGTTCAATAATATTATCCGCACCTTCTCTAAAGATTCGCAGTTTATCATCGTATCCCACAATAAACGCACCATTGCCAGTACCGATGTAATTTACGGCGTAACCATGGTTGAGCAGGGCATCTCCCGCGTGGTTCCTGTTGATTTAAGGGAACTGGCCGATTAAGGAGCTTAAAGCCTAAGGCGGAAAGCTTAAAGCTTTGCCGTTGTTGGTGACAACGCCAACCACTCGTGCCGTTGTTGGGTGTTGTCACCAACAATTTTTTATTCCCCATATGATTTTATTAAGTACTAAAGCCGGCATGCATAGCATAAAGTTGTTGGTGACAACACCAACAACGGCGAAGAAATAAACAAGCGTCATTGCGAGGTACGAAGCAATCCCAAACTTTACAGGGCGGACCTGCTAATCGGGGATTATTAATAATTATAATTTGATTTTTATATGTATTAATGAGCTCCCTACGGTCGGTTGTCTTCGTTCCTTATAATGACGCTTTAAATAAGCTACTCTTCTTTAAATAGATTTGTCCTTTATTTCTTCTTCTTAAATACTGATGGTGTTTTAAGCATCAGTCCTTTAACCTTACTGCGGGTAAAATGCTGTTCCATCGTACGTTTTTGATCGGCCGAAAGCACATTTTTTGATGAAGTGGCCAGGCTTTGTGTTTGTATCGAATTGGTTTTATACTTACCGGTTGATATGTAGCTTAAAGCCTGCGATAATAATCCTTCTGTAGGGTCGCCAAAATCTTTGGTTAAATCATCGGGGGCACTAACACCTTTATAAATGCCCTGTCCGGGTGTCATACCGGTATAATAGTCACCATTGTTTGCCGAGTTTTTGGTGGAAAACATGGGCATATACAATTGATATTTATTGATATCGATACCATAAAAACCAACAGGCTTACCGTAGGTAACAGAGCCAATCAATTCAACATCCAGCTCCGGGATCAGGTTATTGATAGTTAATTCGCTTGCTGAGGCAGTACCACCGCCAACTATGAAAAATATCCTGCTTAAGTTAAGTGAGCCCTCCTTTTGAAAGTTAACAGTTTGGTTACTTACCGAGAAAAAGCCTTTAGGGATATCGTAAAGGTTTTTAAACAAAGTGTAATTATCGCTTGTGAGCTTATCATTAAAATAAGCGGTATACATTTTGGTGCCATTTTTTGCGGATGGTACCAACAGGTTATCGAAGTATTCGGCAGTTTCTACCGCTCCGCCGCCGTTATACCTTAAATCAATGATCAGGTCAGAGATACCACTGAAACTGTTTAATGCTTCCAGAATTTTAGGGCCTGCATTGGTTTTATCGGTAAAGGAATTGAAAACCATGTAACCCGCTTTTTTGCCCGAACCCGCATCTAATGTTTTATAGGTAATAACCGGGTTTATGGTGTAATTAGCGGTATTCAATGTTACATCAACCGTGGTATTATCAGGCTTGGTTAATGTCATGGTTATAGTTTTGCTGTAAGCATAGGCTTGTATTACAAACTGGGTAGTTGAGCCGCCATCATCATAAGCAAGGTCGGTACGGCCATTGATCTTAGTGATCTGGTAGCCACGTTTAATGCCTTTCAGATCAGCAGGCGACCCGGGATATACATATTTGATCCGCAGATCTGTACGGGAGGGGTAAAATACCGAAAAGCCAAAGTCGCCGCCATTACCGCTTAATTCGTTTGATACCGAGCCATCGTCAATAAACGAATATTTGGCCGTGCCTGTATTATCGTAATATTCGTACGGTTGGGAACTTGCCGGATTGATAGCGTATTGTGATAAATGGTCAACTTCGCTGCTTAAGCCGGTGATAGTGTCGCTGCTGACATAGTTACGGGGTTGAAAGTTTTTATAAGTAGGGAGCTGGTTGTACCATAAATACGTTTCCTGCGGATAGAGATAAACAGAATCTCTTATACGGTCAAGCGCTGTACCGGTGCTTGTTGGCCCAGTACCCTCGTCGCCGTTATTAACCGGTTTATTCTTTTTACAGGCAGATACTGACGCAATAGAAAGAATTGCTAAAAAGTAAAATATTTTTCTCATAAGCTTGAGTTTAAGTATAAACGCCTTGTTATTAAGTATGTTATAGTCAATGCTATAAAAAATCTTCAACATTGATACAGTCAATTCCGCTGGCTTCAGCGCAAAGCCTGTCGGTTTCCGAATTTTCAATCATTACTATTTCTTTACGCTGAAGGCCATGTTCCTGAATAAGCAGGTTAATTACATCAGGTTCGGGTTTTGGCGTTGTTTCTTCGGTAAAATAGCAACGGAGATATTGTTCCAGTCCGTGCCATTCGGTTTGTTTTATTTTATTTACTTGTTCCTGTACGTTACCGTTGGTTACAATGAACAGCTTTTTGCGGTCGATCACAATTTCCTGCATCAAGGTAAGCACATTTTTATATAAAAGCAGTTTCAGCGGTAATTTGGCAGTTAAAAGCAGGTTTTCAAACTTATCGCGGTATTGCTCAGCCACAGGGAACTCTTCCGTTAAACGGTTAAACGCAGCATCCTTCCCTTCAGCTATATACGTATCAGTTAATACTTTGGTTGCAGCCTTTGCGTCTATCAGCTCAATATATTCAAGCATATTAGCAAACAGGTAATAAGCCTGAAAATAATAATCCTTTGCCGGATAAAGCACATCATCTAACTCAAAAATAAAAGCCGTTTTACGCTTATCAATATCCTTATAGTCCATTAAGCAATTACGTGTAGTTTTATATCGTATTCATTAAAAAGGGTTTCGGCTTTTAGTAAAAGCGCTGTTTCATCGGGCCTTAATAAATAAACCGAATCAATACCCTTATCAAGGCAAAGTGTTAACATTTCATGCGTATAGCTTGCCGAAGCCGGTTTGGGCAACAAGATCATTTTGCCTGTTTTTACCATAAATTCCGGCAGGTCCATATGATCACCTAAAATAATACTTTTTCCTTCCAGTTTGTTTTTAAGCTGATAGGCTTGTGCCGATGTGGCGGCAGTAATTAAAATGCTCATGTTAATGGGCGTTAACAATTAAACCATCCTTCATTGTGACTGTACGGTCTGACAAGTTTGCAAGATCCTCATTGTGTGTAACAATTACAAAGGTTTGCCTGAAATCGTTCTTCAGCTTAATAAATAATTCATGAAGTTCAAGCGCATTAACCGAGTCAAGATTACCCGAAGGTTCATCTGCAAAAATCAATGCCGGGTTATTGATCAGCGCCCGTGCCACAGCTACCCGTTGCTGTTCGCCGCCCGATAACTGGTTGGGTTTGTGGTGCAGCCTGTCTTTCAAGCCCAGGAGATCAAGCAGTTCCGCTGCTTTTTTTTCAGCGTCAGATTTTGATTTTCCTGCTATAAATGCCGGGATGCAAACGTTTTCAAGCGCACTGAACTCGGCCAGTAAATGGTGAAACTGGAATATAAAGCCAATTTGCCGGTTACGGAAATCGCTTAGGTTTTTGTTGCTGAGCTTGTTCAGTTCGATATCATTTATATGTAATTCGCCGGAATCGGGCCTGTCAAGTGTGCCCAATATGTTAAGCAGGGAGCTTTTTCCGGCCCCCGAAGCGCCCACGATGGTTACAATTTCACCTTTTTGTACCTCCAGGTCAACACCTTTTAATATTTGCAGCTGTCCGTATGATTTATGGATAGATTTGGCTTTAAGCATTTGACAAAGTTAACGGATTAGCTGATTTATTTGTTTGGGTTGGACGGATTTGTTGTTTCTCGCAAAGGCGCGAAGACGCAAAGGTTTTTTACGGATTTGTGCGGAGGCCGCGTTAGGGATAGGAGCGGAAAGCCCGGAGCGTGCGATGGCTCTGCGCGTTGGCAAAGCGAGGACTTGCAGCGGATAGCCCGGGCCGCAGGCAACGCCATTATTGATTTGGGATTTCGGATGCCCGATTTCGGATTTTGGACTTATACAGATTGAGCGACTTAAAGAACAGAAATCAACATCCAATAATTGTTCTTTTATTAATTTTCTTCTTTGCGCCTTTGCCTGCTTAAAAATTAAAGCGGAATTAGATATACTAAATGGTATTGTAAATACAATGTTATTTACCCCGATAAGGGCAAATAAACTGAAACAAGGTGTTTACCGTTTCAAACAAAATTGTAGCTTTACCGCAAATTCTTCAAAACATGAATATTCACGAATATCAGGGTAAAGCTATATTAAAAAGCTATGGCGTTAGAGTTCAGGAAGGCATTGTAGCCGATACTGTTGAGCAGGCTGTTGAGGCTGCCCAAAAATTGAAAGAAGACCTGGGATCAAGCTGGGTAGTAATTAAAGCACAGATCCACGCAGGTGGCCGTGGTAAAGGCGGTGGTGTTAAACTTGCTAAAAATATCGACCAGGTAAAAGAATTATCAGGTAATATTTTAGGTATGCAACTGGTAACCCCGCAAACCGGTCCTGAAGGTAAAAAAGTTAAGAAGGTTTTAGTAGCACAGGATGTTTACTATCCGGGCGAAAGTGAAACCAAAGAGTTTTACATGAGCGTATTGCTTGACCGCGCACGTGGCCGTAACATTATCATGTACAGCACCGAAGGCGGTATGGATATTGAGGAAGTTGCACACTCAACTCCTGAGCTTATATTTAAAGAAGAGATTGACCCTAAAGTAGGTTTACAGGGCTTCCAAACCCGTAAAATAGCTTTTAACCTTGGCCTTGAAGGCGAAGCGTTTAAAGACATGACCAAATTCATTGCCGCTTTATACAAAGCCTATGAAGGTACCGACTCATCACAATTTGAAATTAACCCGGTTTTAAAAACCTCTGACAATAAAATTTTAGCTGTTGACGCTAAGGTAAACCTTGACGATAACGCACTTTACCGTCACCCGGATTATGCAGCAATGCGTGATACTGACGAGGAAGATCCAACAGAAGTTGAAGCAAGCAAATCAAATCTTAACTATGTTAAGCTTGATGGTAACGTAGGTTGTATGGTTAATGGTGCCGGCTTAGCTATGGCTACTATGGATATCATTAAAATTGCCGGTGGCGAGCCTGCCAACTTCCTTGACGTAGGCGGTACTGCTAACGCTCAAACTGTAAAAGCAGGTTTCAATATCATCCTTTCTGATCCTAACGTTAAAGCCATCCTGATCAACATTTTTGGTGGTATTGTACGTTGCGACCGTGTTGCGCAAGGTGTAATTGATGCTTACAACGAAATCGGCAACATCCCGGTTCCAATTATCGTGCGTTTGCAAGGCACAAACGCTGCCGAAGCAAAAGCATTGATCGATAACTCAGGTTTGAAAGTTTACTCGGCCATATTGCTGAAAGAAGCTGCAGACCGTGTTAAAGAGGTTTTAGCGCTTTAGTTTGAGAGATTAGAGGTAGGTGATTAGAGATTAGTTGCCATTCCTTTAGATATAAAAGCGGTGAGTTTAGGCTCGCCGCTTTTTTTGTAGGTGCGCGTTTGTGCTCTACACCACGTCATTGCGAGGTACGAAGTAATCCCCAATAAGCAGAGCAGCTATGCAAATTCCTCTGTATAGTTTGGGATTGCTTCGTACCTCGCAATGACGGTAGGAGGGTATGTAGGACAAACAAAAAAGCCACCGGCTTTAACCGATGGCTTCTGATATTTTAAAGGTTGTGATTAACCTAAATATGATTTCAATATTTTGCTACGCGAAGTATGACGCAGGCGTTGCAGGGCTTTATCCTTGATCTGGCGTACACGCTCACGGGTAAGGTTAAACTTTTCACCAATTTCTTCTAATGAAAGCGGGTGATTAGTGCCTAAACCAAAGAACAACACGATGATCTCGCGCTCACGCTCGGTAAGGGTTGATAGTGAGCGTTTGATCTCTTCAGATAACGACTCATTGATCAGGATCGAATCGGTGTTTGGCTCCTGGTTTTCCAGTACATCAAGCAGCGTATTTTCTTCGCCCTGTACAAACGGCGCGTCCATAGATACGTGGCGGCCAGAATTGCTGAGCGTATCAGAGATCTTATCAACAGTAGTTTCAAGGATATCGGCAAGCTCTTCGGGTGAAGGCTCACGCTCATATTCCTGCTCTAACTTAGAGAAGGCTTTGCTGATTTTACTTAATGAGCCTACCTGGTTAAGCGGTAAACGCACAATACGCGATTGTTCGGCAATAGCCTGCAGTATCGACTGGCGGATCCACCATACAGCATATGAAATAAATTTAAAACCCTTGGTTTCGTCAAAACGTTTAGCAGCTTTAATCAAGCCAAGGTTACCTTCGTTAATCAAATCGCCCAAAGTAAGACCCTGGTTTTGATATTGTTTAGCAACAGATACAACAAAGCGCAGGTTGGTTTTGGTGAGGCGTTCTAATGCCGCCTGGTCGCCCTCACGGATCTTTTGAGCTAATATTACTTCTTCTTCGGCAGTTATCAGGTCAACTTTACCAATCTCGTGCAGATATTTATCAAGCGATTGTGACTCGCGATTGGTAATGGATTGCGTTATTTTGAGTTGTCTCATTTAGTTTATTAAGCCTCTCTACTCAGTGCTTAGGGAGTAGAACGTGTAAATCTACAAATTTGTTCTAAAAAAATACAATCGCTTAAAGTATTTTGAAAAAAAATACAGCGATAATTAATATTGTAACTTATTGATAATGAGTGTTTAGTTTGTATTGTGTAAAGATTATGTGGTTTTTTATAATAATAATTGTTCAAATTACCAAGCGGTATGATTTTTGTGGTGATCTTATGACACTGCTCAAATCTCGCTTAGTTTAAAGGCTTCTTTCATCCTTATTCCTTTTTCTGTTTGCTGTAGTGTACAGCATTCGTTTTCCGGATCGTGTTCAAAGTACAATATATATTCTTTTTCCAGTGCTTCATTTATAAATATTTTTTTTTCAGCAAGCGTTTGCAGCGGGAACATATCATAGGCCATTACATAAGGGATAGGCAGGTGCCCTATAGAGGGCAGCAGATCGGCCATATACAGAATTTGCCTGCCTTTATAATTAAGGAGTGGCAGCATCATTGATTCGGTATGGCCGGATACAAAACGAATCTCAAAATCTTTCATGAAATTGATGCCATCTTCAGTATCAATAAACTTCAGCTGACCGCTTTCTTGTATGGGTATGATATTCTCCTTAAAAAAAGAAGCTTTTTCACGGTCGTTGGGGTTTACTGCCCAGTCCCAGTGTTTGGGGTTGCTCCAGTAGGTGGCGTTTTTAAAGGCAGGAAGCAAGTTTTCGCCTTCGCGTATAACGGCACCGCCAACATGGTCAAAGTGAAGGTGGGTTAAAAATACGTCGGTAATATCATTCCTGTGAAAACCTAATGAAGCTAATGAGCTATCCATGCTGGCATTGCCATGCAGGTAATAATAACTGAAAAACTTTTCGCTTTGCTTGTTACCAATGCCTGTATCAACTAATATTAACCGGTTTTCATGTTCAACCAGCAGGCAGCGCATAGCCCAGGTGCAAAGATTGTTTTCATCGGCAGGATTGGTTTTGCTCCAGATGGTTTTCGGAACAACGCCAAACATAGCCCCGCCATCTAATTTGAAAAAGCCGGTATCGATGGTGTGTAAGTTCATTTTAGTTCATGGTTGATGGTTCGTAGATCATAGCCGATGGTTCGTGATCTTTACAGATTAGACCTGTGAAACTGATATGGCTAAATTATAATATTATTTTTAGATGCCGGGAAAATGGCATAGAAAATAAAAAGCCCCAAACTAAATGCTGTACATTTAATTTGAGGCTTTAAATATGTGTTGTAGCTATAAACTATCAACCATGAACTATGATCTATGAACCATACCCCATGAACTAATTACTACAAATGGATACACTCGCCGTAAGCTTCGGCTGCTGCTTCCATTACTGCTTCGCTCATGGTTGGGTGAGGGTGTACCGATTTGATGATCTCATGACCGGTAGCTTCCAGCTTGCGGGCTGTAACTACTTCGGCAATCATTTCGGTAACGTTGTAGCCAAGCATGTGAGCACCTAAGAACTCGCCGTATTTGGCATCAAATATCACTTTTACAAAGCCATCTTTAGCGCCGGCAGCACTTGCCTTGCCCGATGCCGAGAATGGGAACTTACCAACTTTAACTTCATAGCCAGCCTCTTTAGCTGCTTTTTCGGTATAACCAACAGAGGCAACTTCAGGCGAGCAATAAGTACAGCCCGGAATGTTATTATAATCAAGCGGGTGCGGGTTTTGACCGGCAATTTTTTCAACGCAAATGATACCTTCGGCAGATGCTACGTGAGCAAGGGCCTGGCCTTTAACGATATCGCCAATGGCATAAACGCCTTCAACGTTGGTACGGTAAAAATCATCAACCAATACTTTACCGCGTTCGGTTTTAACGCCGTTTTCTTCAAGGCCTATACCTTCAAGGTTGGTAGCAATACCTACTGCTGATAGTACGATCTCGGCTTCCAGTACTTCGGTGCCGGCAGCTGTTTTAACTGTAACCTTGCAAAGGTCGCCGCTGGCATCAACCGACTCCACATTTGAGCTGGTCATGATATTGATACCTTGTTTTTTAAGGATGCGGTTTAATGCTTTTGATACATCTTCGTCCTCAAGCGGAACAATGTTATCAAGATATTCAACCACGGTAACTTTTGTACCTATTGCATTATAGAAGTAAGCGAATTCGATACCGATAGCGCCCGAACCAACCACGATCATAGATTTTGGCTGCTGTGGCAATATCATGGCCTGGCGGTAACCGATAACTTTTTTACCATCCTGTTTAAGGTTAGGTAACTCGCGTGAGCGGCCGCCTGTAGCTAATATAATATGCTTTGCGCTGTAGTCTTTAGCCGAACCGTCGGCAGCTTTAACTTCAACAACGCCTTTGCTTTTTAATTTGCCAAAGCCAACAAGCACATCAATCTTGTTTTTCTTCATTAAAAACTGAACGCCTTTGCTCATGCCATCGGCAACGTTGCGGCTTCTTTTAACAACCGAGGCAAAATCAACTTCGCCGGCGCCGTTAATTTTAATACCGTAATCGGTACTGTGGTTAAGGTATTCAAAAACCTGGGCGCTTTTTAACAAAGCCTTGGTTGGGATACAACCCCAGTTCAAACAGATACCGCCCAATGAGTCTTTTTCAACAATGGCGGTTTTTAAACCAAGCTGGGAAGCGCGGATAGCTGCTACATAACCACCCGGGCCCGACCCTATAACAATTACATCGTAATCCATATTATTATTGATATACTTTAATTTCGTTTCAAAGGTAAATAAGTAGCGCGGGTTTTTATGATTTTTCCGCAGCCCCTATTTTTGGAATGCCAAAGCTAAGTAAAAGGGCTGAAACCAAAAAATGTACTGCCGGTATATATGCCTTACCATTGGTTATTTATATCTGCGCTGTGTCATAAAATCGGCGGCTACAATTTAACCGTTGAATGCCGATATGATTTAAACCATATTATTTGCGATATTTTCATCACTTGTAACCATTGTTTTATGGTTTTTGTATTTATCATGTAAAATGTTGATAAATATATAATAATTGTTAACGTTAACTTAACATTGCGAATTGGTTCATTAATTATCTTTGCGCCAATTAATTAAACGTATAATTAAAAAAGCAATTTATGAGGAAGCATTACCTTCTTTTATTACTTCTGATTGGCTTTTCGTTCTTCACTGGCAAGAACGTATTAGCCCAGGGTGTAACCACCGCCAGCATTAACGGTACCGTTACCGATGCTAAAGGTGCTATTCCCGGTGCAACCGTATCTATTACACACGTTCCAACAGGTACTGTGTATTCGACTGTAACCCGTGCCGACGGTCGTTACAACATCCCTAACTTAAGGGTAGGTGGCCCATACACATTTAAAGTATCCTTTATTGGTTACACTACTTATGTACAGGACAATATTACCCTGTCAATTGGCCAGGATCAAAGGATCGCTGCCGTACTTAAAGATAATACTACAGCATTAGGCGAGGTTAAAGTGGTAGGCACTTCAGGTAAAGTGATCAACTCATCACGTACCGGCGCCCGCGAAACTATCAGCCGTCAGCAAATTGAAAACCTGCCGACTATCGCCCGTTCATTGTCTGATTTCACCAAATTAACTCCTTCAGCTAACGGTTTATCATTTGGCGGTCGTAGCAGTGCTTTCAACAACATCACTGTTGACGGTGCTTTGTTCAATAACTCGTTTGGTTTATCAGGTACATTGGGTGGTCAAACAAGCTCACAGCCAATTTCATTGGACGCGATTGACCAGATTCAGGTTGATATTGCTCCTTATGACGTACGTCAGGGTAACTTTACCGGTGCTGGTGTAAACACTGTAGTAAAATCAGGTACTAACCAGGTTAAAGGTACTGCTTACTATTACGCACGTGGTTCAAAATTACAAGGTTATCATGTTGGCCCAACCAATCTGAATGTAACCCCTGTTAGTTATCATACAGATGGTGTTGCAGTAGGCGGCCCGATCATCAAAAACAAATTGTTCTTATTCGTATCAGGTGAGCAGGAAAGAATCACTCAACCACCTGCAACTGTTTATGTAGCCGGTGGCAATGGTGCAAGTGGTGCAAACGTTTCGGCGGTGCAAGCTTCAACACTTGATGCTATCAAAGCTAAATTGATCACATTAGGTTATGATCCTGGTGCTTACCAAGGCTATAACTATAACACTTACAGCAATAAATTAACTGCTAAGCTTGATTGGAACATTGATAAAAACAACACTTTAAGTGCTAAATATTTTTATCTGAAATCATACAAAGATCAGCCTGCAAGTAACTCAGGTATCAGCAACAGCGATGGTAAAACAGCTGTTGGTTATGGTACTACCCGTGCGCCAGGTCCTAACACGTTACCTTTCTACGGTTCAGGCTATACCATCAATAACAACTTTAACATTGGTATTATTGAGTTAGATACCCGTATCAGCAACAACCAGTCAAACAAATTAACTGTTGGCTACTCTGCACTTAGGGATTTCCGTAATTTCTTAGGTAAAGGTTTATTACCAATGGTTGATATCGGCAACGGTACAAATGCCGTTGATGGTACTCAAATTACAGGTGCTACTGCAACAGCAACCAGCTTTGGTTCTGAATTGTATACAGCCGGTAACTTGTTGAGCACAAACATCTGGCAGTTTTCTGACGACTACACCATATATGCCGGTAAACATGAGTTCACTTTAGGTACAAGCAACCAGATCCAGAGCTACACCAACGGTTTTGCTCCTGATTATAACGGTTTATACACCTATAACTCAGCATCTGACTTTTTGAATGGCAATGCTGCTGCTGCATATACATTACGTTACTCTGCAGTTGGTAATAGTATTCCTTATGCTAAAATAAAAGCTTCTATTTATAGCGTTTACGTACAGGATAAATTCCACGTAACTGATAACTTCAGGTTAACCTATGGTTTAAGGGCTGATTATGATCAATTTCCTACTACTTTAGCTGCAAATACCAATGCTGCTGCTTTAACTTTCCAGGGCGGTACACATGTTGATGTTTCTAAATTGCCAAAAAACAGGATTCAGCTATCTCCTCGTGTAGGTTTTAACTGGGATGTTAATGGTGATCAGTCAACTCAGATCCGTGGTGGTTCTGGTTTATTCACCGGTTCAGTACCGTTTGTATGGATTTCAAACCAGGCTTCAAACAATGGTTTGTTATTTGGTTCAAAAACAATTACCAAAGCTAACGACCCAACTAATCCAGCTTTAATTTTCAAACCGGATGTTAACGCAAACCGTCCTGCAAACGCAGCTGCTAATACTTCTTACGAATTAGACGTTGCTGATCCTAACTTGAAATATCCAAAAATCTGGAGAACAAATTTAGCAGTTGACCAAAAATTGCCAGGTGGCATCGTTGCTACTATCGAAGGTGCATATACCAAAGATATCCGTGCTATTTATCACCAAAACCTTGTTCTGTCTGACGGCTTTGCCACATTGCCAGGTACAGAAGGACAAATCCGTTACACTTCAAAAAATACAACACCGGCTGCGGCTGTTGCAACTGCAGCAAACCCGTCAATCACTGGTTTGTATTACATGAAGAATACCAACAAAGGTTTCTCTTACTTCGTTACAGGTCAGTTACAAAAAAGCTTCACTAACGGTTTTGCTGCAAGTGTTGCCTATACTTATACCAAAACTAAAGACGTTAACGACGGTGGTTCAACTGCAAGCACTATCTGGAGCACCAGGTATGTTGCCGGCAACCCTAATGCCGATAACCTTTCAAACAGCTCATACGTTCAGCCAAACCGTATCATCGCTACAGTATCTTACCGTAAACAATACGCTAAAAACTTAGCTACTACAGTTGGTTTAGTATTTGAAGCTGCTAACAGCGGTGCTATTTCTTACATCACCAGCAATGACCCTAACAATGACGGTGCTACCAACGACCTGATGTTTATCCCTAAAAATCAGGGTGACATCCTACTTGTTCCTGGCGCCCCATCTGCTAACGGTACTGTTGATAACCGTACCCCAGCTCAAATCTGGAACCAGTTAAATAGCTTTATTAACCAGGATTCGTATTTAAGCGCACACAGAGGTCAGTACGCACAAAGAAACGGTACTATCTTGCCTACTTACAAAAGACTTGACTTGCATTTTGCACAAGACTTCATGATCCAGGCTGGTAAAACCAAAAACACACTTGAGTTCACTTTCGACGTGATTAACTTCACTAACTTATTGAACCGTAACTGGGGTTTATATCAAACTTCATACAGCGGTTTCAACAACGGTGCAACTACTGTGTTAAGGTATGCTGGTACAGATGCTACAACTGGCCGTCCTACTTATTCATTCCCTTATCTTGATGCTAATAACCAAATTCCGGTTACTAAATCATTCATCAATGATATCAGCACCTTCTCACGCTTCCAGGCGCAAATTGGTGTAAGGTATATCTTTAACTAAGAAATACTTTATAATATAATTGAAAGTCCCGGCCAATTGGCCGGGACTTTTTTGTTAGTTTGATGTTGCTAATAAGGTGTTACTCCGAAATTGTATTTGTAATGCTAATTGAATATTTGCAAATGCTGACAAATACCGGATCAATAAAAGGGAACCTTAAGAATTTGGAACAGGATATTTAACAAGGATTACCCATGTGTCAGGGTTTATAAGTTTTGAATAGCTTATCCCAGATGTTGGTATAAAAGCCGAAATTGTGATTAATGTCAAGATGATGGCGGTGGTGGAATGACGGTGTTCCTAAATATTTAAAGGGAAATGTCTTTCTTATGTTTGCAGGTATAGGCTCAATACCCAGGTGCCCTGTTACACCAAAAAATACGTTGATAGTTAGGTAGATGAGTACCGCGTAGAAATTGAAGGTATACAATACCAGCATTATAAGCCAAAGCGCGCCAAAGCTGATGGTTTCGAACGGATGGAGTACAAAAAGATCGATAGGGATGGGATCTGCATAATGATGATGAAATTTATGCACCACCTTATATACCGCCGAATGATGTATCAGGTAATGGAAAACGAACATAGCGAAATCCATTAAAAAAAAAAGCAGCAGGAAATCAAAAAGGGTAAGCCAGTTTATTTCAAAAATAAGCTGTATATATCCATGCCCGAAAAGCCAGAAACCGGCATAAGTGATAATCGTATTGATAAGGTTGGTAAGCAGGCATATCAATACCTCGTTCCTGCTGGCCTGCTTTATGGGCTTTTTATTTAGCCTTAATATCAGCCAGCCAAATAGCAGTGCCAATGCGGTTACGAGCAGGTTTTCCGCTAAAAATATCATCCATAAATTAAATGGTGATAATGTAGCCAGAAACCTTAGCATAAGCGTTACATCGTGTTTTTATTCGTACTCAAACACCCCAAATTCAGATGTTACAGTCACCTTTTTAGTATCGGCCTTTTCAACGCGACCTATGATCTGCGCATCGACGCCAAAGCTTTTTGAGATGCTGATCAATTCGGCGGCAATGGCTTCAGGTACATAAAGCTCCATGCGGTGCCCCATGTTAAATACCTTGTACATTTCCTGCCAGCTGGTTTTTGATTCCTCCTGAATGAGTTTAAACAGCGGAGGTACAGGGAACAGGTTGTCTTTTATGATATGCAGGCCTTCAATAAAGTGTAATACTTTGGTTTGCGCGCCGCCGCTGCAATGTACCATGCCGTGTACCTGGCCGCGGTAGCCATCCAGTATTTGCTTAATAATAGGGGCGTAAGTACGGGTGGCACTCAAAACAAGCTTGCCTGCAGTTGCTGTTTGGCCGTTACCGATATCAATTGTATCGGTAAGGTTTTTACTGCCCGAAAAGATCAGATCATAAGGGATAGCTGCATCATAGCTTTCGGGGAATTTTTCGGCGATGGTTTTGTTAAACACATCATGACGGGCCGATGTAAGGCCGTTTGAACCCATGCCGCCGTTATATTCTTTTTCGTAAGTAGCTTGTCCGTATGATGCAAGGCCAACAATTACGTCGCCGGGTTCAATGCGATGGTTTGATATCACATCTTCACGTTTCATGCGGCAGGTAACTGTCGAATCAACAATGATGGTGCGCACCAGATCGCCTACGTCGGCAGTTTCGCCGCCGGTTGAGTAGATGCCGATGCCGGCCTCACGCAGTTCGGCTAAAATTTCTTCCGTACCATTAATGATAGCGGCAATAACTTCGCCGGGAATAAGGTTCTTGTTACGGCCAATGGTTGATGACAATAGGATATTGTCCGTTGCGCCAACACAAAGCAAATCATCAAGGTTCATGATAATGGCATCCTGCGCTATGCCACGCCATACGGAGATATCGCCGGTTTCTTTCCAGTAAGTATAGGCCAGTGACGATTTAGTACCTGCGCCGTCAGCATGCATGATATTGCAGTACTCAGGGTCGTTGGTTAATATATCGGGTACAATTTTGCAGAATGCTTTTGGGAAAATGCCTTTGTCGATGTTTTTTATGGCATTATGAACGTCATCTTTGGAGGCTGATACGCCACGCTGATCATATCTTTGCGAAGAAATCATGGGCAAATATAAGGCTATCAGGTCTAATTGTACTAATAAGGATTCCAGTTAAATGAATTTTCTATTTAACTGGAATTTTTAAGATTGCCCGAAGTTGTTAACTTCAGTAAATCCCCTTTTTATTTATTCTTAAATAATTAAGCCTCTTGTTTCAATGGCGCACCTTTACGGCCGCCGGCCATCATTTTAAGCCTTCGGCGTTTAAGCGAGATTTGCGTATTTGTTTCCCTGTTTTCGTTAATATAACGCTGATAAGCATTCAGTATATCTTTATAGCTTATCCCTGCAATTACCATGTTGCCTGCCGAAATAACGGGTAGTACCTCGGCACCTTCTTTGGCCATGAGATTTACAGCGTGTTTTAATGAATCATTGTTTTTCACAGCCTGCATACTGGTTTTAATAATTAGTTCAATGCTTGATGCCGGATCCAGGCTGTAATTATAAATGTCGGCAGCGCTTACCATTCCTGCGTAAGTACCGTTGGGCGCGGTAACAATAAAAAATTTGCCGGTGGTTTTATCGGTAGCTAATAATCCGCGTACATGTGCAATGGTGTCTGTGTATGTCAATATTATTCCTGTTTCTTTTACTACATCAGCAACATTGAGCATTTGCAACAGATCGGGCTCGTATGAGTCGGGGGTGTAAACGCCACGGCGTGCTATTTTTTCGGTCATGATCGTATTTTCCATCAAAAAGAATGATACCAGGTACGATGCTGTACAGGCCCCCAGCAGCGGCAGCAGCGCATGCGATTGCATGGTAGCCTCAAGTGCGAAAGTAATGCTGGTTAAATATGCCCTCGAAGCGCCTGCAAACATAGATGCCATACCAATAAGTGCCGCAATAGGTATGCTCACACCCGATTTCGGGAAAAGCAGATGAACCAAAGCTCCAAATGCAGCTCCGGCCGCGCCGCCGATAGTTAATAACGGTGCGAGCGTACCGCCCGAGGTGCCGCTGCCTAAAGCTATTGCCCACGAAAGGAACTTGAAAAAACATAACCTGACAATGAGCATTAATGATAAAGTGCCGGACAAAATGCTGATAATATTATCATAACCCACACCAAGCGTATGCGGGGCAAAATAACCTATAAAACCAACCGCCAGGCCTCCCAAAGCAGGCCACCACATCCAATGTATGGGCAATTTTTCAAAATTATCTTCAATAAAATAAACAATTTTAGTAAGGCCCATAGATATAAAACCAATAGCAAGACCAATCATACTGTAAACGGCGAGTGCCATGTTCGAGGGTGCATCCACATCAGGCATCGGGAATACCGGTCCTGCTTCGAACAGCAAATGGTGTCCTGCCGCTCCTGTAATGCAGGCCAGCGCTACAGGTAATATCGCTCTTGGTGAAAACTCGAACAAAAGCAACTCGATAGCCAAAAATACGGCAGCTATAGGTGTACCAAATATTGCCGACATGCCCGCCGTAGCACCTGCCGCCAGGATGATCTTACGCTCGTTAGGCGATATTTTAAACAACTGTCCGAGTGTTGATCCCAATGCGCCGCCGGTAGCAATGATCGGCCCTTCTGCGCCAAACGGGCCGCCGGTGCCAATAGCAATGGCAGATGATACCGGTTTTAAAAAAGTGATAGCAGGTTTTATTTTGCTTTTGTTTACCAGGATTTGCTCCATGGCTTCGGGAATGCCATGCCCTCTGATAGCCTTTGAGCCATAAAGCGCCATTAGCCCTACTATGATGCCCCCTATGGCAGGTATAACAATTACCCAGCCCCCTAAGTGATTGTTGGCCGGGCTGTGAAAGCCGGTATCCAAAGTTCCATAAAATGAAATATTGGTAACAATGTTGATTAAATAAATAAGTCCTTTAGCTATTATGCTGATAAGGCAGGCAATGAGGATACAAAGAGCTGATATGAATAAGAGCCTTGTTTTCATTTGCCGCGTTCCTTTCATGCCGGATTTAAAATTGTAGAGTTCGTTTAAGGAGGGCGAAACGGGGATGGCGTTCTGTGTTGTTTCCATGATCTGAAATATCCCTTATACCTTGAAGGGACAGTGTTTAATTTATTGCAAAGGTAATATATATTGCTATTGAAAAGAATTTTTAGTTTAATTTTATATTGCATATGCAATATAATTATATCATTTTTGCTTCGTTTTTGATTAAAGATCATTGCGTAAACAATTAATTATGAAAACAGCAAGTATTATTCTTTTCGTTTTAGGTGCGGCAGGCGTTGCTGCCGGACTACTATTATTCAGGAACCTAAACACAGTTAACCCTTTTGATTCTCATCCCTGGACTATCTATATCAACGGTGTACGATCATTTCCGTGGCCTGTTTTTGGAGGAGGTGTGCTGATGGGCCTTGGCCTTATTTTTAATATGGCTGCCTGAGAACAGCCAAAAGGCCGCTACTTTTAAATAACTTAGCGGTTTTTAATACATGGCGAAAGACAAAGATAAATGCGACCTTGGGACGTGCTTTTTATGTACGCACTGCCTGCCCGATTGGAAACCGGCAATCGGTGTTGCCAGGCAAAATGTTTTTGTAAAAAAAGGACAGCAGATATTTAAAGAAGGCGATCCTGTAACGGGTATTTACTTTGTTTACTCGGGCGCGATAAAGGTTCATAAAAAATGGGATAATGAGAAAGAGCTCATTCTCCGCTTTGCCCGCAAAGGTGATATCGTTGGTCACCTGGGGCTTGGCGATACCGGGTATTACCCTGTTTCGGCCACCGCTATTGAGGCCGGCATTGTTTGTTATATCGATATGCCTTTTTTTGAAAGCACGCTCCAGGTTAATAATAATTTCGTGATCAGGCTGATGCGCTTTTTTGCCAACGAGCTGCAGGAATCCGAAAAACGGATGCGTAACCTGGCACACATGCCGGTTAAAGGACGCGTAGCCCAGGCTTTTATCTCCCTCAAAAATAAATTTGGGGTTAACAACGAAGGCTTTATTGATATTGAACTTACCCGGCAAGATATGGCCTCCTTTACAGGCGCTGCTTATGAATCGCTTTTTCGTACCATTAATGATTTTATTGATGAGCAGCTTATCGAAGTATCGGGCAAAAATATCCGCATAAAAAACGAGGCTGTATTGTTAAAACTCACCGAAGAAGAACAGCCATAAGAGCTTTATGCCCTTATTATTAGTTCGCTGTCAAAATAGCAGGCTCAAAAGAGTTATGCCCATATAATTTGATCAAATTCGTGAAGATTAGGATTTATAAGTTCCTGGTCATTTATTCCTGTAATATACTCTGCGCGAAATTGCGTTAATTTGTAGGAAAATAGATTGATGCATACCATTAATATATCGATCTGTAAAATAATCCGCGCTGATATCACTTCATCAGCATAATGGGTATATACTGCTGTTATGTTAAAAACACTTTCCTATAAAATAAACCGCTGGCGATTGAAACGTAATAGCCAACGTAATTTTTTAATTTATTGCAGTGTATTTGTTGGTTTTGTCGGAGGGCTTGCGGCCGTGGCCCTTAAGTTTTTGGTACATTTGATGGAAGAACTCAGCCGCAATATCTCGTCGCATTTGTACTATCATATTGCCTATGTGTTTTTGCCGGCAATCGGCATTTTAGGCACAGTGGCCTATCAGCATTTAATAAACCGCGACAAGATTGAAAAGGGGATAGGTAAGATCCTCATCAATATCAAAAAGAACCGCTCAAATATCAAAGTCAATAATATTTATTCGCACTTGATAACAAGTTCATTAACCGTAGGCTTCGGCGGCTCGGCAGGATTGGAGGCGCCTATTGTTTGCACAGGTACGGCAATAGGCTCAAACGTGGGTAAATTTTTTAAGCTTACGCCATATGAAAAAACGGTATTATTAGCAGCAGGGTCTTCTGCTGGTATAGCGGCGGTATTCAATAGTCCCATAGCCGGTGTTTTATTTTCGCTCGAGATATTGATAGGGGAAATCACCATTCCAACTTTTATACCGTTATTAATAGCATCGGCCACAGGTGTTGTGGTTTCAAAGGCCTTATACTCGGGTCAGTTGTTTCACCTTGTTACCGAAGGCTGGGTAATGAATGCACTGCCGTTTTACGTGGTGTTGGGGGTATTGAGCGGTTGGGTTGCTATTTATATATCCAAAGTAGGCGGTAAGCTGGAGAGAGGAATATTCAAAAAACAGAACCGCTACATAAGGGCAATTTCCGGAGGGGTACTTTTGGGACTAATTATTGTTGTGTTCCCGCAATTATTTGGCGAGGGGTATCATTATTTAACTGCAATATTAAACGGTAATATTCATGTGCTTAAAGAAGAGACACTGTTTGGTGATTTCCTCGATCAGCCGCTGATCATGTTTTTGTTTATAGCTGCATTGGTGTTTATGAAGATCATTGCTGCGGGGATAACCATAGGTGCGGGCGGAAATGGCGGTACTTTTGCGCCAACCATGTTTACTGGGGCTTTCCTTGGTTTGCTGGTGGCTTTTGGTGTTAATCAAACCGGCTTGATCCATTTAAATACCAGTAATTTTATTGCAGTAGGTATGGCCGGTGCGCTGGCCGGTGTGCTGCATGCTCCGCTTACAGCTATATTCCTGATTGCCGAAATTACCGGCGGGTACGTACTTTTTATCCCGCTCATGATCGTATCGGCCATATCATACATTATATCGCGTTATTCATCGCCCCATAACATGTACTGGAGCCATCTCATTCATGAAAACAATATCCAGCCAGGCCAGGATTATGGGATGCTGAATGCCATATCTCTTGATAGTATTATTAATCGTAAATACACCGCCGTTGATAAATCAATGACTGTGGCCGATTTTTATAAGGTATTAGCCAAAACCGACGCTAATATTTTTCCTGTACTGAAAGATGATGGCAGCCTGGAAGGGGTGGTACTGATAGATGATATCCGTCGCCGGTTATTTAATAAGGAGATAGCCGATAGCCTGATATCTGATATTATGATAGAGCCGCCAATGGTGATTGACTATGAGCAACCCGCCAGTAGTGTAATGGATACGTTTGATGCTATTGATGTTTGGCAGCTGCCAGTAATAAGAGACGATCAGTTTATAGGTTTTATATCTAAATCGGCTTTGTTAAGTAAATACCGGGCAGTGCTTATTGAACAGCACAAGGCGAGTGATTTATTTGCATAGGGATATAGCATAATTATTCGAAAGATGAATCAGGGTGATGTATTAGCATTTTTAGCAGCTGATAACAGGTATAAAATGATCCTTTGTACAAGTGTTTACACTTTACGAAGTCCTCACAATTATACTTTCGCTGCTTTGACTTACGATGACGAAAGGATGCCTTTAATTACGGATGCCATGAATAGTGACTTTTGGGGAGTGGCAAATTTTAAAGACGGAATTTTTAAATATCCTAACCAGGAACTGGAAAATATGTGGGTAATGCATCCTGAAATTAAACCATACTATTTAGGAAGCTATAGCTTTGTTATTTGGCGAAAGGATTTTTTGCAGTTTAAGGACAAGATGATATTTGTCGGAAACTTAAAAATTGTTAATGGTTTGGATAAAAATGGGAATGGCGGCGCGAATGCAAGCAGCCTGGGTTTTTTGCAACGTTTTTTTAACAATGAAATCTCAAGTATATTGGGCTATCGGTCACAAAAGATGTTTAAAGTACGTTCGATAATTAGCTAATAGTTTGCTAAGCTGAAACACAAAGGCCGCTAATATTTTAACATTAGCGGCCTTCATATTTTTGAATGAAATTTTACTTAATAAATAGTAACTCCCTAAACTTAGGCAGTGGCCATAAGCTATCATCAACCAGTTGCTCCAATTTATCAACATGGTAGCGGATGGGCTGGAAAAATGATTTTACCTTTTCATCATAATCAATAGCTCGCTGACGGATATCCTCAATAACGTTGGCCTTTTTGCGTTCATTAACCATTTGCTCGGTATTGGTTTTGATGAAGTTCACATGCTCCGAGATCCGGTTGATGATATCGAGCTGTGAGGCGTAAGTTGATTCGGCCAGGCCAAGATCTTTCAGGCCTTTAACATTTTCAATCAGTTTGCTTTGGTAAGTTATTGCCGAAGGAATGATTACGTTCATTACCAGTTCGCCAATTACACGGGCTTCTATCTGTAATTTTTTATAGAAGGCATCCAGCAAAATCTCGTGGCGGGCATGGGCTTCACGTACAGAGAATACACCGGTTTCGGCAAAAAGGTGTTCTGATTTATCACTTAGTAAAGCATCAAGCGCTTTTGGTGTGGTTTTAATATTAGGTAAGCCCCTTAACGCGGCTTCTTTTTCCCACTCTTCACTGTAGCCATTTCCCTCAAAACGGATGTTTTTTGATTCTTTGATGTATTTTTTGATCACCATTAATAAGGCAAGGTCTTTTTTCTCACCTTTTTTCATCAGTTTATCTACATCGTATTTGAATTTTTTAAGCTGATCGGCTACGATGAGGTTAAGGATAGTCATCGGACTGGCCGAATTGGCCGACGAACCAACTGCGCGCAACTCAAACTTATTACCGGTGAAGGCAAAAGGCGAAGTACGGTTACGGTCGGTATTATCAGGCAAGATCTGCGGGATCTTAGGGATGCCCTGCCACAGCAGGTTCTCTTCTTTGATCTTCTTGCTGATGCGGGATGTTTCTATCTCATCTAATACATCATTAAGCTGGCTGCCCAGGAATATAGATATAATGGCCGGAGGGGCTTCGTTGGCGCCCAAGCGGTGATCGTTATTAACAGATGCGATAGATGCCCTTAACAGATCGGCATGTTCATGAACCGCTTTTATGGTATTCACAAAAAAGGTAAGGAACATGAGGTTATTTTTTGGCGTTTTACCCGGCGATAATAGGTTTTTACCGGTATTGGTTATCAGCGACCAGTTATTATGCTTACCAGAGCCATTGATGCCTGCATAAGGCTTTTCATGCAGCAGCACTTTAAAGTTATGGCGTTTGGCAACACGGTCCATCAAATCCATCAACAATTGATTATGGTCAATAGCCAGGTTGATCTCTTCATATATAGGTGCGCACTCAAATTGTGATGGTGCTACCTCATTATGACGGGTTTTAAGCGGGATGCCTAATTGCAAAGCTTCGGCTTCCATATCCTGCATGTAAGCGTATACGCGCTCCGGGATCGAACCAAAATAATGATCTTCCAGCTGCTGGTTTTTAGCAGAGATATGGCCGAATAATGTGCGGCCGGTTAAATAAAGGTCGGGGCGTGCATTAAACAGGGCAATGTCAACCAAAAAGTATTCCTGCTCAATACCTAATGAAGCATTTACCTTTTCAATGCCCTTATCAAAGTAGTGACAAACGTCAACTGCTGCTTTGTCCAGCACATTCAATGCCTTTAATAAAGGTACTTTATAATCAAGCGCCTCGCCGGTGTACGAAACAAATACTGTTGGGATACATAAAGTACGTGCCATTAAAAAGGCAGGTGATGAAGGGTCCCAGGCGGTATAACCGCGGGCCTCAAAAGTATTACGGATGCCGCCGCTCGGAAAGCTCGATGCATCCGGCTCCTGCTGGGCAAGCGCATCACCCGAAAAACGTTCTATAGCACCACCATCGGCAGTGGGTTCAAAAAAGGCGTCATGCTTTTCGGCAGTGGTGCCGGTAAGCGGTTGAAACCAGTGTGTATAATGTGTAGCGCCTTTACCTAAAGCCCATGCTTTCATGGCCGAAGCGATCTGTTCGGCAAGGTCGCGGGGGATAGGTTCGCCTTTTTCAATTGAATTTACTATTCCCTGGTAGGCCTCTGATGAAAGATATTCCTTCATTTTCTTTTTATCGAAAACATTTGATCCGAAATAGTCAGAAATTTTTGGTGAAGGTGGTTTTACTTCAGGAATTGTTCTTGAAAGTACATCCTGTAAGGCTTTAAAACGAATATTGGACATATTTTATGAGGTTTAAATAAAGGTTAGCAGTCAAAATTATAACTATCCTTTAAAATACGGGGCAAAATTAAGTGAAATATAACATACCACCTAATGATTAAAAAAGTGGGAAAATTTAACCGGAAAGTCTTAAATATCTAAGAAATTTCACCTAAAGTCAGAAAAACTACATTTTTAAGCATTATTTGGCTGTTTTTTTATTTAAAAAAGGATAAAATGAATGCATGTGCTTTAAAAATGAATGTTTTTTAAATTTTTTAATAAGTAAATTGAAATTTTATTGAAAAATCAATTTTCAAATAGTTAAAAAATGCCATTCTAAGTGGCCTGTTTTTGCGATTTTCATAATTTTTTGATTTTTTACCATTAATTTATCATTAATAATTTGTTATTCTTAAAAATACTACCTAATTTCAGAAAATAATTTACGAAAACACGCCAATTATTATGCTTTTTATAAAAAAAATGAAAATTTTATAGGTAGAAAGTGGGGATTAGAGGTAAAAGGCGTTTAGTAATTGAAAATAGCAATCAAACTAAATTTAAATACAACAATCAAACTAATTAATTTTTAAAAAACAATCAAACTAAATTAAACGATGAAAGTAGGTTCTACAAAACACAACTTCCTAAGTTCAGTCCGACAGCTGACACGTGAAAAATGGGCGCTGGGAGCAACCATTTTTACAGGGAAAATGATTGGCTTGTTGCTGGTTTTTGCCGCAATGATGGTTTTGCCAGGTGTATTTGGTACAAAAGCTCACGCTGCTGAAACATACACCGCCCATGAAACGTCATTAATTAACACAGTTAATACTGTTTGGACACTGGTTGCTGCCTTTTTGGTATTTGGTATGCAGGCAGGTTTCGTTATGCTCGAAGCTGGTTTTGCCCGTAAGCGCGAAACTGTGAACGTGCTGATGGAATGTATTTTTGATACTTGTCTTTGTGGTTTACTATTTTACGCCATAGGTTATGCCTTTATGTTTGGCAATGGCAACGGCTTTATTGGCTGGGGCGGTGCTGATGGTAAAACCTGGTTCTTCCTTCAAAATACTCCTGAAACTTATGGTTCAACCGGTATCCCGGTATTGGCACACTGGATTTTCCAGTACGCTTTTGCTGATACCTGCTCAACCATTGTATCAGGTGCAATGATTGGCCGTACCAGTTTCCGTGGCGATATCCTTTACAGTATCGGTATTACCGGCTTTATCTATCCTATCATCGGTCACTGGGCATGGGGCCCGGATGGTTTCCTTGCTTTAATGGGAACTTCAGGCTTGTTTAAATCAATAAGCGCTCAGCCTTTCCGTGATTTTGCCGGTTCAACAGTAGTACACACCATTGGTGGTGTTGCTTCACTGGCAGGTGCAATGGTATTAGGCCCACGCTTAGGCCGCATTTTTGCCCGTGATGATAAAGAAAAAGGCGGTTTACCTGCAGGCCATAACTTATTGGTTGCCGCTGTAGGTGGTTTTATACTTTGGTTTGGTTGGTATGGTTTTAACCCAGGCTCAACATTATCTGCAATGGATATGCAGGGTATCGGCCGCGTTGCAGCTAACACCACGCTTGCAGCCTGCGCCGGCGGCTTTGCTGCTATGCTTGCCGCTTTATGGTTTGGCCCAACAAAAGGCAAATTTGATTTGGCCTTTACAATAAATGGATTTTTAGGTGGTCTTGTTGCAATTACCTGCCCTTGTTACTGGGTAAGCCCGCTTGGTGCTATCCTGTTGGGTGTAGTTGCCGGCTTCGTAATATTTGCAGGTGTTTACCTGATTGAGTGGTTCCGTATCGACGATCCGGTTGGCGCAGTATCTGTACACGGTCTTTGCGGTATCTGGGGTACTTTATCATTAGGTTTATTTGCATCAGGTCAGTACGGTGCTACAGGCCCAACTGGTGCCGATAACTCTGCTCCGGTAGCAGGCTTGTTTTACGGTGGTGGGTTTGATGTATTGAAAGCGCAGCTGATAGGTAGCTTAACCATTACCCTTGCGGTGTTCGTGGTTACTTATGTGATGATGTTTGTGATCAACAAATTAGGTCATCCATGGAAATTACGTATCGAAGAACATGGTGAAGCCGGTGCCGGTGGTATCGACGTATTCGATCACGGTATTGAAGTTTACCCTGTTCAGGATGATGAGATCAGCTTAAGCGGCCTTTTTGATAAAGGTGCTAAAGTTGCTTCAGAAGCCTAAGCTTGAAAGTATAAGCTTGACAGCTTAACGAAGATATTGATGCCTTGTGCGGTTGGGAAGTGGTAGTTTATTTAATGGACGTTGCCGTTGCCAACCGTACAGGGATTTTTTATGCCGACACATAAATGATCCTTTTAATTGCAAGGTGTTGATAATCAAATAATAATAGCTCTGTTCCCCGAAAAAAACAACAATTAACAAAATAGTTTATCAATTCACAATTAAATCGTTATCATGAAAAAAGTAATTTTACTCTTCTCATTTTTTTCAATTGCGGCCTTTACGGTTAAGGCCCAGGACACTGTTAAAACAACATCAGACGCGCCATTGGTTGTCTACGGTTCGGTAGATACCTATTTTAAATATGACTTCGCCAAGCATCCTAATATTCAAACCTCGTTCGGAAGCGATCAGAATTCGGTATCTATCGGTATGATTGACCTGGGGTTAAAGAAAAAGGTAGGTAAAGCATCATTTGTAGGTGAAATGTCTTTTGGTCCGCGTGGACAGGAGCAATCAATTCCTGCCGGTTCAAACGGTGATTCATATCATATCCAAAACTTATATGTTTCATATGATGTAACCTCAAGCTTAAATTTAACAGCTGGTTACATGGCAACATTTGTTGGTTATGAAGTTATTAGCCCGGTTGCTAATTTTAACTATTCAACATCGTATCTGTTTACCGCAGGCCCGTTCCAAAACGCGGGTTTTAAAGCAACTTATGCTTTCTCTGATAAAGTGAGCTTAATGGCGGGCATCTTTAACGATAACTGGAATACTTACAAATCAAATTCAAACACTCCTGAGGTATCAACTTTTGGCGCTCAATTGTTTGTATCGCCGGTTAAAGGCTGGACAGCTTATCTTAACCTTGCAAGCGGTAAATATTCTGGTACCATATTGGATTTAACCACGGCGTATCAGGTTACCGATGCCTTTAAATTAGGCTTAAACGCTGCAAGAAAATCAGGCGGCGGTGCGTTAAACTATTATGGCTATGCATTGTATCCGCAACTGGCAGTTTCAAAAGTAGTTACCTTTGGTTTAAGGGAAGAATACTTCAAGGCAAAAGCTACAAATAGCGGTCCTGATGTAGGTATCTCTCCGGGTAACTCAGTGTTTGCTTCAACTTTAACAGCAAACATTAAAGCCGGTCCTTTAACTTTTATACCTGAAGTAAGGTTAGATCATACTAAAAATGTTGATAGCTTTATTAAAAGTGATGGCACTACCTTTACAAAATCAGCTTCTCAATTTTTGTTAGCTGCAGTGTACGCTTTCTAATTTTAATAAAAACATTATTTGCAAAAAGCCTCCTGATATAACCGGGAGGCTTTTATCTTTATAGGGTGAAATTGTTTTTAAATATTACCGTTATGGTGATTGGGGAGATTTCATTTTAATAACACTTGTTCGGATGAAAAATATTATTGTTGTTTCGCTTCTTGTCCTGTTTGCTAAAAATGCATCTGCTCAAAAAGATTCATTATCTTTTGATGAGCATGATAAATATATTTACTACAAACTGGTTGATCAGCCCGGATCAAATGCTGATACCCTGTATAACCGTGGTTTGTATTTTTTAAATGCTGCGTATCCTAAAAAAACGCTCGGGCTTTTGAAAAGTGAGAAAGAAAATCATTCGCTTACCGCTGTTGGTGGCTACATGATCTCAAAAAAAGGGCTGGTAGGCAGCAGTGAAGGCGGAGAAATACACTATACCCTTGTTATTGAAGCTAAAGACTCCAAATACAGGTATTGGTTAACTGATTTTGTTTACCAGCCTTATCAGCGTAACCGTTATGGTTCATCAGAGCCTGTGCCGGGCGGTGATATTCCGCTTGAAAAGGCATCGGGTAAATTATCTAAAACTGATTTTAACAACTATCTTGACCAGGTGATAGCTAATAGCAAGCAAGTGGGCGATCGCTTAAAGGCTTACATGCTTAAAGCATCATCGCTTGTTAAAAAGCCAGAGGTTAAAAAGGTTAATAAGATCTCGACCAAAGACTGGTAGTTGTTTAGTTTGCAGTTGTCGGTGTGCAGTGAGCAGTTGTTGGGCTGGCTAAAAAGAAATAGTATAAGACGAATAAAAAACGCCGCATCTAAAAAATGCGGCGTTTAGTTTTTTTGTTGTTAATTGTTTGGTTTGATCAGTTTGGAACAGGGGTATTATAATTCTTCGTCGTGCTGACTGATGTCAAGGCCTGCAAGCTCTTCTTCTGGTGTTACACGCAGTGTGCTGATCATATCGGTGATCTTTAATAAGATAAATGAACCGAAGAAAGCAAATGCTGATACACCTACAAGTGTAATTACGTGAACAATGAAAAGATGCGTTTCGCCGTAAAATAAACCATTGCCGGTTGTATTGGCGGCGTTAACATTTTGGTGTGCGAATACACCTGTTAATAACATACCAACCATGCCGCCTACGCCATGGCAGGGGAATACGTCGAGGGTGTCGTCGATATTGGTTTTGCTTCTCCAGATCACAACCAGGTTGCTTACTACAGCGGCTACGATGCCGATAATTAATGAGTGAGGGATAGTTACAAAGCCGGCTGCGGGAGTAATGGCAACAAGGCCTACAACTGCGCCTATACATGCACCCAATACGCTTGGTTTTTTACCGCGAAGGATATCAAAAAACATCCATGCCATAGCTGCTGCAGCTGATGCTGTAGTTGTTGTTGCTAAAGCGGTAGCTGCCAATGTGCCCGAACCTAAAGCCGAACCCGCGTTAAAGCCAAACCAGCCGAACCACAGTAGGCCTGTGCCTAATAATACGTAACTGATACGGGCAGGATTGTGTGACGTTTCGTTACGGCCTTTTAAATAGATGGCCGATGCTAAAGCCGCCCAGCCTGCACTCATGTGCACTACTGTGCCGCCTGCAAAGTCAAGCACGCCTTTGCCAAACAGGAAACCTTTTGGGTGCCAGGTAGCGTGAGCTAACGGAGCATATATGAATACCATAAAAAGGCAAAGGAAAATCACGTATGAGTTAAAGCGGATCCTTTCGGCAAATGCGCCGGTGATAAGGGCCGGGGTGATCACCGCAAATTTTAACTGGAACATGGCAAATAATACCAGTGGGATGGTTGGGGCAAGCTCCCAGGTAGCATTACCTAATGTGCCTTTCATCATAAAGAAAGTGCCGGGGTTGCCGATAAAGCCGCCAAGCTCATCTTCGCCGAAGGCAAGACTAAAGCCAAATATTACCCATATAACGGTAATTACGCCCATGCAAACAAAGCTTTGCAGCATGGTTGAAAGTACGTTTTTTTTGCTCACCATACCGCCGTAAAAAAATGCCAGGCCAGGGGTCATGATTAGTACAAGGGCGGTACTTACTAATAGCCAGGCGGTATCACCCGTATCAATTTTGCTGTCTTTAACGGTTGTAAGGGTAACGGAAGGGTATATAAGGGCTAATACAATTATAATTAAGAGTATGCCAAAGGGTATGAATTTTTTCATGTTTTGGGTTTAAGGGAGGAAAAAATGAAGGTTTGAATAATACTGTCCGGTATCCAATCAAAAATACCGGACAGCATTAAAACTAAATTTTTTTAAAAAACAATAAATCCCGCATGCTTAATCAGGGCATGAGGGTTGGAGTTGTTTTTTAGCCTACCAAAAATCGTGAAACGGAAAAAGGATGAGTTTGCGGAATTGGGATAGTTTGCTTGTGCCCAGGCCGCAAATAAAATCAAGATACTTAAATTTAATTGTGTAGCTGCCGGGCGTTGTTACAAACGCCTGTAAAGAATGTGCGCCTCTGTGTTGCTGTACATTAATAACCGGAGCAGGTACATTATTAAGTACAAACTCTAAGTTTAATGGAGTATGATGCGGTATTGTGGCAGATACAGTGGTATTTTTTGTGGTTTTATGGTAGTAATGGTATAATCCACCCTTTGCGGATGCTGAAAATCCGTGAAAGAGTAAAAAAAATAAGGCGATAAGTTTATAAAGCCTGTTAACCATATCTAAAAGTAATAAAAAAATAAAATAATTGTACTTTTTTTTAAAATATTTTAAGTTTTTAATGATTTAGATATTAAAATTAGACTTAAACTGATGTTTTTATTATTGATTTTATTTAATTGATAATAAAAAACTCTGATTTTGACTTCTTTTTAAAGAATTATTATCAATTGGTGGTTTTTATGCCAAGATGAAAATCTGATGAAAAAACCGGCAAAATTATTTTGAATTATTTTTATCTTTTGCAAAATATAAAGTATGTATATTCGTTATTATTGAAATTTAATTCCGAAAATATGCTTATCACCAAATTTGATTTGTACAACGCCGAGTGGCTCGACCTTGTATTTGACCATCGTAACAAAAATTACGGTGCTTATGAATTACGGCAAAATTATGGGCGTACCATGGCAAAATCCATGGGCATAGCTTTTGCGGCAGTAGCTCTTTTATCAGCGGCAGCTATTATTTTTAAGCATACGCCGAAACATGAAAATTTAGTTGGAATTACTGAGGTTGATCTTACAAAAGTAATACCTCCTCCACCCAAAAAGGATGAAGTCGTGGAACCTCAGAAAAGCAAACCTGCTGAACCGGTTAAGGCTGCAGCACCAACTCCAACCATTAAGTATACCACACCGCACCTTGTGCAGGAAGATGTAACAACAGAGCCTCCAACAGTTGCCGAGCTTAATAAAAATGCAGTAGGGCCGGAAACCATTAAAGGTGATGGGCCGCCCGAGAATGCTATGGGAACTAAAGAACAGGGACCTGGCGGACCCGGTGTAACAGAAGATAATGGCGTTCACACAATTGGTGAAACACTTGAAGTTATGCCCGAACCAGTAGGTGGGGCAGCAGCCTGGGCCAAGTTTTTGCAGAAGAACCTGCGTTTTCCGGCAGTGGCACAGGAGCAGGGCGTATCAGGGAGGGTGTTTTTAAGCTTCATTATAGAAAAAGACGGCAGTTTATCAAATATCAAAGTTGACCGCGGTGCCGGTTATGGTTTTGATGAAGAAGCCCTGCGGGTACTTAAACTGGCCAAAGCCTGGAAGCCTGGTGTACAAAATGGCCAAAACGTACGTGTTAAATATAATATCCCAATAAACTTTCAGTTAGCGACAGAAGAATAGGTAATAATTTGGTAATGTGTTTTTTTAATGATGTGTGTTATAATAGTTGCTGACTGATTTAGCCCCGTGAAAGCGGGGCTTTTTTGTGTCCTGGCAATGCCGCTATTTCAAAATAATGAATAAACCTAAACCTGAAATTTACAGCAATGGCGTGTGCGTTCTGGCGCCCGTTTTAGCTAAATTGCTTACAACGTTTTCATAAAGCAAAAACTATATGGTAAATTAACATATGGCCCGTAGTTAGGTATCCGCCCATAGCCCGATTTTTGGTATAAGTTATGCGCTTCAACCTGTTTGCCGGCGCTTTCAAGTACCGCATGTTTAAAGCCTGATTCAAGCGCCCATGTTTCCAGTTCATTCAAAACTATTTTACTAATACCATTTCCCCTGGCACCCGGCCTGACGAACATCCTTTTAACTTCAACCGAATCCTGATCAAAAGCTTTGAAACACCCGCAGCCGGCAGGTATCTGATCTGTATAAGCAATAACCACGGTATCGTTTTTTTCAATTATGTTGTGCTGGTCATAAATGTTCATCATATCGCCATTGCGAAGGCGCAGATCGGCATCCAGTTCGGTAACAAGGAGCCTGAAATCAGGATTATCACTGTTTGTTCTTATTAGGGTGACTGTTTTCATTGAGGCAAAAGTACGGTAATTGCGCAATTAGCCGTGAATTTAGATTGAACCTGGGTAGTTCTTCATCATTATTTCTACAGTAGATATTAAAATATAATTTTCTTCGTTAATAAGCCTGCAACCTGGCAGGAGGTATATGATTTGCCTTTTAATGATCAAACATTAATCCTTCGCCCCCTTATCAAAATTGGTGACCTGTAATGTATAAAATCCTGTTTTTTTGTAGTGCTTTTACTTTGTACTTATCCACAGCTATTGCTCAAACCGGTACAATAAAGGAGCGGATTTATCACCCTGATAGCGCACATTCGGCGCCTAAAGCAGTAATCCGTTCATTGATGTTGCCCGGCTGGGGGCAGGTGTATAATCATCATGCCTGGAGGGTTCCGTTCATATACGGCGGACTTACTTTTTTGACGATTAACGCCATTCACAATCAACAATACTATCATGAATACCTTACGCTTTCGCGTTATCGTAATTCAAACCCTCCCAAAAAAGGTGATCCTTATTATGAAGAATATGTTAGGTATAGTAGAAGGGAAAACTATGTTAGTGACGGTGTTTTAACGTCTGCACGTGAAAACGCAAGGCGTAACCGGGATATATGTATCCTGAGTGTTTTGGGCGTATGGGGGATACAGGCCATAGATGCTTATATTGATGCGAAAATGATCCATTCGTACTCGATGGATAATAATCTGTCGCTAAAAATAACACCCGGGATATTGAATCAGCCTCAATACTTTCAAAATATAGCTACCTATAGCTTTGTTCCCTGTGTTAAAATTATTTCCACGTTTTAGATTCTTACTTTTTGTTATCCATCATCCCCCGTAACACCTCATTGTATAATGATTGCGTTGATACAATTGCCGAATATTTTCCATTTTCGGTTATCGCAATAAAGGGTTCTTCGGCAGCGAACAGTGCATTTGTTTGCTGCTCATCGTTCCAGCTTTTATCAATTTGCTTTTTTATCAGTACCGGGCTAAATATTTCATCAAGGTGTACAATATTGATTTGTTTGGCGCCGCCATTGTTTTCAATGGTTTCGCCAAGCTCATTTTGTAAAAACTGCTCAGGTAATAATTCATTAGGCAACCCTGTAGTGTTTGAAAATGCCATCCAGGCATGGTTGCGGGCAAGGTCGCCTTGCATCCAGACTTGGGGCGGTGGAATAGCATAATAATTTGCAGGCGGCACTGGTTCTAAGGGGCCTAATAGCGCCCACTGTGCAGCTGCCGCGCGGGCAGCATAAAAGCTTTTTAAATATCGCGGATCTTCTTTTAATAGCTGCCCTAACAAGTCACCGGGCCGGGCCCATCCTAAATAAGTTTGCTGCTTTGTTTCAATGGTTGCTACAAAAACAATTTTATCTGGTTTTTTAAGCCGATCGGCGCCGGATAGTAAAACCAGCAGCCGGGTCTCCCACCAGGCATGGCCATCTTCCAGGTCAATCACCGCCACGCCCGAAGAAGTGGCTTCGCGCAGTGTTTCGAGGATATTGGAAGTACCGCTGTCGGCAACCTGTTGTCCGCGCACCCCGATATTGGCGGGCACAGTAAAACCCGAATTTGACAGTTGCTGAATTTTTGAAAAGTCAATCTTCAGATCGCCATAGCCTATGCTGCCCCCGCGCTCAATAACTACATTAAGAATTGCCAGCACGATGGGCAGTAAACTAAGTATAAAAATACCGATCAAAACAGTGTTATTAGATGAGTCGGCGGGCCAGCCGGTAAAGGTATGAAGCGCACTGGTTATGAGTAATAGCGCCAATAAAACAACAACGGCGGTAATGATGCTCACCTTTGGCGTAAACGGCCAAAAACTATGATCACGTGTTTTCATTTATTTCAGCTTTAAAAGCAATACTAATTATGGTAGAGGCACAACTATATCTGTGCGGTGTATTGACTGTTTTACTGCGTATTATTTAGTATAAAGGTTTTAAAATCAGAATAATTAAAATTCGATATAAAATATTGAAAAACAAAGTGTTAATGTGGTGTTGTATGTGCGGATTTACCTGAGGGTGAGTTGCTGACCGGGGATAGGATCTGTACAACTTTACTTGGTTGTGCAGATGTATTAATGATGAAAATCATTTATCTTTAAGCAGGGCTGTTTTTATGAAGATTTTAATTTTAACGGGGTTTATATTGCTTTGTAATTGTGCTTGCGCACAGGAATACGGAGCCGCAACAAATGCAACAGAACGAAAGGTATTGAGGCTTATCAATGCTTTACCCGAAGTGCAGCGAGAAAATAAATTTAGGAAAGCACATAAAAATCCGCATCTGTTAAAAGCATTAATTCAGAGTACGCCGACTAAAGAAAAGAATTATTACGAGGTATCAATAAGCGAAGATCTTGGCTTTCAATTGCGAACTTACGAATGGTATGAAGTTGATGCTAAAACCTTCGCTATAAGATATTGGGATATAGCAAGTGATAAAACCATGTCATTAAGGGAAAAACGCAGGCTTCAGAGATCTCAGTAAACAAATCCTTTTACTTCGTCTCCTCAGGAGCAGCCTGGGCCATCTCCCGTATTGACACCCAACCATAAGGGCTGTCTTTGTATTTTACAAAAACAGTCATTGCCCTTCCGCGGCCAATTGATGACTTCCCGCCATTAACAGGAGTTACCCTGAAAGCGAATATGCAGGTTTCGATAACCGTGTTGCCATTAAACGCTGTACTCTCAACCTGGTTCTGAATTAATTCCATTTGGTAGTGCGGAACATGGCCGTCAATTGGTCGGCCAGTTGAGCGCGACCGGTAACCACATTGCTGCCTCCAAAATATTTAACAATATCAGGATGGTGCAATGCTACTATCGCTTTAACATCGCCACCGGCAAAAGCAGCGGCAATGGCGGCTTTAGTTTTTTCAAGGGCAGCTTTATCGGCAGTGAGGTTATTACTCTGGCGCGAACAGCAACTGCAGCATATTAGAAAAATGAAGATAAGACAGGGTAACGTTTTCATACAGGTTATTGGTTTTTGATAACAAAATAGTGAACATTACCTGTTTGAATTTTAGAAATTGATGATTGCAACCAGCTAATTGATAAGATGCCAAATTGTGAGGACAACAGGTGTTAAGTGCCATTTATTACTGATCAGATAATGGCACAAGCTTAGCCTTCAAATCCGGATCTTTCATGTTTTTATCCAGCGGGAACATTGGCCGCTGAATGCGGTGATAGGGGAGGCGCTCAATATTTTGATCGACCCCGCCGGGTGTGATAGCCAGGAGCCAGTCGGCGCGCATGGCGTAAAGTTCGGGTTCGAGGTAACCTATTTTTAATACTACGATATCCGCAGTACGCGGATTAAGACCGAGGCGTGTAAAGTCGATTTCTTTATGATATGGCTTGCGTTTTTGGGTGATGATCACATGTACACTGCCAACTTTTATTACCGCTTCTATCTCGGCATTCTTATCGCCTGATACGATAGATTCGACAGTTCCTGAAAGCTTTACGGGTGGCGCAAAGCGGTTATCAACGGCCGCACCTGCATAGCCTTCCACATGCTTGCCCACACCTGCGGTAATGGCGCTTTTGATCAGTTCGGGTGCGGGGATGGATGCGTAGAGGAGCGAAGGCCCATTATCCGCTTTAAATTCTGGTCGGGCAAGGATCTGTGTCAATGTCCAGGTGGCATCACCGGCACCGCCTGCAGTAGGGTTATCGCCCGAATCACTGATGTAAAAAGGGTGTTTGGGGCTGGCAATGGCTTTATCCAGGCATTCGGTTAAGGTGCCGGTTGGGGCAACAAACTCAAATTGGTTACGAACATCCCAAAAGCTTTGGGCCAGTTGTTCGGCAGTGCGGGTTACTTTTTGTTTATCATCGCCGGTAACCATCACTACGGCATGATTGCGTGGTTCGTCGGCCCAGGCATAGCCTATCCATATGGCGGCATCGGTTATGCCGCTTTGCACAGCCGCCGGGGCAACTTGTTTATACAGGCTTTTGCCCGGCTCAATGCGGGTGCTTGTTTTTTCGCCCGGTAGTAAAATAGGTACGGAGATGTAAGCTTTATAAGCAGGCTTGCCTTTACCGCTTTCAATCCTGCCGAGCAGGTTTTCCACAGCACGTTGTTTGGTTTGCATGGCATCCTCGTGCGGGGCCATACGGTAGCAGGTGATCAGGTCGGTGTTTTGGGCCAGCCGCCATGAAACATTGCCGTGCAGGTCCATAGAAGTTGAGATCATGGTTTTACTGCCAACCACTTTTCTTATGCGTACAATAAAATCACCCTCCGGGTCGTCAAGACCAACAACGCTCATGGCGCCATGAATATCAAAGTAAAGGCCGTCATACGGGAGGTGCTTTTTGAGCGAATCGAGCGTTTTGTTTACCAGCGATTCATAAGCGGCCCGTGTAACCGCCCCGCCGGGCAGTGATTTGCCAACTACAGCAGGAAACCAAACAGCTTTTTTACGAACAGGCGAATCTGCAGCCATAAAGGGATAGGCGCTAAAAACATCTGCGCCATATTTGGCATGAAAAGCTGCTTCATCAGTAAGCGCCGGTGAAAATGTGCTCGATTCAATGGCAAGGCCGGCTATGGCTATACGGGGGAGGGCTTTGTTATTTTGAGGTGTTTGCGCATGGCTTAAACACGATAATAAGCAAATGAAGATGGTTGAAGAAAATAAAAGTGCTGATTTCATTTGTAATATTTTGTAAGCGATCCTGTATCAGCTAAAAATAAGGAATATTTTTTGTTTGCCTGTGGTTAGCGGCCGCTCATCAATACAATATTCAATTGGTTACATAAATATTATTTTGCTATAATTACTGTACAATTATATCTACCTGCAATACAATGAAAAAACTTTTTTTACTTACGCTTTGCCTGATACCGGCATTGGCAATGGCCCAGGACACCTTTACTGTAAACGGAAATGTAAAAGGTTTAAAAAACGGCGATAAGATCTATCTTTTTTACCAGCTCGATGATCAGCAAAAGTTGGATTCGGCTATTGTACAAAACGGTGATTTTCGTTTTGCCGGCAGTGTTCCGCATGCCGTACAGGCCACTATTTGTCTTAATAAAAATCCTTTGATAAGCAGGGCGGCCCCCGGTGAAAAACTTGATTTTTTTCATTTTTATATAGAAGCGGGTAAGATAAACCTTAAGGCCGCCGATTCGCTTGAACATATCACGGTTAGCGGTTCGCAGATAAATGACGAAGCTGGTCAATTCAAAACGTTAAGACAGCCAATCGAAGATAAATTTACCGCGCTGAATAAAGAGTATGATGCAACCCCCGATTCATTAAAAACTACAAAATTTATTGATGACTTAAAGAGCCGGGAAAAACAATATATACATGAATTAACGGTGGCCGGTTTGGAGTTTGCTAAAACCCACCCAAAATCGTATATCAGTTTACTTACCTTACAACAGGCCTCTACCGATACAATAGTTAGCGCAGATGCCGCCAGTGCCTATAGCAATATGAGCCCGCAACTAAAAAATACGCCGGTAGGTAAAAGTATCCCTATGTTATTGGCTTCATTTTCAAGAACGAAAATTGGCAGCCAGGCCATTGGTTTTGAACAAGCAACCCCCGAAGGCAAAACTGTAAGGCTTTCCGATTTTAAAGGTAAGTATGTACTGGTAGATTTTTGGGCAAGCTGGTGCGGGCCCTGTCGCGCGGAAAATCCTAATGTCCTTGCCGCTTATAATAAATATAAAGAAAAGGGTTTCACTATAGTTGGGGTATCGCTTGATAATCCCGGTAAAAAAGATGCCTGGATGAAAGCCATTGCCGATGATAAGCTGCCCTGGATACAGGTATCCGATCTTAAAGGCTGGAACAATACAGCAGCACTGCAGTATGGTGTACGGAGCATTCCCGCCAATTTCCTGATTGACCCCAGCGGCAAGATCATAGCCAAAGGTTTGAGGGCCGAAGGTTTGAATAATAAATTAGCCGAGTTGTTTGATGGGGGAGGGAAGTAAAGGGACAACCATTGAATAAAATAAGCACCCGTATCGACGGTCTCTGGTCGAAGTTTAGCGATAGCGTAACTTCGTCCTAACATAAGGCAAGCATTCTGCTTGCGTGGTTGGAATATTACTTACTCTGCCACAGGTACGGAATACATTTGGTACGAAAGAGAGAATGCTTGGTATGCAGTTAAGCTGAAAGCTTAACCCATTTTAGGACGAAGTTACGCTATCGCTAAACTTCGACCAGCAGGAAGTTAATTATGCGGCTTACTTTGCCGGTAGGGACGATGTTTCGCTAACGCTAAGTTTTGACCCTGCAAGCTTATATTTTTATTTGCCCTTAATATTTTACCATAGGTTTAAGTTGTTAACTTTATGAATCAATCTTAACCTATATTTATGAAAATACTTACCGAACCCATCGGGAGCATTCCGCGCCCGGTTTACTTACAACAAGCCATGACCGCCTTTGCCGGCGGGCAAATTACTGCCGACGAATTAGATAACCTGTTTGACCAGGCAACCCGCGAAACCATCAAAGAACTTGAAGCCACCGGCTCGCCTGTAATTAGTGATGGGGAGCAGTCAAAGCCAAGCTTTGTTACTTACCCTATGCAGGGTTTTAAAAATTTTGCAGCCGATGGTGTGGTGATCCCCTTCGCCGATGGGCATACCCGCCAGTTGCCAAAGCTAACTGCAGGGCCTTTTCATTATACCACCTTTGCAAACTCATACCTTAACCGGGCCAAAAAATATGCTAATCTGCCGGTAAAACAGGCGGTTATTTCCTGCTCGGCCATGAGTTTGCTGTATCCGCAGGAGGGTATCGATGGTTACTCGCGCGATCAGTTCCTGGCCGATTTGGTGAACGATGCGGCATATGATATCCGGTCGTGCCTTGAGAGCGGCGCATACAACGTACAGATTGATTTTACCGAGGCCCGTCTCGCCATTAAGTTAGATCCCAGCAAACAACTGCTGTCGGCATTTATTGATCTCAACAACCAGGTGCTCGACCGCTTTACAGCCGAAGAACAAAAGAAAATAGGCGTACATACCTGCCCCGGCGGCGATCATGACTCCACCCACAGCGCCGACATCCCATATACCGAACTGCTCCCGCTGTTATTTAAACTCCACGCCGGTAATTTTTACCTGGAATATGCTGCCGAAAAGGACAAGAAAACAGTACTTAACGCTATAAAAGAAAACCTTGGCGCAGGCCAGCGCGTGTTTCTGGGTGTTACCGATGTTATCAACCCCAAAATAGAAACCGCCGAAGAGGTAAGCGACCTGATCCTCGAAGCCGCACAGATCATTCCGGTACAGCAACTGGGCACTACTGATGATTGCGGTTTTTCGCCCTTTGGAGATGATACTTCAACCGCGAGGGAGATTGCTTTTGCAAAGATCCGGGCAAGGGTTGAGGGGACTAAGCTGGCAGAGAAGGCGTTGGGGAGGTAGGGAAGTCTTATTTAGATTTTAACCAATTGCCGGAAAGGGGATTTCCTCTCGCGGAATAAAAAATCCTTTGATGGAATTCATGTTTCTGATACATACCTGTATATGACTTTTACGAGAAATGCCGGCTCCGCTAAAGGCGGGGCCGCCTTCTGAAAATGCTCCCCTGGTCGAGTCAAATATTATTGTATCGCTAAATCCATTGGTTGCCAACTCTTCTTTGTAGGTATTGAGAATTGTTTTATGCATATGTTCTATCGTTGCGCAATCCAATTTTCTAATAAGCTTATCTTCGTACAGATCGTCTGGCGAGTCAATGTTTTTAGGAAGTGGCTTTCCGGCCTTTGTATATTCACTTTCCATTAATAAATAATAATGATTAATCAGGTTTGTGAATTTTGAATCGAGAAAATCACAGCATTGCCCTAATTGCAAAACTGCTCCAAGTACAGCAGGGGTTTTGATCTTTCCTTCAGCGGCTCGTTCTGTTGCCCATTCCATGGCGCGGGTATAATTATTTTCCCAGAAGTACATGCCATGGCCAAGCCAATCGTAAGGCTTTTTACTAATTTCGATATTGTCAGGATTGTTTACCAATTTATTACGAATATCCAAATCACAGCCATGAAAGCCAATGATAATATTCGGGCGGAAATCGTACATGAAATAACGGGATTAGCTGTTAATCAGCTCTTCAAGTTCGGCGTAAGCTTTAGTAAATTCGCCTTTCTTGGTTAGGATACCAGAATCGTTGAGGGATAAGATAGCGTCCTTTTTGGTCATATCTTTGACCTCTTCCAGCTTTGCTTTCGCAAGTTCGAGTAGTTTTGCTATGTCTTTATCGCTCATCTTGAAAAAGGTTATATTCAAATATACGAGTATTATTTCGAAGCATCAATTATTCCATTGGGTTTAATATTCATTGATGCATGCTAAACTTTGGCCAGTTGAGTGATCTGCCTGATTCTCCAAGATTATTCCGCAGCAATTTTCTTATCATATTCAGTTTGTAGTTCATCTATCTGATCATAGTAGTTCTTTTTGTCGGCGAAAACTGCGGGATCATAAGGGCTGCCCGGCTTGTGTTTATTGATCAGGTCAAATTGGGCGCCATGAGATGCTAACCAGATATCAAATGTTAAATTCTTCATTGCTTTTAATGTATAAGCGTAGTCTTCAGCAATGCCAGGATAGGAAGGAATGTTCGAAAACTTCTTATCAGTAACAATGGTAGGCATATTGGCGATCAAAACCCTGTAGTTGCGTGTGTTGTCTTTTATATCAAACAAATAGCTGCAGGAACCTTTTGTATGGCCCGGGTGGTGAAGAACCGTTAGTTTCATGTTCCCCAACTTAATACTATCGCCATTGTGTAAAATACGGTCTACTTTTATAGGTGTAAATGTGCGCACATCTCCTTTAAGATCATAGTCGGAAAGGCCTCCGTCGGCTACCACTGCCGCGTCGCCCTCATCAACCATCATTTTAGCTTTTGTTATCTTCTTTATTGCCGCCATCGCGCCCAGGTGATCAAAGTGGGCCTGGGTTGTTAAAAGAATTTTTGTGTCCGAAACCCTGAAACCCAAAGTTCTGATATTTGCTATAATTTGAGGTTCGGAAGACCTAAGCCCGGTATTGATCAGGATATTGCCCCCGGAAGTTGTGATGAGATAACAAGCAAGATCGGCGGTGCCTACATAATAAAGATTGCCGGCAATTTGAAAAGGTGGAAATGGCCGTGTCCATTCCGGATGCTTTTCTGCAGATGGTTCCAACACCTTTTGCGCATGAACAATTAAAACGCTGCAGAGAAAAAATAGCAGTAAAAGCGGTCGTTTCATTTTATTGATCTTTCAAAGGGCAAAGAAATCATTTTATTTTCTCAGGTTTTATGTTAAAATAACATTTATTTCCGTTGACGCATCCGTGCTGTGTGTGCATTATATGTCGGCAAAAATGCAACAAACTCGAAAGTATTTGCAACATACACGTAAGTGTTTTTTTAACGGGTAACGTTTTTTTGTAAGGTAATTGCACTGGTGTCACAACCTGGAACGATCATGTTTGGTGCAATTAAATTGTTATCAATTCTAAACCTGATATCTATTAATTACCTATGAAAAAAACTTATCAACCTGGAATTTTCCGCATTAAATTGAATGTGTTAAAAATTAGCCAACTAATCGCTATTGTCGGCCTGTTACTTTTTGCTGCCTGCAAAAAGGACTCGCCATCTGTAACCAAAACAACCACTGGTACGGACACAACCGGTACGGGAACGGGTACAGGCACCGGCACAGGAACGGGAACCGGGACAGGAACTGTGATCGATACCCTCACTCCAAGTAAAGTTGCCGTTGCCGCTTTAGATGATGAGGTGAATACCTTTATGACCACTTATAATGTACCGGCAGTATCCGTAGCCATTACCAAAGGCGAAAAGCTGGTTTACCTTAAGGCTTACGGCATCAGCGATAAATCAAAAGGCACAAAAGCCGTGATCAGCGACCGATACCGTTTGGCCAGCTGTTCAAAGCAGTTCACTTCAGTTGCAATTATGAAACTGCTTGATCAGGGTAAAATAAAGCTAAGTGATAAAGTATTTGGCGATGGCGCTATTTTGGGCAAAACTTATGGCACTAAAACTTACGGCCCTAATATTACCAATATTACGGTTGACCAACTGCTGCACCATACATCGGGCGGCTGGGGCAACTCGGTAAACGACCCTATGTTCAGCAACCCAACCATGACAACTGCACAACTCATCACCTGGACTTTAGATAACCGCCCGCTTGATCATGTACCGGGCAGCAATTACGACTACTCCAATTTTGGCTACTGCCTGTTAGGGCGGGTAATAGAAAAAATTACCGGCCAAACTTACGAAGCAGCCGTGAAAACCCTGGTACTTACCCCAATCGGCATTACCGATATGACCATTGGCGGTAACACCCTGGCCGATAAGCAGACAAAAGAAGTTACGTACTATGGCCAGTCGGGCGAAAACCCTTATGCTTATAACATTACGCGGATGGATTCACACGGAGGATGGGTAGCCACCGCTGCCGATCTGGCCAGGTTCCTGGTTTATATTGATAAATTTCCGGTACGGCCTGATATACTTACATCTGCCACTTTAACTACCATGTACACCGGCTCAACAGCCAATGCAGCCTATGGATGCGGCTGGGCCATTTCAGGCAACAACTATTTTCACGAGGGAAGCCTGCCCGGTACAGCCACAGAACAAGCCCGCTTGGATAATGGGTTAAATTTTGTGATCCTCACCAACACACGCAGTTTCAAAGCCAATTTTGATTATAATCTGGATCAGCTTTTTTGGAGGGCTTTTGCAAAAAATCCAACCTGGGCTACGGAGGATTTGTTTCTTAAATAATTAAAGGGAAGATGGGGGCATTCTCTGTCTTCATCCCCAACGTCATTGCGAGGCACGAAGCAATCCCCGACCTTACAAGGCGAATCTGCATAGCTACTCTGTACAGTTCGCGATCGCTTCGTACTTGCAATGACGTTTTTAAACAGCTTCAAAGGAGTTTTTATATGAAAATCAATAGGTACAAAATTATAATGCTTAGCCTGTGCTGGCTGTTTGGCTTTAAGGCCTATAGCCAGCAAATAGATACTGCAAAAGAAAACGGGGCAATAAAGCAACTCATCAAAAATTATGAAGATGCCTGGAACCGGCATGATCCTAAAGGCCTGGCCGATAATTATACCCTTGATGCCACCTGGGTAAACTGGTTTGGCGCATACTACAAGGGGAGGGACGATATCCAGTTTCATTACCGGCAAGTGCATACTACCTATTTTAAATCCACGCATTATTATACCCGTGCGGTTGAAGATATTAGTTATCCGTACCCAAATCTTGCTATTTCACATGTACGAACAGGCTTAGATGGTGATGAACGGTATCCCGGCGAAACGTTTGAGTTTCGGAGGATGATTGTACTGGTGAAACGTGATGGGGTTTGGAAGATCCTTGCCGGACAAAATGCTAAATTGGAGAAGGGGGTAAAATAGGGTTTAATCTTGCACGCTGGCCACAAGGCGCAGTCTTGTGGCTGTGAGTGAATAGGCATATGGTATCAGACAGCGCTTAGTTTACCGTGCAACTTATTTTGCTTCAGTTTTGAAAAGAAATCGGTAATGGTACCAATAACCGCGCACGGCGAGTTTACCGGGCAGTTGCTAACTACCGGAACATAAAAAACCTTTTTGCCGGCAGATCGGCCGTCGGGGCTTATCTCTATAACATACGTTTCCTCACTAATACCGCCACAATTACACTCCCGTTTGTTAACGTTTTCAAAATTTTTTGCTGTCAAATTACCCATGAATTTGGTCATAACAGCATCAGCTATGTATCTACCTTTTTCGGCCGATAAGGGTTTGCCTATTTGAACATGCGGTACTTTCTTGAAATAATAACATTTAGCCGCCAAAAATGCTATCGCTTTAACTTTATGGTCTTTTTTGTGGTGCGGATTATACCGGTAGATCACCACTTGCTTTGAGTTTATGTTTGATTGAGTTTGGCCATCGGTTTGAGCAAAAGAACTCCCTGTGCTTATGATAAGCAACGCTGTCGATACGATCTTTATAAATATTGACATCGGTTTAACTTGTATTTGCCGGTGGGTGCCATCGCGTTTGCCTTATACTAATAAGCCTTCATCTCACCAGAATATTTGCTATACGCCTGTGCCCGACATCGGAAAGGGGGAGGCAGTCGTAGGGCATGTTCAATTTGCTAATTGGTTTGAATAAAATTAGGGATTTGTTGGGGGAATGGCAATTTTAGTTGTTGCTTTAAGGTCACGAGTAAGCTACGCATTTTCCAGCGCTGCATACTCGCGCCGGTTGGGTGTGGACTCAATTCTATATGCGGATTGCTGTTTACAAGCCTAAGCGTAGGCCGAAAGCGAGGATGCTTAAGGTATTAGGGGTCAGTAAACGGACATTTGCAAATATTATTTGATAAACATTAAATTTATATATTTAGCTAATCTTTATCCTTTCTAAGTTAAAGGAAATTAAATCCAATTAAAATAAACCAAACTTTTGATACAAATCATGAATGATATTGAGGTCATCAGAAAAATATCTACTGAATTAAATATCCAATTAGAGGAAATCGATACTTATTCTTGGGATAATGCCGGATATGTAGTTAATAGCGAAGGACGAATTGAAGTTCTTAATTTGCATTCTTTGAGAGTTAAAAAATTACCTAAGTTAATTAAAGAGCTTTCCGAGTTGAAAATTCTACACATCGTAGGGAATCAAATTGCAACTATTCGAATAATTAAAGATCTAACCAAATTAGAAATCTTGGTAATTCAAGCCAATAAAATAAAGAACATTTCAATCGTAAAAAATCTCACCTCATTAAGAGAGCTCTTTTTAAGCCATAACCAGATTAGTGACTTAACCCCGCTAACTGATCTTAAGCACCTTGAAACACTTGCAATTGAGTCTACAAATGCTATCGATTGCTCGCCGGTGAGTTCCATAATTAATCTGAAAGAATTAATTTTAGGAGAAAGAGAACTCGAAAATCCAGCATTTTTATCCAATTGTAAAAAATTGAAAAATTTATCAATTTATTCAATGGCAATAAGCGAAAAAGAACTACCTGCCGATTTATATAATTACATCCAAGATTTCAATTTAAATTGTTTAACCATAAGTGGATTTCAACCATTAATGGTTGAAAAAATTGCCAAATTAAGCCAGCTTGAATATTTGCAAATTAATTTTTCTGATTTAAAAGATCTTAAGGTCATTTCAAAATTAACTCAGCTTAAAACGTTAGATCTCTCTTATAATGATAATCTTGTAGATATTGAAGATCTCTCAAAACTAACTCAATTAAATGAACTGGGCCTTGCTAACACAATGATTAAAGATGTCAACCCGATTAATGACTTACGTTTTTTGAAATCACTAAATCTACGTGGAACTCCAATTATTGATCTGGAACCATTGTTGAAATTGGGTATGGAATTCATTTATGATGAAAATGGTGAACAACTTTCTCCAAATTCAAACGAAATATTAATTAGCAGATGTCAAAATATTACCAACCCACCAATAGAGATAGCCAAACAAGGAAATGACGCAATTCAGCGATATTTTAAGAGAGTTAGTGAGGAAGGGCTTGATTACATTTTTGAAGCTAAATTAATACTGGTGGGAGAAGGTAGCGCTGGAAAAACATCTCTGCAAAGAAGAATAATAAATCCCGAAGCTGTATTGCCTGAGGGCGAAAATCGCACTCGGGGAATAGAGGTTGTTGACTTTGAATTCGGAATCGACAATCAAAGTAAAACCGTTCACATCTGGGATTTTGGAGGGCAAGATGTTTATTATCCCGTACATCGTTTTTTTATTACCGAAAACTCTGTATTTGTTCTTTTAGCTACTACAAGGCAACCTTTTCATAACTTCGATTATTGGATACCTACAATATTTCAATTTGGAGGTAAAAGTCCGATTATAATCGGGCAGACCTGCCACCAAGGAAATACTGCTCCATGGAATGAATTAGATGCTTATCTAAGCAATCCCAATTTTAACATCATAAAAACCTCAGACACTCCCTATTATAGGATAGATTTAGTCAACAACAATTCAGGGCTAAACATAGTAAAAGAGGTTATCTTAAATCAAATAGAAAACCTTCACCATTTTGGGAAAGGGGTGCCAAAATCATGGTTAAGGATCAGAGCTTTATTGATAAGTGAGTCAAAATCAAAGGCATGCATACCATTCCAAATTTTTATTGAATTATGCAGAAAATTTAACAACTTCGAAAATATTGAAGATATTGAAGATTGCTGCCGTTTTTTTAACGACATAGGGGTTATTTTATGGTACTCACAAATTGAGGAATTAAAGGATTGGGTCATACTCGAACCAGAGTGGGCGATGAATGCCGTTTACAAAATAATTGATGATGCAGAAATCCAAGGACGTAATGGCCTCATTTATCCCTCAGATTTTACACGGCTATGGGATAATAGGTTATATGAAGGGAAATATTCTATTTTGAAAAAACTACTGATCAATTTCAAGATAGCCTTTCCAACAAAACGTAGCGAAGGTAACTATATAATACCTGCCAGACTAAATTCAATACCTAATGAAGCGAAATGGAATTTGGAAAAAAATCATTTACGGCTTGAGTACAAATTTGAATTTATGCCACGTGGTATTGTAAACCAGTTAAGCGCTGAATTAAGCAGGTATATTGACAAACATGAGGTTTGGAATAACGCTGTCAATTTTGTTTATGATAGCAATGATACTAAAAGCCAGATAATAGAAGACTCTTACAACAGAACGCTATTCATCGTCTCTAAAGGTGTTGATGCGAGAGGAATGAATATATTAATTATGAACTCAATGCGAAATATTATAGATAGCTATAAAGGTGTTAAAGGTGAGGTCTATGTAAAATGCCCATGTAACATTTGCCAAGCCCTTGAAAATCCAACTACCTTTTTATATTCAAAGCTGGTAGAATGGGTATTGAAAAGACCGGATGGAAGTGTAACCTGTAACGAAAGCGGAGAATCATTAAAAATGCAGGAACTACTTTACAACTCGGGCCTTACTATAGCTACAAAAAATGAAAACTCACAATTGCGAACGAAAGTCGTGACCATTTTCCTTGCATCGTCAAAAGAATTGAAAGAAGACAGAGAACAATTCGAAATTTTCATAAACAGAGAAAATAAAGAATTATATAAACAAAATATCTTTCTAAAACTTGAGCTATGGGAAGATTTTATTGATCAAATGTCAATAACAAGGCTTCAAGATGAGTACAATCTTGCTGCAATAAACTCGGATATTTTTGTAAGCCTATTCTGGAGAAAAGTTGGAAAGTACACTGCAGAAGAATTCAACAAAGTATGGCATAACTTTAAACTTCTACGAAAGCCTGCTATATATACCTTCTTCAAAAACACCCCAATTCGTCCAGATGAGATAAGAGAGGAGGATATAAATTCAATATTTAAGTTTTCAAAAGAATTAAAAGAGTTGGGACATTATCCAACAAATTATGAAAATATCGAGGATTTAAAATTTCAATTTAAATCTCAATTGCAAAAAATATTGCAAGTTATGACTCAGGCAAAGAGTTAAATCTAAAAAGCAGATAGGATATAGATTGGGTCAATTTCTCAAAAAGAGAAAACTTTTATTCCCTTCGCTGGCGCACGCGTGTCGCTCATAAACTAAGTCTATTGTTATCAATTAGGCGTATCTTTGTATGCTAAGTTTACGATTATTAATCTAACGATAACCGGCTGTCATTAATTTATGGCATGTATACTCTTCAAGCGGAACACACGCCACACTTGTGCGTCAGCAAAAAGAGAAATTAAATTCTTAATTTAATGAATTTAAGCCATAATAATGGTGTCACCATTTTGCCAGTACCCCTTAAGCCTGAAGCGCTAATTTTGAAAAAACTCAAAAAAACATAAAAAAACGAGCAAAATAAATCGCGGATAAAAAATCTACGTTTTAATACCTGTTTTTACTCCTGAAGGTTTTAAATACTGATTATTAGTTATTTAACTATGTTTCAAGGATAAAGTCAATCGCTTGATTATCAAAATGTTTCATGAAAAAGGTGTTCCGCGTTTTTACATTCAAAATTTGGAACACGCTCATTTTAAAAAAAAAGATCCCGGAGATTTTTTTATTTTTTTTCGGGAATCAAAAAATTGGGACAGCTGCTTTGTTACAAAATGCCTTAACTTATGCAACCGTCTACCTGTACCTTTCGCCTTTCAGCTTTTACCTTTCACCTTTACCGCTTTTTTCATACTTTTGCGCATCCTTTCAAATAAAACAATATTACATTGGAGCACCAGGAATTAACCACCGTTGAAACCGCTAAAGATCTGGGCCTTTTACCCGAAGAATTTGCACGTATAAATGAAATATTAGGGCGTGTGCCCAACTTTACCGAGCTTTCTATTTTCTCGGTTATGTGGAGCGAACATTGCTCATACAAAAACTCAATCACCTGGCTTAAAACTTTACCTAAGGATAGTCCGCGGATGCTGGCTAAGGCAGGTGAAGAAAATGCCGGTCTTGTTGACCTTGGCGACGGCATTGGCTGCGCTTTCAAAATCGAATCACATAATCACCCTTCGGCACTTGAACCATATCAGGGTGCTGCCACAGGCGTGGGCGGTATCAACCGTGATATATTTACCATGGGCGCAAGGCCTATCGCGCAGCTTAACTCCCTGCGTTTTGGCGACTTAACACTCGACAAAACCAAATGGCTGGTTAAAGGAGTAGTTAAAGGGATTAGCCACTACGGCAATGCCTTCGGTATCCCAACTGTGGGTGGCGAGCTGTTTTTTGACGATTGCTACAATGTTAACCCGCTGGTTAATGCTATGTCGGCCGGGATTGTGAAGGCCGGCGAAACTGTTTCAGCTACATCTTATGGTGTTGGCAACCCGGTTTATATCGTTGGTTCGGCTACCGGTAAAGACGGCATCCACGGTGCGGCTTTCGCATCAAAAGACATCACTGCCGATTCGGTTAACGATCTTCCTGCCGTTCAGGTAGGTGATCCATTCCAGGAGAAATTATTATTAGAGGCCACCCTTGAGGTGATCAAAACCGGTGCCGTTGTTGGTATGCAGGATATGGGCGCTGCCGGTATCATCTGTTCCAATTCAGAAATGAGCGCCAAAGGCGAACATGGTATGCGGATTGATCTGGATAAAGTGCCAACCCGCCAGGATAACATGAAACCTTACGAAATTCTGCTGTCTGAATCACAGGAGCGGATGCTGATCGTGGTTCACAAAGGCCGCGAAAAAGAGGTGGAAGATATTTTTGACAAATGGGATTTGAATTGCGCCATTATTGGTGAAGTTACCGATACCCAGCGGTTAGAATACTTTATGCACGGCGAAAAAGTTGCCGATGTACCTGCCGACGACCTTGTATTGGGTGGCGGTGCCCCGGTTTACCAGCGCGAATACCGCGAACCTGCTTACTTTGCCGAAAATCAGAAATTTAATATCGATGACGTTGCCGAGCCTGCAAACCTTATTGAGGTTGCCGAGCATTTGGTAGGCCATCCTAATATTGCTTCAAAACGTTGGGTAACCGACCAGTACGATAGCATGGTAGGCGTACAAACTATGACAGCTAACCGTATGTGCGATGCTGCCGTTGTTGCCGTTAAAGATACCGACAAAGCGATAGTGTTAACTACCGACTGTAACTCGCGCTATGTATATGCCGATCCTTATAAAGGTACTGCCATTGCCGTGGCCGAGGCTGCACGTAACATTACCTGCGCCGGTGGCGAGCCTGTGGCTATTACCAACTGCTTAAACTTTGGTAACCCTTACATTCCTGAAGTTTACTGGCAGTTTGTGAGTGCTATTAAAGGTATGGGTGATGCCTGCCGCAAGTTTGAAACCCCTGTTACCGGTGGTAACGTAAGTTTCTACAACCAGTCGGCCGATGGTGGTTCGGTATTCCCTACGCCAACTATTGGTATGTTAGGTGTGATGGACGACGTTGAAAACATCATGACTGCCGATTTTAAACAGCCGGGTGATTTTATTTACCTGATTGGCGAATCGGTTAATGATATTGCGTCATCACAATACCTGGCTTCATGGCATAAAATTACTAAAGCACCGGCTCCTTATTTTGATATCGATAAGGAATATGCTATGCACCAAACCATTAAGGAACTGATTAAACACAAAGTTGTTGAATCGGCCCATGACGTTGCAGATGGTGGTTTATACATTGCCTTGTTAGAGTCATCAATGCCTAATGGTCTTGGTTTTGAAATTGCTACTGAAGATAACATCCGTAAAGATGCTTTCCTGTTTGGCGAAGCACAAGGCAGGGTAGTGGTAAGTGTTGCCCCTGAAGAGCAGGAGCGTTTTGTTGAGGTAATGGCTACCAGCGAGGTTGAGTTTACCCTGTTGGGTAATGTAACCAATGGCGCTTTAACTGTAGATGAAGAAGCTTTTGGCCACGTTACCGACCTGAAAATGGTTCATGACAATATCCTTCACGGTATTTTAGGCGAATAATGTTAAAACTTAACCGGGTACACCATATAGCTATTATTTGTTCGGATTATGAAAAATCCAAACGGTTTTATGTTGAGGTACTTGGTTTAAAAATAGTCCGCGTGGTTTACCGCGAACAACGACAATCATACAAGCTTGATCTGGAAGTGGGCGACCTCTACCAGATCGAGCTTTTTTCATTTCCCGATCCACCTGCACGTCCGTCCCGACCTGAAGCGGCAGGTCTGCGTCATTTAGCTTTTGAGGTTAATGATCTGGATGAGGCTGTAGCTCATATCGCTTCGTTTGGGGTAGATATAGAACCCACCCGGGTAGACGAGTTTACAGGCAAACGTTTTACTTTTTTTGCCGATCCGGATGGTTTGCCGCTGGAGTTGTATGAAAAGTAAGCCCCTCTAAATCTCCCCTATAGGGGAGACTTTTTAGCATTGAAAAATAAAACTAAGAGGTCATGCCGAATTTATTTCTGTACCCCACACTTCGTTTTTTAAGTAACCTTTGTTGGTATTAACATTATCGGCCCGCTCAATCGCCGCGGGTTGGCTTTGTTCTTTTTCTTGATAAAAAGAACAAAAAATCAAGTCAGCAGGGAGGCTTCTTTGCGCTCACCCGCCCCCTGTGCCCATTGCTCAAGGCCTTTGCCCTGCAAACCGGGCAGAACCACGGGCTGCAATTATTTTGCCCTGCTGCGCTCGCACTTTCCCAATGCTTCTGCAAAAACTTGCTATGCCCCTGCAGCCGCACAGGCCACCATTGTTCTGCCCGCTTTCGCCCGAAGCTTTCCTGCTGACGGGGAAGAAAAGATGCAAGAAATCAAGAAGGAAGAGGCAAGAAAGGCAGAATCGGGATACCAGGAATTATAAGATAAGAAAGGATGACCCTTGAGTACAGAAATACAATTACCAATCCCAAACAAAAGCGGGCAAAGGCCTGACAGAAAAGCGGGCCAGGGAGTATGGCCTGCGGGGGGAAGCTTTTTTCTGTCTTGGGTTTTTGGTTACTTTTGGGCCAAGCCAAACGGCGAAGCCCTCTTGAGCACCTTAAAAAAACAAACAACAGCGAAAAACGTAACAGCCCTTCCCGCGGCGAATGAGCGGGCCGATGTTGGTTATTTAGCAGTAATATAGTTTATTCCCAACCGGTAGAAAGGTTTCAAATAGAAATTAAAAGATAAATTCGCCCCATGTTCCGTTTCAAACAATTCAGCGTTGACCAAACCGGCTGTGCCATGAAAATCAATACCGATGGGGTATTGCTTGGCGCTATGGCCGGCGAAGGTGAGCCTTTAAGCATACTGGATATTGGCACCGGAACAGGAGTAATAGCGCTGATGCTTGCCCAGCGCTTTGCCAATGCTTTTATAGACGCTGTTGAAATTGATGAACAGGCTGCCACCACAGCAAAAACTAATTTCAAAAACTCGCCGTTTAAAAACAGGCTTACGCTTTATGCCAATGGCTTTGAGCCGTTTTTTGATGAGCATCCGGATAAAAGGTATGACCTCATTGTTTCCAATCCTCCGTTTTATATCAACTCCCTGCAATCGCCGGGGGCAAAGATTAATTTAGCCAAACATGCTGTTGATGGTTTTTTTGAGAGATTGATATCAACCGTTGCCGCACACCTTACAGAACAAGGGATCGGTTGGTTAATATTACCCGTAGACACATCGGAGTTAGTTAAAAACCTGGTTAAGCAGCATGAGCTTTACCTGAAAAAGATAATTACCATACACTCTTTTAAAGATGATGCAGCGCACAGGGAATTGCTTGCTTTTGGGAGGACCAAAACACAGTTGGCTATAGATAAATTTGTTATTTACGATGAGCCAAAAGTATACACGGACATGTACCGTGAAGTGTTAAAGGATTTTCTGACGATATTTTAACCCTGTCTTGATCCCTGAATCTTTAGTTCCTGACGCTTAAATTCTATCTTTACCCCATGACCCGCATAGGCCTTATTTCTGATACCCACAGCTACCTTGACGACGCCGTTTTTAAACATTTTGAAAATTGCGACGAGGTCTGGCATGCCGGCGATTTCGGCACCATTGAACTGGCCGACAGGCTTGCTGCTTTTAAGCCCTTAAAGGGTGTTTATGGTAATATTGATGATAAGGATGTACGTATAGTTTACCCGGAACATTTACGCTTTAAATGCGAGGATGTTGATGTTTGGATGACCCACATCGGTGGTTATCCCGGCAGGTACAGTCAAAATATCAAAGCCGAAATTTACAGCAATCCGCCTAAATTATTTATTACCGGGCATTCGCACATATTAAAAGTGATGTTCGATAAAAAGATCAACTGCCTGCATATGAACCCCGGTGCTGCCGGTAAGCAGGGCTGGCATAAGGTACGTACCTTGTTAAGGTTTAGTATCGATGGTGATAAGATTCAGGATCTGCAGGTGATTGAGCTGGCGGGTTGAGGTGAATTATAAAATTTGTCATTTCGATGGAGCATAGAGGGGTGAGCGTTGGGGCGAAAGAGAAATCTTATGCGCTATGCAAATCGGTTTATGGCAAGGTGTAGAAGATTTCTCCTCACCTCTAACGCCCCCGTCCTTGCTGGTTCGTTCGAAATGACAAAACGATTTTATTTGATACTTTTAAGAGTTTTTACACCATCCCCGCCTTTGCGTTCTCTGCCTCAAAAACAGAATCAATAAGCAGCGGAGGGCGTTTGCCGGCAGCTACAGCCAACTGGTCGCAGCGCTCATTTTCGGGGTGACCATTATGTCCTCGAACCCAGGTGAATTTAACTTTGTGCAACTTGCTTACTGCTAAATAACGCATCCACAGGTCTTTATTTTTTTTACCCACGAAACCCTTTGTCACCCAGCCATTAACCCAGCGTTTTTCGATGGCATCAATAACATATTTTGAATCGGAAAAGATCATTACATCCTGGTTAGGGGCTTTAAGGGCTTCCAGTCCTTTTATAACCGCCATTAGTTCCATGCGGTTATTGGTAGTTTTGCGAAATCCTTCGGATAGCTCTTTATAATGCTGTCCTGAACGTAATATCACCCCATAACCACCCGGTCCCGGATTACCACTTGATGCCCCGTCTGTAAAAATTTCGATCATTTAAATTAGTTCATGGTTGATGGTTCATAGATCATAGCCAGGAACCGGTTAACATTAAGCTTCAAAAATAGTAAACTTTGGCCTAACCGCTAAAACTAATGGAGCTAAAAAGCTGCCATGAACCATGATCTATTATCTATCAACTTTTTTAATTTTCAGCCTTAAAGAATTTCCTATTACTACCACATCCGAAAACGCCATAGTGAGCGCGCCAACCATAGGGTTAAGGAAACCCATGGCAGCTATAGGGATAGCTATAATGTTATAAGCAAAGGCCCAAAACAGGTTTTGCTTTATGGTAAGCAGTGTATGCCTGCTGATCTGTAAAAACTTGATAACCGATTGCAGATCGGTATTAAGCAGCACCACACTGGCCGACTGGATAGCAACCTGGCTGGCATCGTTCATGGATATGCCCACATCGGCATGGGTTAGGGCAGGGGCATCATTAATGCCATCGCCTATCATAATGGTTTTGCCTTTTTGCTTGTAAATATCAATTGCCTTTAGCTTTTCATCAGGAAGCCTTTCTGCATGTACCTCGGTAATGCCTAATTGATGGGCAACACTAAGGCAACGGTCTTTTTTATCCCCGCTTAGCAATACGGGGGTTATACCCATTTGTTTAAGCTGGGTTATAAGCGCGGCGGCTTCAGGTTTTATCTGGTCATCAACAGCAATTTGCGCCATCAGTACCTGGTTTTTATACAGTACGATATTGAAATCGGCCTCGTGGTTTGCTTTGGCTGTACCTAAAAAGTAGTGGTTACCGTGGATATCTTCGGCACGCATGCCCAGGCCTTTTTCTTCCTTAACCGATTTTAAAATGAGTTTTTGCTGAGGCAGTCCTTTTAATCCGTTTACAAGCGATTTAGCTATCGGGTGATTAGAACGTTCTTCAATGGCGGTGATCATGCCCCTGATGTGCTCAATATCGGCACCATCCTCAATCCTGATCTCATTAACGGTAAATTTACCGGTTGTAAGGGTACCTGTTTTATCAAACACTACGTATTTAGTATTGGTAACCGCTTCAATAGTATCGCCGCCTTTTACCAAAATGCCGTTCTTGGCTGCCCTGCCTAAACCAACCATAACCGCGGTAGGCGTAGCCAGGCCCATAGCGCATGGGCAGGAAATTACCAGGACAGCAATGGCATTCATGATGGCATGCTGCAAGCCCGAGCCGCCCACAAAATAAGTAAGCATAAAGGTGATAAGCGCTATCAGGATCACCGCCGGTACAAATATAGATGCAACTTTATCGCCCAGTTTTTGTACAGGCGGTTTGGCCGCCTGAGCCTTTTTCATTAAGTCAATGATCTGGGCAAGGATGGTGTTTGAACCAACCCGGGTTGCCAGCATGTGGAAATTGCCGTTAACCAATATAGTGCCACCAATAACCTTATCATATTTTTGTTTGTCAACAGGGATGCTTTCGCCGGTAAGCATGGCCTCATCAACTGAGGCCTGACCCGAAAGGATCTCCCCGTCCACAGGGATTTTATCGCCCTGGTTAACCAGCAGGGTATCGCCGGGGCGAACATCTTTGGCATCGATCAACTCAATATTGCCGTTTACAATACGATTAGCGTTTACCTGCTGAAATTTGATCAGGTCTTTTACTGCCGAAGTTGTTTGGCTCACCGAACGTTTTTCAAATACATTACCCAGCAGTACCAATGTAATGATGGTGGCGCAGGTTTCATAAAACTGGTATTGGGCGCCCAGATTTTGGATGGTACCAATAAGGCTGTATATAAATGCCGATGTGGAACCTACAAAGATGAGTACATCCATATTGGGAATCCCCCCCTTAACCGAACTAATGGCACTTTTGCCAAAATGTAAACAACCAACCACAAAAACCGGAAGGCATAACAATAACTGGACTATAGGTTGATGCAGAAAATGCCAGGGCAGCAACATGTGCAGTAAAAGCGGAGTGGTAAAGATGGCGCAGAAGATAAATTTGCTCTCTACCCGCTCATAAAAGGGCACCGAGTGGGTGCTGATATCATCAATAACTTTAAAACCTAAATTTTCTATACCTTTTTTTATTTCAGGCAATTTTGCTTCGTCGCTGGTTGAAAATTTTACCTCTTCGCCGGCAAAATCAACGAGGATATTATGTAAACCCTTTTTTTCGAGGAATTTATGGACAGACATGGCGCAATTATTACAGTGCATACCAGTCACATTCAGTTCAATTAATTGCTCAGCCATATTTACAAAAATACCTATTAATTATAATCGTTCTAAACTAAACAGGTAAGTTTAATGTAATTTTAAAAAAGAGTTTGCAAGTAACCAATAGTTTTCTATTTTTGCACTCTCCAAAACGGTAGATGTAGCTCAGTTGGTTAGAGCATCGGTTTGTGGTACCGAGGGTCGTGGGTTCGAGCCCCATCATTTACCCCAAAAGCCTCTCATGAAAATGAGAGGCTTTTTTTGTGCGCTATTATTAACCGATTTTTTCCAAATTATTTCTATAGTTTTCGCCGACAGGTATCCGGTCATTACCAACCTGAATGCTGTTTTTGTCGACCAGATTAACCAGGGCTTGATTAACCAAATAGGAACGGTGAACGCGCAGAAATGCCGGTGAAGGGAGTAATTCGCTTAGGTATTTCATCGTCATATGCGTTAAGTGGTTACCCGTTTTGGTGCAGATCAGGATATAATCTTTTACGGATTGTGCATAAAGCAGATCGGCATGCTGGATTTTAATTAACCGTCCAGATACCTTAAAATAGGTGTAGTCTTTAGGCGCCCTGGTTTCAGGCTGCCAAACTTTCAGCATTTTATGAATGCTTTTCGCAAACCTTTCATAAGTGATCGGTTTGAGCAGGTAGTCAATGGCTTCCATTTCAAAACCCTTTACCGCGTGTTCGGCGAAAGCGGTTGTAAATATGACGGCCGGCGGGTTTTTAAGAGAACCGGCAAAATCCAGACCGTTTATACCGGGCATTTTAATGTCCAGGAACATCAGGTCAACCTGCTGGTCATGCAGTACCTTAAAAGCATCAATTGCATTTCCACACTTGGCGACTAATTCCAATTCTGGTGTGCGGCTGATAAAATGCTCCAGGATCTCCAGCGCGAGCGGCTCGTCATCAATAATGATACATCTGATCATGCGTTGGGCAGGATTAAAGCCACCTCATACATTTCAGGCGTTTCGTTATTTTTCAGCTGATACCGGCCGGGATATAAAATATCCAGCCTTTTACACACGTTCTTGATCCCTATACCGGCGCTTTCTTTCGCTTTGACAGTTTGTGGTTTGCTGTTACTAACCTGCAAGGTCAGATCTTCTTCGGTCTGGCAGATCACTATATTTACAAACCCGTTTTGTATTTCTTCTTCCAGCCCATGCTTAAAGGCGTTTTCGATAAATGGCAGCAATAATAATGGCTCAATGCGGTATTCCGGCCGGACACCCTGTACATCAAACCCGATATGAATATGTTGTTGATAGCGTATTTTTTCGACTTCAATATAATCCGACAGAAAAGCCAGTTCCCGCGATAAGGATACGGTTGGCTGGTCGGCTTCGTAGAGAATGTACCGCATCATTTCACCCAGGCGGACCACCATGGGGGCGGTTTGTGTGGATTGCTTAAGCGCCAGTGCATAAATATTATTGATCGTATTGAAAAAGAAATGCGGGTGGAGCTGAGTCTTAAGATAATTGAGTTCAGAAACCAGTTGCTGCTCTTTCAATGCCTTCATGTCCTGGTCCTGCGTGAATGACCTGACCAGGAAAGCCAGCCCGGTTAATGGAAAGATCGTCGAGATCAGCGGGTAATTGAACGTAAAAAAAATCCTTGGGTTAACTAACTCCTCCAGCGCGCGTTTACGGAACGCCAGCGATATGAGATCGCTATGGATCAGCACCCAATTCGTTACATATTTATCAAATACACGGTTGAAGATGACGAAAGCGAAGCTGCATAACACAACGCCAATAAGACTGCGCCGGAATACATATACCTTTAAAAACCCCCAATAAAAAATAGCGTAACAAATCAGTTCCAAAGATTCGGTCACCAGCCGGTAGCCAAAGTCGTTGCTGAATTTAGCGATATTATGTTCTTCGTAGACGCTGTATTCCAGGTCACTGATCAGTGAGATGGCGAAGGAGATAAAAAATATAAAGCCGAGTTCCATCCAGAAATATTTCCGGTTTATGTTAAAGAGGTTCGCCTTCATATCGCAAAATAAGGATTATTTGCCGGGCCCGGAATGAAGGTAGCAGCTTTTTCGACTAAGCCCTGTTTTTTTTCGACTAAATTTCCGAGCGCCCGCCTCGTCGAAAATATCAGCTGCCCGGTCTAATTCTTCAAAATACTATCATACTGTCTTGTAATTTTGAGATGAATAATCCCCCCGCATTATGAAATATCTCTTCGTTCTATTAACCGCCTGTATTTTATCAGCTTTTGCTTTCACCCCTTCTGTCCCTGGTTATCAGATCAGTGGCAACGTCAGCGGGTTGCCTGATAGCACATGGCTTTACTTGCGGACAGCTACACCTGATAAAGAAGTTGACTCCTGCCGTGTCATCGGCGGTAAATTCAGCATGACCGGTCGGATCGCTGAAAAAGCGGTGCCGGTATACCTGCATACCGCAAAATACACCAACTATGTCCATTTTTGGCTGGAAAATACAGTGATCAGCGTGAACCTTAAAGCTGGCGCGTTTAAAAAAGGGCTGATCATCGGCTCGGCTACCGAAGACGAGGACAGGCGGCTGGACCGTTTACGAAAACCCTACAATGAAGCAGCAGACAGCCTGGGGCAGGTTTTAGCGAAGACAAAAGATAGCACCGAGCGTGAAGGCCTGCTATCCCGGATCAAGTCAGCCAACGACGAGGGAAAAGAAGTGGAAAAAGACTGGGTAAGAAAATATCCGAATTCGCTGGTGTCAGCCAATATTCTGAATATTTACGCGATCACCTGGGGAAAGGAAACAACCCAGGCGCTCTATCAAAAATTGACACCGGAAATGAAAGCCACTCGCTACGGCCAGGAGATCAATGATTACCTACTGTTAAACAGGAATCTAAAAGTGGGCGACCACTATGCCGATTTCGAGCAAATGAATACGATGGGAAAAGTAGTTAAGCTATCACAGGTCAAGGGCAAGTATATATTGCTCGATTTCTGGGCTTCCTGGTGCGGGCCCTGTCGTGAAGAAAATCCCAAACTTGCACTAACGTATGCCCGCTTTAAAGCCAAAGGCTTTGCTATCCTAAGTGTGTCCATGGATGAAAGTAAAAGCCAATGGTTAGAGGCGGTAAAGAAGGATCAGCTGACCTGGGAGAATGTCAGCGATCTGCGCGGCGATAAAAACAAGGCCACATTGATGTATGGCATCAACGCGATACCCAACAATTTCTTAATTGATGAGAACGGAATTATTATAGCCAGAAATCTGCGCGGAAAAGAATTAGATGATAAACTGGAAAAGCTGATGCCATAGGCTTACTGCAAGGTTATTCTAAGCAGCATCTGTCATTCATCGATCTTTTTTAATAAGGTTATTCTTCCAAAATTTTTGAGAAGCTGCCTGTTTTAATCAATTCTTCAACAAAATGGTCCGGATTCTGCACCGTTATCCACCCAAATGTAGCTGGCTACAAAGTAGCCAGCTACATTTGGGTCGGTTATTCTTATTGTTCAGGCTGAAACTATGTCCCATTACCTTGATCGGGTGGGATAACGAAGTCAAGGACAGGTGATCAGTAACCTAAAAAAACAGATCGGTCTTTTTTACCCCAGCCCGGGCCATCTTATCAGGAATGGAATATTTAATTTACATATTCCAACACGACAAACAAGGGATCAACTTTTTTAGTGTTATCTTAAGAAAAGATAACCTGTATAGTTTATTCCAGGGTTACCAAAATCCAAGATAGCCACTTCCTGACGGGTGGTGTTATTTCAAAAACGGACATCCCTCCGTTCGCTTTTGGTACGCCATCTATTTCAATATGTTACTAATGCGCTATTTGTCAGTATTTTGTAAATTTGGAACAGTGATTGACTATATTGCTTTGCTTGAGATTCTTTACATCCCATATCAGCCCGTATGACATAATCTCCCTGGGAACCTTGTTCACGGGGCTGACACTTGCGCTGCTTTTAGGATTCTCTAAAAGGATCGGCCAAACAGGTAACCTGTTTTTAAGTTCTGCCTTAGCAGTAGTCGTATTTAAGACCGGTGGGCTTACATCGCTTTTTTTACCGGCCCTGGGTCCGCTGTTGTATATTTATGTGAGGCAACTAACATCCCCGGACCATCGGTTCAACCGGAAAGATATACTACATTTTTGCCCCTTACTTGTGGGGTTTTGGATGCCAACCTGGGTAATTTTAATTTCGGTCATTATCTATTTGTACCTGTCGCACCGGAAGATACAGGATTTCTATAGCCGATTACGCCCGGTGTTGATGGATAGACCGCGTTTTGCTTTCCGACGGCTTGAGCGTGCATTTGTTCTGCTTGGCTTATTCTGCGTTTTTGCGCTGGTTAATGATGTTTTTTGGTTTGCAGTTGCCTTTGTTCTGATCGGGATTACTGTAGAAGCAACGCTTAAACCAGATATTGGCACTCAGCTGACAATGCCAATAACTGATCGGTCGGATGCAAGGGAGAAAGGCCGGAGGCTAAAAGAAACAGTAGCGGCAAACCGTCTTTACGGGGATGCTGAATTGACATTGGCCACATTGGCGGTGAAACTGATGATTCATCCGCATGATTTGTCCCGTATCATGAACATTGGACTGGAAAAAAACTTCAGCGATTTTATAAATGAATTCCGGGTTCGTGAAATTGTCCGAAAAATGCGGGACCCCGCTTACGACAGGCTGACACTGCTGGGTATCGCCTACGAGTCGGGGTTTAATTCTCAAAGGACTTTCCATCGCGTTTTCAAAGAGATGACCGGCAAAACCCCTTTGGAATATAAAAATAGCCAGAGGAAAGAACTGCCAATTGATAAGTTGGCAGCCCAGTCACGAATACGGCCAGTAATATTGCGTTCAGAAAGTCCATCACATTGGGCGCCTGAAACATTAAAACGTAATATGATGATACGGAATTATTTTAAAACAGCCTGGCGCATCCTTTGGCGCAACAAAATCTATACTTCCACCAACGTCCTGGGACTTGCTTTAGGTATATGTGCCTGTATTACCATCTACCTGATCTCCAGTTACGAACTCAGTTTTGATACATTTCACCCCGACAAGGATCGCATCTTCCGGGTGATGACCACCGCCCATTTTGCCGCTGGTGATAAGGATGTGATGAGTAAAGTGCCCTATTCCTCGGTGGCTGCTGCCCGCCATGAGCTTCCTGATATTGAAGCGATTTCCGCAGTAAGCATGTACTATGCCAAAATCGGAGTGCCAGATGGTAATAAGCCAATCAAAAAATTTGACAGTTCAATCGATGGAGCGTACTATCCGGGCACGATAGTGGCCGAGCCTCAATATTTCAAGATCTTTAATTATCACTGGCTTGCCGGAAGCCAGCAGACCGCTTTGAATCAGCCTTATAAAGTAGTACTTACCCTCAGCCGGGCACGAAAATATTTTGGAAATGTTGATCCCGGGGGCCTGCTGGGCCGGGAAATCGTCTATGACGATTCGCTTCGTGTGCAAATCTCGGGAATTGTTGAAGACTGGAAGAAAAATACAGACTTCGCATTTACCGATTTTATCTCTTACAGTACGGTTCAAAACAGTTTCCTGAAAAAGGCTTTTGCAGACGACTGGAACCATATGTCCACCCAGGCTTTTGTTAAACTTGCTCCGGGTACCAGCCAGGAAAGGGTAAATGCCGGGTTTGCCGCTATCGTTAAAGCTTATGCACCTAAAAACCCCGATATACGGCTTACGCTGTGGCTGGAACCGATTACAAAAGTGCATTTTGACGCCGACGTTGTAGAAAACCAGATTCGTACAGCCGATCTTCCCATTGTATACGGAATGATCGGTACAGCCGTATTTATCCTGTTACTGGCCCTGGTTAACTTCGTAAACCTTGCCACCGCCCAATCCATTCAGCGCACGCGGGAAATGGGGGTCAGGAAAATAATGGGCAGCAGCAAGACCGGGATCATGATACAGTTCCTGATAGAAACCTTCCTGGTAACTTTTTTTGCATTGATCATTGCTTTGTTATCAGTTAATCCAGTACTTTCTGTATTTAAGGCATTTATTCCCCCGGGAGTCAGTTTCAGGCTGCTGGAAACCAATACCCTGCTTTTTACATTAACGATAACGCTGGTCACTTGCTTATTTGCAGGCCTTTACCCCGCAAGAACATTAGCGGCCTATACCCCGGCTTTAAGTCTGCGAGGTACAGCAACGCCAGGTGGCCGACATTGGTGGCTGAGAAAAGGATTAATTGTTTTTCAATTCACCCTGTCGCTTGTTTTTATTATCGGCAGCCTGGTTGTTCACCAGCAATTAAGGTATACCCGCAGCAAAGCAATGGGTTTCAATACTGATGCCATTGTCATCCTGCCTACCAGCCGCAAAGCTACCACAAAACAAATTGATGTACTGGCGCAGCAATTAAAACAGATCCCGGGCGTAAGTATCGTAGCCAGCGAACAGTACACGCCTATGGACGGCAGAGATGGCAACATCGCGCTGAAATTGAACGGGATAAACGGAACGGAAACCCGTATACCTGAATTGTCTGGCGATGAACATTATTTGTCGCTATACGGCATGAAGCTGCTTGCCGGACGAAACCTTTTACCAGCAGACAGCTTGAAGGAGTATGTTATCAATGAAACCTTTTTGCATCTTCTTGGTCTTCATGAACCACAGGAAGCTATCGGCAAAATGCTGCTTTATCAAAACAAGCCTTACCCCATTGTGGGTGTAGTTGCCAATTTTCATGAAAAGTCCTTCCACGAAAGCATCAAACCGGTCTGCATCGTAAATATTCCAAAAATGCAGCAGGACCTTGCCGTTAAGCTGGCTGTCAGCGACAAACAACCTGCCGCACTGAAGCTAACCCTGGCACAGATAGAAAAGTCATGGAAGGCGATGTATCCGGGAGATGTGTTTGACTTTCGTTTTTTTGATGAATCGATAGCACTTTTATATGAAAAGGATTACCGCACAGCAAAATTGATTAATGCAGCAACATTTATCGTTATCTTTATTTCCTGCATTGGGTTATTTGGACTAACGATATTCACCACCAAAAGAAGAACAGCAGAGATCGGGATACGGAAAGTACTTGGCGCAAGTGTAACCAATATTACCCTGATGCTCTCCAAAGATTTCGTTATCCTTGTACTGGCGGCATTGGTAGTTGCCTCTCCAGTTGCCTGGTATCTGATGGACCGGTGGCTGCAAAACTTTGTGTACCGCATCGCGATAAGCTGGTGGATGTTTGCCTTGTCGGGCATAGTGGCAATCGTTATAGCTCTAATGACCATCAGCTTCCAGTCGGTCAGGGCTGCTATGATGAACCCGGTTAAAAGTTTGAGGAGTGAATGAACTGTTGTAAATAAATAGAACTTTAAGCCGCTGTAAATGTAACGCCAATGGTCAAAAAGTGATATTTAGCTTAGTTTGAATTTGCACCATTAACGTCTTCAAATCCGGGCAGTTTTCTGTAAATCCGCTATAAACTGGTTCGAAATCAGACCCATCATTTACCCTGATTTTTAAAGAGGCTGCCCCTTTTGAGACAGCCTCTTTTTTGTTAATGCGGTGATAACATTGACCACGGGTTGAAATATTATCCTGGTGTCATTTAGTACGCCCGAAAACAATATCACTCACCATTTCTTCAAGCGGCATCGTAATATTTGCAATTTTGCCGTCATTATCGGTATTGAATTTTAATTTCCCACCGGGTGACGCATCAAAGACATCAAAATTGAAATGCTTCAGGCTTAGGTCCACCTTATTCAATCTTGCCTGCAGCTGGTCCCCCTTCAGGTATATTTCAATTGTGCCATATCCGGGATTAAAGTATTTTCCCGTATAGTCATTCAACAAATGGGAAAGCGGCGAAGGTTTGACTATAGTGGCGGGTTGAGCGGTATTGGGTTTATGCATACTGGCATAATAGGCTTTATAACCGGCGAACCAGTCGGGCCAGTCGCCAATTTTGCCCGGAAGATCTGTCCGTCCCGCGTTCAATAGTTTATCTGAAATATAATCACGTATCAAACTGGTGGCGTAGTCGCCGAATTCGTTGGATAACACCACAATTCCGATCCTGTGCGGGCTGCTGTAGCCGTTAGCTGCCGGATAAAAACAAACGGAAGAGTTCGACGTGCGCCCCGTACCGCTGTGTTCAGCCCGGAAGTGCCCGCCCCTGAATGCGGACAAATACCAACCCAGCCCATAACTGTAATTGTCGATCGGCATCTGCGGATGAACAGCTTCCTTTACGTACCAGTCAGGTAAAACCTGTTTGTCCTTGTATTTGCCGCCATTCAGCCATGCAATCAGCCATTTGCTCATATCCATAACCGACGAGCTGATGCCGCCGGCAGGGCAATTGGGATTGGGGTCAGTCCCGTAATCAGCGCTCAGGATCTTCCCTTTTTGCTCATCGTAATAATAGCCCAGGGAATGATCAGGACTGTTCATCAAACCGGCGGTGGTTAGGCTGGTATTAGACATCTCCAGTGGCTTCAGCAGCCGTTCTGCTATATTTTGCTCATAACTTTGCCCGGTTATCTTTTCAGACACGACACCCAGCACGGTATACATCAGGTTGTTGTACTGATACTTCTCTCGCAACTCGGCAAAGGGTTGTAAATACCTGATACGATAGACTAAACTGTCCCTCGGCCCGGCATTATCAAAAAAATCAGACACCTGGTCGTGCCTCGGCAGCCCTGTACGATGCGCCATCAGGTCTCTGATGGTCGCGTGTTCGGTTGTATAATTATTATAGAACCTGAACCAGGGGATATATTGACGCACCGGTTGGTCGAATCCAAGTTTCCCTTCATTGGCCAGGATACCACAAAGGGCATCTGTAAAAGCTTTCGTACATGAGTTGATGGGGAACACCGTATTCGGCGTTACCGGCAGCTTTTTTTCATAATCGCGGTAACCAAAGCCTTTGGCGTAAATAACCTTATCGTTCTCCACAACCGCAACGGCGAAGCCTGCAATATGGAACAGTTGGAGTACACTATCGGCATAGCGGTCCATACCGGCAAAACGCGGATCATCGGGGCCTGTCTGGCCAAAAGCGGTTAACGTGGTCAGGCAGACCAGCAGGAGGAGGATTGATTTTCTCATGGCAATGGTTTATTTCCGGTTAAAGTTAAGGTCACTATTTAATTTATATTTCATTTTGCCTTTTAGAGCCTGGTTAGATGAGGTGCTCCCGTCGGGAAAGTTCGGGTTGGCGCCCATTCTTGTTTTGAAGGTTTTCTTAATTAAAATGTCATTCTTTAATGTTAAATAAAACATTAGTTATTTATACGTACGTTTTTTATCGTAAGAATAGTGCCAGTTATATAAAATGCTGTTATTGAATGGAATAAAAAAAATGAAATAGTAATTAAGCTGTATCAAAAGCGAACAATAAATGTTCGATTAAGAACACTGGAGTAGTCAGAAATAGCAGGATAATTGTCAAAAGACCATGCCTGTATCAGACCAGATCGCCCCAAGTCATATCATCCCAAAGGTTCGGGATTATCCTGTTCCAGCTACCTTCAGGGTCAATGGGGGCAAGTCGGAAGATTTGAGGCTCCATTGTAGCGTTTTTTAAATACTCTGCTATGGATAAAATGAGCATTTACCTAATCGCTCAAATATCCCCGGAAAAATGCCAATTAAATAAATCAAAATCGTTATGCTCTTTCAGATTATTCTGCAAATCGACCAATGTCTTCAAATCAGCTACAAAACGCCAAGAAATTTATACGGTCATCCACCCCGAAAGCCTCTCAAGAAAATGGGAGGCTTTTTTGTTTGTATTAGTTGCTCAAAAAATCTATTTTTAAGCATCTCAAACCTGCGTTATAACTAAACACTTATCATAATGAATAATAAAATTGTAGCATACCTGGCACTTATCTTAACGTTGCTATTTGCTGCCTGTAAGAAAGATGCCGGCAAAGGTCCATTTGTTAAAGTCGTTCCTAAAGATACCACAAAAACAACCCCTCAAGATACAACCCCTGTAAATACTAACACCGCGAATGTTTATGTAGGTGGTACCGTTTTCGATTCGTTGGCAAATGCTTACCAGGCCGTATACTGGAAAAATCAGGTTCCGGTAGTTTTAACACATATAAAAAAAACCGCGTCGGTAAACGCCATTACTGTTCAAGGTAATGATGTTTATGCTGCAGGCTATGTACAAGACGAAAATGGTAACTACATTGCAGCCTATTGGAAAAACGGGGTACAGGTAAATTTAACTGACAATACTACAAGCGCTTCAACATCGGCTATTGTTATACAGGGGAATGATGTTTATGTGACCGGATTTGTTGATTTTAATGCTGTTTACTGGAAAAACGGCCAAAGGTTCGTTCTTCAGGGTGTTAACGGGCCAGGCGGCTCGACAGAGGGCATGGTGATACAGGGATCTGATATTTACATTTCAGGAAATAGCAGGGGCCTGCCTACTTTTTGGAAAAATTTTATACCTGCAACTCTCCCCAATAGCAAACCCGGCTATGCTGGCAATATTGCGGTACAAAACAGTGATGTATACGTAACTGCCTCCTATCCAAAGTTGAACAAAGCTAATGTTACCTATTGGAAAAACAGCATACCTGTTACGTTAGGCGACGGTACTATAGCAATATTAGCCACCAAACTGGCAGTAAGCGGACCGGATGTATATGTAGCTTGTTTTACAGAAAAAGGGGGCGGCTATTTTAAAAACGATAAATTAAACTTCCTTTCCGGATCTGCTGCAGATGTATATGGGATTGCTGTAATTAATAATGATGTATATATCGCCGGGCAATCTACTTATCAAAAAAAGTCGGTTCCTACAGTATGGAAAAACAGCAAGCCATTGTATCTTTCAGCACCAATTGGGAAAAGCGGCTATTTATCGTGTATTGCAGTTACGGCCTTATAGCCGCCTTGTTTAAAGGCCTTTTTTATAATTTAAGTTTTATGAGAGATCTGTTATTTCAATCAAATTTTCAATAAATGATTCTGATGCTGTATCATTATTGATCTGAATGCCTCTATGAAAATAGGAGGTTTTCAGGTGTTACGTTGATCACGCTAACTACGGCCAGAATCCTTTATTCTTTGTATTTATAAAATATCAATGACTTGTCTGTTAAGTCAAGTTTTATTATTCCACTCCTTATTCCCATAAATACATTTTTATCGTCAAATGCTGCAATTGAATTAGGGTACAAGCTACTCCAAAAGGCTTCTTTAAAAACAAGTTCTTTTTTGAAGTCTTTAACTATATAGAAATTTTTGTGTGTCGCAATAAGAAGTTTGTCTTTGTAAATGGTAAATGCTTCGGGGGCATCCTCAAATTTAACAAGCTGAGTAAATGTGAATTTTTCGCCTGTTGTATGAAGCTCAAATAGTGCACCTCCGCTATAACTCATGTGGGCAAGCCCTTCTATGAAATATATCTTGTTTTCTAATTTGAAAATGAACTTGATGTTTCCTTCTTTAATATCAATATTTTTTTTCGTGGTGTCTGATGGTTTAAAGGTTAATTGCCCGCCCCATTCGCCTCTATTTACCCCAATAAGAGTTCCTGATGGTATTTTTAGTACACTTTTATTTACCTCGTTAACTTTTTTGATGTCAAGCTTGCCATTAACAATTGATACTCCAAACTCATTTTGGGAGCCGTTTAATACATACCATTCATCGCTTCCAACTTTTGGAGGTGATGTTTTGATAAACTCCCCGGGAATTGAGAATGGAGTTTGCCCACAACTTATTAGCGTTAAAGAAGGAAGTAATATAAGAACTAAAATTATTCGCTTAAAAATCATAGATCGTTATTCAATTTGTACACAATTCATAAATATATACAATAATCTACCGGATAAAATAGTGCCCGCATTTTTTATACTTAAACTTCAAATACCTACTATTCAATCAGTTCATCTATCAAAATCGTTTGGATTAGGCTTCTGATTACTTACTGCCCAAAAATCTTCTGGCAGGAGGAATCCGGTTCACGTTTTCCCAAAAGCGTACCAGTTTTTTATCATTTACCCCTTTCAGGTATTTCTTTCGCTTTACAAAATAGGCATTGAATTCCATCACTTCTCCTTCAAACAGACCGGCTGTTTCCAGGTGGCGCAAGTAAAAACCTTTACTATTTAAAAAGTCATTGATCCCGGTAAGTGATTTTTCCCCTTTGTAAATCGGAACCAAATGGGTTTCGAGCTCAATACATAATACACTATCCAAAGCTTCTCCGAAGCCATTCAATACAGCATATTCATAGCCCTGAACATCTATCTTTACAAAAGCCGGAGGATCAAGTTTGTGTTTTAAAATCAAATCATCAAACCGGTAAATTTCAACCGGCACCTTGTCAATTACCCTGAAGGCTTCTTTAACAGGAAATCTGCTTAAAGCACCCGCATCAGGTTCTAATATCGACGAACATGATTGGGCCACAGTGATATTCAGGATGGCATTTCCGTTAATATCTCCCAGGGCATATGGAATGATGCTGGCAGCAGGGTACATCTTCGTAATGTCTTTTACCTGGTCCTGATCGGGTTCAACCAATATTAAATTAAAAAAATCGTCACCAACAAACTGTTCCCATTTTACAGGCAGCCCGTAGCTTGCACCAATATCCAGGTAGGTGATCTTTGCAATAATGGTTTCGTATTAAAAATACCCGGGGGCTTATTTCCAGGTAGTTCGGCTTTCAATTTGTTTCCCCGTCGTTTTTTGAGCTTCGCCGCCGCTTTTTTGTCTATCACTAAAACAATGCCATCGCCACCGTACTTTTCTTCAAAGCTTTTTAGCGATATGCTGTCTTTACGATATGTTTTATTTGATAGCTCAATAGTATCGGCGGTGATAGCGCTTACCAATACATATTCGGTTACTTTGCCGGGTACACATACGATAAACGGAGGCTGTAATGTATTCAGTTCGGTAAAAGATATTTTGCTGGCATGGTTATTTATCCCCCATTTTTTTAAGGTTTCGGTAAAGGATAAAAGACTTGGGTATTCGGGATGGCTGTTAAAATCATTACAAATATCCTGCACATCTATTGCCGCGTTTAATTCATTTATTAACTGCACCAGCACATATTCTGTATTAACCATTGCCGGGTTATTTAATTGTTAAATGTGATTTGGTTGATGCGGCCAATATCTTTATACCAGCCATTTTCAAAATAAACACTCTGTACTTTTAATCCCTGCCGGGCAGCGCGATTGAATGTATGAGTTATGGAAACCCCTGGCTCCAAAGCTGCTGCTTCCGATTTAAAAAAATCCCAGAAACGGCTATTCCACACGGCAATGCCCCAGGCGTTGTTAACTTTGGGTTCGGCCGGCTTTTCCCAAACCTGTAACACCTTTCCTGTCGCGTCAAATTCAACAGGGCCAAAATGCTGTGCTTCGTCGGTGGGGAAAATGCCTAAAACCAGGTCTGCATTTTTAGTTTGTAATTCGGTGATGATATCCCTGAAAGCCGTTGGCGGCGAAAAAATGGTATCGGGCATGGCAAAGCAAGTGATTTTATCACAAAGCCATGGATAGCCGGATAATAATGCATCGGCCAGGCCTAATGCTTTGCTGTTATACAGGTATGAAATACTATGCCCAAATTGCGCTCCATCTTCCAGGTACCGCATAATCTCGGGTTTCCATTCGGGCACTACGATGTACAGGTCATTTACCCCGCCCAGGTTCAAGGCCTCTAACGAATGTTCAATCAGCAGCTTGGGCCGCACATATTCAGTTTCGTCAACAAACTGATAGTGTATGGGCAACAATTCTTTTGGGTATCTGAACGGGCGCATTCGGGTGGCAAGGCCTGCGGCAGGCAACAATCCGTAAATTTTTTCCATTAGGGGTATCTATTTACAAGGTTAAGTACACATCAGTTTTAAATTATCTTCAAACAGCTTCACATCCACAATAAAATTCGCATTAAAATAATCGTCATCAATATCGGTCGGGTCGCACACCTGCTGGTAGTAATCAAAACCTAAAGCAGCTGCCAGGTACCAGAAGGCCTTGCTATGCCAATCCTTGTCATTTGTTTTTCTTTTATGAAACTCAAGGATCCGGGCATTATCCTGCATGAAAAGCATGTTTGTTAAACCCGATCCGTGAATAGATACCAGGTATTTAGCGTGGGCGTAAATGGCCACCTGCTGTAAAAAGGTATAGTCCTCATTATTTATCACCGTAAAATTGTACCTCTGTAATATCTCTTCTAATTCTGCTTCGTTTTGTACCTTTTTGCGCTGCGCCTTTTTACGGCTAATATAAATCCGTTCGCCCAGTTCCGTATTTATACCACCGTTTAGGTCGATATAATTGAGATAGAAATGCCGTACAGCGGCAAGCATCTCCTGATCATATGAATCTACCCTGGCCTTAATTTGCGGGATACAAAGATTTTTTACCATAAGGCTTTTGCCCGATGGTATGTAGAATATATTTTTAAACCCGAACGGTTTAAGCGAGCCCATGATAAAATCAGATTTTGCATAATAATCGGGCAGCAGTAAAATCATCCCGTCCTTTTTATCCCTTACCATCCATGCCCTGAATATGCACTCCAGCAGCCAGTGATAATAGTTATACCATGGATGATGGATCAGTAAATAAGTATCAGCGTTGTTGAGTTCGATGAGGTTTTCGGGATGATCTTCTACATCGTAGTAAAACAGGGCGGCTTCATTTTGATATTCGCTGTACTGATGGGGGTGATCATGATGGGATTCCTTTATTAATCCCTTACCGTTTAAGCAAAAACCGGTATAGGTAACAAACACGTTTTTAAATACTTTTACATGTTGCGGCGCCAGCTCATAGCTAAGAAAAGGTTCAAAAAGCGGCATCTCACTTTCGGCCACATTTAATGGCATAGAAACGGCTATTCGCTTGTTCATAATAAAGGTTACGGTAATTGGTATGGCAATTTATATATAATGTAGTATTAAACAATTTTTTTATGTTTTTTTCTCTATTAAATATTTGCAAACATTAACTTAAGCTTAAATTAAAAATTAATTAATAGCTTAGTCTTACCGTTATAATAACCTTAACAAGCATCATTCGGGCACGATGAAAAAAGTACTTTTGATTACTGATGTTGATTTTTGGCAAAAAAACTCAGGGCACCGCACGCGAATAGCGGCGCTTATCAAGTACCTGTCGGGGCAAACTCAGCTAACAATTGTTATAGCCTGCCCTGTTCACGAAAGTGCAGAAACAATAATTGCCGGTAATTTAAATGCCGAATTTCATGTGCTCGAAAAAAACGGGATCCTTAATTCAACAGGCTATGCACGCCGCCTCAAAAAATTTATAAAAGGCCGTTTCTTTGATGCTGTCATTATAGAGTATATCCATTGCAGCTACTTTTTAAATGTTTTGGAGGATGGTACAAATGTAATTCTTGATGCTCACGACATTATAAGCGACCGCGCAGAGGAATTTAAAAAGCACAATTACGCCGGCGCCTTGTACGAAATTTCGAGAGAGACAGAAGTAAATATCTTTAATGTTTTTGACCATGTAATGGTACTATGCCAGCCCGATTATGACAGGGTAAAACAGATAATGGGTGCCGGCAATGTTTTATTATGTCCGCATCCTGTTGATTATAAGCAATATGTAATTAATGAAGATGTTAAGAATATAGTTTTTGTTGGAAGTGCTTATGTACCGAATGTAGATGCCATTAATTTTTTCATTAATGAATGCTGGCCTTCAATAGCCGCTAAGTACCCGGTTTTGTTAAATATATATGGTACCGTATGCCACGAGTTGAGCATAGCAACAACCAGTGGGATCCGGCTTAACGGTTTTGTTACCGATACAGATCAAATTTACGCCGGTGCAGATATCGTAATAAACCCGGTGAGATTTGGCGCGGGGCTTAAGATCAAAAATATTGAAGCACTTGCCTATGGCGTTCCGTTAATTACTACTACACACGGTGCCCGCGGCCTGGAAGCAGGCTTAAATAATTGTATGTTAATTGCAGATACAGCACACGAATTTACAGATGCTGTTGAACTGCTTATTAATGATTTTCCGCTTCGAAGGCAATTTAGCTTTAATGCCCAAAAATTGATAGAAACTCATTTTTCGGCCAAAAAATGTTTTGATCCCTTAATGGCCGTGCTTTGAGCCATCGCTAAGTTTTTTTGTCGCTACACGAAAAATTTAATTCAGGAGAATTATTTTTTAAATAAATATTTTGAATATTGTTTTTAATTATTAGCTTTAAAAACCAATTATAAGCACCTAATACCTAAGCAAATACTACTAAAATAGCCGATTACTGAATAGTTCTTTATAAAAGTGAAGGGTGCTTTCGCATGATTTACTTTTTAATTAAATATATATTCATTTTATTAATAGTATTCAAATGTTATCACTTAAAAATCTCCTCAAACCCCAGGGGGCACTATTTAAATTATTAAAATATCAAGGTATCAACATTGGCTCTGATATTATTAAAGATGAATTAGGCAAGCACCCCGACTCGCCCAGCATGCTTGCAATTTGCGACGTTTTAAGAGCCTTTGATATCGAAAACGACGCCTTCAGGTTAGATTTTGAGCGTTTAGGTGATTTGGAATGCCCCTTTTTGGCCCATACCAACAATGATAAAGGCGACCTGGTGGTGGTAACAAAAATGGAAGGTGATAGCTTTTATGTTTCAAACGAGCATTGGGAAAAACATAAACTGACTGCCGAAAACTTTAAAAAATTGTATACCGGCATTGTACTGGTTGTTGAACCATCAGAAAACTTTAATGCCGCTAAATTCAGAAATGTATTAAAAGATTATCAACTGCCCGTTATGATCCTGGGCCTTGCGCTAATACTTGCATCGGCACTGATATTTAACGCCGGTTACTTTGCAAATATGGGATGGCAAACCATATTGCTTACTGTTTTTAAAAGTGCGGGCCTCATTACCGCCGTGTTATTATTGATCCAGTCTGTTGATAGTAATAACCCGCTGGTACAGGTAATATGTCAAAGCGGGGGCAAAACAGATTGTAACGCTATATTAACATCAGAGGCGGCAAACGTATTTAATGGGCTTACCTGGAGCGAGGCAGGCTTTTTTTATTTTGCAGGTACATGGTTGCTGTTGTTATTTGGGGGCAATTCAGTATTAACCTGGCAGGCATTGGCAGTTCTTAACCTTATCAGTTTGCCCTATACCGTTTATTCTATTTATTACCAGGCACGTATTGCAAAACAATGGTGCGTTTTGTGCTGCACGGTACAGGCTTTGTTATGGCTTGAGTTTATCCCGCTTACTGCAAATTTTTTAAAAAGCGGCTTTTCATTTAGCGTTGATGCAAACGGCGCTGCATGGAGCACACTCTTTATCTGCATGGCAGCCCCGGTAATTTTATGGGTTATGCTGCTTAAGCCCCTGTTTTTAAAATCGCAGGAAATAAGAACTTTAAAACAACAGCTGCGCGAATTTAAATACAATACCGAGCTGTTTAATAAATTACTGGCCGAACAACCTGCTTATCCGCTGCCGGGCGATGAATGGAGTATGACCTTAGGTAACGTAGAAGCAAATAATGTTATCACCATGGTGTCGGGCCCGCATTGCGCCCCCTGTTCAAAAGTTCATAAACAGTTAGAAGAGTTATTGGAACAGAATGATAACATACAGGCCCGCATTATTTTCAAAACTCAAAATATTGATACCGATCCTACCACCCCGATAAGCCGGCACCTGATGGCTTTATATGCCCTGCCCGATAAAACGAAGGTGAAGCAGGCCATGCTTGACTGGTACGGCCAAAAGGTTAAAAACTATGATGATTGGGCAAAACGCCATCCTGTAAATTTTGATGAGGCCCAATATTACAAATTGGATAAGCAAAGGGATTGGTGCAATGCACTGGGCATTCATGCAACCCCTACGCTCATCCTGAACGGCAACCGCCTGCCCGAGCTATACCAGCTGCAAGACTTGAAATACATGCTTGACTAAAGCAACTCAACGATACTTTTTGGCCGAAGTAAGGAAGGAGTATGCACTTTACAATACATACCGCTTAAATTACCTGAGCGTGGTTTTGGTAAACAGCTAACTTTAGAATTGAAAACATGAAAAAAGAGAAATTAAGCCTCAGCGGCATCAAAAATGTGCTGAGCCGGGCTGAGCTGAAAAAAATTATGGCAGGCAGCAGTAACCGTTGTGATTATTGCGGCGCAGGAGGTTATGTATGCTGCGCTTGTTATTTTAACGGGCACCTTTCCTTAAAAGGCGCGTACTGCCATGATACATGTGCAGGGTTCTGCCAAACAGGCTTTGATACACAACAATTAAGTTGCGCATCCTGCCTTTAATGTACTATAACATATATAAAAGTCCGGCAAAATAACCGGGCTTTTATATATTAAAAACAATGCGATCTGGCAAATAAACGGCCTTTTATACATTCATACTTTAATAGCTGAAAATTTACGTGCAACGTATACCGATACTTTGGCCATAAGTGAAGGAGTATGTACTTCGCTATGCATACCGCCTAAATTACCAGGGCGTGGTTTTGGTAAATGTCAATTAAAACTAAAACATGAAGAAAGAGAAATTAGGCCTCAATGCCATTAAAAATGTGCTGAGCAGGGCTGAGCTTAAAAAAATCATGGCCGGCAGCGGCAACCGCTGTGACTATTGCGGCCCGGGTGGTTACATCTGTTGCGCCTGTTATCTTAATGACAACCCAAATCCATCTTTAAAAGGACCGTACTGTGCTGATAGTTGCACCAACTATTGTACAGCTAATGGACTCGGAGCCGGATTTCACCCCGTATCATTTGGCTGCCCCGCAACCTGCCAGTAGTATAAATAAAACCCGGGGTAAAAGCCGGGTTTTATTTAATTGCTGCCCTTGTTTTTCTACTAACTATCCTGGAGTTTTTTCGGCACAATAATGGAATATCGTAATAACATTGCATTAATTACTTGTTATATAGGCAAATTACCCTGGTACTTTCATTACTTCGTGCATTCATGCAGTTATAACCCAAGTATCGATTTTTTCATATTTACCGATGATAACACCCGGATACCCGTACCCGGTAACGTTAAAGTTATTTATAAAACACTTGATGATATCGTAAAATTGGCCACCGCCAAATTAAACCTGGAGATAAACATAACCAACGGCTATAAGCTATGTGATTTTAAGCCAGCTTACGGCCTCATTTTTTCTGATATCCTGAGTGGCTACGATTTTTGGGGACACTGCGATATCGACATCATTTTTGGCAATATCCGCAGTTTCATAACTGATGATTTGCTTGCCAGGCACGATCTAATAAGTGTAAGGCACGACTGGCTTTCGGGATGTTTTTTGCTTTACCAAAATACCCACAAGCTAAACCACTTGTTTTTACACAGTAAAGATTACAAGAAAGTGTTTGGCAGCAGCCAGCACTATTGTTTTGACGAAACTAATTTTGCCCATGATGCCTTTACCAATGGTATGCTTTATACCGATGTTGAAACAGAAATAGAAAGCATGACACATGTTGTAAAAAAGCTGGAGGCCCGGAATTATATAAGCCCTTTTTTTGATTTTTTAATAATTGAAGGCCTGCCGGGAAGGCTGCGATGGGACAATGGCGAAATGTTTTACAGAAACAGGTACGAAGTGCTTTTTTATCACTTAATTTATTTTAAAAGGCTGCCTAATCTCCCAAAAAAGGTTGTAAATATTCCTCAAAGCTTCACCATCAGCCCATCCAAAATATATCATCAATATGAACTTAAAAAAAGCATAAGTGAGCTGGAAACGCATTAAACATTTGATAAGAAAAAGATTACCCGGTATTATAATTCCACAGTCGCCATATGATGAAACATAATAAAAGCATAGCGCTGATCATTTGCTATTATGGCAAAATACCCTGGTATTTTAAATATTTTGTACATTCTTTTAAATATAATCCTGATGTTGATCTTTTTATCATTACCGATGAACCGTTTGACCAGGAGCCATTGCCCGGCAACATAAAAATCATTCGCAAAACGCTGAGTGATTTTAATGTTTTAGCAACAGAAAAATTGGGCTTCCGGATTAATGTTTCCCGTAACTATGCTTATAAATTATCTGAATTTAAACCGGCCGGCGGGCTTCTTTTTTCCGAGCTTTTAGATGGCTATGATTTTTGGGGATATATTGATATAGATGTAATTTGGGGTAACATCCGCGACTTTATTACTGATGAACTGATGGGGAAATACGACCTTATAAGCGGAAGACCGGAATGGATGCCGGGGTGTTTTTCGCTGTATAAAAACACGGATGTTATGAATACGCTTTTTATGCAAAGTAAAGATTACGTAAAAGCCTTTACCGATGAGCAATACCTCAATTTTGATGAAACCGGGTTTAAACACAGCGCATTTATAGCGGGCAATACTAACCTTGAAATTAATGGCGGGATTGAAAGTATGATGCATGTGGTACAAAAGGCAACGGCGGCAAATAAAATAAAACCCTTATTTGATTTTTTTATGATAGAAGGTTTACCCGGCAGGCTGAAGTGGGAAAATGGATATTTGTACTATAAAAACCGGTACGAAGTTCTATTATTTCACATGATGTACCTGAAAGATATTTATACCCCTAAAAAACAGATCAACTATATTCCTGATACCTTTAATATCAGCTCAACAAAAATATACCACCGCGCAAAATCAAAATTAAATGGGCTTTAAATTTTATAAGCAATTTGATGGAATGGATTGCGGCCCAACGTGTTTACGCATGATTGCAAAACATTATGGACGTAATTACAAGCAACGAACCCTTAGTAAAATTTGCGGAATAAACCGGGAAGGGGTTTCTTTATTGGGAATAAGTGATGCTGCTGAAAAGATTGGCTTCAGAAGCCTGGGCGCTAAGATTAATACCCATGAATTAAAACAGGCCGAACTGCCTTGTATTTTACATTGGCGCCAATACCATTTTGTAGTATTATACAAAATTAAAGATAACAAATACTATCTCGCCGACCCGGCCACCGGCCTTGTAACCCTTGATGAAACCAACTTTAAAAGCAGCTGGCTCGCCGACAAAAACCTGGACGAAGGGGTTGCACTCTTTTTAAGCCCCACACCCAATTTTTTTAACCTTGAAGAGGAAGAAGAAGGTGAAGTTAAATGGTCGTTCCTGTTAAGTTACCTTGCAGCGTATAAAAAGCTTATTATTCAGTTAGGATTTGGGCTTTTGGCCGGAAGCTTATTGCAGCTGATAACACCTTTTTTAACCCAGTCAATAGTTGATGTAGGTATTAATACCCGTAACATCAGCTTTATGACAGCTATTCTGCTTGCCCAGCTTGCATTGATAGTGGGCCGTGTTGGTGTAGAATTTATAAGATCTTGGATCCTGCTGCATATTACTACAAGGATAAATATCGCTATCCTCACCGATTTTCTGATCAGGCTGATGAAGCTGCCGATGAGTTTTTTTGATACCAAAATGACCGGCGACATCATGCAGCGGATGAACGACCAGCGAACGATCCAAAACTTTCTTGCAGGTTCAACATTAAACACGCTGTTCTCCCTGTTTAATCTTGTGATTTTTTCTGTGGTGCTTATTTATTACAACATCATTATATTTTTTGTTTTTGCGGCAAGCAGTGTGTTGTACACTGCCTGGATAATACTTTTTTTAAAGCAACGGCGTGTACTTAACTACAAAAGTTTTGACACTGCGGCCAAAAATCAAAGCAGTATCATTCAGCTTATCAATGGTATGCAGGAAATAAAGCTCAACAATTGCGAACAGGAAAAACGCTGGGAATGGGAGCATATACAGGCACGCTTGTTTAAATTTAATGTAAAAACGCTTGCCCTTAGTCAATACCAGGAAGGTGGCGCTACATTTATAAACGAGGGAAAAAATATTTTAATTACCTTTTTAAGCGCAGAGGCAGTTATCAGCGGTAACTTAACATTGGGAGGTATGCTGGCTATACAATATATTGTTGGGCAGTTAAGCAGTCCCATTTCGCAGCTATTAAGTTTTATTCAAAACTTTCAGGATGCAAAGATAAGCCTGGAACGCCTTAATGAGATCCACCAGGTTAAAGAAGAAGAACCTCCCGGTAAAGAATGGAGCCATGTTTTACCAAAAGATAAAAGTTTACGGTTGAAAAATTTAACTTTTAGCTATGCCGGCGCAGGTAATGAGCCTGTGCTTAAAAATATTAACCTGCTTATAGAGGCCGGTAAAACAACAGCCATAGTTGGCATGAGCGGCAGCGGTAAAACCACCATTTTAAAACTGCTGCTACGCTTTTATCAGCCGCAGCATGGCGAAATAAAGGTAGGTGACGAGGCTATAGATAATATAAGTTATAAAACCTGGCGTAACCAATGCGGTGTTGTAATGCAGGATGGCTTTATATTTTCTGATAATATAAAACGCAATATTGCTGTAGGCGAGGAATATCCGGATACCGAAAAACTCAATCATGCCATTAAAGTGGCAAACATTCATGACTTTATTGATACTTTACCGCTTGGCCTTAATACCAGGATAGGGGCTGATGGCAATGGAATAAGCCAGGGGCAGCGACAGCGGATCCTAATAGCCCGTGCGGTTTACAAAAATCCGGCCTTCCTGTTTTTTGATGAAGCCACCAACTCGCTCGATACAAATAACGAAAGGCAGATCATGGATAATTTATCTGAGTTTTTTAAAGGCCGCACCGTTGTAATAGTAGCGCACAGGCTCAGCACTGTAAGCAATGCCGATAACATCATTGTACTTGATAAAGGCCGGATCATAGAACAGGGAACGCATCATGAACTTACGTCACAAAAAGGAGATTATTACAGGCTGGTAAAAAACCAGTTGGAACTGGGTTTGTAAAACTGGTTTACCAGGGCCTCGTACCTAAGTAAACTACGTTAAAATCATTATATCAAAAACGTATGCCCAATAACTATAACAATTATAATAATCAGGAAACCCGGCATAGTGACGAAATGCAGGATATTATAACCATTGTACCCTCATGGCTTGTCAGGGGAGGAAGTGCCTGCTTTTTAGGCTTCCTGGTATTAATTATGGGGGTATCTGCATTGATCAGCTATCCCGATGTTGTTCCGGCTAAATTAAAAGTTATTTCATCAAATGCGCCCCAGGCCGTATTTGCCAGGGAACCCGGAAGGCTGGTTAAACTGCTGGTAGCACAAAATAACAACGTGAAAATTGGGCAGCCACTGGCTTATTTTGAAGCTGGTGTCGATCATGCCTGGGTATTAAATTTGCTGAACAAGCTCAATGAGCTAAAACAATCACTAATTGATAATAAACCATTAAACCTGACATTTGATGAACCGGGTAATTTAAAAGCCGGAAAACTAAGCCCATATTATCAGGCTTTTTTTACAGGTTACAGGGAATACAAAACTGACATGTACAACAAGTCAAAATATGATAATGCCACTTCACGATCAGGTCCCTTAACAAACGATTTATTACGATCGACAGGTGAATTGATTAATGTACTTGAAGATTGGAAAAGCAAATACATATTAACTGCTCCAAAAACAGGGGAAATTTATTTTTCCGGAATTATTCATGAAGGTCAGGATGTAAAATCAGGTGAACCCCTGTTTTACATCAACCCGGTAAATAGTGATTTTTTTGGAGAGATCACAATCCCGCAGGAGCTCATCGGCCAGGTAAAAGAAGGGCAGGATGTAATAATTAAGCTTAAAGCATACCCTTACCAGGAATATGGAATAGTAAAGGGGAAAATAGCTTATATAACCGGAATCCCTGTTAAAGACAATATGTATATGGCCCGGGTTAACTTTTTAAAAAATGCATCAGCAAAGCCAAATGGCCCCATTGTTTTAAAATACGGCTTAGATGCTGATGCAGGTATCGTTACAAAAAATGTTACATTGTTAAGCAGGCTCCTGAGCGGGTTTAAGCCTTTTTAACATAAGCGAAAATAATAAAAGCTGCCCCTGCGTTAAAGACTGCTGTTGATGGCTGTCAGCCGGGAAGGTGGTATGCCGTAAGAACGCTTGAACGCGTGCGAGAAATGCGACAAACTTTCGAAACCAACGTCGAGGTAAACGGATGACGGCCGTGCGCTTTTCTCCCTGATCAAATAATGCGCCTCCTTTAGCCGTTGTTCCAGCAGCCATTGCCCCGGCGGGCTATGGAATATTTTTTCAAAGTCGCGCTTAAAAGTAGCAAGGCTCCGGCCGGTTAAAAAAGCCAGCTTTTCCATCGGCACATTATAACGGAAGTTGCGGTACATAAAAGCCTCCAGGTCAATCTTGCCCGGGCTGCCAAAATCGAATAAGATCCGCTGCAGTTCGGGTTGTGCCCGTAACAACAGCATTGCAAACTCCTGTACCTTGTGTGCAGCAAGTTCCGGGCTGATATCTTCCGTGGTATAAGCAGTCAGCCCATCAAGGCAGTTTTGTAATAGCTCGTCCGGGTGGATCTGTAAAGCAGCGCCAGGCGGTAGCCGGCCAGGCAAATAGGGTGGGCGGCCTTTAGCTAATCCCTGCAATAAAGCCTGGTCAAGCAAAAAGCTGATCACCAGGAGGTCTCCGCCTCCTTCGGGTGGGCGCTTGATGAATTTGCCCAGGTGGTTACGCCGGAACAGCACCACATCGCCGTCCCGGTAAACCATTGTCTGATCACCATCGATGATCGTGATACTGCCCGACAGCAGATATCCCACAAGGTGATCGGCGATAAACTGCTCGCCTGAACGGTTCTCTGTGCAATAACTGGAAAAGGTAATATTACCGATGGTTTTTAACGCTGTGTCCATTACTCAAAGTTAACTAATCAGCCTAAAAAAAGCTGACTTATTTCTTTCCTGAATGCTTCGGCACCCAATTCCAGCCTGCGTTTATAAAATGCTTCCGCATCCGGCCCGGCAAAATAATGTACTTTATCCTCACCGTCGGTAGCGGCTTCATATACTACTTCTGCAATTGTTTCTGCGCTTGAAAACCTGAACTCTGCACCTTCAAAAGCGGTGGAAATCATATGATCAAATGCGCCCTGGTAAGCTTCGTGCCCGGCAACCGCCAATGAACGGCCTGCAAAATCGGTAGCGATACCACCAGGCGCCACGGTTTTTACGCCGATACCAAAAGGTGCCAGCTCAAATGACAGGCTTTCGCTAAAGCCTTCCAGAGCCCATTTAGTGGCATGATACAGAGATGCAAAGGGGAAAGCCACATGCCCGCCGATGGAGGTAGTGGTGATAAATAATCCGCTGCCGGTTTCCCTGAAATGCGGAATAAAAGCCTGGATAATCCTTATTACACCCAGCAGGTTTGTATCCAGCTGGCGGCCGATCTGCTCGTCGGAGATACCTTCTAACGGCCCCATAAGTCCATAGCCTGCATTGTTGAACACCACATCAATTTTTCCGGTTGATATGGCCTGTTGCACTGCCGAGGTTATTTGTTCGGGATTGGTCACATCCAAAGGCAATAATGTAACGTTTGGCAAATTTGCCAGTTCCTGTGCATTTTCAGGGGTACGCATTGTTGCAATTACCTTCCAGCCCCTGTTTGCAAAAAGCGCTGCTGCGGCTTTACCTAATCCGCTTGAGGCACCTGTTATAAAAATAGTTTTCATTTTTTCTTTTGATTTAATAAGTCAAAGGTAGACCTGTTAATCAAAATCGGTTTGCTTGAGAAGCTCAAACGGTTTGCTTCAGCGGCTCAAATAATTGTTTCGCTGATAACTTTTATTTGTTGAAGCTGAATTTGGGGTTGAAAAAGCTCTTATTTGGTTGTCACCGTTCCTATTTTGGCATACTCCACATCGTTAGGTTCCCATAACTCTATCTTATTCCCTTCGGGGTCCATCAGGTGTACAAAGTTGCCATAACTTGTTTTCTGCACGCTATCGGTAGGTAATATACCGGCTGTTTTCATATTGGCTAATAACTGGTTTAGTCCTTCAACCCGGTAATTGATCATAAACTGCTTTTCAGATGGCTGGAAATATTTGGTAGTTTCCTTAAAAGGGGCCCATACTGTAAAACCCTTTTTAGTACTGTCCATACCCTGGTGCCATTCAAAATTGGCGCCATATTCATTTATTCGGATCCCAAGGTTTTTGCTATACCAGGCTTTTAGCACGGCCGGGTCTTTCGCTTTAAAAAAGATACCGCCAAGGCCGGTAACCCGCGGGCCGGTATTAGCCGGACGGGTTAGTTGATTAAAGCCGTAACCCAGCAGAAATGCAATAGAAAACATGGCCGCAAGCATGATTTTTTTCATCAGAAATGATTTTATGACTAAAGATAGGTAAATTGTAATTATGATATAAGCCCTGAATTTGGTGTGAAAACTATCGCCGGTTTATTCCTGCTCATTGTCGGTTATTACGGGGAATGGTGCTGGTCTCCCGGGTGTCAACGTAATTATGATCGATATAGTAACAAAATGATTATATGATCTTAAATCCATTTTATTATGCAAGTATTATACTTGTTTAATAAAACAGATGGCTACTATTACTTTTCCCTTAAACACGTTTAATCATTTCCAAACTTGTTCAGCAGAGATACTGGAGGAGGAAATATCAAGAGCTTCCATAAGGCTCAAATTACAAAATCCGCAAACAGCTGAAGAGCGGTTGCTATATCAGCAGGAGTTAGACAGGTTAAGTGCATTAAAATACATTAGTCAGTTACGAAAAGGGAAACTGAGCCGGGATGATTTTAACCAGAAAGTTACGTTGACAGCATTGTAGGGTAACAGTATTTCTGTTTTTCTTTCAGGCCGGTATGGATATATTAGACCTGATCTACGGGGATTTGATTTTCGACAGCGCTTTTCACCGGTCTTGTTAAAAATTTCAGAAACAGGAACGCAATGGCTATAGCTATTATACCCTGTGCCAATACGGTTGTTGGTGCGCCGATATGCTCGGAAACTGCGCCGATGAGTACGCTGCCGAGCGGCATCATACCAAAGATGGCCATGAGCAGGATCCCCATGGTACGGCCGCGCATTTCGGGGGCGGCGTCTGATTGCACTACAATATTGCTGATGGTAAACTGCGCTACCGAGCCATAGCCGGCTATAGCAGCAAAAAACATTGCCGCAGGGAAGTTTTTTACCAGTGAAAAACAGATCAACCCTATACCCATAAGCATGGTGCTAAAAAACAAGATCCTTTTCAAATGCGCGCCTGGTTTGCGTGAGGCCAGAAAAATGGTACCGCTAACCGCGCCAATACCTATAAAGCTGTTGATATAACCAAAGGTAGAGGCATCACCCCTGAATACAACTTTGGCAAATACAGGTAATACCGTATTATATGGAAGCACCAGTAAACTTACTGCTGCAAGCATCACTATAATGAGGCTGATGCCCGGTGTGTTTTTAATGTAAGCAAAGCCTTCAGAAAAATCGGCTATAATTTTTTTGTTGGATCTTTTGGGCAGATAGGCCGGTAATTTCATCAGCATCAGGGATACAATCACTGCACCAAAACTGGCCGCATTCAGCAAAAAGCATACACCGGCACCAAAGGCACTCAAAACAATGCCTGACAGTGCCGGCCCTAACAATTGCGCCAGGCTGGCCGTTGCGGTTGAAAGCGAAAGTGCATTGGGCAAATCATCCGGGCTGGCCACCACATCATTGATCAAAGCCTGCCGGGCAGGTACATCAAATGCGTTAATAATACCGAGCAGCACGCTGAGCAAAAGGATGGCCCATACAGCTGCATGGCCCGTAATTACCAGCACCGCCAGCAGCACCGCCTGGATCATGGAGGTTACCTGGGTAATTTTGATCACCGTAAAACGGTTATAACGATCGGCCGCCACACCGCCGGGTATAGAGCATATAAAGGAGGGGAATTGCTCTGCGAAAATAGTGACACCGATCAGGAACGCGGAGTGGGTCATGGAGTATATCACCCATATTACAGCAGTGCGCTGCATCCAGGTACCAAATTGTGATATGGCCCTGCCGAAAAAGTAAAGCGTATAATTTCGGCTCGCTAATGCCCTGAATAAATTGAGTTGATTTATTTTTTTCATTTAATTGACAAAAATTAAAATAATGTCGAAAAAAAAGCTGAAAAATTAAGACTGCAGCCATTTAGTAACCATGTCGCTGAACAGCTGTACCACAGCTTTTGTATCATGTGGATCATTATGATCATAGATTTCGCGCCTTATACCACGGATCCCGCTCGAAATAATAAAAGCCAACATATCCGTTTCCGCATTGTTCGGAATGCGTACAGATGGGGTGCCCCCTGCAGAAAGTGCTTCTGATAGAATTCCCTGCTCCAGGTAAATGAGTTTTTTATGCAAAGCATCTAAAAACTGGGTATGCTTTGACTTTTCATCGGCGCTTATCAGTTGATCTATAGCATTAAATACGCGTTTCCATTCCTGGGATGTTTTGATCTTGGCCGAACAAAAAGCCTTGATTTTGTCATTTAAATTTGCCGCGGCAGTTACTGCAAGACGGATTTCAGCGGCCACATCCTGTGCTATCTGGTCATGCACAGCCTGGAAGATCTCGTCCCTGTCTTTAAAATAATAGTAAAGCGAACTCCTGCTGCGGTCTGTAGCCTTAGCCACATTATCCATGGTAACTTTGGCAGGGCCCGATTTGCGGTAAAGACGCAAGGCGGCCTGCAAAATTTCCTGGTGGGTGCTATCGTCCTGGTTGCTCATAATTTTACCTCGCCGGCAAATATACTTGCAAATTTGACAAAATTTAATTTTTTGTCGAAAAAATCTCAGGAAAACATTTTGCTGTGCTCAGGGATAAGAACGATAAGAATATTTAACTGCAGAAAGTTCGCAGCAATAATTTTTATTCCGGTTTATAGAAATGCTGCTGCCTGATGCTGTGATATTTCTGTGAGGTTAATTAAAAAAACTGTAAATGAGGCTTTGAACACTATGTTAGCTGTTCTGTTTGTTTACACTGATCAGCCATTTTATAGCTTCCTGATGAGCCTTACGCGCAGTATCCAAAATAGCATCCATTTGCCAGAAATAATGAGTTGTACCTTTAAACCGTTGAAATGATAGTTTAATCCCCTGTTCTTGCAGTACTGCGGCGTAAAGTTCTGCTTCGTACCTTAACGGATCATGTTCGGCTGTATAAATCAGGGTTGGGGGAACATGGTCTACATCAAAAACTAATAATGGCGATGCCGATTCATTGAAAGCTTCACCCGGATTTCCCAGATAAGTGGCCCAGCACAGCTTCATTAGTTCTTTTGAAATAAAATAACCCTTTTCATATATGTTATAAGACGGTGTGTCAAACTGATAATGCAAAGCCGGGCATACCAATAATTGGCCGAGTAGTTTATATTCGCGTGTCTGATTAATTAAATGAACTAATCCGGCAGCAATGTTTCCTCCTGCATTGTCACCACCTACAACTATTTTTTCTTTATCTATACCAAAATAACATCCTTGTTTTTTAATCCAGTTCAGTACGGCCAATCCCTGGTATAGCGGAACGGGAAAATGGTGTTCCGGCGCCAGTGCATAGTCAACCGATATAACTGTATAACCACTGCCTTCAGCAAGCGTAGTACATATGGAATCGCAGGTTTTCAGACTGCCGCTGATCCAGTTACCACCATGAAAATAAACTAAAACGGGTTTCAACGAGGGTGGATCAGCATCATAGATCTTCAAATTAAAAGCCGGTAAGCCATCAGGCGCCAGTTTCAGTTCCGTAACCAGGCTGATGCCATCATTAGAGTAGGCAACTATCCGGGTAAAATCATTCATTAAAGCCCGGTAAGTATCAACATTTAACGGAGTTTTTAGCTCTGAATTAAATTTTGTGCGAAGAAGGGAACGAAGTACAGGGTGCAGTTCTGTCATAACACAATTAAAACACTGGAAGAAAAGACTAAAAAGGATACGGGCTGGTTCGTTCGATACCAGAACATCCAGCTACAGGTTACCCAGGCACCAAAAGTTATTTCAGAAAACAATAATCCCCTATTTTTTAATTTATGGTATTTCATGTGTTGTATTTTTAATTACATTTTTTGTTTATTGCATGCTAAAAACGATTTAGCGCCGTTTGCTTCTGTTAAAAGGCAGCAACAGCAGCAAAGGAACAATAAACGGTTATGGACATCAATAACTTAACCGGTAATTAGTAACTCATTAATAAATTAGCATGTCAGAAAGAAAACTAAGCTCCACCAACTTTCAAAACCAATCGTTTTTGGAAGAAAAATGCGCCCTTAACGAGCTCCTCTATTTATTGAGTAAAAGATGGATGACCGAGGTACTGTTCAGTATTGAGGCCGGTAACGTACGTTTCAATAGCCTGAAAGAAGATTTGGAATATATCAGCGATCATATCCTGGCGGATAGGCTGAAATTTCTGGAACAGCATGAACTGATCCATAAAAGTTATATACCGGGTAATCCGCCAAGAACGGAGTATACCTTAACAAGCAAGGGGGAAGAACTAAGTGAAATATTAGGCGGGCTGTGCGATTTTGCAGAAAGCAAAATGCAGTTTTGATATTTCAGAACGTGTAATATTTATTTACCAGGTATTTTGGCTTTCCCGGATCAGATCAAATTGCGCTTAGGTAACTAACTGATTTATTAGTGGTATGCTTTTACTTTTTTTGAGGATTGTTAGCTTACTTTGATGGCGAAATATACCGCTCAGGTTTTCGATAATAAGTAAATCCATAAACAAAATACCATTATGACATTGTACAATCCATTCAGATTTGTTTGCTTTTGCCTTTTACTCACTGTAATTTTTAGCTCAAATGTGCGGGCTAATGCACCTGCCTTGAATTACTACCAGCTCAAAATATATCATTATAAAAATGCGGCCCAAGAAACGAGGATCGAACAATATTTGCAACAAGCGTATGTACCTGCTATCCATCGCGCCGGTATTAAAAACGTTGGGGTATTTAAACCGGTTACCCAGCAGGATACCGACAGGAAAATCTATGTTTTTACTCCCTTTTCTTCACTGGATAAGTTAGCAGGGATAGAGCAGCGGCTGCAGGCGGATACAAAGTACCAGGCCGATGGCAAAGATTATATTGATGCAGATTACAAGAATTCTCCTTATAGCCGTATAGAAACTATTGTATTGCAAGCTTTCCCGGGTATGCCGTCTACAGCAATCCCTGATCTTACTGCCGCTAAGGCCGATAGGGTTTATGAACTGCGCAGCTATGAGAGTGCGACGGAAAAATACAATATTAATAAAGTAAGGATGTTTAATACCGGTGATGAAATCGGGCTTTTTAAAAGATTAGGTTTTAACGCTGTTTTTTATTCGGAAGTGATAGCCGGAAGCCACATGCCTAACCTGATGTACATGACCACTTTTAACAATAAGGCCGACAGGGATAAGCACTGGGACGCTTTTGGCAATGATGCACAATGGAAAGCACTGACAGCAAATGAAGAATATAAGAATAATGTTTCACATGCTGATATCATTTTTCTGCACCCGGCCGAATATTCAGATTTTTAACGTTCTGAAAAAGCTGTATGTTTTCAATCAATTTATCAATGAAGCGATTTGGATTTTGAATGTTACCCCCCCCAAAAAAAGTGAAAGCAGTCCATTTGGGCTGCTTTTATTTTGCTTAATTATCAAGATAAGTTGCAGACCTTCTGGCTATTTGATGCTTATTAGTGTTACACCCTGCTACAAACTTTAATTTTTTTGCTCTTCGTAATATTGATAAACGTTTGCAATTTTACCCCAATGGTTATTTTCAAGTTTATAAAAGCCAAACTCTAACTGGGTATAATTAGTTCTATACCTTTTCTGATCTAAATATAAAGCAATGGTCCCATTCCGAATAAAAATAGGTTTTGAAAATGTATAAACTATCGAGCACATATTTTTTTCATTTTCTGTTTGCAGATTTTCGGTGATGTTAAAAGTTGGTTGAATTTCCCTTTGTTCTAAACACTTTGAATATGGAAACATACCGGCTGCCCATCTATGGTTTTTCAATTGTTTAAGCTCTTTTATCAGATAGTTTTGCTCGTCTTTGGTAATGTCAAAAGTTTTTAAATTATCGTTGTTATAGAGAAAAGATATTTCAAATGTCCGGCTCTTACTAATTTTATTTAAAGCTGAGTCAATTACCGCCGGTTCAATTTGGGAAGTATAATACATAGTATCACATTCAAACTCCCTAAGTTTCCATCTGTAAACCCAGTCACGGTAAGGGTTCTCAATCAGGTTGTATTTATTTTCAGGGATCTTGGTTTTTTCAGACTCTTTTTCCGTCGATTTTATTTGCTTGTTGAGTTTATAGAATGCATCAAGATTTATTTTGTCGTATTTGCTTTTCTTGTCTTTCAAAATATTTTCTACTTCGCTCAATTCTTTTTCATTCAGATAGCTCCTGATCAAAATTCTTGTCGTTGTTGCATTGAAAGCCGGGTCATAAGCTCCGGCTATTTCTGCCCAAACCAATGCCTGTATTTTGAGTTTTTCATTTTCTATTCCCTTTTGAAAGTAATAAACGGAAAGTAAGCCCATTGCCCTGGGATTAAATTTTTCGGCAGCGCTAATCAGGTAATGTTCGGCTAATGAGTCGTTTTTTAATTCCGATTCGGGATTGAGATAACAAAAACCTGTTACATATTCGGCCATAGAATCGCCCGAATCAGCAAACGGCTTCAAAAGTTTAAAAGCTTTGGCATAGTCCTTAGCATCAAAAGCCTTTAATCCATTATCGTAAACTTCGTTTTGTCCAAACGCGAGAGATGAAGCAAGAAATAAAATAAATGTCAGGAAATAACGGCGCATCTGTGAGGCTTTAAATTGTGAATAAGGGATCAGGGCTTTATGTGTATCGGTAATAAATTTCCGGCAAGCATAATTACTGTGCCGAAGATAATCAGAATTTTTTGATAGCTTATTTTATAATGCACAGTTGTTTTTGAGAAAAGCTAAGACCTATTTAGATAAAAAACACAGTTATAGTTGATATTATCAATCACATGCAGCACCGGTTACGGTGTATAGCTTTGAATGCTTATATGCCGATTTGCTTTTTTTATCAACCTACGAAAAATTTCCTAACTAAAATTTGTTTCGTACGAAAAGTTTTCTACCTTTGTTTTGAAGATGGATATGAAAGCACAAAACAAGCCAATAGAGCCCACTAAATCCGAACTGGAAATACTGCAGGTGTTATGGGAAAAAGGCTCTTTAACTGTACGTTCGGTAAATGATGAACTGCTTAAGCAAAAGGAGGTGAACTACACGACAACCTTAAAGCTAATGCAGATCATGGCCGATAAGGGGATCCTGAAACGTGATGAAAGCCAGATGAAACATATCTACAGTGTAGTGGAGGAGGAGCAGCAAACCAAGGCCCACCTGTTAGATAAATTTGTGGATACCATGTATAAAGGTTCGGCCGGTAAACTGGTGATGCAGTTACTGGGGAATAAAAAAACATCGCAGGAGGAATTACAGGAGATCAAAGACCTGCTCAAAAAACTGGAAGAATAGTTAACAATAAAACTTAACCGCCATGGATATTACCATTGTAAAAGCAAACCCCGACTACCTGGTTAAAGCACTTTGCAGCACGCTTATCCATTCGTTATGGCAAGGCGTATTACTTGCTGCGCTGGCCGGTATAATTGTTGTTTGCACCCGGCAATCAAGCGCGGTACGCCGCTATAACCTGCTGATGGCAGGGCTGGCAATTTTTGCCTTTACGGTTGCTTTTACATTTGTACATGAGCTAAGGCAGGAAAAAGCAACCCTGCCGGTAATAACAGGCGGGCAGGTTGTCATTGCCGCAAATACAGCAGTAACAACGCAACCCGTTACCAAAACCAATGATTACCAGGTGGTATCACGCTTTTTAAATGATCATTCGGGCAGTATTGTTTTTGTGTGGTTTTTGGTGGTGATGGCGCGTGTATTACAATTGCTTACTGGTTTGCATAGTTTGTATTACCTGCGCAGGCGGCAGGTTTTGGCTGTGAGCGAGGCATGGGAAAACCGGGTAAAGCAACTGGCTTTGCAATTGGGCATTAAGCGGTTGGTGGGTATTGCCGAATCGGGAATGGCCAAAGTACCTATGGTAATAGGGCATTTAAAACCTTTGATCCTCATCCCCGCAGGGCTGATCACCGCAATGCCGCCATCAGCAATAGAAGCTATCCTGGTGCATGAGCTGGCCCACATTCGCCGCCGTGATTATATCATGAACCTGCTGGTAAGTATGATGGAGATCGTTTTTTTCTTTAACCCTGCCGTCCTTTGGATTGCTTCTTTGATCCGCGCCGAGCGCGAAAACTGCTGCGACGATATTGCCGTTACCCATACCGGCAGCAAGGTGAATTATATCAGGGCTTTGGTAGCCTGCCAGGAATATCAATTAACTGCCCCTGCTTACGCAATGGCTTTAACCGGCCGCAAAGACCATTTGATGGGGCGTGTAAAGCGGATGCTTTCTGATAATAACCAGTCGTTAAATGTGATGGAGCGGTCATTACTGGCTATTTGCCTGGCTATGGCAATACTGTTCACCGCCGCTTTTTCAAATTCGGACAAAATAGGTAAACTGGTTAACAAGGTAGCGCATGTAGGTAAAAGCCTGCCGGAGCTTCGCAAGCAATCCAACCCGCAATCTGTAAAAGTAGAACCAGCTAATAAAACAACAAAGACAGTTTTATCGCTCCCCAAAGACACTACCTTTAAAGCTAAACCGGATACTGCTAAATTCAGGATCTATCATCCGGATGAGGTGGGCGATCATACATCGATGGCATTGCTAAACGGCAACGTGCAAACCCGCCTGGTTAAGGTTGATGGCGTATTATACCAGGTGAATTTTCTGAATGAGCAGATCAACTCTTTACAGGTTAACGGCAAAACGGTACCGGCTAATGAATATTCAACTTATTTGCCGGTTATTGATCAGGCAATGCAACGCCCGGTGCCTGTTGCGACTGTTGCACAAACTGCCCGGGTTGCAAGGCAGCCCGATCCAATAACGCCTATAAAGCAACCGGGTGCAGGCCTTACACCAATGAAAACATCCTTAGGCAGTTTGAAAACAAATCCGGGAGGTATTCAGCTGTCATTAGGCACTTACAGTGACGGTGCAAAAGCTTATAATGCCTCGGCGGCTAAATATAACCCCGCCGACTCATACCCTGAAACCTATAAGGACTATTTCGACGATACCAATCGAAAGAAACTAACCGCAGAGCTCATCGCCGAAGGGATTATCCATAACAGCGACGAATTGGTTTCGTTTAAATTGAGTGATACGGAGTTTATTGTTAATGGTAAAAAAATGCCGGATGATATTTACCAGAAAATCAGAAAGACGTATGTAAAAGCCCCCGAAAAGGGCAAACAGGGAAGCTGGTCATGGACGTATAATTTCGATGTTCAAACAGACTCAACGCCGGCAGTACAACATCCACAATAATCATCAAACTAAATATTAACCGATAATTGATTGTGCTAAAAGCATAAACAGGATACCTATTGCATAAAATAAAAAAAGTAAGCAGATAATTAGCATTTAACCTTCAACCATACAATATGACGAAAATAAAAATTGCGGCTTTTTTGGCCGTCTGGATAACTATTGCCTCAACTTTTGCAAACGCACAAACTATGCTTAACCTTAGCGGTAAAGTTGTAGGTGCCGATAATAAACCTTTGGATGGCGCGGCTGTTTACCTGCTCAATGGCAAGGATTCTTCATTGATTAAAACAGCGCTTGCCGATGTTTCAGGCTTATACAGTTTCCGGGTAAAAGCTGGCATTTATAAACTATCAGTTAGTATGATGGGATACCAGGCATATAAATCAGGATTGCTGCAACTGGAGCAGGATAAAGTAATGGATCCGGTTATTTTACAAATCTCTGGGACTTCGCTTAAAGAGGTGAATGTAAGTGCCCAGCGGCCATTTGTACAGCAAAAGATCGACAGGACAATAATCAGTCCTGAGGCACTCATCAGCAATAGTGGCAGCACCGCGCTTGAAGTATTGGAAAAAGCGCCCGGGGTTATCGTTGATCAGAATGGTGCGATAAGTTTAAAAGGGAAGGGGGTAACCATTTTTATAGATGATAAACCTACCTACCTTTCAGGGGCCGATCTGGAAAGTTATCTCCGTTCTTTAACCTCAGCGGCTATAGATCAGATTGAACTAATGCCTAATCCGCCTGCTAAATATGATGCTGCCGGTAATGGCGGTGTGATCAACATCCGCACTAAAAAAAACAAGGTCAAAGGGTTTAACGGGAGCCTCAACCTCAGTTATACGCAGGGGCGCTATGCTAAAACCAATAATAGCCTCAATTTTAATTATCGCGACAACAAGGTTAACATCTTCGGTAATTTAAGCTACAATAACAACAACGGTTTCAACGACCTTGATATTAACCGCCACTTTGAAGATGTCAATGGTACGGTTACTTCCAATTTTATACAAAACTCGTTTGTGAGGCGAAAAGGGGATAACTACTTCGCTAAAATAGGTGCCGATTACTATATATCAGATAAAAGTACCCTCGGTATTAACTTAACCGGGATCTATAACCCGCATAGTACCATAACCCCGGTAACCAGCCAGTTTTCAAATGCGGCTAACCAGCCCGACTCCACCATAATTGCGCATAACCAGGAGCATGGTTTATTCAGGAATGGCGGCGCTAACCTTAATTATCGCCACCAATACGACAAAAGCGGTCATGAGTTTTCTGCCGATCTGGATTACCTTAACTATTACACTAATAATAACCAGCTGTTTAATAACAGCAGCTACCTGCCCGATGGTACAATGGTAAGCAGCGATTTATTGACGGGAATGCTGCCGGCGCACATCAATATTTATTCGGCAAAGGCCGACTATGATCATCCGTTGAAGAATGGGATAAAGCTATCGGCAGGATTAAAATCAAGCTACACCCATACCGATAATATTGCCGATTACTTTTACACCACCGCGGGAACTATGATGCCCGATTATGGTAAAACCAATCACTTCATCTACAAAGAAAATATCAATGCCGGCTATATTAATGCAACAAGGGATTATAAACAACTTTCCATCCAGGCCGGGCTTAGGGTAGAAAACACGATAACCAACGGGCATCAATTAGGGAATGTGCAGCGGCCGGATTCGTCCTTTAAACGCAATTACACTAACCTGTTCCCAACTGTTTACCTGCAATATAAACTGGATACCGGCAGCCGCAACCAGTTGAGCCTGAACTATGGACGCCGTATTGAACGCCCATACTACCAGGACCTCAACCCATTCCTTTCACCGCTTGATAAGTTTACCTATTATACCGGCAATCCTTTTTTGCGGCCCACGTTTACTGATAATTTTGAACTTTCACATACCTATAAAAACAGGTTTACAACAACTTTAAGCTACAGCAGATCGCATGATGATGTAGATGAAACCATCGAAATAGTTGACGGCATTTACTACAGTCGTCCCGGTAACATCGGCACTTATACTGTAAAAACGCTTTCTTTTGATGCTACCTTTGATCCCGCCAAATGGTTTAACTTTCACCTCTATGGGCGGGTATCCCAAATTCATTCGGTAAGCGATTTTTATACCGGATTGCTGGATACCAAAGGCACCTACTTCTTTTTCAGGCCGATCTTCACCTTTAAATTAGGCAACGACTGGACTACACAGCTTGATGGCGGTTACCAAAGCAAAATTACCAGTGCACAGTTTGTGCTGGGCAGCAGGGGCAAGGTAAACGCCGCTGTTTCCAAAAAGCTTTCGGCAAAGACAACGCTTAAGCTGGTTGTAAACGATATATTCTATACTTTTAAAAATACCGGTGTTATCACTCACCTTGCCCAAACCCGGGCCGATTGGCGTAACCTGAGCGATACCCGTACCGGAGTATTGTCGCTCAGTTACCGCTTCGGCAAAACCATATCCGGTCAGCGCCAGCATGATGCTAACGGGGCCGAAAGTGAGCAAAATAGGGTGAAGAATTAAGTTAATACTTGCAATTAATATAAGACAGCAAACACGTGCAGGCACTAAGAAAAACCTTTGCGGCTTAGCAAAGACTTACGAAGTTTCAAAAACTTCGTAAGTCTTCAGGTACGTTTTGTCAAGCTAAGCAGCATGCGCATTCTGAAATAAGATCACCCCAATTATTATCAAAACAATTAAAAGCAACACAGCGAGTATTATCTTCATAGCGCTTATCGGTCGCTGGCCTATAACTTCGCCGGTACTGGCATTAACTGTAAACTGATAGATCTTGTTATTATAGCTATAAGCGCTTACCCAAACCGGCAGCATCAGGTATTTTATCGCTTTATTCAGGTAGTCGGTATCGGTGCTGTCTATCCTTTGTTCGTCGCCGCCGATATCATCTCTTATGGCCGAGTTTATTGTTCCTGCGGTTTGTTCAACTGCTTTAACAAAGCCCTGTTCAGGGTTCAGCTGGTAAGTTTCGGAACGGAAGCCGCTCATGTAGCGTTCATCAAACTTAATCAGCATGTCAAAATTCCAGGGGCCAAGCTTATTGAGCGTTTTTTCGGGTAACGAATTACTGGCAGGAACCATCAGGTCCTGAAAATCACACTCCACTGTTCCTGACACGTACGACCAGCTGGTGTGCCTTACCTCCCGGGTCCTGGTTTCTTCCCGGCCATTAACTGTTTCGGTATAGGTTTCGGTGGTATAGTAGTAATCGCCTCGTTCGCCACTGTAATCGGTTACAGTATAGGTATCAAAAGTCCAGTGCGGTAGGTAAACACCTTTTAAGGCTGAGGAACTGTCACTTACCTTTTTAGCAAGATCACCTGGCGCCCACCAAAGGCTTTTAAGCCATTTTTTGAAAAAATCTACTCCCTGTTGTTGCGTAATGGCAAAAGGTAAAATATAATGAGGGGGCACGTATTGTTGGCCGCTTTCCAGATCTAACACCAAAGGAGCTGTACAAAAAGGGCATTTATCTGAGGTTACAAACTGATCAAGGATAGTTTGGGAGCCGCAGTTTTTGCAATTCACTACTTTAAGATCGGCGCTTTGTTTATTATTATCGATGCCGGCAACAAATTCCTCATAGTCATAAGGCAAAATGTCGCGACTGTCGGGAGCACTTTCAATAACATTGCTCACGCCGCAATAATCGCACAGCAAATTATGGGTGCCAGGATTAAAGTGCAGCAATGCGCCGCAGCCCGAACAGTTTAATGAATTGTTTATGGCCGATGGATTAACCTCGTTGTTCATTTCAGAAATATAGATTTAGGAATAATTGCAGATCAGGCTATCGGCGGAGGTACATTATTGAAAAATTCAGCTATCTCTTCAACCGATGAGGCGGCAGCCCATGCAGCCATCCCTTTTTTCCAAACCATACTTTCCCTGCTTAACACCCCGTTGCTGACCATGGCACTGATCTCATTGAGCGAGTGCGGCCCGTCAGACTTTCCGTCTTTTACAATGTGATATTGAACAGCCGGGAGGGGTGGCGGAGGTGGCGCATCTGCACCGGGAGTATTGGGGTTAAACTGGTTTTGTTGAAAGATATTGCCTACCTGGCCCATCATGGCAGCGCCAACCCCCAAGCCCATACCGGCAGCACCTAAATTACCGCCGATGGTGTTTTCGGCAGATTTTTCAATGGCATTGGCAGCCTGGAATTGTGCATAAGCACCAAGATTGCCCAATATGCCCATCTCGCTGCGTTTATCAAGCATCTGCTCAACTTCGGGCGGGAGGGAAATGTTTTCGACCAATAATTTGGTAAGGCTGAGGCCAAGTTCAGCAAAATCAGGCTGGATAGATTCGGTTATGAATTTGCCCATTTCGTTGTAGTTGGCTGCCAGGTCGAGCACGTTTATTTTTGATTCGGCAACGGCATCCATCCCGCGCGATACAACAGTATTACGCAGCTGCTCATTAATATCCTCAATAATAAAATCGGGATTGGTGGCAGCGATTTCTTTAATGAATGTTTGAGGGTCCTGAACTTTGAAATTGAACGAGCCAAATGCCCTTAACCGTACCGGCCCAAACTCGGCATCGCGGAGCATTACCGGGTTTTTTGTTCCCCATTTTTGATTGGTGAACTGGCGCAGGCTTACAAAATATACATCAACCTTAAAGGGGCTTTCAAAGCCGTATTTCCAGCTCATTAAAGTGGTTAACAATGGCATATTCTGAGTTTGCAGTTCATAGGTACCGGCAGTGAACACATCGGCAATGCGGCCCTCATTCATGAAAACGGCTGCCTGCGACTCACGTACAATGAGTTTAGCACCCATTTTTATGGCATTATCGTGGCGCGGAAATTTCCACACAAGTGTATTTTGGGTGGTATCAACCCACTCTATTACATCTATAAATTCGTTACGAAGGATATTGAACAGGCCCATATTTTTCGATATAAGGTTTAAATAATGATTAAATATGTGAAAAAAACAGAGATGTAAAAGTGCTTATCCGGATAATTATTTTCTCCTGTATGATGATTTTGTAGCATTTTATCATCCTCAACAATTTTCCGTAAAAAAACCGGGCACTAATCAATTGACTAATGCCCGGCTAAAATGTTACAGTTTGGTGTTAACTATTGTACCTTATCCAAAGGTGGTATATTGGTTTCAGAACCTGAATAACCCTTACTTTGGTTAATATGACCGTTCACATTCAGGTCGATCTCGCTTTGCGGGATAGGCCATAAAACGTGGTATGGCGAAATGGTAAAGTGGTTACCTGAGTTGGTTACAACGTTAGGGTTTTTGTAAAAGTCGTTCTTCTCCATGATCCTGTCATAAAAGAAGTTGCTTGTTGAAAAATTGGCCACGTTGTAGCTTTTGCCGTTGTAGGCCGGGATGCCTGTTTGAGCAAAGATGTAAGCTATCCTGGTAAGCTCGGTTTTGCGGGGCTCTTCCCAGTACAGTTCCCTTTGGCGTTCGTCAAGTATGGTGCCTATGTTTACGCTGCCTGCATCTGTTAACAGCTGCGCATTGGCACGTGCCCTTACTTTGTTGATATCATCCATAGCAAGCCCGGTTTGTCCTTTCCATACGTAAGCTTCGGCACGCAACAGGTAGGTTTCAGCTAAACGGAAAACATACCAGTCAGTATTGGTACCGCGCGGTGGGCTCCACCATTTATCAAGCGCAATAGGGCCTGAACCAATGAACACTTTGTAGTGCGGCCAGCCAAACCATGCACGGATGGTGTCTTTTGCGCCATTCAGGAAACGCTGATTAACGTTGGCAGCGGTATATTGCTCAAGGTGTTTACCATACCAGGCAGGATCGGATGTTTTAATAGCAGGGCTGTTATAAACAAGGTCGGTCATGTTCATCCAGTTTCCGGGAGCGTGCCTTAAGTCGGTGTTATCCGTCCAGATGTATTTGGTAGCATACGGGGTACCGCGTAAACGGCCAATGCCACGGCCATACCATAAGGTAAGCGGGAACTCTTCGGTAACTTTATCTGAAATGCCCGGTTTAAGCGCGCCCGGGGTAAGGATAGTGCCATTATGCCACATCGGCACACAGTTCCTCATCACCTGCGATCCGTTTGGCGTAGCGCCGTCAAGTGTTTCGCGGTCAAGCACTACATACAAAGCTTCGGCATTGGTTCCCAATGCCTTGTTTTCGGGGCGGTGAAGGTCCCAGATGATATTTTTTGAAGCATCGCCGGCAACAATACCAAAACGATTGGTCATGAGGTGATAAGGGCCATTGATAGCAATGTTAGCTGCTGCAATAGCATCATCAAATAAACCAAGGGCAAGGTCAACCTTAGCTAAAAGGTGTGCGGCACCGCCTTTTGAAATATCGCCTTTTGCGTTTGCATCAGTAAGGTTAGCCACAGCAAACTCCAGGTCGGTTTTCATTTGCTTAAGAATTACGATGCGTTGTGTGCTAAAGTAGCCTGTATTTACAACAGTTTCTTCTTTAAGCAACAATGGCACATCGCCAAACTCATGAACTAAGCGATAGTAGCGGTAAGCCCGGTGAAACAATGCAGAGGCTTTTACCAGGTTTTTATCGGCATCTGACGGCCATTTGATGTTATCGAGCCTTGATAAAATAACGTTACAGTCATGGATCCCCTGGTACCACGCGCTCCAGTAACGGCCTATCTTGTTATAATCGTCGCTGTTTAAGTTGGCGGTAGGGGTGATCCTTGCGTTAAGGTCCTGTGCCGGTGTGGTTTTATCGGTAGTACCCTCAACGGCAGCATCTGTAAATATCGATTCGGTAAGTAAAGGGGCCGAATCGCCAAAATACTCAAACCTAACGCTTACATTTAGCGTAGCCAAAGCGGCTTTAAATGCAGCCGGCGAAGTATAAGTTACGTCGGGCGTAAATTTTGAAGGCGCCTGCGGATACAGATCAGCCCGCTTGGTACAGCCTCCCGTTATAAATATGGTTGCCGCTGTTAAAGCTGCAGCCATGATGTTTTTGTTTATCTTGTTCATGTATAAATCCCTCCTTTAAAAAACTACGTTAAACCCGGCTGATAAATATCTTGGAGTAGGACCGCCATTTTGCGGGTCCCAAAGCGGCCAGCTTGAAAACACAGCGGCATTGCTTGCGTTCACGAATAATTTGGCACTTGATATGCCCAGGCGTTTGATGAGCTGCGGACTGAAAGTATAACCTATAGAAGCGGTTTGCAGCCTTACAAACGAAGCTTTACGCCAAACGTTGATGGTTGTACCTGATGAGCCTGAGTTTAAGCGGGCGTAATCATCTATCTGGTTATCCGGTGTCCAGTATGGTAACACGTATGAGTTCATGCGTGCAAAGCCTACGCTGCCGGGGTTGTTTAAGGCCTGGTTATATTGCCTTAACTGACCAATGCTTGATACCAGCAGGAACGATACATCGAAATGTTTAAGAATATTGAAATCGTTGCGTAACGACCAGCTGAAGCTTGGATTGGTTGAACCTAAAAATTGCTTATCATCGTTGGTGAACTTAAAGTCGCCGTTTACATCCTGCAATTTAAAATCACCTGGTTTAGCACCGTATTTAGCGGCCTGATCGGCCTCGCTTGTTTTCCAAACGCCCTGGATCCTGTAATCCCAAACGGCATTTATATCGTGACCAATGAACCAGCCGTTGCCTATATCGTCCTTTTCAACATTGGTGGTAACACCGTTGGCATCGGTAACCGGGAAAGCACCGTACAGGTGAACTATCTTGTTGCGGTTTAAGAAAAATGTACCGCTGGCATTCCAGTTAAAGTTTTCACTTTTCATGATCTTGCCATCCAGTGAAATTTCAAATCCTTTGTTGTTAACCTGGCCTATGTTGGTATACGGATTGGAGTTATTAGCGCCGCCCGGTAAATCGCCCGATGAGTTGTAGCCCTGAACGTCAAGAATACTGCGTTTAACAAGCAGGTCGGTGGTTTTACGGTCATAAACATCTATCGAACCGCTCAACCTGTTGTGCAGTATGGTGAAATCAAGCCCGATGTTTGGGCCTACAGTGCGTTCCCATTTTAACGCCGCGTTTTGTAAGGTACTTACATAAATACCGCTGTTGTTGGTAACTGTACCAGAGTTGTTTGCCGTTGGATATTTTATGCCGCCTAATACAGCCAATGATATAGACGGATCGGCAGTGGTTGTTGAGGTACGGTTACCGTTGGCACCGTAGCTAAAACGTAATTTACCATAATCCAGCCATTTAAAGGCATCGCCTTTCATAAAGCTTTCATCGCTGAAAACCCAGGCCACAGCGCCAGAAGGATATACTTCACGCGGATGCTCCAGACCGAAGGCTGAGAAACCGTCGCGGCGTACAGTGGCGGTAACAATATACCGGCCTAACAGGGTGTAGTTGATCCTGCCCATGATAGCATCAGCGTTATAAATGCGGTCGTCGCTGCTTTCAACAGGTAAAGTACCTGCGCCAATGTTGTGGTAACCCAAAATGTCGGTTGGGGTTAACTGTGTATTGGAGGCATTTGTATACCAGGTTGAATATTTTTCTTTGTTGAGCAGGAAGGTTGCATCAAAGCTATGGATACCAAAAGTTTTGTTCCAGCTTAATATGTTATCGAGGTTGTACCTGTAACGGTTTTCCTGCGTACGGATAGCAGTACCGCCCGAAAGTTCGTTAGGGTTAGCCACCGGGCGGAAGAAGAAGTTTCTGTACGATTCGATAGTTGGCGCATAATTTACCGTATACTTGATACCGAACGGAAGATCCAGACGCGCAAAAAGCACTGAGAACAGGGTGTTTTGAACAGCCACGTTTTGGTTATAACGAGCACCCAGGAAAGGGTTACGCTGGTTCAAACCGCTATCGTCAGTATCTATCCGGCGTAATGACCCGTCGGCATTGTAAACGTCGCCATAGGGCGATGAATTGATGATCTGTGTCCAGTCGGCTTCGGTACCATCAATAGCCTGGCCGCTTAATGGGGTGCTGGCTGCGCCTTCACCGCGGCTTGCAAACTGAGCATTTACACCAAGGGTTAAAAATTTAGCAGCTTTACCTTCCAGGTTTACACGGAAACGGCCATCGGTATACTGACCGCCCTGGATCAGGTTTTGATTTTTGGTGTAGTTGCCCGATACATAGTATTTAACCGTTTCTGAACTTCCCGAAAAGCTGCCGGTATAATCCTGGCGGAAACCATTGCGGAATATCAGTTTTGACCAGTCGGTAACTTTACCGGCCTGGTAGTTGGCAATTTCGTTCGGGAATAACCCTAAACGCTGCAACCAAATGGTGGTTGGATCGCCTTTGGCACCATTAAGGAATTGATCAAGTGTTACACCATCCGGCAACTTGTTGGGATTACTGTAGTAATAATAGGGGTTTGAAGTATTGGAACTGCGGGCCCCATCGGCACGCCAGTTAAGGAAGCCATCCCCCGTATAATATTTTTGATTTTGTAATAGTTGTGCAATACCAAAGTTGGCATTTAAGGTGATTTGAGTGCCACCTTTTTTACCCTTTTTGGTAGTGATAGCTACAACGCCACCCGCCGATTGTGCACCGTATACGGCAAGCGCACTTGGATCGCGCAGTACGTCAACCCGGTCGATATCGTTAGGGTTGATATCAGCCAGCTGGCCCGGATAAATAACCCCGTCTAAAACGATAACCGGCTGAACGTTGCCCGAAAGTGAGGCTTTACCCCTGATCTGCAGATCGCCTGTACCGCCGCCTTTAGCCGAGGTATTTAAAGCAACCGAAATGCCCGGGATGTTACCCCTGATAATGTCGGTAGCGCTGGCCGGGTGTTCGTTCTCCAATTTTTCGGCTTTGACACTGCTTATGGCGCCAGTAACATCTTTAACTGCTCGTGTACCGTAACCTATTACCACAACCTCCTCCAGTTGTTTGTTGGCATCGGCCAGTGTTACATCAATTGTTGTGCGGCCTTTAACCTGTTGCTCTTGTGTAGTAGAACCCACAAAACTGAATACAAGCGTTCCGCTGCTACTCACGGTAATTGAATAGCTGCCTTTCATATCCGTAACTGTTACGGCACCTGTTGATTTGTTTTTTACAGTGGCGCCAGGTATTGGCAGACCCTGGCTGTCTTTAACAATACCCTTCACGGCAATATCCTGTGCAAAGGACCGTGTTAGTATTGTAATAAGTAAAACAAAAATTAGCGTAATTTTTTTCTTCATAATTAATTGCTGTTTAGTTGGTTAAGCAGCCACGGCTGCCGGAATAGGCTATAGGCAAACCTGGTTTACACAATAGCAATGCAGGTAGTTACTGCTGTGCGGTATTTACTTCATATGGACAATTTGTTAGTTAAGCGTATTACTAATTGGTAATTGGTGGGGTAAATTTAACGTGGAATAAACCAATAATGCAATAGGTAAATTGTATGTAAGTTGTTGATTTTAAGATATTTAAATAGATTTTGATACGTTTTGATAACGATAAACTCAAACGTTGAAGTGGCGTATTTACAGCGGGTTACACCCGGTTCATTTTTGCAGCTGATACGCTTTGTGAACAAGAAAAAAAAGTGAAAATAATTTGAAAAATGACAATTGAGGCCGGTTAGAGGCGGTAAAAACCTGCTTTATTAGGCTGAAAACGAAGTTTTGAGGGTGAAAATAAGAGGGTGGGGCTTGGTTGAAGAGCCTGAGGGGACGTAAAGTTGAAATGACATTAATGTAGATGGCCTGTCATCCTGAGCCTGTCGAAGGACGCGCGCAGTGGCCCTACCCGCTATGCTTCGACGAGCTCAGCATGACCCGTTTTCCTGTCCCCTCAAGGTCTCTCGTAGATTTAAGTTAACCCACAAAATTGGGTGCAAATCACTTTTTCAATTGAATAAACTAATGTGAGTTGAACCCCTCCGGGGTTCTGGTAAGAAGGATGGCTGTATTTCTACAAACCTTTACCCCCTCTGGGGGATTTTTACAATTGGGAAAACAAATATTAATGGGATATACTCAAGGACAGGTGCACCAGAGGTGCAAAAGGTTTGTAGCATATCGAACCAATGATATTCTATTGCCCCAGAGGGGCAACACAACACATCATGCTAATAAAAACATGCACTTTTGTGGGTTAACTTAAACTCGTAGAGTACCCTGAGGGGAGTAAATGATGTAGAGACGCATCACATGCGTCTGTCTGATGCGGATTTATCACATCACCAGCACCGTCCAACCCTGCTGGTCATTCTTCTTTCGTGATTTTTTCTTTTCCTGCAGCACCTTTTTTATGCGGATAGCATACGTCCAGCAGGTGCTTTGCCTGATATCGAGCTTTTCAGAAAGCTGGTGCGACGAGATGGTGCCGTTGGTACTGTAAATAAGATAGGTAAGATAAAAAGCCTTGTTAATTGGGATGCGGCTGTTTTGAAATATGGTATTGTGCAGGGCCGATTCTTCATAGCTGCATTTGGTACAGCGGCGGCTGTGCGGCAGCCTTCCTGCACAATAGGTTGTATTTGAGCAGCGGGTACAAATAAAGCCATCCTTCCATTTTAAAGCCGACAGGAATTTAAAACAGGTTTCCTGGTCGGGATATTTGGCGCTGAATTCCTCATAACCCAGCTCAGTAGATAATGCACGCGACTCGGTAACCTTTTCGATATTTGTTTTCAGCTGAACGTTATCTTTCTCAAGCAAGACATTCATCCGCAATATTTCACCTGCCTGTTTTTCCAGTTGAAGGTTGACCAGCAACAGTTCCTTATTTTGATTTTCAATGATCTGGCTTTGCTGCCTTACCTCGTTTGATTTTTCAACCAGCTGATGCGTGCGGGCTTCAACCTGCCGTTCCAGCTCTTCGTTAATCGAGTCTTTCAGCTGGCTGTTCAGCTGCATCTGCCTTATGGTTTCTTCATTGGCCGCATCTTTTTCTTTTCGCAGGATGCGTACCTGGTCGCCTATGGCAAATGACAGCAGCACCATCTCAATAATAAAACAAAAGCTGAGACTGTAATAGCTTACCGGGGCGGGTAAAAAATAGGTATAGCCAAGCGCGCTAAGGGCTTTAACCATGAAGCCCACAAACAATACCGAGTAGGCCAGCACAAAGAAGCGGGCCGGTTTATAGCCGTTTTTATAAATATACACACCGGTGGCAAAAGCCAGCGATAACGGGATCACCTCAACAAACTTATATACAAACAACGATTTGTTGAAAATAAGGCAGTACAAAAAGTAAGTAGTACGCAACACCAGCACATAGTTAATGAGCCTGTTAAATTGTGGGGCCTTTGTTTTAACCTGCAACAGTTCCTTGCTGAATACCAGGGCGAAAATACTGGTAAAAAATAAGGCAATGCCGTTTCCGTAATGATTTAAACCCGGCGTTTCGGGCCATAGATACTGGAACGCTATGCCGTCGGCACTCATTTCATACAGACCTACGGCTAAAATGTAAAAAACGTAATAAAGGTATTGCCTCTTTTTAACCGCCAAAAACATGAGCAGGTTATGGAAACAAAAAATGAGGATCATGCCATAAAACAGGCCGTAGGTTAAATATTCATTAAGCGCGTAATGAATAAAGTAATTAATGGTACGGTAAACTATAATAACATTTACCGCATTGTGCGATTTTACCTTGAAATAATAAGTATGGTAGCCAGGCTGGGTATCACCGATCAAAAATTCGAAGTTTTTATGGTGAAAAAGCCGGCTGCTGAAATCGAGGTTGGCACCTGACTCACTTTGGGTATACCTGCCGGCTGTATCAGGCATATAAGCCGTTACCTCATCAGTTGTTTGATCAAAAAGCTCAATGATACTGTTGCCGCTTATAGGTTCGTTAAAATACATCCGCACCCGGAACCAATAGGTGGAGTTTTTATGGTGGTTGCTGGGATAGTATGAGCTGTTTTCGGTAAAGGAGGAGCCCATTTCCTGGATATCCTGGAAAGTTAGCTTCCCTGTGCTGTCTTGCAGGTATTTTACCTCGTTAAGGGTAAATTTATGTTGCTGAACACTTTTATCAATCCTGAGTATGTTTTGCGCGTGTAAAGTAAGCGCCCACAGGCACAAATAAGAGACAAATAAATACTTAACCAAGGCAGATAAATGTTTAATCAAATGTTTTTAATAAATAATATGGCCCTGTTATAATTATGCAACAAGCATTTAATGCGTAATTAAAGCCTTCCCCGCTTTTTTACGGCTGAGGCCGCAGTACAATAAATGTTTATTAAGAACCGGTTTATAATATTCCCAAATATAATTAATTGTTAATTATTTGTCGCCAATGACGGCGTTATTTTCTTCACCTCTTTTGATCCGGTGCGATGTGGTGTTTCTGTTTTTATGCTTTTGCAATATTGTTATTTCTGTTATGCTAAAACAGGATAAAATCTGCAAATGAAAGCCTGTTACATTTTGATACCTTTGAGGATAACCAGTTATTGATTTTCCGGCGGATGTTTCAGCGATTAAAGGTTTTTTTGCTTGTTTTTTTCTTATGCTCTTCCTTAGCAGCCCTGGCAAAAGGCCCTGGTTTTCCGGTTAGGTATCTGGGAATTGAAGATGGCCTTTCAAATAATGCCGTAACCTGTATAACGCAGGATAAATACGGCTTTATGTGGATGGGGACATATGACGGCCTTAATCGCTATGACGGCTACACATTTAAGGTTTTTAGGAATATCTGGGGCGATAAAAATTCGCTGGTTAACAACCACATTAAATCCATCAACGCCTGCGGCGGACGGATCTATGTGGGAACTGAAAAAGGCTTCATGTATTTTGACTATGCCGATTCCCGCTTTCATGCCCTTTATTGCTATAACGAAAAGCATCAGCCTATCAAAATCGGCTTTAACATTAATGAAACGGTGACCGACCGGTCGGGCAATATTTTCGTCACCAACGGCACATACGGGTTCCTGAAATTTGGGAAAACAGATTCCGTTGGCAAAGAGATTTTTTACGATATCAATAAACCAAGGTTTAATACGCTCGCCGCCCGGATCGATAAACAGGGCACCATATGGGTGCTGGTAAGCGGGGTTGGGCTTGGCAGGTACGATACAGCTACCGAAAAGATAAAAATAGTGGCTCCAGAGCTGGCAAATGCAGGCTGTATGACCATTGATGGAAAAGGTAAGGTAATTGCAGGATGGGGCAACGAGTTGTTTATGTACGATCCCCTTACCCTGAAAACATCAAAGCTTGATATAGGGCTTAATAAATTAACGAGTAACAATGTTTTCAGCCTGGCCACAACAAAAAACGGGGATATCTGGGTTACCACAAATGGCGGTGGTATCAAAGTGTGGAACAGGGCGACGGGCGACATTACCTATATTACTGCCGGCGAAACACCGAATAGCTTACGCAGCGGTGCTGTTGATGCTGTTTATGAAGATGGCGAATCCCGCATCTGGATAGCAACCCTGCGCGGCGGTGTAAACATTATCGATCGTAAGCCAACATCATTTCATTTGTTTGCACACGATGCTTTTAATAAAAACAGTGTTATCAATAATTTCATTCTGTCGTTTTGTGAAGATAAGCTGCATAACGTATGGGTTGGCACGGATGGCGGCGGGCTAAATTACTGGAATACCAAAACTAACACATTTACGGCTTATGTGCATCAAAATGCCCCGGGGAGTATCAGCAGCAACTTTGTTGTAAGTATTTTAAATGATTATACCAACAAAGTATGGGTAGCAACCTTTAACGGCGGTATTGATGCCTTTGATAATGTAACCGGCCGGTTTAAACATTACAGCTGCTACAACCCGGTAGATAAAAAGGAGGAACGGAACTTTTGGAAACTGTATGAAGATTCACAGCACCGCCTCTGGGCAGGCAGCACCTGGGGAGGCGCTTTGTTTTTGTACAACCGCACCAAAGATCAGTTTGAGCTTTTTGATAACAGCCTGGTAAATATTCATGCACTTTTTGAAGATCATACCGGCAATTTATGGGCCGGAAATTACACCAGTCTTATTAAAGTTGATGTTCGGCATAAAAAGCACCAGGTTTATTTTATCGGCCAGGCCATAAGGGCTATTACCGAAGATAATAAACATAACTTTTGGGTAGGTACCGAAGGCGGCGGCTTGCTTCAATATGATACCAATACCCATCAATATAAAAGATACACTGAATCGGCCGGGCTACCCAGTAATACGATACTGAATATACTGGTGGATAACAGCGGGAATTTATGGTGCAGTACTTACAACGGGCTTTCCAGTTTTAATGTAACAACAAAAAAGATCACTAATTACAATGGTTCCGACGGATTACAGAGCAACCAGTTTAATTATAATGCAGCGCTGAAGCTGGCATCCGGTAAAATGTTGTTCGGCGGGATAAAAGGGTTTAATCTTTTCTCGCCCGATAGCATTGCACCCTACGCACATCAGCCCAGGCTCATGCTTTCTGATTTTAAAATAAACAACATATCAATTGAGCATGATAATGGATATGCACAAAAGGCACCTTTGAACGAAATAAAAGAAGTAACCATCCCGTTTAGCCTGGCTACGCTGAACATCAGTTACACCGCGCTCGAATATTCATTTCCTGAAAAGATCTCCTATGCCTACTATCTTGAAGGCTGGGACCACGACTGGAACTATGTGGGTAAACTGAAATCGGCTTATTTTTCACGCCTTAATGAAGGCACTTATACACTAAAGATCAGGGCCACTAATACTGAGGGGCAATGGACAGCGCCGCCCATCGCCATTAAAATAATTGTGTTACCGCCATGGTACCGTACCTGGTGGGCCTTTTTGATTTACCTGTCAGTATTAATAGCCATAGGTTATGCATTTTACAGGTATAGGTTAAACCAGGCCCGGCTCAGGTTTAAAGTAAAACTGGCTAACCTGCAGGTAGAGAAAGAAAAGGAGCTCAACGAAAAGAAGCTTACTTTCTTTACCAATGTATCGCATGAATTCAGGACACCGCTAACGCTTATTATCAACCCTATAAAAGACCTGCTTAACCAAAGTAAGGGTAATACTGAAGAGTTGAGCACCATTTACCGTAATGCACGCCGTTTGCTGGGTTTGGTTGATCATTTATTGCTGTTCAGGAAAACCGAAAGTGAAAATGCCTTGCTAAAAGTGAGCAAGCTGAATTTTGTGAGTTTATGTAACGAGGTTTATTCCTGCTTTATCCAGCAGGCTAAAATTAAACACTTAAATTATAGCCTTGAGGGCGGGGATGAAAATATTGAAGTATACGGCGACCTGGAGAAGATAGAAATTGCCCTGTTTAACCTCATTTCAAACGCTATAAAATTTACGCCCGACCGCGGTACCATCCATATTAAAATTGAGCAGGACGATGTTCACGTGTATTTTAAGATAGTGGATAACGGCATAGGTATCAATGCCGAGGTGGGTGATAGGCTGTTTGACAAATTTTACCAGGCAAAGGATAAAAACTATTTCCGTAAGGGCTTTGGTATAGGCTTATACCTGGTTAAGGTTTTTATTGAAAGCCATAAAGGTAATATCAGCTACTCCAATAATCCGGATGGGGGTACTACTTTTGTGCTTGCGCTGCCAAAGGGCAAAGCCCATTTTGCGGGGGATGCCATAGTGGATGATGTTGTGCCTGATTACACCTATGTTAATGAGCTTATTGACGATGATAGCAAGGATGTTGTACCTGAAGAGGGAGAGTTAAGCGTGCTGGAACTGTTCAGTTCGGCCAGGCATACGCTTATCGTGATTGATGATAACGATCAGATCCGGTCGTACATCAAAAAGATTTTTACGCCGGGATATAATGTAATTGAAGCACAAAATGGTAACACCGGACTTGAACTTATAAAAAAACACATGCCCGATGTAATTATAAGCGATATTGTAATGGATGGTTTGAGCGGGCTTGATCTGTGCCGCATTATAAAGGATGATCAGGCCATAAGCCATATCCCTGTGATCCTGTTAACGGGTGATACAACGCCTGATATCATGCTGAAGAGTATCGAGGAAGGCGCTATTGATTTTTTACGTAAGCCTTTTGATAAAGAGTTGCTCATTGCCCGGGTAAAAAGCGTATTGCGCAATAAAACCGAGCTGCAAAATTATTTTTATAAGGAGGTTACCAAAAACAGTACCGGCCGCAGTATCTCGCAGGAAAACAAGGACTTCCTGAATAATTGTATTTCGGTGATTGAACATTATTTTACCGATGATCAGTTTGATGTATATGTGCTGGCTAAGGAGATCGGTATTAGCTATCCAACCTTGTTTAAACGCCTGAAAAGTATTACCGGGCAGTCTGTGAATAATTTTATCCGCTTTGTACGCCTGCGCAAAGCCGCCGAATTGCTCATCCAAACCAATTGTAATGTTAACGAAGCCGCGTTCCAGGTGGGCTTCAGCGATGTGAAATATTTTCGCGAACAATTCTTCAAACAATACGGAATTAATCCTTCCGAATTCATCAAAAAACACCGGGCCAGTTTTCAAATTTCCTACCGTATGAACGAGTTTGAAAAAAACTCTTCCAAATAAAGCTGCCTTTATCTGAGCGACAGATCATCGACATAAAAATACTCCGAAATAAAATAAACGTGATTTTAACACTTATTTTATCGCTCATTATGCAAAAACTATCAAAATGGGGTGTTTTTATATATTTTGACCCCTGCAATTTATAGTTTTACCCCTCTCTCGCAATGTCAAATTCCGCTTATTTCGTTTCAACCATCAGGCAGTAACAAATCTCAAAATTTTATTGCCGGCAAATTATAAACTAAAATCAATGCTATGAAAATTTCAAAAACGCACAATTGGATGGCTCCTGCTGTGGTGTTAAACCGCCCGGGATAAGCCCGGATTGCTGCCCTCAAAATCCAAATTAAATGAACCCAATAAACCAATTAAATTATGAAATATAGATTTACTCTCTTAAACAGTTTTTCCGTATGGCTTTTGATGATAATGCTGATAGGTGTTACCCAGCTGGCCGGCGCGCAAACAAAAATTAATGTAAAAGGCATTGTAAAAGATGCCACCGGCAATGTACTGCCAGGCGCAACGGTAAACATTGAAGGCACAAGCCAGTCAACCACAACCGATGTTAACGGGGCTTTTAAAATTGATGTTACCGAAGGCGCTACACTAAGGATCACCTTTGTAAGCATGGTTGCCAAAAGTATTCGGGTAACTAAAAACACAACTACATTAAACATAGTACTTGAAGACAGCAACAAGCAGCTAAACGAAGTTGTTGTGGTTGGTTACGGTACTCAAAAACGATCGGACGTTACAGGTTCGGTCACAACCGTGCCAAAGTCCCGCCTGTCGCAGTTGCCTGTTACTAACGTTCTGCAGGCTGTAGAAGGTGCTGTTGCTGGGGTGACTGTAACCACATCATCATCTATTCCTGGCCGCCAGCCTTCGGTTACGGTGAGGGGGCAAAATTCCATTTCGGCTGCTTCTGGTCCATTCGTGGTGGTTGACGGTATTCCGCTTACCAAAAGCGGCGGATCACTTAATGATATCAATCCAAATGATATTGCCTCAATGGAGATACTTAAAGATGCTTCTGCAGTAGCTATTTATGGTGCTAACGGCTCACAGGGTGTTATCCTGATCACTACAAAACGCGGTACAACCGGTAAACCGGTTATTCGTTACAATGGTTATGCCGGTTATGAAAACCTTGGGCATATCCTTGAACCGCGCGATCCTGCATCATTTACGCAAAAATTTCTGGATTATGAATCGCAAAACCACCTAACCCAGCAATTTCCGGAGCCGGTATATAATAACTCGGAAAGAGCTAACTATGCTGCAGGACACACCATTGACTGGGTAAAGGAAGCTACCCAGCAGGGCTTTATGCAAGACCATAACCTGAGCGTAACTGGTGGTACACCTGATGTTAAATACTTTTTATCTGGCGATTACCTGAAACAAAAAGGTGTTGTAAAAGGCTATCAGTATAACCGCGCCAGCGTACGTTCAAATTTAGATGTAAACGTAACCAGCTTCCTGAGCATAGGAGCAAATTTGTATTTCGCCAATAATAACTATGACGGTGGAAGGGCGAATTTGTTGAATGCAACCGCCATGAGCCCTTATGGTAATGAATATAACGCAGATGGAACTTATACCATTTATCCGATGGCGCCTGAGCAGTTATATACCAACCCACTGCTTGGCTTAACCACCAATCAGATAAACCGGAGCGTAAACATCAGCGGCAACGGTTATGCCGAAGTGAAATTTGGCGGTGTGCTCAAAGGTTTAAAATATCGCTTAAATGCCGGCTACACTTACTTGCCTACCCGTGTCGACAGCTATAGCGGCCGTTTAGCAAATACACCTTTAGGTTCGGCTGCTGCGTTAAGTTCTGAAACCAACAGTTACACGCTTGATAACCTTTTACTTTATACCCGCGATTTTGGCAAGCACCGGATTGATTTTACCGGATTGTACAGTGCTCAGCAGCGTAAATATTTTACTTCGGGTATAGCCGGGACCGGTTATATTAACGATGAACTGTCATTTAACCAAATTGGTATTGGCGCAACTGTATCAGGTGCAACGGTAAACAATTCGTTTTCGGGATCCTATTCAGACAGGTATGCACTTAATTCGCAAATGGCAAGGTTAAATTATTCATATGACAGCCGTTATTTAGCGACTATAACAGTTAGGCGCGATGGGTCATCTGTGTTTGGTGCCAATACATCAAAATATGGCTGGTTCCCTGTTGCAGCACTTGGCTGGAATGCATCTAATGAAGATTTTCTAAAAAACTCAAAATTGATCAATAGCCTAAAGCTTAGGGCATCATACGGTAAAACTGGTAACGAGGCCGTAAGTGTATACAGGACCATAACTTCTGATGGTACCGTGAGATTTCCGTTTAATGGGGTAAGTTCTGTAGGTATACAGGCCAGCAATCTTGGTAATAGTAACCTGCATTGGGAAAGCACTAACCAGGCCAATATAGCGGCAGATTTTTCTGTATTGAAAAGCCGGATCAGCGGTACCGTGGAATATTATGATTCAAGAACAACCGGGTTGTTGTTAAACCGCGCACTACCGTTGGTAACCGGTTATAATGTGGTGGTTGATAACATTGGTAAAGTGGCTAATAAAGGTATTGAGGTAACATTAAATACCCGCAATATTGACGGCAAAGATTTTAGATGGGAAAGCACCATTGTATTTGCATCAAACAAAAATAAAATTGTTGCCCTTTATGGAGATGGTAAAGATGATATAGGTAACAAATGGTTCATCGGCAAACCTATCAATGTAATATATGATTATAAAATGACAGGTGTTTGGCAAACAGGCGAAGATCCTTCCAAGCAGGATCCGGTTGCTAAGCCTGGCGATTTGAAGTTTGCCGACATCAACGGCGATGGTAAAATTACTGCTGATGGTGACAGAGTTGTATTGGGACAGCAAGACCCTAAATGGACAGGAGGTTTAACCAATACGTTTCATTACAAGAATTTTAACCTGAGCATCTTTGTACAAACGGCTCAGGGCATGTTAAAAAATAATGCGGATTTAAATTATGCCGACGAATCTGGCAGAAGAAATACACCTGCGGCAGTTGGCTACTGGACACCAACCAATAACAGTAACGAATTTCAGTCATTAACCTATACTAACACACGTGGTTATGGTTATCCGCGTAATGCCAGTTATACACGTATTAAGGATGTGACCTTTAGCTACGTAGTTCCCCAGAGGCTGCTTGATAAAGCAGGCATAAGCGGTTTAACCTTTTATTTGAGTGGTCGTAACCTGAAAACTTTTACAAACTGGATAGGATGGGATCCTGAGGCCAGTTACTCAACCCGAGGGTCTGGCGATTGGACAAATAATTATCCTCAAACCCGTACAATCATTTTAGGTGCTAATATTTCTTTAAAATAACTAACCCGTAAAAGACATGAAAAATTATTCAGCAATATTACTCTTTGCAGGGGTGTTAACAGCGTTTGCATCTTGCAAAAAATCATACCTTGACGAAAAACCGTACTCGTCATATACTCCCCTTACTGTTACAGATTCATTGGGCATGGAGGCATCAGCCATTGGCTTATACAATCTTGAAACAGGCATACTTACCTATTCAGGTGCGCAGGGCTGGCCAAGTGTTTGGCAGGTAGGCACCGATGTGGCAAATGCCACAGCCCAGCAGCAAGGTATAGAGGTTCCTTATTATAACTACAGCCTGTTAACATCACAAGACGGCGCCGCTAATTATATCTGGGGCAAATACTATGCACTTATCAATAACGCCAATATCATAATTGATAATGCCGAAAACCCATCAAATACAAAATTAGGCCCTGTAGGTAAAAAACAGGTAGAAGCGGAGGCTAAGTTTTTCAGGGCTTATGCCTATAATAACCTGGTTACCTTATTTGGTAAAGTGCCGCTTACCGATCATGCTTTGACTGTTCCTAAAACAAATTTTACCAGAGCTTCGCTTGATGAGTTAAACGCACTTATCCTAAGTGACCTTACTTATGCAAGTACTAACCTATCCGATTTAAATGCTGGTACCTCGAAAACGAACGCTCAGGGTAAACCTGTGGGCAGGGCCAATAAATATATGGCTATGCAGTTATTGGCCGAAGCTTACCTGCGTATGGGAAAAAATGACCTTGCCGAGCAGCAGGCGCAGGCCGTTATCAATAGCGGTAAGTTTAGCCTGATCAAAGCCCGTTATGGTGTGAGGGCAGGTGGTGCAGGCGATTATTATTCGGATATGTTTGTATACGGTAACGAACGCCGGGCACAGGGAAACAGCGAAGCTATCTGGGTGCTTGAGCAGGAAAACCCATCGGTTGTAGTAGGTGGCAATGTTGACAATGCCCAGCAACGCCGGGTATGGGGCGCGGCTTATTACGGAGTCCCTGGTATGTTGCCTTGTGATTCTTTAGGTGGCCGTAGTATTGCCAGGTTAAGGTTAAGCAATTGGGTGCTTTACGGCCTTTATCCTCAAGGCGATCTTCGTAATTCACAATACAGTATCAAAAGGCGATACTATTATAATGACCCTGCTTTCCCTGCTTTATTAGGAAAACCGGTACCATTTGCCGGTGCGGATACCTTGTTCAGGATTTGCCCAAGTACAACTAAATGGGGTGCTTTTGACCCTAATGATACTTTTGGCTATGCTATGATCAAAGATTTCATGATGATGCGCCTTGGCGAAACATATTTGTTACTTGCCGAGGCTCAAATGAAGCAGGGTAAAACTGCCGATGCAGCCACTTCAATTAACGTGTTAAGAACACGGGCTAATGCGCCGCAGGTAACGGCCGCGCAAATGACACTTGATTTTGTGCTTGACGAACGCGCAAGGGAGCTTATCGGCGAGGAAAACCGCCGCCAAACCCTGATGCGTACCGGTACCCTGGTTGATCGTGCTACACGGCTTAACAGTAACGATGCAGTTCATCCAACAACCGGGCTCGCGGCAAAAAATCTGCTGCTGCCTATTCCGCTTTCTGAAATACAACTGAATAAAGATGCAGTGCTGGAGCAAAACCCGGGCTATTAATTAAAACTCAAATAAAAAGTAAGGGCAGTATTTATTGCCCTTACTTTTACTTTTTATGAAGCTATCCCATTTAAAATCGCTGTTTTTTATAGGTACCATGCTTTGCGGTACTATGGTTACAATGGGCCAAAGTGCTAAGGTTACTACAAGTACCATAGGCCTGGGCTGGGCAAACAATTCGGTTAATACAGTAGTGTTCCGCAAAAACTCATTAGTTACTTTTAAGGGCGAACAATATGCCGCTTATTATAATAACGACCAGGCATTGGTATTAGCAAAGAGAAAAAGCGGCTCGGCTAAATGGCAGGTGGTAACTACGCAATATAAAGCAGATGCTGCCGATGCCCATAAGGATATCAGTATTATGGTTGATGGCAGCGGTTATTTGCATGTTGCCTGGGGGCATCATAACCAGGCTTTAAATTATGCTAAAAGCATTAAGCCTGGTAGTCTTATTTTATCGGCGCAACAAAGCATGACCGGCGTTAACGAAAACAAGGTGAGCTACCCCGAGTTTTACCGTTTACCGGGCGGCGACCTGCTATTTGTTTACCGCGACGGAGGCTCGGGCAATGGTAACCTGATGATGAACAGGTACAGTATGGCTTCGCAAAAATGGGTTAACATACAGCAAAATCTGATTGATGGCGAGGGCAAACGAAATGCCTACTGGCAAATGTGTATTGATAAAAAAGGAACTATCCACATTTCATGGGTGTGGCGCGAAAGCCCCGATGTGGCCAGCAACCATGATATGTGCTATGCCCGCTCAAACGATGGCGGTCTGACCTGGGAAAAATCAACAGGCGAAAAATATACACTTCCCATCAACGCTGCCAATGCCGAATATGCCTGCAAAATACCGCAGCACAGCGAACTCATTAATCAAACATCCATGTTTGCCGATGATAAAGGTAACCCCTTTATTGCTACCTATTGGCGGGATAGCAGTACAATAATACCACAATACCATATTGTTTTTAAAACGGCTGATGGTTGGCGGTCGGCTAATCTTGGTTTCAGGAAAACAGCATTCAGTCTTGGTGGGGTAGGTACTAAACGCATCCCCATATCACGCCCGCAAATCATTGCCTGGAACCATGACGGGAAACAATCGGCAGCGATCATTTTCAGGGATGCCGAACGTGGCGATAAAGTTTCTGTAGCTGTAAATAGCGACCTGAAAACAGCAAACTGGCTGGTTAGTGATTTAATAGCCACATTTGTAGGTAACTGGGAGCCGACTTATGATACTGAATTATGGAAAGATAAAAAAGTACTGAACTTATTTGTACAACAGGTAACCCAGGTTGATGGTGAAGGTAAGGCCAGTATAGCCCCCACAGAAGTACAGGTACTGGAATGGAAGCCTTAAATCCGAAAGTCTTTAGTCAGAAATCTCAAGTCAAAAGCTTTTAAATAGGTCTTAAGAAAAAAGACTTAAGACTTAGATACTGTTTTAAAATGATAAATATCCTTTACAGGTAGATGAAATTTCATTGCCGTTGGTTTTAACCAACGGAATAATGTGTAGCGATAAGAGGGCTTCAGCCCAAGTCCGCTTGCATAATTGGGCTAAAGCCAGGACTTTTTAGCTTTTTACCGTTGGTTAAAACCAACGGCAATGAAGTTTTTTCAAATTTAAACAGCTTTTTAGAACTTTCGACTTAAGACTTTTAACTCAGAACTTAAACCAAAACGTAATAAACAAATAAATAGCCCGGATGAAAAAGCTTATATTTTACTTCATACTAATAAGTACACCGTTTTTGGCATCAGCCCAAAGCAAAAAGATGCAGGTACCCGACAGGAAATTGTGGTTAAGCTACATGGATAAAGTAGCCCGGCCGGTGATCAGTAACCTCGCGGCCGATCAGCTTAAAGAGAAAATGCCTATGCTGTTATCAGATCGGATCGACAATAAGGAAAGCCGGACCAAAGTGGGATATCTTGAAGCCTTTGGCCGTACCTTAAGCGGCATAGCTCCATGGTTACAGTTAGAGGGTGGCGATCCTGCCGAGGTAAAGCTTCGTGAACAATACAGGGCCTGGGCTTTAAAAGCCATTGCCAACGCGGTTAACCCGCAGGCTAAAGATTATTTGCAATGGAGCGGGGGCCAGCCATTGGTTGATGCCTCATACGTAGCTTTTGCGCTGGTAAGAAGCCCCTGGTTATGGGAGCATTTGGACGAAACTACCAAAAAACAGGTTGTTGAAGTAATGAAGGCAACCCGCTCAACGGTGCCGGTTTACTCCAACTGGATCCTGTTCTCGGGGATGATAGAAGCGTTTTTTTGTAAGTACGATCTGGGTTATGACCCGGTAAGGGTTGAATTTGGCATTCGTGAATTTACCGAGCACTGGTATGTTGGCGACGGCATGTATTCGGACGGGATGAGCTTTCACCTTGATTATTATAACAGCATTGTAATCCACCCAAACCTGAGCACGATATTGGAGGAGGTTAATACCAAAAAGAAAAGTTATGCGCGTGAGCAGCAGCGGGAACTGGCCATCGGTCAGCGTTATGCCGAGGTACTGGAACGCCTTATTAATGCCGATGGAAGCTATCCGGCCATCGGTCGGTCGATTGTTTACCGCGGCGGTGTATTTCATCACCTGGCCAATATCGCTTACAAAAAGCAATTGCCTGCAAGCCTGAAACCTGCACAGGTAAGGTGTGCACTTACAGCCATGATCAAAAAAACGCTTGGTGCACCCCAAACCTTTACTGCCGATGGCTGGCTTAATATCGGTTTATATGGCAAGCAACCTGGTCTGGCCGATTTTTACATTACAACCGGCAGCCTTTACATCTGCTGCAATGTTTTCGCACCCCTGGGTTTACCAGAAACAGATCCGTTTTGGGCCGATGCGAATGAACCATGGACTGCCGTTAAGATTTGGAGCGGCCAGGATGCACCTGCCGATCATGCACTTGATATCAGAAAATAACAAAACATCTTTATATGAAATACTATCGCTTTTTATTGCCTGCCTTTTTGCTGCTAAGCATCATTGGCCGTGCCCAAACCAAATTAACAAGTTTTAGCCCGGGTGCAATTTGGCCCGATGATAAAGGGGTACACATCAATGCCCACGGGGGCGGCATCCTTTATGATAATGGTGTGTATTACTGGTTTGGCGAACACAAAATTACCGGTGATGCAGGCAACAGGGCAATGGTTGGGGTTCATTGCTATTCGTCAAAAGATCTGTACAACTGGAAGGACGAGGGGATTTCCCTGAGCGTTTCGCCCGATGCCACAAATGATATTGCAAAAGGCTGTATCCTGGAGCGGCCCAAGGTAATTTATAATAAAAAGACAAAAAAATATGTAATGTGGTTTCACCTGGAGCTATTGGGCAAGGGCTACAGCGCGGCCCGCGCCGGGGTTGCCGTGAGTGATAAGGTGACCGGTCCGTACAAATTTGTCAAAAGCTATCGCCCTAACCCGGGGCAGATGCCGTTTTACCCGGCGCTCACGCCCGAAGGTGATAAGGTAAATTGTGTTAACCCAGCTACCGAAACTGATAAGTTTTTTTGCCGCGATATGCCCGGCGGACAGATGGCCCGCGACATGACCGTTTTTGTTGACGATGACGGCAAAGCTTACCACGTTTTTTCATCCGAAGAAAACTACACGCTTGACCTCGCCGAATTGACTCCTGATTATACGGGCCATACCGGTAAATTCATTCGCATATATATAGGCCACCAAACCGAAGCGCCGGCTTTGTTTAAACGCAACGGAATTTATTATATGATTGGTTCGGGTTGTACAGGCTGGGCGCCTAATGCGGCCCGCTGGTTTTCTGCCAAATCGATCTGGGGGCCATGGACTTACCACGGTAACCCCTGCCAGGGTCCGGATAGCAAGATCACCTACGGCGGTCAAAGCACCCATGTGCTGCCTGTAGCTGGTAAAAAAGATGCATTCATATTTATGGCCGATAAATGGACGCCAAAAGATGCTATTGATGGCCGCTACCTGTGGCTGCCCATCAGCTTTAAAGGCGATGATATTGAAATAAGCTGGATGGATAACTGGAACCTTAGTGTATTTAATAAATAGCAGGTTAACCCTTTAAAATTATCACAATGGCAAGAGTCGCATTTAAAATGAAAATGCATGAAGGCCGGGCTGCCGAATACAAGGCACGGCACGATGCCATCTGGCCCGAATTAAGCAGTTTGCTTAAGGATGTTGGGATCAGTAATTATTCCATTTTTTTAGATGAGGATACCAACTGGCTCTTTGGCGTTATGGAAGTTGAGGATCAGGAGGCCCTTGATCATTTGCCCGATAGCCCCATTATGAAAAAGTGGTGGTTGTATATGGCTGATATTATGGATACCAATGCTGATCATTCGCCGGTAAGTATATCTTTAAAGNGCCATAAAGGCTAACGTACTATTGAAAAGCGTCATTGCGAGGCACGAAGCAATCCCCTGTAAGCAGGTCCGCCCTGTATAGTTTGGGATTGCTTCGTGCCTCGCAATGACGCTTTTATATTATACTTAACGTCCCATCAGGGTCTCTTGCAGAGGCCCAAGGGGACATGAAGTTTAAAAAGGCTGTCATGCTGAGCCTGTCGAAGCATGGTGGGTGGGCCTCTGTGCGCGAGTCTTCGACAGGCTCAGACTGACAGCCCCACCACTCTTATTGTTACTGCTACGTATCCTTTAACAGCCATTTCTGTTGTTTTGTCCCCTCTTAACATTATCCTAATATAGCAGCCTTACATTTGAGACCAAAACAACTCTTTGGCATGTATCCTGCACTTACTGATGAAGCGTTGATGGGGCTTTTACAGCAAAGCGATCCCGTTGCCCTTGAAACACTTTTTAATCGTTATTACAAAACTTTATGCCAGCTGTGCACGGTGTACACTAAAGATTATACCATAGCCGAAGAGATCACCGCCAACCTTTTCATTAAACTTTGGGATAACCGCGAAACGGCCATCCTTAACGTAAAGAGTTACCTGTTTGTTGCCGCTAAAAACCTCTCCTTAAATCATATCCAGAAAAAGAAGGACCCTGTACGTTCTATTGAAGATATCGACCTGAAAGGTTATGTATTGAAGGACAGGGATACCCCTTTTAAAATCCTCTCGGGCCGCGAATCGTACAATAAAATATTGAGCCTGATTGATACCTTGCCTGCCAGCCAGAGGCAGGTGCTGCTCATGAGCCGTATCGATAACCTTGATAAAAATGAGATAGCCAAAGTTTTAGGGATCTCAGTGCGTACGGTTGAAACCACACTTTACCAGTCTATCAAAAAGCTTCGTCAGTTGTTAAAAGGGCAGCACAATTTCACTTCCGAGGGTTAATGATTTCTTAATGTAAACTTAACTCATTTCGCTACGTATCGGCTCCGTAAAATCGGTCTTTAAGTTCAGAGACAGATTTAATGGAAGATAATAGCTACCGCTTAATAGTTGAATATTTTGAAAAAACCATCAGTGATGATGGCTTAACGCAGTTACAGGAGTGGATTGAGGAAAGCCCCGAAAACCTTGCCCAGTTCAGCGAAACCATCCAGATCCTGGAAGCATCCAAAACTTATTTTAAACAGCCCGAACATACTGAGAGCAGCTGGGCCAAGATCAACGCTCATATAACCCAGCCTCAAATACCTGTAAAAACACACACGCCTAAATTCAACTGGATAGCCTACGCCGCGGCCTGCCTGCTTATTTGCACTTCGGGCTGGTTTGGATACAAGTATTTTAACCAGTCATCAGCTTTGGTTTATGAAGAAATTAGTAACGCCGATGGTAAGCATTCTAAAATAAAACTGCCCGATAGTTCGGTAGTATACCTGGGCGGCGGCAGTAAACTTAAATATGTTAAAAACTTCAGCGGTGAAAAACGCGACGTTATGCTTGACGGCGAAGCTTTTTTTGATGTGGTTCATAAAGCCAAACCATTTGTAGTAAAAAGCGGCGATATCACCACTGTAGTATTGGGCACCTCATTTAATATCAAAGCCTATCTGGCCGAACATAAAGTAGCCGTAACCGTGCAAAGCGGCAAGGTTGGGGTAATGGCCAATGTACATGGACAGCCTCAAATGGTTAAATATCTGGTGAAGAACGAGGAGATCAGCATCAACACTCAAAACGGTATCTATACTTTTAATAATATCGATGCTGCGGCTGTTACTTCATGGATCAATAATGAATTTGTTTTTTACAATACAACTTACAGTGAAATAGCCGCTTCGCTTGAGCATCATTACGGCGTTAAGATCAGGTTTACAGAACCAGACCTTGGCAATGTGAGGCTTACGGCAAAATTAAAGGGAATGACATTGGCGGATGCCATGGAAACCCTGAGTGCGCTATCAGGATTGGGCTATACGCAAAAAGGCGATCAGCTATTTGTTTCAAACAATAATCAAAAAGGAGGAAGCATCATGAAATAGTATTTACCTGGCTATTGGTAAAAGCCTGGACGTTGCTGGTAACAACCCCAGGCTTCAAATTTTGACAATTTAAACTCACGGTTAGACAAGTATAAATTAAAGTAAATATATGAAAAAGTTATGGTTATTAACCATGCTGTTCGTTTTACAATTGCCTTTTGGCGGCATAAACGCTAAGGCTCAAACAGTAATAAACAAAAGGATCACTTTTGGTGCCGATGGTGCCATGCTAAAGGATGCCTTTCAGCAAATAGAAAAATTAAGCGATGTATCGATAAGCTATAACAATAGCTTACTTGATGATAAACGCAAAGTAAACATAGCAAAAGCAGAGCGCTCACTGGGTGAAACACTTGACCTGCTTTTAAAAGGTACCACCTGCACCTACAAAGCGGCAGGCGAACGTAATATCCTCATCATTGCAAAAACACAGGATAGGAGTAGCATTAAAGGGAAAGTGGTTGACGAACAAGGTCAGCCGCTTCCCGGTGCTACTGTAAAAGTACCGGGAGCAGGTGCCACCACAATTAGTGGGGGTGATGGTTCATATACATTAAATATTGTACCAGGCACTTACACTGTTGAGGCAAGCTTTATCTCCTACGAAACTAAGAGGGTCCAGAATGTAAGCGTTAGCTCAAATGCAAACACCGTTTTAAATATTACACTTAATCCGGCAGATAATAAGCTTAACGAAGTTGTGGTAACAGCGCTCGGGATCAAAAGGGAAGACAAAAGTTTGGGTTATTCGGCACCGGTTATTAAAGGTGATCAGTTAACTGCAGCCCTTTCGGGTAACTGGACAGATGCCTTATCGGGCAAGGTGGCAGGTTTGAACCTCATCCGCTCGAACAGCGGCCCGGCCGGATCAAACAAAATTATCCTTCGTGGTGAAAACAACCTTACCGGCGATAATGAGGCTTTGATAGTTGTTGACGGTGTGGTGATTAACCAGGGCAGCGGCAGGCGCACAAGTAACTCCGGCGAATCGGCCTATGGCACCAGCAGTGATAACATGCCTGCCGATTATGGGAGTAACCTAAACGACATCAATCCCGAAGATATTGAGACGGTAACGGTATTGAAAGGGCCGGGCGCCGCAGCGCTTTATGGTCAGCGCGGTGCCAATGGCGCTATCATCATTACCACCAAATCGGGTAAAAAGCATAGCGGCTTAGGTATTACCTTTAACTCAAATGCAAGTTTGGAAAGCGTAAACCGCTGGCCCGATTTGCAGTATGAATACGGGCAGGGTACAGCAGGCTCCCGTTATTATTCGTTCGGTGCAGGTCCTGACGGCGCAAGTACCAGTGCAACAAGCTCGGCCTACGGCCCTAAGTTTGATGGGCAGCTTTTTTATCAGCTTGATCCAGCTACTCAAAAGCAAAGCACAGTACGTACACCATGGGTGCCATACAAAAACCAGATCCGCGATTTTTTTGACGTAGGGCAAACTTTTACCAATTCGGTAAGTGTTGACGGCGGCAGCGATAAAACAACAGCGCGTTTTTCGGCAACCAACGTTACTAATCACTGGATAACTCCCAATACAGGTTATACCCGTAACAGCATCGCCTTATCGGTTAACTCCAAGATCAATGATAAGTTAACTATCAGCGCAAAAGTAAATTATAACAATAGAAACAGCGATAATCTGCCTGGTGCGGGTTATGGTAACCAATCACTGATGTACTGGTTTATTTTTTGGCAGCCCAATGCCGATTTAAACTGGTTAAAGAACTACTGGCGAAATGGACAGGAAGGTAAAACCATCTTTTATCCTTTCAGCTCCTTCCCCGAAAACCCTTATGCCGTATCGTACGAGTTTATCAACAGATCAAACCGTAATTCGGTTACCGGCAACGTTGAAGCACTTTACAGCATTACCAAAGAGTTGAGCTTACAGGTTCGTGCTACCTTAGATATGGGTTATGAGCAGCGCGCACAGCAGCGTCCCTATGATGCAGGTACCAAATACCCGAAAGGCTCATACCGTACTCAAAATATTTATTCGGAAGAACAAGGCGGCGATTTCCTGTTGAAGTACAACAAAAAAATAACTCACGATGTTAATATAACCGCGACAGCAGGCGGCAGTATGCTCCGTAATAATTATAACCGTGATGAGGTACGTGCCGATTCACTGGTATATCCCGGTGTGTATTCAATGGCCAACAATGCCGGTCCGCTGGTTACGCTGCCGTTCAAATCAAAATATGCTATCAACAGTTTTTACGGCTTGTTGTCAACATCGTTCAAAGATTACCTCTATGTTGATTTAACAGCCCGCCAGGACTGGATCAGTACCCTTGCAACTGCCGATCGTACCGACCAGGTTGGTTTCTTTTATCCATCGGCAAGCATGAGCTTTTTGCCGTCGGAAGCATTTAAGCTGCCTAAGTTTATTGATTATGCAAAGGTAAGGGCATCGCTTGCCGGGGTGGGTAGCGGTACAACAAACCCTTATCAAACAACATTTAATTACGTATCGGCAGGCAGTACCTATGCAGGTGGTTTGCAAAACCCGCGTACACTCTCCAATCCCGATCTGAAACCTTTACGCACTACAACACTTGAAATTGGTGCAGAAACAAGGATGTTCAATAGCCGTTTGGGTTTTGATATTGCTTTGTACACGGGTAATACTAAAAATCAGATCCTTAGCCGCACTGTCGATCAGTCGTCAGGTTACAATCAGGCAGTGATCAACGTGGGCCGTGTAAATAACAAGGGTATTGAAATTACATTAAACGGAACGCCGATCCGTAAAGCCAATGCATTTAGCTGGAATGTTACAGCAACATTCAGCGCCAATAAAAACACTATTGAACAGCTTGCGGATAGTGCGGTAGTATTGCGTAACGGCCCTACGGGCGGTGGTCAGATAGTAGCACGTGTAGGTGGCAGTATGGGCGATATGTATGGCCGCGGCTATTTACGCTCACCTGATGGGCAGATAGTTTATGATGCGGCTACAGGTTTTGCCAAATTATCAGATAACCTGGTTTACCTGGGCAACACCATCCCTAAATGGAAGGCAAGCATGGGACACGATTTCAGGTATAAGCAATTTAACCTTCACCTGTTGTTTGATGCCCAGGTTGGCGGTGTATCGTACTCACTTTCAAACTATAAACTGGCCGAGCAGGGTAAAACAACGCTTACCTTACCGGGCAGGTATAATGGGATCATAGGTAAAGGTGTTATCCAAAACCCTGACGGAAGCTACAGGCCTAACGATGTAATCGCTACAGATATTGATGGTTACTATCGCTCGCACTATGGTATTGACAATGCCGAAGGCAATACATTTTCAACCAACTTCCTGAAATTCCGCGAAGCAAGATTTGATTATTCATTAAGTCCGCGTTTGGTTAAACGCCTTGGTTTGCAGCGTGCTACCGTAGGTGTGTACGGTCGTGACCTGTACATCTGGACTAAGTGGCCAATCTTCGATCCTGAATTTGGCACACTTTCGGGCAGCGACATTGTGCAGGGATTTGAGATTGCACAATTCCCGTCAACCCGCACATTTGGTTTTAACATAGTTATTGGCATTTAATAATTAACAATATGAAAAGGAACGGATATATAATTATATCGATGATGATGTTGTTCGTTAGCATAATGTCGTCATGTAAAAAGGATTTTATAGCGCTTAATACCGATCCAAACGGTACGCCAAACGCGCTGCCACAACAATTGCTGGCCCCGGCGCTGGTAAATACTTTAGGCATCAATATGCTGCGCGCCCGTAATTTTAATAACGAGCTGATGCAGGTAACTGTTGACCCCGGCGATTCGGAAGGTAAAGTGTTCAGGTATGATATTAAACGTACCTGGGCCGATGTTACCTGGAATGGCTGGTATACCCAGTTAACCAACTTTAAAGATATCTACACCATTGCCAGCAAAGAGGTTACCTATAATAAAACCTACATGGGCATTTCGCTCATCTGCCAGGCCTGGTTATATTCCATGCTTACAGATACCTATGGCGATGTGCCTTATTTCGATTCCAACAAAGGCAAGGAAGGAAACTTTACGCCTAAGTTTGATAAGCAGAAAGAGATCTACCTGGATATTTTCAAAAACCTGGAAGCCGCGGATACCTTGCTTAATGCATCGGCAAACGTAGTTGCGGGCAGCGACCCTGTATTCAACGGCAATGCGTTAAAATGGCGCAAGTTTGGTAACTCACTTTATTTGAGGTTATTGTTAAGGGTATCAGGCAAGGCCGATGTTTCGGCACAGGTGATTGCCAAGATCAAACAGATGGTTGATACCAATCCTGATGCTTATCCTATCATGGCAAGCAATGACGAGTCGGCCGTTTTACGCTGGACTGGCTCCGGCTCCTTAACATCTCCATTTATAGGCGGCGTACGTGAGCAGGACTGGCGGGCTATTGGTTTGTGCGAGTATTTTGTCAACAATTTGGCCAAATGGGCCGATCCAAGGTTAACCAGTAATCGCTGGTCGATATCAAGTTACCAGGGCGGGATCCAGGGGATCCCAAGCGGTTATGCCCCGGGCGAAAACATTGGCATCAAATCATATTTCCTGTCAACTACATCAACAACTACATTAATGAATGATCCGCTGATGGGGAATATCATGAACTATTCGGAACTGCAGTTTATCCTGGCAGAAGCTGCTGCCAAAGGCTGGATTTCGGGCGATGCGGCTACGTATTATAAAAATGGGATCCAGGCAGGCATCACATTTTGGATTCCAACCTATAACACGCCGATAGATACCTATTTAACCGGCGCCGATATCACCTGGGATAATGCTGCCCAGCTCGACGAGAAGATGGAGATGATCCACGTTCAAAAATACTACTCTATGTTTTATACTGATTTTGAGCAGTGGTTTGAGTATCGCCGTACTGGTCACCCGGTGTTGCCGAAAGGTAATGGTTTAAGGAATAATGGCATTATGCCGGCCAGGCTGCAATACCCTGTTTATGTGCAATCGGCCAATCCTGATAGTTACAAAGCTGCTGTTGCAGCGCAGGGTGCAGATGATATCAGTACCCAGGTATGGTGGCAAAAACAATAACAAACCGGTTTTAAACTAAGATCTCTATAAAATGAAAAAGATATATTTATTACTGGTGCTTGCAATGGCTGTCAGTATAAGTTCATGTAAAAAGAACAACTATGCCCAGGGCACTTTAAGTCCCATCATAGCTGTTGTTGACCTTCGGGGTATTTACAAAGGCTCGGATGTTGTGCTGAACAGCAATAATATGGGCGGTGCTAAAGAAATGGTAGGCGTGGTAATTTCAAACGCGGCGGCGGGTAATTGCCCGGCAGGCGTATTGGTGGTGCAAAATAACCGCCGCAGCGCAGTAAGGGGTATTTCCCTTGAAATAGGCAGCGCGGCAGCAAATTACATTCCCGGCGATTCGGTAGTGGTACAGGTTGATGGTGCTACACTTACCAAAGTGAATGGCAGCATGCGTATTAAAGGCCTAACCGAGGCGTCGGTAAATAAAGTTGCCGCCAATAAGGCTATCAAAGTGCAATCTGTTCCATCGGCTACTTTATTGGCTTCGCCCGATATTTATGAAAATACACTGGTTACTATTGCTAAAGCGGTAGCCGACCCTGAGCCGCAGCAAGGCGAAACCTATGCGGGTGATAAAACCATTAACGATGGTTTTGGTAAAATAACAATGCATACCGAGGCTAACGCTGCTTTCGCAGCTACGGAATTACCATTCAGTGCTAATTTTACAGGTATCCCCTTTGCGGTAACATCCGGTACGGATACCAAAATGCAGCTTTGGCCGCGCACCATCGACGATGTGTTTACCCTTGCGGCAACCAAACCTTCGCCGATTATCATAACCGGTTACCTCACCAATCCTTCGGGCAGCGATGCTGATTACGAATATATCCAGTTTAAGGCAACTAAGGATATCGACTTTTCGGTAACCAATTATGCCGTGGTAACCTGTAATAATGCAGGCACTAACCCGGCACCTGTAAACGGCTGGGCACAGGGGCTGGCAAAAACCTACAAGTTTAACCTTACATCGGGCTCGGTTAAAAAAGGCGGGTTCTTTTATGTGGGCGGTAATAAAAATATCTGGGGCAAAGGTTCAACCGATATTAGCTCGTCAAACTGGATCAACAGTACGATGTATGCCGAAGTGCCGGGTGCTGATTTTGGCAACGTAACAACCAACCTGCTGGCCAATAGCGGTAACGTTGCGGGGATAGCCGTGTTTGCAGGTACAACCGTTAATGCCGCAAGTGTTCCGCTTGATTTGATCATGTACGGCGGTGGGGGTACCGTTTATTCGGCCGGTCCGCCGGAAGTTGGTTACCGTATTACAAATACCGATTATTACAGTACCATCAACCCGGTAACCCGTACAGAACAGGGCTTTTACGGCGGCGGCTCCAATACATCAAAACTCACCTTGCCAACTGACGGCTTATTTAGCCAGTTGGGTGGTGTTTATGATGCATTTACCGGCAGATGGATAACCGGCAGGACAGTAACCAGCATCCCGCTAACGCTTACATCACCGATAACTGCTATTGAAACAGCTACCGGCTTTACAACAATTCAAAATTAAAACAATAAAGAGGCTGTGATGAATTTATAGGTGTAAAAGCCAGGGAATGTGCGATTCCCTCCCCTGGGAGGGTGTAGGGAGGGGTTTTATCCGCCTGATCATTTGATCGGTAAGGCGGATAACCCCTACCTGCCATCACACGTTTCTGTTGCGCCCCTCCCGAGGGAGGGAATTGAAAGCTTTTGAATACCTATAATTTATCATCGGGTCTTTTTTATCATCCACATTTACCAGCGCTCAAAACCTCCTTGAGCACCGAAAATACAATCCAAATGAACAGAAGATCATTTTTACAGGGCGTAGGCCTTATAACCGGCGGCGCATTCATCTCGCTCCGCGCCAATGCATTTACTCAATTATTAACTGCCGATACTGTAAAAGGCCGCGTTACGGCGGGTAAAAAAGGAATTAAAGGTGTGGTAATATCCGATGGTTTTTCGGTAGTGCTTACCGATGATAAAGGTAACTACGAACTTACACCCAATGAAAAAGCCAAAAGCATATTCATGAGCACCCCATCGGGTTACGAGTTTAAAACCGATTATAATGTTGCTAAACATTACGAAAAAATTGGCAGCAGCTCGCATTTTGATTTTAAGCTGGAGCCGCTGAAGGCTGATGATAACAACCATCATTTCATCATCTGGGCCGATCCGCAAGTGAAAAACAAAAAGGATGTTAAGCAAATGATGGATACTTCGGTACCGGATACCATCGCTACCATAAAATCATTAGGGAAAGATGCACTGGTACACGGCATTTGTGTGGGTGATATTGTATGGGATAACCATGAGCTTTTCCCAGATTATAATGAGGCGGTGGCCCAAATGGGCATCCCGTTTTTCCAGGCGATAGGTAACCACGATATGGATTACCGCCAGGGTGGTGATGAAACATCGGATGTTACTTTTAAACAGGTTTACGGGCCAACCTATTATTCATTTAACCGCGGCAAAGCGCACTATGTGGTGCTCGATAATGTGCGTTACCTTGGTGTTGAGCGCGAGTACGACGGTTATATTACCGAAGACCAGCTGAACTGGCTGGCAAAAGACCTGCAATATGTTAAAAAAGACCAGCTGCTGATCATTAACCTGCATATCCCGGTTTACAACCAGGTAAAAAACAACCAGGATTTTTATAAAGCGCTGGAGGGTTTCAGCAATGTACACATTATGTCGGGCCATACGCATTACCATGATAACAATATTACCAATGGTATTTTTGAACATAACCACGGCACGGTATGCGGTGGCTGGTGGACAGGCCCCATCTGTGTTGATGGCACCCCGCGCGGTTACGGCGTTTATTCTGTAAATGGCACCGAGCTGAAATGGTATTATAAATCGACAGGCTTACCGGCCGAAAACCAGATCAGTGTTTATGCTGAAAAGCTGACCGGCCAGATGCGCCTCATTGCCAACATTTGGAACTATGACCCGCAATGGAAGGTTGTGTATTTTTTAGATGACAAACCAATGGGAGCACTAACAAAAGAGCAGGGATATGATCCATTATCGGTAAGTTTGTACAAAGGTGATCAGTTACCGGCAGGTCGTCATTTTGTGGAGCCGCATGAAACAGGTCACTTGTTCGTAGCGCATTTTGAGCCTTCAGTTAAAAAAGTAAGAGTTGAAGCTACAGATCGTTTCGGCAATAAATATTCAAGCGAATTAGATGCAAAATAAATTAAACATTGTTGCCGGAATAAGCCTTATCTTGTTATCAGGCTTTACCGTTGTTAAAAACATGGAATTTAAAAATGCGGATTTTCCTTCCTTCAGTGCCGAAGCACATCGCGGCGGTAGGGGACTGATGCCCGAAAATACCATCCCGGCTATGAAAAACGCCATTGATCTTGGTGTTGTTACAACACTGGAGATGGATACGCATATTACGGCTGATGGGCAGGTGGTACTATCGCATGACGAATACATTAACCCGTTGTTCTCACTTACGCCCGATGGTAAAGAGATCAGTAATGAAGAAGGGAAAAATCTTATCCTCTATAAAATGAAGTATAAGGATTTGAAGAAATATGATGTAGGCTCAAAACCATACAGCAAATTTCCGCGCCAGAAAAAGCTTAAAACCTATATGCCGCTATTGTCCGAACTGATTGATTCGGTACAGAATTATATTAAGGTGAACCACAAAAAGCCCGTATTCTATAACATAGAAACCAAATGCTCACCTGCCGGCGATGGTATTTATAATCCCAGCGCGGATGAGTTTGTGGAGAAACTAATGGCTGTCCTGATCAAGAAGAAGATCCTGCCTTATGTGGTGATCCAGTCGTTTGATAAACGTACGCTGCAGATCATACACAAAAAATATCCCGATGTGCGCACCTCTTATCTCATCGAAAACAAAAAATCGTTTGAAGATAACATGACCGATCTGGGGTTTACCCCCTTCATCTACAGCCCGGACTATAAACTGGTCAATGCCGACCTGGTAAAGAAATGCCACGATGCGAAGATTAAAGTATTACCATGGACAGTAAACACCAAAGCTGAGATTGAGCAGCTGAAAAGTTTAGGTGTTGACGGTGTTATTACGGATTACCCGGATTTGTATTAGGGGCCGATATACACAAAAATATGTCATTGCTGTAAAGGTTAGATAATTCGGTAACAGAATTAGCTTTATATAACTAAGCTAATTTTGTTATGCGAATAAACACCAATGATCTGACGCTAAAGCGAAACTATCTAAGTAAGTATCGTT
>NZ_JBHLTS010000016.1:0-12685 GCF_042434235.1 Mucilaginibacter angelicae | reverse complement strand
TAACGCCTTGTTCGATGTGATGGTGGTGTTGCAGAACACGGGGATGGGCAAGGGAGTGCTCCCGACACTTGAGGGCCTTGAAGTAAGGGCTTATGAAGAAGTGCAGACAGAGAGCAGTAAGTTCGACTTAATGTTCAACTTTTCAGAACAGGGAGAAGGGATACAATTGCAGTTGGAATACAACAGCGATATCTACAGCCGTGAGATGGCAGAGCGCTTATGCGGTCACCTTGAGCGGCTGCTGCCGGCGGTATGCGGTTCACCGGATGTACCGGTTTCGGAGCTGGATTACCTGAGTGCTGCAGAGCGTAAAGAGCTTCTGGAAAGCTTCAACGATACGGCCGTAGCCTATGATAGGGACCGTTCGGTAATAGACTTTTTCGAGGCACAGGTATCTCGGAACCCTGAATCAGCCGCGGTAGTATTCGGTGATCGGACACTAAGCTATTCGGAGCTGAATTGTTTGTCAAATCAGTTGGCCCACTATCTTCGTTTACAATATAACATTGAAGTTGGTAGTATTGTAGGAATTTCCCAGGAACGTAGCGAAAAATATATTATAACATTACTTGGGATATTAAAATCAGGAGCCGCCTATTTACCAATTGATCCTAATTATCCCGAAGAGAGGAAAAATTTCTTGAAAATGGACAGTAAATGCGCTGTCTTAATTGATGATCATTTTTATTCCGAATTTATTGATAATAGTCAACGTTATTCAACATCAAATCTGGCTGTAAAGATTACCCCTCAAAATCTCGTCTATGTAATTTATACTTCAGGATCTACCGGGAAGCCAAAAGGAATTATGATGAAGCATGCCGGAATGACAAATCTGATGAACTTTCATTTAAATCAATTTGGTTCCGGGAATATTAAATCAGTGATGCAGTTTGCCAGTACCAGTTTTGATGTGTCTTTCCAAGAGATCTTTTCTACGTTGTTATTAGGTGCAACATTATATCCAATAGATGAAAGGCTGAAAAGTGGAGTAAATGAATTGGTTGATTTTGTAACCTGCAATAAAATAGATACCCTATTTTTACCGACGGCCTATTTTAAATTATTGATGGATGAGGAATATTTTAAAACTAATATTCGCCCTTTCATTAAAAATATAATTGTTGCAGGAGAACAATTATTTCTCAGTAAATCTTTTCAAAAATATCTCCATGGAACTGGAATTGTACTTCACAACCATTATGGCCCGGCAGAAACGCATGTTGTGACTTCTTGTACACTAAGCAGTAACGAGCCAGATCAAATAAAAGACATTCCTTCAATAGGCCGACCTATTGACAATACTCAAATTTATATACTCGACAAAAATCAGCAATTGCTGCCTCATGGAATGATCGGTGAGATTTGCATAGGCGGGGATAATTTGGCCATGGGATACTTTGATCAACCCGATTTTACTAAAACGAAATTCATAACAAGTCCATTTAAAAAAGAAGAAAAAATATATCTGACAGGAGACTTGGGCCGATGGGAAAAAGACGGACAGATCACTTATTTAGGAAGGAAAGATTTTCAAGTTAAAATAAGAGGTTATAGAATAGAGATTGGTGAAATTGAGGCTTCGATTTTAGAAAATCCGCTTGTAGAACATGTGGCCGTCGTTATAAATACCGAAGATAATGGAGATAAAATATTAATTGCCTATCTGGTAAGCAAAGAAATACTGGTTTCGAGCGAACTAAGAGAATATTTGTCGGGAAAACTGCCCTCATATATGTTGCCAACGCATTTTGTGCAATTGGAAAGTTTACCCTTAACAGGTAATGGTAAGTTGGATAAAACCAGGTTACCGAAACCAGAGATCTTAGACGATTCAAGAAAATTATCCTATAAATCGCCCCGAAATGTATTAGAGGGCACTTTGGTAGATATTTGGCAGGAAATTCTTGGTAAAGATAGAATAGGCATAGACGACGATTTTTTTGAACTCGGGGGGCATAGTTTGAAAATGACCCGTCTGGCAAGCAAAATTTACCAGGAATTTGGCGTGAGGGTAGCATTAAGAAATCTGTTTAACAACCCTTTACTAAAAGATCAGGCCGTACTTATAAATAATTCTCGTAAAGAGGTGTTTGAAGCGATACCCAAAGTAGATATGAAACCATATTATGCTTTATCTTCTGCTCAACGCCGGCTATGGGTATTGAGTCAATTTGAAGATAGTAGCTTGGCTTATAATCTTTTAGATGTATTCGTTTTTAATGGCACCTTAAAAATAGATGCTTTAACCAAAGCTGTAGGTAAACTCATTAAACGCCACGAAATTTTGCGAACGGTGTTTATCGAACTCGAAAATGGTGATGTTAAGCAAAAAATCAAAGCAGAGAACCAGATTGGCTTTATCATAAATCAAAGAAGTTTAATAGATGAAATAAAACAGGAAGACCAGCTTCACGAATTAATTCATCAAGATTTATACCGCCCGTTTGACCTGGCAACCGGACCCCTGTTCAGGTTTAATTTATATCAGGTAGAGCAACAGAAATGGGTATTTACACATGTAATGCATCACATTATAAGTGATGGTTGGTCTATGAATGTGTTGTTCAGGGAATTGATGCTCTTTTACAATGAAGAAATTGATGGAATACAAGATTCAATTCCTCCGTTGTCCATCCAATATAAAGATTACGCGCAATGGCAACAAGATCAATTAAAAGGGGATTCGTTCAACAAACATAAATCTTATTGGCTTAATCAGCTATCGGGAGAACTTCCGGTGCTCAATTTACCTTACGATTTTACCAGGCCAGCTGTGAAAACATACAATGGGGGATCTCTGAGCGCAATGGTATCGATGAAATCAACGAGTGCGTTAAAGGAATTGGTAAAAGATCAGGGATGTACTTTATACATGGGGCTAATCTCTTTGCTTAACGTACTATTATATCGATATACGGGACAGGAAGATATTATAATTGGAACACCAATAGCCGGCCGGGAACATATAGATCTGGAAGACCAGATTGGGTTTTATGTTAATACTGTTCCTTTACGAAACCAATTTAAGGGTACCGAATCATTTATTGATTTACTTCACCGGGTTAAGGATGTTACCTTAGGAGCCTACGAGCATCAATTATTTCCATTCGATCAACTTGTAGATATGCTTGATCTGGAGCGGGATCTTAGCCGAAACCCGCTGTTTGATGTCATGGCCGTTCTTCACAATACAGGCGTGGGTAGTAATACGGATAAGTTGCAAACTTTGTCTGATCTGAATATAAATTCTTATGATGGAGGTGAAGTTAAGATAAGCAAGTTTGACTTTACATTTAGCTTTATTGAAAAGAGTGATGGTCTGAACGTCCTTATAGAATTTAATTCAGATATCTACCTGGCAGAGTCTGTTACCCGACTCATGGGGCACTTTGAACAGCTTCTTGAGTCGGCTTTAAAAGCCCCGGCTATGCCTGTTAATAGGCTATCTTACCTGACTGAGGGTGAAGCAAGACAGATACTTCAGGATTTTAATTTGACCGAAGAGGCATACGCGGATGATAAAACACTTTTAAGTTTATTTAAAGATATTGCACTAAACAATCCAGATAAGGTTGCGGTAATTTTTGAAGATAAATCTCTTACCTATCATGAACTTGATGTTAAGACGGATCAGCTTGCCCGCTATTTAACCAGTTTGGGAGTGAAGCAAGAAATCCTTGTTCCAATATGTGTGGAACGAGGGCTGAATATGCTTATTGGCATGATTAGCATAATGAAAGCAGGAGGAGCTTATGTGCCGATCGATCCTACTTATCCGATAGAGCGAATCCGGTATATGTTGGATAATACCCAAGCCGGGATTTTTATCAGCGATAATTTAAGTAAAGAGAAATTGACTTCTACCATTGGCTCTTTGGTAAATCTGGATGCAGACTGGCATCTTATTGAAGAGTGTGAGCTTGTTCAGCTGGCTGGAATTCGCTCTAACAGGCAGCTTGCATATATGATCTATACTTCCGGATCTACCGGGCAACCCAAAGCTGTTATGATTGAGCATAAGAGCCTGGTTAATTTCATTCTGGGGATGATGAAGGTTTTACCTCTTGATCACAATAGTCATTTGTTGTCAATAACTTCTATATCATTTGATATATCCATTTTAGAGCTGTTTTGGACATTATGTAATGGCATTTTAGTTACCATAAAAAGTAACAAAGGGGCGGCGAATTCATATGATCGTTTTCTTTCGCGGCGGGCAGTTCAAATGGACTTTAGTTTATTTTACTTTTCAAGCCAGAAAGATACTTCCTACGATAAAAAATATGACCTTATAAAACAATCAGTGTCTTTCGCCGATAAAAATGATTTCCGTGCAGTTTGGTTGCCTGAAAGACATTTTCATGAATTTGGAGGCATTTTTCCAAATCCATCGGTATTAGCGGCAGGTTTATCAACAATTACCGATCGTATTGAAATTCGTGCTGGAAGCGTTGTTTTACCACTACATGATGTAATCAGGGTTGCAGAAGAATGGTCTGTAGTAGATAATTTGTCTAACGGTAGAGTCTCGCTTTCAATTGCATCAGGCTGGCATGCGGACGACTTTGTACTTCAGCCTGATAATTATGCCGAAAGACATCAGATTATGTTTAGGCAAATTGAAGAATTACGGGCGCTTTGGAAGGGAGAAGCCGTTAAAAGGACAAATGGTTTGGGAAAATATATTGATGTTAAAATTTTTCCAAAACCGATTCAATCCGACTTGAACATTTATGTTACCTCAGGAGGTAACTCCGATACTTTCCAAAATGCAGGCAAAGCAGGGGCCAGCATCCTTACCCATTTATTAGGACAGGACATCGGGGAGTTACAGGAGAATATTAAAATTTATAAACAGGCCCTGGCCGACAATAATTTTGATCCTGATCAGGGTAGCGTTGTGTTAATGTTACACACCTATTTAGGGGAAAATTTAGTTGATGTAAAACAGACGGTTAAAGGTCCGTTTATTGAATATTTAAAATCAAGTGTCGGTCTGATTAAAAACCTTGCAAAAGATTTAGATAAAGATATTCTCGATCCTGATGATTTTGATGATTTAATGGAAATCGCTTTTGAAAGGTATTGGCAAACTTCGGCGTTATTGGGCACACCAGAAAGTTCAGTCGGTATTATAGAAACGTTATATGATATCGGTGTAACAGAAGTGGCATGTTTAATTGACTTTGGTATTGCCGACGAAAAAGTGATTGAAAGTTTGAACTATTTAAATGATTTTAAAAATCTTTTTAATAGAGCAACCATAGATTTAAACCAACATAAAACCGGGATAGATTCGATTCAAATAACACCTTCTTATTTAAATGCGTTAGCTGAGGACAAGGAATCAGAGTTATTCCTGAGATCTTTAAAATATATCATGGTAGGGGGCGAACGGATATCTGACGATTTGTTGGGCCGATTGGCAAAAAGAAGCGATGCCCGGATCTATAATATGTATGGACCAACTGAAACTACAGTCTGGTCGACATCAAAAAAACTGGAACATGGAAAAAAAATAACCATTGGAAAACCAATTCAAAACACTCAGTTATATATCCTGGACGATCAAAATCAACTTTGTCCTATAGGCGTGCCGGGAAATTTATTCATTGGCGGCGATGGATTATCCAGAGGATACTTCGGAGCAGATGAATTGACAGCTGCAAAGTTTGTTAAACATCCATTTTCTTCCAATGATAATAGCCTGGTTTATGATACAGGCGATGTTGCCCAATGGCTACCGGATGGAGAGGTTGAGTATATAGGGAGACGAGACCAGCAAGTTAAAATTAACGGCTACAGGATTGAATTAGGAGAAGTTGAAAGTACTATACTGCAACACAAATCTGTTAATGCCGTTGCCGTAATTGCTATCGAAATAGCAAAAAATGAACTGGCAATGGCAGCTTACGTTGTTGGTAGTGACGATCTGTTGATGCATGAATTGAAAGATTTTTTAAGCGGGAAGCTTCCTCAGTTTATGATCCCCGCTTATTTTATCGCCTTAGATAATTTGCCTTTAACAGCTAATGGGAAAATTAACAGAAAGGCCCTGCCAAAATTAACAGAGGCCAAACTGGAGCAAACGCAGGCTTACATTCCTCCTGATAATGAAGTACAATGGAAGTTAGTGGACATATGGAGTGAGGTTCTTGGCATTGATAAAGAAAACATTGGTGTTAATGATAATTTCTTCGATTTAGGGGGCAATTCGCTTACGGTTATAAAGATGCTTAGTTTAATTAACAAGGTGTTTTTTAAGAAAATTTCATTATTAGAAGCTTACCGCTCGCCTAACATAGCTTCATTGTCATTGCAATTAATATCCAATGATACCGATCGGGAAACTGATGAAGAGCACATGGACGAATTAGTAAATACCATGAACGAAACATTTAATTTATTAGATAATGGAAGTGAAGAGTAACCAATATACAGGTTTTGAAGTAGCTATTATTGGAATTGCCTGTCGCGTATCAGAAGCCGAAACCTGGAGAGAATTTTGGGACAATCTTAAAAATAGCAGGGAATCCTTGCTTTCATTTGAGACGCAAACTTTAAACAATAACGATAAAAGGGAAGAAAGGCATCAGAAAAAAATCGTTGGCGTTGGCTCTTCATTAAAAAGAAAAGAATTTTTTGATTCGGCTTTTTTTGATTACACACCAGAGGAAGCTATGTTTTTGAGCCCTCAGAACAGAATATTTCATGAATGTGTTTGGGAAGCTTTGGAAGACGCGGGTTACGACCCCGAGCAAACGTCCGGATCTATTGGCATTTATTCGGGAGCATCAGATGATCTGAATTGGAGAGTACATTCTACAATATTGAATCATCAGAATCAAGCTATCCCTGAATTCGTGTTGAAGCATTTGAATAATAAGGACTTTATGAATTCTCAGGTCTCTTATAAGTTAAATTTAAAAGGCCCGTCAATAACTACTCAAACTGCGTGTTCCAGCTCTCTTGTTGCCGTTCATATGGCTTGTAAGGCATTGCTTTTTGGAGAAACTAACCTCGCTATTGCCGGGGGGGTCTCTTTATCAACCGATATCTTGAAAGGGTACGAGTATCAGGATGGGTCAATTTTATCTGCTGATGGCCACTGCCGGTCATTTGATGAACGTTCAAGCGGGACTGTTGGTGGAGAAGGAATTGGAATGGTTGTTTTAAAGAAGCTAAAAAATGCAATAGCAGATAGAGATCATATTTATGCAATTATAAAAGGCAGTGCTGTTAATAACGACGGACGACGAAAAGTTGGCTATACTGCGCCAAGTATTGACGGCCAGATCGAATGCATAAAGTTAGCACAAAAAATATCGAAGGTTGAGTCGGCCTCTATAGGTTATATCGAAACCCATGGTACCGGAACAAAATTAGGAGATTCGATAGAGATCACAGCTTTAAATACAGCTTTTAAAGATTATGAGGGGCTTCCTTGTCCAATCGGGGCAGTAAAAACTAATATAGGGCATTTGGATGCCGCAGCAGGAGTTATTGGTTTAATTAAAACTGCATTAAGCTTAAAGTTTAAACAGATCACACCGACTTTGCACTTTGAAAAAGCTGATAAACTGGTAGATTTTCAGTCGGGACCGTTTTACGTTAATACTGAGTTAGCACAATGGGATGGAAATGGAACATGGCCGCTCAGAGCCGGAATAAACTCGTTTGGCGTGGGCGGCACAAATGCTCACGTTATACTGGAAGAACCTCCGGTAGCTTTATCAAATGAACCCGGTTCTGATGTTAACATTTTGGTGTTTTCGGCAAAAACAGATTTTGCTTTAAATGGATTGAATAAGCGGCTGGCTGATTTTGTTAAAGAAAATGAGCATGTCGATTTATCAGATATGGCGTATACCATGGCTGTAGGAAGAAAAGCATTTCCATATCGCAAAGCAATTGTGTTTGAAGGAAGAGAGCAGCTTTTAGCATCGTTAAATATCCAATCTCCTGAAAGTCAGAGTGTGAGGAATAAACTGCAAAAAATTGTATTCATGTTTCCGGGGCAGGGGTCGCAATATTCGCGGATGGGGCTTGATTTGTATCAGCATAATAAGTTGTTTGCCAGGTATATGGACGAGGGTTTTAGTATCCTCAATACACTTGTTGGAAAAGACCTGAAGGAGGTTATATTTTCACCCAATTGTGATCTCATTAATGAAACAAGGTATGCCCAGCCCCTTATATTTTTATTAGAATATTCTCTTGCCCAGGTGATGATAGCCTATGCCGGATTACCGGATTTCATGCTTGGACACAGTATAGGGGAATATGTTGCAGCTTGTATTAGTGGTGTTATCGGCTTTAATGATGCACTGAAGCTTGTTGTAAAACGAGGCGAATTGATGTATAACTTGCCGCAGGGGTCCATGTTGAGTTTATCAATGGGCGAAGATCAGGCAAGGAAATATTTGAATGATCGTATCTCGCTTGCAGCGGTAAATGGCCCCGAGCAGGTAGTATTATCGGGTGATGATGATGCAATTGACGAGGTTGTTAACTTATTAGCTAAGGATAATCTTGTATCTGTAAGACTTCGTACCTCTCATGCTTTTCATTCTTTTATGATTGATCCTATTACTGATCTTTTTGAAAAGGAAATTGGACATGTTGAGTTGAACCGGCCAGGTATACCGTTTATTTCAAATCTTACAGGACGCCTTATTGATGATGAGGATGCAATGTTGGCAAAGTATTGGGCAAAGCATATGCGCCAGGCGGTTAATTTTTCTGGTGGGATCAAGTTCTTGCTCGAGCAGGTCACTAACCCGGTATTTGTAGAACTTGGTGCCGGGCACTCGCTTTCCAGTTTGCTTAATCAACATGTTTTTCAAAACAAAAAACATGTTGTTGTTAATGTTTTACCGTCAGTAAAACAAGAGGTTAATGATCACTCCTTTTTTCTTAATAGCTTAGGTAAGCTATGGACCAAAGGTATAACTGTTAAGTGGAATGTTTTCTGGGAACATGAACGGCGGCAACGTATATCATTACCAACCTATTGTTTTGACGAAACGAAATATACAGCAGAAGTGGATCCATATGGTATGTTGCTACAAAGCAACAATGCCTCTGCAATTGAACGAAAGAGCGATGTGGGCGACTATTTTTATGGTATAGGGTGGAAGCAATTATTAGGGGGGGCAGACTTTAAAGCGGATCTCACAGATGCGCGAGTTATGATTTTTTCCGACAATCATGGTTTAACCGAGTTGTTGATGGCCTCCATGAGCTTAGATGTAAATCAAAGCGTAATAGTAAAAAGTGGTGAATACTATAATCAAATATCGCAAAATGAGTATTGTATCAATCCGCTTTCAGAAAATGAACTTAAAAAGTTATTTGATGAGTTGCAAAATGTAGGCTTTAAACCCACAAAAATAATTTATTTATGGTCTTTTGAACCTGGGGAGCCTGCTAACCTGCCGCTTAGCGATCTCAAAATAAATTATGAAACAATATTGAATATCGCAAGATATAATGTGCTTGCTTTTCCTCTCAGTGTTCTGCAGCTCGAAATTGTGTCAAATGGTTGGTATAAAGTTTTAGGAGATGAATCAATAAAGCCGGTAAAATCATTGTCATTAGGAATTGTTAAAGTTTTACCCCTGGAATTTGCGAATATCTCATGCCGAGCCATTGAACTATTAGATTTATCGGCTGATAGTGTCTCGAGCTTGATCAAAGAGTTGAATCGGGATATTACTGATCAGGAAGTTGCCGTTAGAGGAATGAGAAGGTATGGCAAGTTTTTTGAAAAAATTAATTTAGGTAACATTGATGATGCCCCTGTTTTAAAATATGGCGGTACTTATTTAATTACTGGAGCAGGCGGTGGTTTAGGTAAGTTAATCGCTGAGTTTTTAGCCGAAAGCTTTCACGCAAATCTGATTTTAATAGGGCGTAGCAATGTGAAATCTGATTTTATTTCTCGTTTAACTCAATTGGGAGCAAAAGTGATCTACATTCAATCGGATGTAGCCAATCAGGTAGAGGTCTCTTTGGGAATTAGAAATGCTGAAGACGTATTTGGAAAAGTGAACGGGGTTGTACATGCCGCTGGCTTAGCTGATACTGCAGGGGTAATTTTGAATAGAACAATTGAAGATGATATCAAAGTTTTTGAGGCAAAAATAACCGGTACGGATGTTCTCCACACTGTTTTTGAGCGCACATCTCTGGACTTTTTTGTGAATTTTTCTTCGCAAAATGCTTCATTACCAAATGTGGGGCAGGTGGCTTATGTTGGTGCCAATTTGGTTTTGGATGCAGTTGCCGAACGCGGATTAACTGATTATCCTAATATAAGTATCCAATGGTCTACTGTAAGAGATACCGGAATGGCCACCGATTTATCAAAACGTGTTCCTGTGTCTGAGTTAAACAGCTTCCTCAAATTCTGCGTTAATCCCGAAGAAGTTGTTCCTGTATTTTTAAGGGCACTGCATTTGAAAATTCCTACCCTGATAATATCGACTTCTGATTTTGTTCAGTTGTTCTCAATACGTGAAAGAGCTCTTAAACAAGAAAATCATTTTCTAAATCAGGAAACTGAAACAACCGGTAATAGATCTCAGCGACCGGAATTATCTACAAATTATGTTGAAGCCACAACAGAGACAGAAGCGAGAATGAAACAGCTTTTCGAGGATTTTTTTGGAATTGAAGATGTTGGGGCACAAGATAGTTTTTTTGAATTGGGTGGCGACTCCTTGAAAGCAATGGTTTTCCTTCAAAAAGTCAACAAGGTTTTTAATGTTGAGGTGGCAATAAAAGAACTTTTTGAAGCAAACACAGTCATCGATATTTCTGGATTAGTTGATGAAAGGTTATGGCTGGCCAGAAATATTGCAATGGATAATGAAATAATTCTTTAATCTATGAGGGATTTATTAAGCAAACTTCGCGAGAATAATATCTATATATCTTTAGTTGATGACAATTTAAAGATGAAATATAATGGGCTAATTGATGAGCATTTGCTCGAAGAGATCAAAAAGCATAAAGTCGAAATTGTAAATTATCTCAAGGGGAATTTGGCAGATGTTAATACTGGTCAATTGCAGCCTATAACCCTTGTAGATGGTTCCCTGGATTCATTTATATTATCATCAGCTCAGCAAAGGGTATGGCTATTAAGCCAGTTAGATGTTAATAATGTGGCATATAATGTTTCTGACATGTATGTTTTTAACGGAGAACTCCAATATGATATTTTACAGGCTTCATTGAAAACTCTGATCAGCCGTCACGAGATCCTGCGGACGGTATTCAGAGAGAACGAATCTGGTGAAGTTCGCCAGTATATCCTTAGCCCGGAAGAACTTGGTTTTCGCATCGAGGAGCTTGACCTTAGAGGGGATGAGGATGGTGAGGATAGCGTAAAGGGACAGGTAAGTGAATTTGTCAATCAAAGTTTTGATCTGGCTGAAGGACCATTGCTGCGGGCGCTGTTATGCCGGTTATCGGAAGACCGTTGGGTTTTCGCGTATGTGATGCACCATATCATCAGCGACGGCTGGTCGATGGAAGTACTGATCGGGGAGGTATTGGGATATTATAATTCAGGGAAGGCAGGATCACCGGTACAGTTACAACCCTTAAGGATCCAGTATAAAGATTACGCTGCCTGGCAGCAATCGGTTTTATCAGCAGGGGCACAGGGTGTACATGCCGCATACTGGCAGGAAGCATTATCAGGCCCGCTGCCTGTGCTGGAGCTGTCGGGAGACCTTGGCGGGCGTCCCTCACAGAAGAGCTATAACGGAGGTATGGTAAGCCTGCTGATCGGCGGTGTGTCAATATCGGATTTAAAAGAACTGTTACAGGCAAGCGGAAGCACGCTTTTCATGGGTNAAGAACAGATCGGGTTCTATGTGAACACGCTGGCCTTGCGGAGCCGTTTCGAAGGGGATTGGAGCTACCGTTCGCTGTTGTCGCATGTGCGTGAGGTAACGTTAGGTGCCTATGAGCACCAGCTGTACCCGTTTGATGAACTAATAGACCAGCTGGATTTGCCGCGTGACCTGAGCCGTAACGCCTTGTTCGATGTGATGGTGGTGTTGCAGAACACGGGTAAGGGTAACAGATCGAATCCCCGCTTGGGGAAATTGCAAATTGAAAAATTTAAGGGCGTTGAAATTAAAGGCAGCCTGTTCGATCTGTCTTTTGCGTTTACGGAGGATACAGAGGGTATTCTGCTTGACCTGACCTATAACAGCGATATTTACAGCCGAGAGATGGCAGAGCGGCTATGCGGTCACCTGGAGCAGTTGCTGCCGGCGGTATGCGGTTCACCGGATGTACCAATTTCGGAGCTGGATTACCTGAGTGCTGCAGAGCGCAAAGAACTTCTGGAAAGTTTCAATGATACAGCGGTAGCCTATGATAGGTACCGTTCGGTAATAGACTTTTTCGAGGCACAGGTAGCCCTGACCCCCGGATCATCTGCACTGGTATTCGGTGACCGGATACTGAGCTATTCGGAACTGAACAGTTTGTCAAACCAGCTGGCCTGGTATATTCGTTCCTCCTCGGATATCAGCTACGGATCAAGGATCGGGGTTTTACTCGACCGGTCGGAATGGTCAGTGATCAGCATGATAAGTATCATGAAGTTAGGTTGCGTTTATGTACCGGTAGATATTGCTTTACCCGTTTCCCGGATCAA